>NZ_JUGU01000001.1:2852500-3452500 GCF_000799465.1 Psychroserpens sp. Hel_I_66 | reverse complement strand
AGCGGTTTGGTTTTTAAGGATTTTCGAGTGAGGGCTCAAGAAGACCGCGCCGAAAATCCTGTTAAGAAAATCAAGCCGATGGCTTTCCGATTAAAAAAGCGGACTTAGTTCACGATTTTGGCTCTGGAATGTAGTGTTCCTTCCCAATCCCGATAACTATCGGGACGGGAAGGGTTAGCGGAATGGAAAGCTGAAATTGGGGATTGTGTCCAAGACCTTTGTAATGAAGCTCTTTTCACGGAATGAAGTGGTTGCCTGCTTTTTCAGCAGGCGAGCGTGGAATGTAGGGGAATGTGCTGAGTGGGTTATGAAAACAAGATTACAATTCTTTTTATTTGTTGTTAACTGCTGGTTTTATTGCTTAATTTGTTTCAATCTATCAATTGCATTTTGATTTGCAGGATTTAATTCCAAGGACTTTTCGTAATTTATAATAGCGTTAGGGTAATCCTTATTATAAAAATATGCTTCAGCTAAACTATCATATAAATTTGCTGATTTTGGGTAAAGATGTAATGCTAATAAAATGACATTATATCCTTGTTCTTTCTTGTTAGGATTAAATGACAATCGCAATCCTAACATATTTAGCATTCCTTCTTGAAGTTGAAGATTTGGATATTCAGCAATAGTTTTTTTATATAAACTGATTAAATCTTGATAGTCTTGTTTATATGCTAAATCATTAAAATCCTTATAGATAAAATCCTTCTCGATAGCCTTTTTTGTTTGTTTCGAAATCAAAGTTTCGGAAAAGCCATTTTCCACAACACTATTTTCAATGAAATCAATAGCATTTTCCTCATTTTTTAGTGTTGCATTTAAGAACTGTAAGGTGTGTTGACAAAGCAGTTTATAGGAAGCCATTATTTTTTCATCACTTTTATCTTGCCTTTTATCCCTATCAGCGAATAAGACACCGAACGAACTAAAATAGGAATGTGTAAGGTCGTGAAATCTATATCTATAAACATTGCTATACTTCAAAGAGTCATACAATTGAAATTTGTAGTTTAATTCTTCGGGAATTTTATCATTGGTTAGAACTTCTTTTGGAATCTCTTCTTGGGCAAAATGGATGTAAGGAATGACAAATTTATCTAAATTAAAAAAAGGTGATTTTTCCAAAACAGGATAATTGTACCTATCAGCTCCATCCAAACTTACAACTGCACTTATATTCTTGTTTTTCATAACTGTAATAGCGTTTGATAACCCACCAAAACTAAATCCCATTAATGCCACTTTTTCCGAATCAATATTTTTGTAGCTGTGAATTTCTTTTATAAGGAACTCTACATCTCTTGATTGCGTTTCCATATCTTTTGTGGTTGCTCCTTCTAACCAACGTGTATCTGTTCCTCTTGAAGGGCTTGATATAACAACGAAGCCATTACTGGCTAAATATTCAAATAACGAAAAGTTCTCAATTGAAGAGGCTTGATAACTTGGTGCGTATACAACAATTGGAAACTCTTCGTTTAAAGGTTTGGAATTTAAAAAAGCTGTAGTTTTCTCAGTAAGATGCGCTTTATTTTCTGGTGTGTTTGACAAGTCTTTAAACCAATCTAACAAAAAATAATTTGGTAAATTTTTCCATTCTTCTTCTTCTTTTAAAACCTGTAAGTAATCTAATACAGTCAATTTGCTAGAAATATTATTCGTTTTAGTAGTCGGATACCAAATACTTATTGGAATGGGTCTCTTGATAAGTCGATTGTTAAACTCATTATGAATCCGATAGTTTCTTGTGCTATCATTGACTGTATAATGTTTAAAGCCTACTTCATATTTTCCAGCTTTAAGCCCGATTTCTTTTAAGGATGTTTGTCCTTTCATAGAACAGACTTGAAGAAGTATTATGGTTACTAAAATTATTTTTCTCATAATTGTGTATTTATTCCTTTTTTAAGACATTGATTTCGCTAAAATCAACATCAAGCAGGCTTCCTTGTTCAAATGATATTCCTAATATTTCTCTATTAGAATTGAAGTTAAACGTTAAGTATCCATCAGGTACTCTAATATCATACCAATCAATTTTGAATGTATCAAAATGCCAATGTTCTAACTTTCCTTTAAATATAGAAGAGTGTGAAAAAGAAATCTCTAGTTCTTTTCTATTTAAAGGTTTTATGCTAATGTCTCCATACATTTTGTCTGTGTATATTCCCCCATAATTATTTATTTCAACTGATGGTGATGTATTATTAACCTTTGTTCTGACTTTCGGTGCACCATTTACTCTTCTATCTCTATACCCTTTTACGGTCTCATAAAAATCAAGGGATTTATCTTCAAATATTTGCTCGAGTAATTTAGCTTTTAATAGAAAAGCAGCTGGCTCTTTTGAAATATTTGTTAGAATAATGACCCCTATGTTTAAATTCTTTATCATAAAAAGTTTTGCGTGCATTCCATCAATACCTCCATTATGTTCAATAAGCTTGTCATTATTTCTCGGTGTAACCCACCAACCAAAGCCGTATGAAGTGAACTCATTACCAAAAGGTGAACCTTGAATAGGATATATTATTTGAGGTTTGAAAATTTCTTTAAGAGTTGATTTGCTTATAATAGTATCTTTCTTAAAAACTCCATCATTGAGCAACATCCTCATATAGTTAATCATCTCATTGGATGAAGAGTATATAAAACCTGCTGGTGCGAGATTGTCTCCTTTCTCTTGATTTACGAATATTTTCTTAAAGTTTTCATTCCAAACGTGTGGGAATGCTAAGTTTTTATTTGATTCTCTAACGGAAGAAATAGAAGTACTATTTGTCATATCAAGTTTATCAAATATTCTATTTTTAAGAAATTCATCCCAACTTATCCCAGTAACCTCGCTTACTATTTCCCCTGCAACGAGATACATTATATTTTGATAGGCCGGCTTTTCTCGAAATCCTGATACTGGTTCTAAATATTTTATTTTTTTGATAATATCCTTTCTTGATAATTCTGAATGATACCATAATGTTCCTCCGCTAATTTCTTTGAGTCCACTTCGATGTGTAAGCAAATCTCTGATGGTGAAATTTTCTGAAACATATGGGTCGTACAATTCGAAATAAGGCAGATAGTCTTTTACCCTGTCATCCCAACTTATTTTTCCTTCATCAACAAGTATTCCTAGAGTTAAAGCTGTGAAGGATTTAGAAATTGAACCTATTCCGAAGATTGTGTTTTGATTAACAGGTAAGTTTTCATTGATTTTTCTAGTACCATATCCTTTTGAATAAATAATGGAATCATTTTTTACAATACCTATAGAAAGACCCGTGACTTCAAAATCCTTCATTAGTTGATTAATGAAAGGCTCGATTAAGTCAACCTGTATTTTTTGGGAATATAAATTAAAGGTAACCCCGAATAGAAGTATTAAGCTTAGAAACTTCTTCATTATATATTGTAATAAAATATTTACTACAAATTAAAGATTATTCTAAATGACAAAATTGTAAAAATGGAAACAACTATAAGAAGAGCCATACAAATTCTTTATTTGAATCTATCTTTTTGAAAAACAAACTTGGGTTAATGTTGGTTAGAGATTTAAAGTCTTTTATGAAATGGGATTGGTCATAAAAGAGGCTTTCGTAGGAAAGCTCTGTTAGGTTATTTACCTTTTTAAAATCCTCAAGCGCTCTTCTAAATTTGAACACCTTACGATACTCCGAAGGGGATTTACCGAGATTTTTTAAGCAAATTCTACTTAAATATTGTCTTGATATTTGATGTTTTTTTGAAATTTCAGCAATACTCTGTTCGCTTTCTATATCAGTAATTATGCTTTCTAATCTATCCAATTTAACATTCTTAAATTTAGATAACCAATAACTTTCAAGTCGCACGATTTGCTCGTCTCTATTTGCAATACCAAAGATGGATTGCATTTCCAAATTTAAATCATCAAATGGTTGAAAATCCATATAATGACCACTTACAAAATAATCTGAAACATTTGAAACGAAACGATTAATCCCTAAAGGTTTAAACTTAATCGTTATCTCATTTGCAGGTTTTTGAAATAAAATTTCAAAAGGCTTAGAATATCTAACTACCAAATCTGTTACAATTTTATTCTTTTTACAAGGTGTTATGATAATTTTTTCTTGCCCTATTTTTACATTTGAATTTTGAGTAGTACTGACAAAGCATAAATTACTTGGGAAACTTAGATATTGAATTGGTAATTCTGACTTTTCTTTGTCCATAAAATAATAGCCGTCAATATACTTTTGCAAAATTGCATTTTTGACTTTATAATGCTTTACATTCATTGTTTCAGCTCGCAGTTAACTATTTAAAAAAAAACAAATATAAATTTATCTGGTTGCTTCAATGAGTAGCACAAGTATTTTTATTGAATATAAAAGTAAACTTAATCCACAAATTTGGCTCTGGAATGTAGTGTTTCTTCCCAGAGTATCGGGAAGATTTAGCGGAATGGAAAGCTGAAATTGGGGATTGTGTCCAAGACGTGTGTAGTGAAGCTCTTTTCCCGAAATGTAGATTTTCGCGAAATGTAGGGGAATGTGCTGAGTGGATTATTAATACTTAGGCTTCCATTTCCAATTACATTTTTGGGCAAACAACTCTGGGTTGAAATAAATGTCACTAATTAGGTCAAGAAATTTGTTGCTTTTTAAAAGCCCACCGCAATGTTCTGGTTCTGTTGCAATAGTAAACCCTTTTATCCGCTCAAAAATCCAACTGATTAACGGATGGTCTTTATCTAACATTGCGCGTATTTCTTGTTCTTGCAGATAAGTGAATTCAAACGAGCCATCACTTAGACCGTTCTTTACAGAAAAGAAATCCAAATCAATATCAAAAAACACGGACGTCTCTGACGACGTCAACAGTGCTTCTTGTAATGCTTCATAAGTTTTGAATTTTTTGATGGTGTGCTTGTTGCCATAGGTATCTGTCAATTCTTCATCTTGCCAAGTATTTCGACCCATTTCTTGTCTACAATGCACATAAATATCGCCAATCAAGTTAAGATATGCCGCACATAATATATGGCCATCATTATTGCCCGCAAGTTTTGCCCAAGAAAATAAAGACACTTCTGCATCACTCGTTAAATCTAATTTATCTAACCATTCTCTTTCTGTTTCACACGGATAGCATAAATCCTGATGCCAATCCAATGAAACCAAACAAGGTGGATTCTTAGGTTTATTGTCTTGCATCCATTTGTTCCAATAGAAAAATGCGTAACGATGTTCTTGAAAAACTGCAAGTTCAATAACTTCTGTGTCATTTGCGGGATGAGACAGAATTTGTCTCAAAACGCCTGGTGGTTCTATATGATGAGGGTTTCTGAACTCAATCATTGGTTTCCTTTTTTGGCACCAACTTCTCTATATCAGACAGCTCATTTACGATGCCCTGTTCCTTTAATGAAGTTTCAATATTAATTTGAACTACATTAGCATTGGCTTTCCAAACAACTTCAGTAATAAAAGCTATAGTTAACTGTACTTTTAAATCGGTCGCAAAATCAATGTTTGAATTTTTCCATTTTTCTCTTTGATTCGCATTGGCATCTTGTGTTAGGTCGATTAAAGAACCGTAGATTTTTCTATCATCATCTAATATGCCCAATTGATGTTCTTGCTGTTCACTAACCTCAAGTTCTTTATGTTTTAAGATAGGCAAATCGGCTTTTGGCAAAACAAACAGTACATTTTTGAGCCCTGTAGATGGTACTCTGGTAATATATTCCTCAATCTTCTGGAAGTCATCAATTCCATAAACATTAAGATTCATTGCTACCATAATATCTGTGTCCGTATCAAAACCCAATTTTTCTATCCCTTTTACTAAATCTTCTTTACGAAGAAGATACCTCTTTTTCCGAGCTGATAAAAATGCGTTGGGAATATAATAATTGATGTTCTGGTAAACTATCTGCTGGGATAATATCGTGTCTGCATTTAGATGTGGAATATCTCCAGTTGTAAATGCAGATTTTTGAAATAAATTCATTGTACCGTTTACACCGAAGGAAATAGTAGGCTCTCCTTCAAAATCCTTCTCTGAATTTTGAATACTATCAAACTTTTCTAATGCTCCAACTATTGCACCTTTAGATTTTTCATAAAATTCCCATTCTTTTTCGTAGTCAATATCCGCATTTAATCTTGCATCCTCAATAGCCTCTTCAATTGATGATTCGAGAACATCAATAAATTTTGATGACTTCTTTTTTAGCTTCTTTATCTCCTTCTTTTTCATATCATATAGTATTTAAGAGATTTTTATCTTTCAACACCTTTTTTAAACAAAACCTGAAATAGTTTATGGACTCTTGCCAACGTAGTAATTCTAACACTTCGGCTTGAGGTAATGTAGGTTGTCCTGTAAAATTGTCGTAGGTATTGTGTTCTGGCAGTTTAAACTGTCTTAGAAAAAGCAACGTCAAATACTGACAGATGTAGAATGTAACACGCCTTCTGTTTCCTAAATTATCCAATCCTGGAAAAGGGTATGATAAATCAATAGGGTAATAACCTCTGCCAAACTCATCTTTAAAACTACTGAACCACGTAAAAATCTCAGTCATATTATTTGGCAGCAGAACATATTTAGGTGGCTGGTTTTGTGTGTATGTAAATAATTTTTTAAGGGCTTCATAGTTTTTCTGGTATATCAATAGGCCTCCCAATGCCAAGTGAAACTCAAAAAAACGTTTTCTTTCGCTGTCTCTTTTATCTATTAATGACTGATTATCGTATTTTTTAGTCTCAAAATTATAATCTGTGCCATAGACTTGTTGCAATCCAAAACTAAAATATTGATGTGCCGTACTCCAATAGTTACCTACAAATTTGGGATTGTTTGATATGAGTACAACATTCCTCCAAAGTTCTTTATAGGTGTCATTTGAGATGGGTGTTTCAAATATGCCCTGTCCCATCAACCATACGCCACTTACAACAAAATATTCGAGACTTTGCAAGTCTTCATTTCTACCTTTAGCAACTTCTCTAATGATTTCCCTGATACCATAATGGAATTCGTGATTAAACTCAACTTTAAAATTTTCAAACCCATCAGGTTTTTCTGCTTCTCTGGGACGTATAAAGTTCGAACGGTAATTATTGAATTCTTCCGTGTAGAAGTCAACCAATGTTTCTTCTAAACCTTTATCCTGTGTTCTAATGGCAAATATTGCCAGTTCATTGATAATTTTGAAATGGTATTTATCATCTTGGTCTTTTTTTAGCTTTCGGTATTCGGAAATTATATAGGTAAGCAAACGTGTAGACTTGCCATTGTACAGTGAAACCTTATCTAACCAAATAATAAAAATGACAACCAATGATAATGTTAAGAATAGCGTTAGAAGTTTTGCTGAGTTTTGCATTATCCAATTATCTTTCCAAAAAAGAGGTTCACGGTCTAATATTAAGAATATAAAAGAGCCGATTGTAAAGAACAAAACCCATTCAAATACTGTTATTCTTCTTGACCTTCCCGGAAAAACACCAAAAAGTTTTGTCTGCGGAAATTCATTTTCAAAAGCATTGGCCAAATAGTTTGATGAAAACTTGTGGCCTATATTGGATATTTTATCCACGATAATAGGATATGCTATACCCAAAATTGCGATGTCGATAGCGACACAGATTTCTATAATATACTTTAATTCCATTCACGTTAATTTACAATAGTTCTACCGCCTTGTACCAATAATAAAATATAGATTTATCGGGTTGGCGTTTTAATCTGTTCAAAAAGTCCCAATCTGGATTTTTTATAGCCAGTTCCTTTGTATCCTGATTCTCATAATATTCTATTTCAACATCCTCTTTTTGTAGAAGAATAGCATTCAAATAGGCTACTCTGGCCGAGGCAGCCAATGCTTCTTCAATCCTAAAGTTCCCTGTCATTAAAAATGCGCCACCAAAGCTTCGTATGCCAGAACTTAAATCTGCAAATTTCTTTTTTGCTTCAGCGGTTGGATTGCGCTCTCTTTTAGCAATAATGGCGCAAGTATTTATAGAATCCCATAGCACATCCTTTTCATTGAGTTTCCTTTTACTAAAATCCTTGTCTGAACTTCGATAGGATAGTTCTGCTTTCGCGAAAGCTGAAAAACTTTTCTTTACCATTGCTACATCAGTAATATTTTCAAAAAGTTTTCCCAAGTCGAACAATTGCTTGCAGATTTCCATTGCAAATAATTGGTCGCCTTTGTAGTATGGTATGCCTATGGTATCTGGTGCAAAAGCTGTTAGCTTATCGCCACAAATAGCGTTTACCGAAGGCGTAGTAATTGTTGTAGCAGTTCCATCAATGGAAAGCCAAGGTGTTTCAATGGGCGATTCTATAAGTTCTGGATAGTGCGGACTGTCAAAAAGGATATCCAATAGAATGGTTCCAGGAACGTTTGGATTATATACCGACTCGAACTCAAAGGTGTAATGTGCCTTCGGAACACCTTCCTTATAACTTCTATGCTCATTAAGCACGTGCTTTTTGAAATGTGAATTGGCTACAACTGCATCCAAAATTTCTTCTAATTTATCACGCTCAACGCTGGAAATAATATCGATATCAATAGAAAATCGGTTCCCTTCTTTTAGCAAAAGCACAAGTGATGTTCCCCCTTTGAAAACAAAATCGAGTCCTGAAACTTTTAAATGTTCGAGTAATGATAGTGCGTGAACCATTTTTTCCAATATAGTTACATCGATACCCTTATGTTCCTTTTTTGCACGGAAGCCATTCAGCCATTCCTTTTCAAAACTTTTGTTGTTAATCATATTGAATATCTTCTAAAAAATTTGAAATGTGGTTGCTTATAAATTGCTTTATTTCCTGTTCCTTTTTGCGCCTTTTGGCATAGCTGAACAACTTTGTAAAATTGATGCTATATCTATCAATTATTTTTTCGTAGATGTTTACCATTTCAGAACCTTGGTAAAAATGTAGCAGATTTTCATCTGCAAACAGGTCCACCATAATCTTTTCAAGTGTTGCAATGGGCACTACCGCTTTTTTATTTTTTATTTTTTGTATGGGTGCCCTTGTCACCAAACGTTTAATGATAACCGGCACGTTACTTTCTGAAATATAGAATTGGATTTCCTTTTCATCTGGATTTAGGAAAAAATCCATTCTTAGATTATCATTTAGATAGTAATAGAGTGAGTCTACAAACTCTTTTTCTACTTCGACGACAATTATTTGATTTGACGCCTGGTGCTGAGAAAACTCATTGAGCCATTGGGTTTCCCAAATGGCATATTTTATATCTTCAAAACGCTCATTGGTTTTACGGGCTATTTTGAACACACTATCTGATAGAAGAGGTTTATATTTAGGTTTATAGGAAATAACATAAAGTCCACGACCAATGGTTTTAATTATGTCCTTTTTCTTCAGGTCATAAATTCGCCAACTAAATGTACTTTCTTTTAGATCTGGTTCGAAATCCAGATAGAAGTTATATAGCGCATCCCTATCAAAAGAACTACGGTCTTTGAAAGCTTCTATCAATTTATTTTCAATAATCTTTGGCATAGTTAAAAATCAAAACTTTGCCAAAAATACAAAAAAGTGGTGAATATTTGAAAACAAATTATTGCCACTATATAGATTAAGTGGTAATAATTGGAAATTAAGCCTATCTAAATTCAGACAAACTTAGAATATGATAATAGCAAATACATATGTTACTGTTTTGGGTTCAATATGGAAAGGAATTGCAACGATTTCAATTTTATCTCTTCAATCACAACACCATTCTTTTCAGTCTCAAGTAATGCCCAATATTTGGATTCGTTCCAAATAAATTCTCTTGTTAGACCGGAACCACGTTGGTTTATAAATCCCCAGAACCAAAGGTCGTCCCAAACTTCCATTTCTTCTGAGGAATAATTATCCTGTAGAAGTTTATTAATTTTATGGAAATTCCACTTAATAGAGGGGTCAATACTATGGAAAATTGCTTCAATTACAGCATCTACAGGCAAGAAGATTTTTTCTTCTTTGTCAATGGTTTTCGGTGCATCGTCCCATATTGGATTTTGAAATCCATACGCACCATTATGTAAATGATAAATGGTTTTGGCAAACAATGCAGACGTTTTATTACCCCAACCTTTTTGTCTCAACATACCATAGTAAAGCGATTCATAATTATGAACATCGTTTTCTTTATCTGTTAGAAAATCGATGAATGTCTTAAAACTATGAAGCTGGGATTTATTGGAATATACTTTTTGAAAAAAAGGTGCGAGAATATCAATTTTAGGTTGGCTTTGGGTATTCGCTACGTGATGAAGAGCTGAATATAATTTATCTTCAAGAGAATCGAACGGTGCTAAAAACAGATTATAAGAATTGGATTGCACCTTCTTATTATAAGCCCTATTTTCTTTCAAGAAATGAAATAAAGAGGATAGTTTGGAATTTGTTACTGTGTTCAAAATAAATTATTTTTCAAGAGTTACTGTTCCATTAGCATTAACCCAATAATGCCGTATGCCTATCTTATTCAACTCAGGAATAATACTGGCTATTGCTTTTCTTATTTGTTCATCCTCGGGATGAGCAATGGCAATTTTTGCATTTGGAAAAGCAACTTTGGTTTCTAAGCATTTGATAATTGCTTTACCTAAATGGGTTTTAATCTGTCCAGAGTTGAAATAATCTCGTCGCTTTGTTGGCGAATCCTTGTGTGCTTTTGCGCCTTTTACTTCAATAAGTAATTTTTCACTTTTTCTGTTCGCAACAATATCATACCCTCTCGTTTGGCCAAGACAGAAACTTTCTATTTCATAACCTTGTTGAACCAAATGAGGCATCAGTAATTCAATGGTTCTATTTTCTGTTAGTTTTTCCATTTAAGCTAAAATTTCTCACAATATAACTGAATTAAAAAATAATTAGACTTTTTGAATGTGCTGATGGGTTTAAGGTGAAATTACTACACAATTTTGGCTCTGAAATGAAGTGTTTCTTCCCAGCGCAGCGGGAAGGGTTAACCGAATGGAAAGCTGGAATTGGGGATTGTGTCCAAGACTTTTGTAGAGAAGCTCTTTTCCTGTAATGAAGTGATTGCCTGCTTTTTCGGCAGGCAAGCGTGGAATGTAGGGGAATGTGCTGAATGGGTTTTAAACAGTTTACAAGAATGAATATTCAAATTATAGATTAAAAATTAAATACTAAGGATAGGGTTTTTCCCTTTAAGTTTGTTTTATATATGATAACCAAATCTTAATGAATTATGAGAATTACGAAATTCTATTTTATGCTTTTAACAATTGTCGCTACCACGGCCTTTGTAGGCTGTAGTGACGATGATGATAGTGACACGATGGCTCAGGTGAGTGTCAACGGAACTGTTTTGTTTGATGATGGTAACGATTTTAATGGGGATGTGGACGGTGACTTCACTGGTAACGGTGGAAGCGCCACAAGGACGTTCCTCTGGATGAACAATTTGACCACAGCGGACTATAATGCGGATATAACCGCCTCAGCCGAAGGCACTTTTAATATGCTGGTTTTGGATGCAGACGGAAATACTGTATTGAACAGGTCTCTTGATGGTGCCTCAGAACCGGATTCGTTTTCTGGGGTGACTGATGCTGGTGCGTCTGGCATATGGTCGGTTACAATCAGCCTCAGCTCTTTTAATGGTGACGGAAGCTTCTCGTTGAGCGAGGGCAACTAACAAAATTGGAATGTCCAGCAGCCTCTATAGAATTTTGTAGGGGCTTTTCTCAGAATGAAGCGGCAATGTGCTGAGTGGACTTATAAAATTAATGCATAAAAAAACCTTCCTACCATAGTAAGAAGGTTTTTAATTGTAATTCGTTTGCTATTTTTCCTTTTTCAGAACCAACTGATACACACAAGGAATAACCACTAAATTCAAAATGGTCGCTGAAAGCAAACCGCCTAAAATTACAACGGCCATTGGGCTTTGAATTTCACTTCCAGGTTCGCCACCTTTTAAGGCCAATGGTATCAATGCCAGCCCTGTGGTAAAGGCAGTCATTAATATGGGATTCAATCTATCCAATGCACCTTTCTTTATTAATTGAAAGCCTTGCATTCCTTCCTTTCTCAAATCTTCATAACGGGAAACCAATAAAATTCCGTTACGGGTTGCTATTCCGAAGAGACTGATGAATCCTATTGTTGCTGCAATGCTGATGATACCCGAAGTGAAGTACACAATCAAAATTCCACCAATTAAGGCCAAAGGCAGATTAATCAATACAACAAATGCCAATTTTACATCCTTAAATTCATAATACAACAACAGGAAAATAATTGCTATTGCAAGAATTGCTGTAATCATCAGTAATTGTGACGCTTTTGATTCACTTTCAAACTGTCCACCATATTGTACACGATAGCCTTCCGGCATATTTACATTATTGCCCACAACTTCCTTTATTTCGTTAACAGCACCACGTAAATCCCTACCTTGAACATTGGCTGCGACCACAATCTTTCGTTGTACATCTTCCCGATTGATGGTGTTTGGACTGCTTACCGATTGAACAGTTGCCAACTCGCCTAATGTAGTTTGTCCGCCATTCGGTAAACTCATCAAGGTTTTATTAATGTTTTCAATATTATCTCGAAACGGTTTCTCATAGCGCACTACCAAGTCAAAATATTGTTGTCCTTCATAAATTTCGCCTGCTTCTTCGCCTGCAAAAGCAATATCTACTTGTTCCATTAAATTTCCGACCGTCATTCCATAAGCCGACAAAATCTGGCGTTTGGGTTTGATACGTATTTGTGGCACTTCAATTTGTTGGTCAACCGCAACATCTGCCAATCCTTCAATATCCTTTATGTTCTGCTCTACACTTTTCCCTACTTCAAATAAACGTTGTAAATCTGACCCAAAAATCTTTATGGCAATATTTGCTCGTGTACCCGAAAGCATATGGTCAATACGGTGTGCGATGGGTTGTCCCAATGTGATATTAACACCAGGTGCGATGCTTAATTTGTTTCGGACTTCTTCAAAGAATTCTTCCTTGGTTTTGTCTTCGAGGACAAAAGGCACATCAATTTCCGAAGCATTAACGCCTTGTGCGTGTTCGTCCAGTTCGGCACGACCTTGTCTTCGTGTTACGACCTCCACTTCGGGCATATCCAGTAATAGGGTCTCTATCAACTTTCCAGTCTTATTGCTTTCTTGCAAAGACATTCCGGGCGGACCAACCACACTAATGACCAAAGAGCCTTCATTAAATTCTGGCAGGAAACTTCTTCCCAATTGCGTTACAACCAAGAGACTTAATACAAATGCAATGACCGTTACGCCTATAATGGTTTTGGGTATTTTAGTCGCACGCACCAAGAGGTTGCCATAATGTTTCTGTAGCCAACGTTCCACACGAGTACCTTCTGCTTGTTTATTGAGTAGTTTTTCATTATCCAATAAATAAGAACACAAAATTGGTGTTACCGTTACAGCGACAATTAATGAGGTTAAAACAGATGTTACAAATGCTATTCCCAGCGGTTGCAACAAACGTCCTTCCATTCCGCTTAAAAAGAATAACGGTACAAAAGACACAATAATAATCAAGGTTGCGATGATGATTGAGCTTCGTATTTCTACGGAAGCATCTCGCACGACCGTAATCGTAGATTGACGTTCTGCCTTTGGTTTTCTAATATTTTCGCGTAAGCGTTTATAGACGTTTTCCACATCAATAATAGCATCATCCACCAATGCACCAATGGCGATGGCCATTCCACCCAAACTCATTGTGTTTATCGTATAGCCCAGCCATTTTAAAATGATGATGGATACCAATAATGAAATGGGAATTGCCAATAGGGAAATTAAGGTCGTTCTCCAATTCATTAAAAAGATGAACAGGATAATCATTACAAAAAATGCACCTTCTAACAAAGTTTGATTCAAATTACTGATGGAAGCATCAATAAAATCGGACTGTCTAAAGATTTGACTTTTGATATTGACACCTTTTGGCAAGGTTGTTTCCAAGTCTGCAATCGCTTCATCCAATCGGTCTGTCAGTTCCAAAGTGTTGACATCGGGTTGTTTTGAAATGGTCAGAATCACAGCGGGTTTTGCATTTAATGAACCATCGCCAATTTTATCGGCAGCGCCAATTTGAACCGTAGCAACATCTTTTATTTTGATGGTTTGACCATTCACTTGCTTTAGGACAGCTTCCTGTAAATCTTCCAACGCATAGGCTCTACCGCTTCCCTTTATGATGTATTGATTTCCATATTGGTTTATCACACCACCAGGAGCATTTTTGTTGGCCTCCTTTACGTGTTCTACCAATTCAGAGAGGCTCACATCGTAATACTTCATCTTTTCAGGATTGGCAAATACTTGGTATTGCTTATAATCGCCACCAATGACCACCACATTTGCAATACCGCCAATCGCTTTTATACGTGGTCTGATTGTCCAATCTGATAAGGTTCGTAATTCCATAGGCGATAAACTATCGGACGTTACGCCCAATAACATTATCTCGCCCATAATGGATGAAATGGGTGCCATTGTTGGTGCTCCAATTCCTTCGGGTAAATTCTCCCTTACCATCGGGATGCGTTCACTTACAATTTGGCGCGCGCGATAAATATCGGTTCCCCATTCAAATTCTATCCAAACAATGGAAACTCCCGCTGCCGATGACGAACGGATTCGTCTCACATTTGGCGAACCGTTTAAGGCTGTTTCCAATTGATAGGTCACTAATTTTTCTACTTCTTCAGATTCCATTCCGTGCGCTTCGGTAAGAATGGTTACCGTTGGAGCTGTAAGGTCTGGGAATACATCGACGTTCATAGTACGTGCATAATAAATGCCCAATACACTCAATGCAACCGCTCCCAATAGAATGAGCAATCTGTTTTGAAGTGAAATTGATAATATTTTGTTTAACATTTCTCTTCGTTTTTAATGTTCGTGACCGTGTGCAGGTGTTGAACCAGACATTGAAGCCATTTTAACTTGGTATGCTCCGGTGGTTACTACCACTTCGCCAACTTGTAAGCCTTGAATAATTTCTACATTCTCGCCATTACGCTTTCCTATTTTCACAGGTCGTCTTTCAAAACTTTCCCCTGAAAGCTGTACGATGACGGAATAACTTCCATAATCTTCCAATAAGGCATTAACAGGAATCGTAGTATTTTGGGTAGCATTTCCCATTGCAATTTGAACAGGTGTTAAGCTTCCTTCTGGCATATCGACCTCGGCATTTACTTGTGCAAAAACTGAAATCAATGGGTTTTCACGCTCCACATCCTTTCCAATCGAAAGGATTTTTCCCTCGGCATCAGTTACGTCTTTCCATTGGTTATCATTATCCTGATACCATATACCTTGTACATTGCCTATCGCAAGTCCGTAGTTGGGTGCTAACTGCGCTTTTAAAACTCTGGATTGATGCGTCCCAACGGTTACAAGCGCAATGCCTTGTTCTACGTAATCGCCATTTGAAACTGTTATGGACTTGATAAAGCCATCAAAAGGTGCTCGTATTTGTTTGCTTCCGCCCGAGACACCAGATACCAATGATTGATAGTTGGCTTTGGCTATCTCGAAACTGCTCTCTACTTTCTCAAATTCGGATTTCGGAACTATTTTGGATTCGTATAGCTCTTTCTTCCTTTCATATTCCGATTTGGCCTGTTGGAATGTCGCTTTTGCGGAAGCGATATCAGTACTCAAATTGTTGGATGCCAAACCTTGACTGTTCAAGCTCATCAAAAGCTGACCTTGTTTTACCGCTGTGCCTTCCGTAAGGTTATTCACTTTAAAATCTACCACACCATTAGATTTTGCTGCCAAGGACTTTGTTGAACCTGGCGATGGCATCCAAACACCGGATGTATTGATGACATCGTAAATTTTACCCGAAACGACAGGTGCGGTTTGAAAATCGATTTTCCAAGCTTGTTCCTTTAAAAACAAGATGCCCTCATCTTCTTCTTCCGTACCCAAAGCTTTTATGGCTTCATCTATATTAGCATAAACCGTAACATCGTCAATTGTTATTTTATCTGAATATTCAGGTGTAGTTAATTCAAAAATCAATTGATAGTTTCCTTCTTCTTTCGGTTGTATGGCAGGCGAAAAAATGCCTGGGGATGAAGGCGCGTCTACAGTATTTCTGATTCCTTTTCCGTTTTTTATCAAACTAACTGTTACCGAACCGTTTCTAACGGGCTGATGTTCATTCAACACGGTAAAGTGGGCTGCGAATTTGCTTCCGTTACCCACAATAAGCGCAGGAAATTCAACGAACAATTCTGTTTTATCGGTCCAGATAGTATGGGACAAGCGAGGAATTTCTTCTCCCACGTGACTACCATCTTCATTATGTGCGTGTGCGTCTTCTGCCGTGTTATTACAGGACATTGCCAAAAAGGCGAGCACTATTATTATATATTTCATCTTTGGTATTTATTTGAATTTTAATGGTCGTGGTGTTCTGACTCATCATCGTGTTTGTGGGTGTCAGAATCATCATCTGTATGATTCCCTTCTGAATCGTGGTCGTGCCCGTGTTCCTCTGTTTTTGTTTCCATAGAATCAGTTCCTACTTTAAACTCTTCTAGCTCTATGGTTTCTTCCGTATGACTACCATCCTCATTATGCTCGTGACCGTGGTCGTCAGTATTTTCGGTTTTTGTTTCTCGACAAGAGGTTACTAAAAATGTTGATGCGATTGCTATTGCGAATATTGATTTTGAAATTTTACTCATTGCTAAATATTTGTTTTGGTATTCGTGAATCTTCGATTTCATAATTGTATGTTTAAAAATTTATAACTGATGTTTTAATAATTGTGCTTGAAGCAGTTGCAGTTCCTTTTCCATTTGCAGCATTTTATCTGATGCATTCCGATAAAACTGAAGCTCCACGTAATAATCCATAAACGAATACTCGCCCAACATATAAGCCTTAAAAAGCAGTTGCTCGCTATTTAAATTGCCCATAGTGGTTTGATACTCATTAAATTTTTCGAGTATCAATTCGTATCGATTATAGGTTTTTTGAAATTGTGTATAAAGCGAAGTGGTAACTACCTGCGTGTTGGACTGTTGATACTCATAATTCGCTTCGGCAGCTTTTACTTTGTTCTTGCTACTCCAAAGTGGAATTGAAACACCGCCATAAAACCCAGAATAATGACTACCGCTAACGCCTTGATAATTATAGCCAAGTGCCACGTTTGGCAGCACCTTGTTTTTTTCCAGTTTTACTTTTTGACGAGATGCAGATTCATTAGCCTTTAATTCTTGTAGTAAAGGGTCTTTCGCTAATTTTTCCTGCCAAAGATTATCTACCGTACCAACTTCGATAGGTAATGCAATACTTGACGAAATACCATCAATTGCATTGCCTCCGTTCAAGGTTTTGAGTTTGGATAACAAAATTTGGATTTCGCTTTCAATCTGTTCCACAACAAACTGCTCTTGAATCCAAGCAATTTTCGCTTTATTCAAATCTAAAATGCCTACTTGCTCGGTATCAAAAAGTTTTTGGATTTGGTCAAAAACCTGCTTGCTCTGGGTTTTTCTTTCTGCTTCAATAGTTTTTTGCTTTTGCAAGAAAGCAAGTTCCAAAAGCGTATTTTTTGCTTTCAATAAGACTTCCAGTCTTTTATTAGCATAGGCTGACGCTAACTGTTGCGATTTAGACTCGTTCCATTTGCTACGAGCAGCATATACCGTTGGGAATTCAAAAGATTGCGATAGTTGATATTCGGTATAATCTCCAGTTGTATTGTCGCCAAATGGCAAATAAAAGCCAGAAAGCTGTGGGTCAGGCAAATTATTGTTGCTCCTGTTTTCGAGTTGCTGACTTTCAATGAAAGATTGATAGCCTTTTAACTCTGTATTGTTCTGTTCTATTTCGTTAAGCAGTTCCCCAATATTTTTATCCTGTGAGAAACCATTAACATAGAACAGGCATCCGCAAATCGCGGACACGATGTATTTGTTCATTGTTTGAAATTTTAGGTTTAATCTTACCTGTCGGCTGACAGGTCTGCATTTATAAAAGGGAATAATACCATAGCGATACCATTCTCCTAAATGATTAACCTAAAGATGGTGGGCCTCGTGAGTCGAGGGAAGAGAGGTAGGGATTAAAATATGTATTGGGTGGATGATAGACAGGCGGTTTACTATTTTGCCTATAGTCAATCAAAAAGATTTTTTGAGTTTCAAAAGAACTTTTTACTATATCCTTATCAACATTGGTCTGCTGCTCAACTGTATTCCTTTTAAGTACAACAATATCGCTGGATACCGTTGAGTGGACGTGCATTTCCATAAAGAACCCAAAAAATCCGTATGGGGATTCTTCCTTTTCGTGCGAACTGTCATCGTGATGATGGTGTTCGTCAGTATGCGCAATATCTGAAAGGGAATGCGTTTCCTCGTGCTGATGGTGCAAATGCGGAAAAACCTGATGCAGCATCATAAGGCTAAACAAGCCTAAAAAGAAAAATGCCGCTATTTTATTTGGTTTTTGCATCAAATACAAAACTAATGAAAATTAATTTTACTTTTCAGTTTCGCAAATAGAAAGAAAACATTTAAATAAAAAAATCAAAAAGTTTATTTTATTAATGTGGCAACCTGTCCTTAACCAAACCATATAAAAAAGTTCCAACGACTGCCCCAAAAATCACTATTAAAATAGAGATATAGCCTGCCCCTGCAAGAACATACATAGGTCCTGGGCAAGCACCTGCAAGTGCCCATCCCAATCCAAAGATTATTCCACCAATAAGATAACGAGCAACGCTTTTATTCTTTGGCTGCAAACTCATTTCGCTTCCATCCAAAGGTTTGATGTTTTTTCTTTTGATGACTTGAATACCAATAATACCAAGAACCAAGGCGGAACCTATAATACCGTACATATGAAAGCTGCCAAACTGGAACATTTCATAAATGCGAAACCACGATGCAGCTTCAGATTTAAACATAATTATTCCGAAGAAAGTACCAATAACTAAGTAAGTGATATAACGCATAATTTAAAAGATAATAGGGTATAATAAATGAATCATAACAAGTCCACCAATGAAGAAGCCTATGACGGCTATCAACGATGGTAATTGTAAATTACTCAATCCAGAAATGGCGTGACCAGATGTACAACCACCGGCATATCTTGCGCCAAATCCCACAAGTATTCCACCAATTAGCAAAATGGCAATGTTTAATGGGTTAGCAAGATTTTCGGCAGCAAAGATTTCAGTTGGAAGGTATGCTTGGCCAGCACTCTTGATGTTGTAATCATCAGATAGTTGTTGTGCGATTTCGGGATTAATGTTTACTGTACTATTGCTCAAAAAGGTGGATGCAATAAAACCGCCAATAATTGCACCCAGTACAACCATCAAGTTCCATCGTTCGGCCTTCCAATCAAATTTAAAAAAATCAGATGCTTTTCCAGCGCCCACAGCAGCACAAGCTGTCCGAAGGTTTGACGACATTCCAAATTGCTTACCAACGAGCAATAAAACGAACATCACAAGGGCAATAAGTGGTCCCGCCACATACCACGGCCACGGTTCATATATCAAATCCATATTATATAATTTATGCAAAGATGCTGATTTCAATATAGCCAAACGGTAACAATAGTTACATTAATCTGAATTGATTTTTATTATCTTTAAATAAAATTGAAGATTATGACACGTAATAAAAAATTAAACTTGATTTCTATACTACTCGCTTTAACTGCCGTTGCAATGATTGTTGTTGGCATTGTTATGAAAATACCAGCGCCGGCAATAACGGGTGTTGGATTTTTGTTAATAGTTTGGGCATTTCAAGTACTAAAGTGATAAAACCTGAGGCTAACGTATTTGTTTTTTACGTATATCCTACCTGTTTTAAATTATATTAAGTTAGGTAACAAAGGTTACACATAGAACAAACCCTTTCTCTTATTTTTGTATCACTTGTGAAATCTAAAACTTATATAGCGTTATTTCTTACATTCATCTTTATGGCGAAGTTTATCGTCATCGATGCAAATGGGTTGAACGCTTTGTTCAGCGGAAATGACATATCTTTTGTAAAACCTAATTGTAAAAAGAAAAACTCCCCAAAACAGACAAATAAAACAATCGAATTTTCGCAAGTTGACCTTAGCACTTCACAAGTTGTTATGCTAAATGGTATTTGTACCTCGCAGTTTCAATTTGAATTTTTCTCTTGGGAAACAAATATTTCAAGACCTACAGCAATTTTCAACGAACATTTTTCTTCAGTACTAAGTTATCGCTATTTAGATAACGATTCTCCGCCACCACGTTTGGTGTAATCACTTTTTTATAAAATTTTAAAGTTGGTGCTTCCGTACTGCTCTTTCACACATCATAATTATGGTCTGTTAAACCATTATGGATAAACACCACGCAAATTCAATCATTTTTTACATCATTTATAATGACGACAAAAATTTTAATAAGCCGTCGTTCCATACAACTATTACGCATATTGGTGAGCTTCATATTTCTCGTTGCAGGTTTTAATCACTTGCTTAACATAGAGAAAACTGCCAAACGTATTGAACAAGCCAGTTTTAAGGGTATTGCCTATTTCTTTGGCGAACCTCAGTGGCTAATTATTATCTCTGGTACCGTAATGTTAACAGCAGGTTTTATATTCTTGATAGGATATAAAACCAAATGGGCGGCAATAGTTTTGATGGCGGTTTTAATACCCATCACATTAACGGTTCAAGTAGGGCAAATTACAACCCTTGGACCACTCTTTAAAAATATAGCAATTCTCGGCGGACTTCTTTTTTTTATACTGAACGACACCAGTAACCTTTTAAAATAAATTAAAATGAAAACAATTTTTTATAGTACAGTAGTAATAGTAATGACTCTTTTTACGAGTTGTAGTTCCTTAGCGCAAAACACTGTAGATACAAACAAAAATAATTATGTGGTACTCACTAAAAAGGTGCCACAATTAGAGCCAATAATTTTAACCGCGGAAGCATTAAAAGAAGAAGATGGCAGCAATTTTGGTCAATTTGAAGTTATCATTTGCGGCAGGGAAATAGGCGATATTACTGATAGTTCTAAAATGAATGACTTTATAGAGCGTGCTGAAAATGCTGGTGTCCAATTGGTAGCCTGTGGTTTTTCGCTCAATAAATTCAAGGTTGATAAAACGAAAGTACCCAAAGAAATGAAAACCGTCGAAAACGGTATTCTATACAACCTGCAACTTCAGAAAAAAGGATATAAAAGTTTAAGCCTATAATTATGAAAATATTTAAGAAAAGTTTCATTGCAGCTCTTTCGATAATTGGAATACTATTGGTTTTGTTCTCGTGCAAAACAGAAATATCGAATGGAATGGGAACAAACGATTCTGTACGAGACACCTTGAGCATTACTGTATTACAAACTGCCGATATACACGGACAGCTTGATACACATCCCGAACTTTTTTGGGAAAAAGAGAACGTACTTTTTAAAAATCGTGGCGGTTTGGCCAATATAAAGACGCTCTTTAAAATGGAACGACAAAAAAATCCCAATAGAACAATTATAGTTGATGGTGGCGACCTAATACAAGGCAGTGGTTACACTGCTCTGTCTGAAGGTAAGGTAATGCCAGAACTCATCAAAAATATGGGCTATGACGTCATCATCCCGGGTAACTGGGAAGTGGTGTACGGCAAGGACGTGATGATAGATGTGATGCAAGGATATGACACGGATGTCATTGCACAGAATATGTACCACGAAAAAAGCGAAGAACTTTTGTTTCCCGCTTATTCTGTTAAAGAAATAGAAGGTGTTCGTATTGGCTTTATGGGCATAAACGATCCTGATGTTCCCGTTAGGCAAAATCCAATTTTTAGTAAAGGGATTGCCTTTAGTGGTCTTACCAATGATTTGAAAAAGCAAGTGGATGATTTAAAGGTCAATAAAGACTTGGATGTACTTTTTTTAGTAACGCATCTTGGTGTTTTTAAACAGGCCGAACTCGCCAACAATACCATTTCAGAAAATGTAGATTACATATTAGGGAATGACACACACGAGCGCGTGCGCAAACCTATACAAGGCAAATTCGCAAAGGTTACCGAACCAGGTGCGTTTGGTTCTTTTGTTGGTAAGCTTACCTTGCATTTTGTGGATGGCATATTGGTGGATGATGATTATGAACTTATTGATGTTGACCCAAGGGTTTTTCCAGCTGATAAGGAAGTACAGGCGCTTGTTGATAAGGCAAAAGCGCCCTACGAAGAGCATTTGGAAACAGTGATTGGGTACACAAAGACACCTATTTATCGCTATCTTACTGTTGAAAACCCAATGGACAATATGATTACCGATGCCGCACGTTGGAAAACGGGTGCTGATATTTCAATATCAAACGGTTTTAGATTTGGTAATCCCATCGTTCCCGAAGACGGGAAGCCTGCACCTATTACTCGTGCAAATCTTTGGAATTTACTACCTGTAAACGAAAAAGTAAAGACAGGAAAGGCGACTGGTAAACAGATAAAAGATTGGTTAGAAAAGGAAATGCACAATGCCTTTTCCCAAAACCCGACCGAGCGATTTGGCGGTTGGTTGGTTCGGTTCTCTGGAATGAAAGTTAATTTTAATAGTCAAAACGAACGTGGAAACCGTATCTCAGCAATAACGGTCAACGGCGAGCCTATGAAAGATGACAAATTCTACACGATTTCTGCTTGTGTACGACCAGGCGACCCAATTGATAATCTTTGCAGGATGACTAATGTGAAAGATGTGGAAGTAATGGATTATACCATTCACGATGTTGTTGAGGAATATCTCAAAAAAAAATCGCCTGTTTCGCCTACTTTGGAAGGAAGAGCCTACTGTGAATATCTCGGCACCTATTCCTTTTCTACCGTACCCAAAACAAACTATAAATTTCAATAAAATTTAAAGTTATGAATATTAAGAAAGAAAATAAGAACAAAAAGAAATCGTGGATTCAATACGGAATTTTTGCCATAGTGGCCATTACACTTTACGCAACTGGTTTACATACCGAAGTTATAGGTTTTGCGCAACGCGGATTACTCGCTACAGGCTTGATGAATCCTGATGTAGAAGAAATTGCGCAGGTAAGAAACAATGAAAATAACGATGAGGCATCAATGCCAAATCTTACCAAAGCAGATTTGAACCTAAAATTGATTGACGCTGAAGGCAAAACAAGGTCATTGAGAGAATTTAAAGGTAAGGTCATATTTTTGAATTTTTGGGCAACTTGGTGTCCGCCTTGTATTGCCGAAATGCCCAGTATCGATGAATTGCACGAAGAAATGGGCGATGAAGTTGCGTTTGTAATGTTGTCCTTCGATGATGATTTTGAAAAGGCTAAAGATTTTGATAAACGCAAGGGTTATGATTTACCGATTTACGCTCCTGCGAGTAATCTTCCAGAAATGTTCCAATCATCTTCATTACCAACAACCTACATAATTGATGCGTCTGGCAATTTGGCTTTAACTCATAAAGGTATGGCCGATTATAGTGACCAAGAATTCAAGGATTTTTTGTTAGACTTAAAGTAAAAAACAATTAAAAAAAACGGCATCAATTTTAAAGTTGATGTCGTTAATCTATATGCTTTGAGGTTTTATTTGAATTCCTTTATGTCATCACTTAAATCATACACTGTTACATCATTAAGTTTTTTCTGAAGAATACTACTTCCAGCAGCACTGCGATAACCACCTGCGCAATGCACTACAATTGGCTTATCTGTAGGTATATCTTCAGCCGTATCTCGAAGTTCATTTAGAGGATGAGCTAAGGCGCTATCAAAATATTTTCCTTCTTCAACTTCACTTTTGTTACGAATGTCTATAATGGTATAATTATCAGGATTGCTCTTAAAGTCTTTCAAATCCAAGACCTCCGTAGGAACTAAATTTTTATCCGTAAGGGTTATAACCTGCTTCAATTGTTTTTCATAACCGATTTTAGCAACACGGTGCAAAAGTTTTTCTTTATCCTCTTTACTATCTATAACTAAAGTAAATTCTTCTTCTGGTTCTACAATGGCACCTAACCAAGTTTCAAATTTTGCATTATCTGAAACTGCCTGAATGTTAAAACTTCCTTCAAGGTGTCCTTTTTTAAAGATTTCCTCATCGCGTACGTCAACAATCAGGCCTTGGGCTGTAGCATTTTCCTTAAATGGGATTCTATCTATGGATGGTTGAACATTCTCTGCTCCATCTTTATTTGTATCCACATCATAACCAAAATATGAAGGTATGAATGGTTGACTATCCAAAAGTTTCTCTATGAATTCTTCTTTCGATTGTTCTTTAAAAGCCCAATTGCCCATTCGTTCGTTACCTAAAGTACTGCTGTTGTCATCGCTCATACTTTTTCCACAAAGGGAACCAGCACCGTGAGCGGGATAAACAATGGCATCATCTGGTAAACCATTGAACTTATTCTGTATGGTATCATACATCATTTCAGCCAGTTCTTCTCGTTTAGCTTGCATATTTCCTGCCTTTTCGCGTAAGTCTGGACGACCAACATCGCCTATAAATAGCGTATCGCCCGTAAAAAGTACTGTTTTATCATTTTGGGTTGCAACTACCGTTATACTATCTGGCGAGTGGCCTGGTGTATTGATTGCCGTTAGTACAACATTACCAATTTTTAAGGTGCCGCCTTCATCAAAAGCGGTGTGTGGGTATTCTGCACCGGTTTTTTCACTGTTATAAATTGTTGCACCAGTTTCTTTATGAATCTGTAAATGGGAACTTACAAAATCTGCGTGGGGATGTGTTTCAATAACTGCAACGATTTTAGCATTGTTGGCTTTTGCGAAATCGTAGTATTGCATCGGGTCACGCTCTGGGTCAATAACGGCCATTTTGCCTTCGCTTATAATCGCATAGGAATAATGCGCCAATGGTTTGTATTCAAATTGTTTTATATCCATAATTTTATGATTAAATTTTTTCGTTCATTTCAAAAATAATTGGAATCTCAACCAATAGTGGTAACCTTTGATACACAAGTTAATGTTTTAAAAAAAGATTAACATTTACCCTAAAACAAGATTACAATTAATATCAGTTACTAATGATGCCCTCAAAGTATTTTGGGTATTGTGTTTTTCCTTATTTATTCTCTTTCTGAAATGGATATATAAGTTGTTGCCAAAAAGTTTTCGGAAAACTTTCATCGCCTTGAAAACCAATTTCCAAATTACGGCCACTTTTAGGTACGTGGGCAGTACCAAATAAATAATCCCATATACTAAGTGTGAGACCAAAGTTCATCCCGTATTTAAATTGTTTGGGGAACTCTTTAGCGTGATGCCAAATGTGCATTCTTGGGTTATTAAATATATAGCCTAAATAACCATAGCTCCAGCCTAAATTGGCGTGATTGAGATGCCCAACAAAAACGGCAAACATATGAACAATAAAAAATTCTTGTATGCCAAAACCAATCATTGCCAATGGGATATACTGTATAGTTTTATATACTATAGTTTCCAAAAAATGAAACCGAAACTGTGCCGCAAAGCCCATTTCTTTAACGCTGTGGTGTACTTTATGAAATTTCCATAACCAAGATACGCGGTGCAACAACCTATGCACGTTCCATTGGACAAAATCTGCAATTAAAAACATAATCAACAATTGCGACCATTCTGGTAGCGATTGAACTTCAATAGCCACTATATTGTTTATACCAAAACTACTAAGAAAATCATCGAATAGGGCGACTCCTACATTTGATAAGGCGTTGTAACCTAAAAGAGAAAATAGGAAAAAGTTAAACAGTATATAGAAAGCATCCAGCCAAAATCCTTTTCTAAAAATAGGTTGTTTTTTTCGCCAGGGAATAATGATTTCCAAAGTGAAAACCATCAAAGAAAGCCCAATAAGCCAATAGAAATAGTTGGTCCAAGAGGGGTTTGATATTTCATAAACAAGGTAGTTCCAATAGCCAATAAAAGATTCTATTATTATGTCAATGTATTTTTCCATCCTTGTATTTTACATTGTTAGTTCTTTGTAGATAATATAAATACCCATTACAAGAACGAACCATCCAAATGCTTTCTTGAGTTTCTTTCCGTCTATAAATTTATTGAGCCATATCCCAATAAAAATGCCCACAACTGAAATTGCTGTAAAAATAAGAAGGAATGGCCAATCAATATTCAAATTCTGAACATCGCCCAAAAAACCAATGAGAGATTTAATCGCGATTATTAAAAGGGATGTCGCAACTGCTTTTTTCATTGGCAATTTTGCTAAGAGAACTAAGGCAGGTATAATTAAAAAGCCACCGCCTGCACCTACTATACCTGTAATAGTTCCCACCACCAAACCTTCTATAATTATTAAAGGATAGTTATAGGTTATTTGAGCTTCCTCGTCAATTTCTTTTCGCTTGTTTCGAATCATTGAAACAGATGCGAGCAACATAATAATGGCAAAAAAGAGCATTATGGCCAGGTTCTTCGTGACCATAAAACTGTTTACACTAAAAAGTTCTTCAGGAATAGCAGGAATTAAGAATGCCCGAGTAAGATAAACAGCTATAAAAGCTGGGACAGCAAAAATGATGGCCGTTCTATAATCCACCATCCCTTTCATCATATTTTTAATTGCGCCAATAAGAGATGTTGCTCCCACCACAAATAATGAATATGCTGTTGCAATTACTGGGTTAAGCGCAAGTGCATACACCAAGATAGGAACGGTAAGAATTGAGCCACCACCACCAATCAACCCTAATACAAGTCCTATCAAAAGAGCACCTACGTAACCTAAAATTTCTACGATTTCCATTTGTTCAGAAAATTATGGAACAAATGTACGTGTCGGTATGTTCAAAGTCTGTAACTGTTGTTACAGGACTTCAATAAAACTGCGGTGCAATTTTAACTTATTGCTATTTTCCATTTTCTTCAGCAGGCGTGAAATTACCACACGACTGGTATGCAGGTCTTGTGCAATCTCTTTGTGAGTTGAGTATATGTGTTTGCTATTTAATATTTCCATTTTATCCTGAAGATATTTTTCCAATCGCTCATCCATATTATTAAACGCAATATTGTCTATACTGTCCAACATTTCCATCATTCGGTTATGGTAACTGTTGTAAACAAAATGTCTCCAGGTTTTATAAGAACTGGACCACTCTTCCATTTTGGCAACTGGTACTTTAAGAATCTTGACATCAGTCTCTGCAATCGCGTGTATTTCACTTTTTGTGCTTCCCAAACAACAATTCATTGACATCGCACAGGTTCCTCCTTCTTCTAAATGATAAAGCAATAACTCATTTCCGTCATCATCAGGACGCATTATTTTAATACTACCTTGAATTACCAATGGTATAAAATGGATGAATTGTCCAACTCTAATTAAGTCTTGACCTTCAGAAATTTGACTAAATTCCCCAACCTCAATCATCTCGCTGATTAGGGCAGGTTCAAACTGACTAAAATATGTGGTTTTAAATAATTTCTCCAAAATATACTTTATGGTCGTGTAAATTTATTATCATCAAATTTAAATAGAAAAAAATCCATCCGATCACTTTACACACTTTTTTCTTACAGGATAAGTTTGAATGCCCTTGAAAGCCCATTTTTTAATGGTAAAATTTAGTGACACCTTAGGGAATGATAAATCAAAATCCAGTTTGAGGTACTGGACAAACCTTTATTTAATTTATGCCATAGCATAGACTTCATCAAACAGCTTTTTATCTAACCGCTCTTGTTGTCCGAAGCTTTTCTTCAAAACGTTATGAAGTACCGAGTTGAAGGCATTGTAACCCAACCATAGATTTGGTTCTTCATTGAGCAACAAGGCTTCATAGTTCAAGATTTCTATAACCTCACGAGATTTTTTCGACGGGTCGCTATTCTTATCGCTACATTCATACCGAAACAGTTTAGTTCTGTCAAGAATCGCCTTAACAAATTCCTGTGTATCGATGATTTTAAATTCCTTCATCTTGTCGAATTTCTTGGTAATGGTATAGAATTCATTGTCCAGAAATTTATCGAAAAGATTGTTCAACCTTGGCATAATCAAGTGCGTATTGTTCTTACTGTGCTTTATGGAAAACTCGATTTCAGCCTGTGAAACGTGCAGACCATTTGAGCACACTTCTCTATAAAACCCGAAGTGTCCAGAGGTCTTTTCACTTCCATCATACGAGTTTTTAAATCGAAGCATCGGTAGTATCAAATCCTTATCGTTCTTAACGGTAAACTGGCTTTTGTCGTCGATGATAAAGTCGGTAATGAACGACCTGTCATTTTTATTAATGGTGCGTTTGTAGAAGTTCAGCTGTGCATCGGTCAGCATCTCTTCAGCTTTCTTGAAGAACAGTTGGTTCGGAATGTGGCCATAGCTGTTCGATACCACATTTACGATTTTGCCATTCGAGATTATGGCATTTTCAAGCCCTCTTCGGGATTCCATCTGTGTCAGAGTTTTTAAGGATTTCATTTCGGATGATACGAAAATTTCATCCTGTTGTAAATTTTGTAAATACATAGCTTTTGAATTTAGATTAAACATTTTCTGATAACACTCGGTAATAGCTGGGATGCTTATCCCTGTAATAAGCCAAGTGACTTTCGCCACTATCAATGTCATAATTTTCACTACTCGACTGATAATGTTTTTCAGCTTCTTGTAGCGAAATTTTAGGTTTTTCAGATACTCGTTTCATAATGATATATTTTGATTAAACAATATTTGAGCAGTACCCAAACGGAAGATAAAATCTCAGCTCAAAAGGAAACGGAATAAATAAGCGATGGCGGAAGTAGTGGCTTTATGCCGTAGTCTTTTGATGGGTGTATTTTACGAGTTTACCTTTGCGCTAACTATTGATTGATAACCCCTTCCTTGTAAATACATCTTTTAAAACACTATCATAAAAAAGAAGAAGGGCCAGCACGAATGCCGACCCTTCTTCAAACAACAAAAGCTACTCGTTGAGTTCCTGAATTTGCTTTTCAAGAACTGTGATGCGCTCTTTCAAACGTGCTTCACGCTTACTTCGTTTATCGGCATATTCGTTTTCAATGCCGGCAATCTTAGATTTGTAATATCCTTGCATTGCGTTGTAGAATGAAATGTTCGTCAGATTATTGACGTGATTGCTTTCGCCAAAATGAACTTGTTTTGTAAGCATATATCGTATCAATTTGTGAAAGATTTCCTTTTTGAACTTCTTCTTAAAATTCTCTACCATTTCAACTTTGGTCATTTTTGAAGTGTCGCCCAAAAACTTTGAGAAATACTTTTGTTGGCTCATATAATCCACATTGTTCTCAAAAAGCGATATCGAGAATGCGACCATTTCGTCTGTTGAAAGTGTCTTCTTCGCATCGATGTATTTCGTCTCACGAATTATCTGCACAACTTCTTCAAACTGCTTGTTGTTCTCTATTTGCTTCTTACGGATTTCCCTTTCGTTGATTTTAACGATTTGTTCTTCGGGTGTACAATCTGCCATTTTTCTGTTGGCCAATGGTGCGGAATATTCCGTAGAATCGTTCTTTGATTTTTCAACAATCTTTACAAAGACCTCTTTATTACTGTACGTCTCAGGATGGAACAAGATGCCATTGTTAAACCCATTTTCTTTTGCTGAATTATATTTCACAAATTCTTCATCATAGTCCTGTTTTGCTTCTTCAAGTTCAGCTTTCAATTGTTCTTCAGAATAATCATAGTGTTGATATTCTATCTTAATATCCTCGATTGTTGGCTCAATCGGATTCTCGATAATTTCAACATCATCCAGCAAATAGACTTTCAAACCGTTCTTTTCCAATTGTGAAATAATCAGCTGATTGTTTTCCTCGTCTGCCCAATACTGTCGTATTTCAGGGATTAAAAGGATATTCTCTTTCTTGGACTTTCCAATCAGGTTCAAGAACGATTTACTTTTCTTAGTTTCAAAACAGGCTGCTTTTGTACAGACCATTTTACCTTCGCCAAACAGATTGCCTTGATTGGCTGCATTGAACGGACATTCTATACAAGACCCTGCTTTCGGAACTAATTTTTTGTCATTTACATCAAAAGCTGCTTTTTCCAAATCATAGGTCTGGTCTTTAATCATCCTGTTTATCTGATGTGCATTAAAATCTTCGCCCATCGTTTCCAACATCATCTGCTGTTCTTCCGGTTCAAAGAGCGCTACACCAACACCCAAGGAAATCGTCATTTCGCCATTGCGGACAAAGTGTTTGAAACCGTCAATCAATCCAGCCAGTTTAAGTCGCTGTCTGATGAAGTTATCCGTTCTTCCCAATCGCTTCGCAATTTCGGTAGGTGCATATTTCTCACTTAGGTAAGCAATTGCCTCAGCTTCTTCGGTCGGTTCGACATCCTGCCTTTGCAGGTTTTCGATGATTTGAACTTCCAGAACATCATTGTTCTCATAAGTTTTTACTATACAGGGTACAGTTTTCTTTCCTGCTAATTTACTTGCACGATATCGGCGTTCGCCCATTACGATAATGTAATGGCCATTTAGTTGCCTTACCGTGATTGGTTGCAAAACACCGTGCTTTTCGATACTCTCGGAAAGCTGCTTTAACGCATCCTCGTTAAAAGTCTTTCTCGGCTGTTCAAGGTCAGGCTTGATTTTACCCAATGGTAAGTTCTGAATTTGAAGTACGGATGTTTTCTTTCCGTTTACTTCTTTCTTGGCAGTAGATTTCGCTCTACTGCGCTTCTTTGTGGTACTCGCTTTTGTTGTCATAATACTCAAATTTTTGATTAAACAATATTTGAGCAGAAACCAAACGGAAGATAAAATCTTGGCTCAAAAGGAAACGGAATAAATGAGTAGTGGAAGAAGCGTTGGCTTTATGCCGTAGTCTTTTGATGGAAGTATTTTACGAGTTTAAATTGCGTGTATATTGTATGATAATACACTCTATATTTTATTAAAATAATTTACTGGAAAAGCAAAAAAGTTATAAAGTTTGAATTAACATATTAAGTTTTGTTTATTAATGGTCTATTACTTATTGGAATCAATCACACTACCACAGGTTAACATTGCATCACCATAGTATGGATTTCTAATTTCTTCTTCAGCACTCAACCAAACTGCACCTTTATTGTTGTTTGCCATCGGGCATTTTTGGACATAGTAATTTGTTGAGTTTTCTATGTTCATAGCAATAGGTACGATATTCTTGTTTAGAATGACAAAGTGAGCACGCTGGTTTTCCAGATTGTCGTTTGTGGCGATAGCATCCAGCATCTCAATACTTTTGGTAAGATGTTGCTTTTCCATCTTGCCTAAATCTGATGTAGAAATTTCCTTTAATTTCTTTGATGTCGCTTTCGCGAAAGTGGAAACCTGACCAGCATCGCTTGCTACAAGAGCATCTTTCATTTTAAGATATGATGGTAATGCTTTATTGAATTCAGTACTAAAGCTATTACTGAAACTCATTTCCATATCGCCCATCATAGCAGATTCATCCTGCATCGTTTGTTGATTCATCATCGATTTCTTACCCTGCAATTGCGCAGCTGCATCTACTGTAAACGTTCCATTAGTTACTATTTCATCGCCATTATTCAGTCCAGCTGATACTTGGTAATTCTCGCCAGAGCGATTGCCCAAGGTAACTTCACGCATTTCAAAAACAGGCTCATTTGGATTAGTTTTTACATATACCAATGAACGCTCGCCCGTCCACAGTACAGCACTTGCGGGAACAGAAAGGATGTTTTCCATAGTTTGGGTTGCACCTTTTACCTTTCCTGTCACAAACATTCCTGGCTTAAATAAATCCTCTCGATTTTGAAGGGTTGCACGCACCGTTACCGTTCGTGTGGAATTATTTAAAATAGGGTCAATAAAAGAAATTGTGCCTTCAAATTCCTTATTGGGATAGGCATTGGTCGTAATATTGATTTTTTGTCCAACCTTAAATTGTGCTATCTGATTTTCGTATGCATCAAATTCTGCCCAAACCGAATTAAGATTGCTCAATTTCACAATAGGCTGTCCTTGATTTACATAATCGCCCTGCGCTGACATTACTTCTGAAACAGTTCCCGAAACGGTTGCATAAATAGGGAAGTTTTCGCGAACTGTTCCACTTTCTTCTATAGAATTGATTTGTGAGTCCGAAAGTTTCCAGTTTTTTAGTTTATTGCGCACCGCTTTGTATAACGCTGGTTGCGATGCTTTCAGCGATGCAGCTGTAATTAATTCCTGCTGCGCCGCTACAAGGTCTGGTGCGTAGATCGTTGCCAATAACTGACCACGGTTTACTTGCTGACCTTCATAGTTGACATTAAGTCGCTCAATCCTTCCCTTAAAATAATTGGCTTGTACGGTATTGTTTTCTTCGTTTGCAGCTATTTTTCCCGAAAGCGATATGATCCCATCATCGCTTGTTTGTAAATTCCCCACGATAGTAGTCTGAATATTCGCTAACGCCATTGCGTTTTCGGTCATTTTAATCTCGTTTGCCGCAAGACCTTCAACACCAGCTTCCGCAGGGATTAAGTCCATCCCACATATAGGGCAATCGCCAGCTTCGGGTTGCATTATCTGTGGGTGCATCGAGCACGTCCACATTTGGTCTTCGGTTTCGCCAGAGTGGTCGTGTTGATCAGACATATCGGATATATCCTTATTTGCCATAGTATCACTTGACCCCTTTCCAAAAATGAGCCAGCCTGCGCCCAAACCTATGATTACGGCTATTGCTATATATAAAATGTTCTTATTCATAATCTTATTTTTCGTTTTCTAAACGTTCAATCATCGCCTTCATTTCGGCAATTTCTCGTCGTTGTGCCTTAATAATATCTTCTGCCAGTTTCTTAACTTCTGGGTCTTTAATGTCGGCACGTTCGCTTGTTAAAATGGCAATTGAATGGTGTGGTATCATTGCTTTCATCCAAAGTACGTCGCCTACGGTTGACTTTTGGTCACGTACCAGTCCCAAAGCACCTACAAAGAGAACGATACTTCCCAGAACTATGGCTATATTTTTCTTTTTATTTTGATACATACCTCTCATCGCCACGAACATTATGATGGACATAGTAGCTATACCTAAACAGACCATATAGAATCTTGTAAGGCTAAACCAAACGTGGTCCCATTCATAAGTATTCAAGTACATTGTGATGTACATTGCTACAAACGATGCTGCGAGCATACCTACAAATTTTCCATAGTTTCCTTTTTTCATTGCTTTGTGATTTTGTTCTTGTGAATTCATAATTATTTGTTTAATAGTTAATTTTTATTTTCTTTTTTTATTTAATTTTCGAATCGTTGGTGATGATGTGTACCAAAGTAAAAACCCACTTAAAACGGTTATTAAGCCTAAAAGTGAAAAAGCTCTAAGAACTATTGTATTAAAATTATCCCTGCCTTGATAATCCATTGTGTGGGTCATCCAAAGGAAATCGAACCAACGCCACGCTCGATGCCTTACAGTCTGGAATTTTCCGTCTGTTACCGAAACATAAGCATTAAGAGCTTCATCGGTATCATATGAAATAACATAGGCTGGCAATAGCTTTTCCCGATATTCGTGATAGTCGTCCACTTCGGTTATTTTTTTGATGTTGGCGACTTTCAAACCATCTTTCATATAGTTTTTGGCAACAGACAAGGCCTCTTCTTCCGTAATATTTTTTTTTGCTTTCCCAGTTTTTGCACTGTACAATTTTTGATTGTTTATCCAGTAATAAGGCTCGTTGTTGATGTCCCTAATTTCGATACTTCCAATGCCTTCAGGATTGTTTATTTGTGAAGGACTTATTAGATTGTCAAAAGCTTTGGGCACGTAATCTAAATTACGGAATTGGTCACCGTGAATGTCGTCTATGTTTGTCCAACTGAAATACATTCCACTAATGGTCCAAAACAGGAACTGTACCCCCAAAAAGAGCCCCAAATATCTGTGGGCCTTTCGTATTTTTAGTGCGGTTTTCCTTTTTACCATCTTTATAGTTTTAGTGAACGTAACCGCAAGGCGTTCATAATAACGGAAACTGAACTAAAGCTCATTGCCAAGGCTGCAATCATAGGCGACAATAGCAAACCGAAAAACGGAAACAACACTCCTGCAGCAATAGGTACACCTATCATATTATAAACAAATGCGAAAAAAAGATTCTGCTTAATGTTTCGCATCACCTTATGGCTTAAGTTTTTAGCTTTTACGATACCGTGTAAATCGCCTTTTACCAAGGTTATCATTGCACTTTCGATAGCTACGTCGGTGCCTGTTCCCATTGCAATACCGACATCACTTTTGGCTAGTGCTGGTGCATCATTGATGCCATCGCCTGCCATTGCAACCACTTTCCCTTCATTCTGCAATTTTTCAACTTCCTGCAACTTATTTTCGGGTAGCATACTGGCTTTAAAATCTGCAAGGTTTAGTTCTGATGCTACTGCCTGTGCGGTGTCGTGGTTATCGCCCGTAAGCATTATCACATTTATTCCATTGTCCTGCAATTCCTTTATGGCTTTTGCACTCGTTTTTTTGATTTTGTCACCGATAACCACATAGCCTGAAACCTCACCATCAATCGCCAAGTAAGAAACGGTCTTCCCTTGTTTCTGAAAGGATTGTGCTTCATCTTTCATAGCAGATGAAATAGTTGCCTTAGCATATTCCATCATCTTGTCGTTTCCTAAATCGAGCTTTTTGCCATTAATAGTTCCTTCTACACCTTTTCCTGTCACTGCGCTGAAGTTTTCGGTTTTGGATATTTCAGTTTTCTGCTCCTTTCCGTATTTCACGGTAGCTTCGGCAAGTGGATGCTCGCTGGAACTGTTTAGGGATGCAATAAAATGTAGAATCTCGCTTTCGCGAAAGCGTTCTCCAAAAACACCTATTTTCTCTACGGTTGGTTTTCCTTCCGTAATGGTTCCTGTTTTATCCACAATAAGTGTGTCCACCTTATCCATTTTTTCAAGGGCTTCCGCATTTTTAATCAGTACTCCATTCTGAGCACCTTTACCAACACCTACCATCACAGACATAGGTGTTGCTAACCCTAAGGCACAAGGACAAGCGATAATCAATACAGCAATAGCGTTTACAAGGGCATATACATACGCTGGTTCGGGTCCCCAGATTGCCCAAACGACAAAGGTTGTGACCGCAATAAGGATGACGATGGGTACAAAATATCCTGAAACAGTATCTGCCAATTTTTGAATAGGTGCACGACTGCGACTGGCATCGTTTACCATATGTATGATTTGGGAAAGTAACGTATCGCTTCCTACTTTTTCAGCTTCCATCAAGAACGACTGGTTGCCGTTTATGGTACCGCTACTTACTTTATCATCAACAGATTTGTTGACTGGAATAGGCTCGCCCGAAATCATTGATTCATCTACGGTAGTCTCGCCTTCAGTAATCTTACCATCCACGGGAATTTTATCGCCCGGTTTCACGCGTAGGGTATCTCCTTTCTCTATCTGGTCAATAGAAACTTCTTCTTCATTTCCATCTACTACCTTAATTGCTTTATTGGGTGCGAGTTTTAAGAGTTCCTTGACCGCAGAATTGGTCTTGCTATGCGCACGGGCCTCAAGTACCTGGCCGAGTAGCACCAGCGTTAGAATAACGGTGGTCGCCTCAAAATACACAAATACAGTTCCTGATTCGGTTAAAAAGTCTTGTGGGAACATTTGCGGGAACAGCATACCGAAAACACTAAAAACCCAAGCCACTCCAGTACCTATCCCGATGAGCGTAAACATATTTAGGTTCCAGGTGACAATACTGCGATACGCACGTTCAAAGAACATCCACGTGGCATAAAAAACCACCGGAAGGGAAAGCGCAAATTGAATCCAGTTCCAGTATTTTATTTCGAGAATATTTTCCAGCGGATTATTTGACAGCATTTCTGACATTGCTATAAAGAATATAGGCAGTGTAAAAGTGACTGCAATCCAGAACTTTTTAAGCACTTTTTTATAGGTCTTTTCTTCTGCTGAACTATCTGCTTCCATTGGGACTAAGTCCATTCCGCAGATCGGACAGGCCCCAGCTTCATCTTTTACAATTTCTGGGTGCATAGGACACGTCCATTGTTCAGAAGTTTTTGCAGATAAATTTTGCTCTTCAACTAAATCCATTCCGCAGACAGGACAGTCTCCAGTTTTTTCATATGTTTTGTCTCCCTCACAATGCATCGGACAGTAAAAAGTGCCAGTTCCTTTACCTTTAGGTTTTTCATTTTTTGCTTTCGTACTTCGACTACGCTCAGCATCAACTCCGGCGGTATCGTTTTGATGATGTCGCTCTCCAGATTTGTGGATAGAATAAGTACCACCTTCTTTTTTAAGGGCATCTTGGAATTTCTCAATAGGAATATGTGATTCCATTTCAATGGTAGCTTCAGCTTTTGCTAAATTCACAGTAGCCTTTGAGACACCTTTCACTTTGGAAAGTGTTCCTTCTACGTGATTTCGACAACCATTGCAGGTCATTCCGTGTATTTTATAGGTGTGTTTCATAGTATCTGTTATTTTTACATTTTCATTTGTTCTTTTTCACTGTTTTCCATTCCCATATTCATATTTCCGTCTTTATCTGTATGCGATTTCATAAAAATAAATTGAGAAAGAAAAATGAGGGCAATACCAATTGCAGCAACTATTAGTACAAATGGGTCGTTTACATATTTTAAATAGATAAATGCTGCCAAAATAACAACATCCAACAGTATGGCAATTATTGGAATAATCGGGTTGAATTTTACTTCCTTTTTCAAATATTTAAAAAGTCCCCAATGAATAGCAATGTCCATTATCAAATAGAAAATAGCACCAATGGAAGCTATGCGAGTTAAATCGAACAAAACAGTCAAAAGTATCGCTAAAGAAACAGTAAAAATCAGCGAAGGATTTTTAAGTTGCTTCATTCTGTTCATATCAGGAACTTGTTTCATATTGCTTAACATACCCAACATTCGCGAGGCAGAATATACGCTGGCAATTACACCGGAAACTGTTGCAACAATGGCTAGTAAAATAGTTAGCGTTGAACCCCATTCGCCAAATAGAGGTTTTGCTGCTGCTGCGAGAGCATAATCTTTTGCTATTATAATTTCTTCAATACTCAATCCGCCAGCAACCGATAATGCCAAAACAACATAGATAACCGTACAAACGATTATTGATATAATTATGGAACGCCCTACATTTTTATGAGGATTTTTTATATCGCCACCTTGATTGGTAATGGTCGTAAATCCTTTGTATGCAAGGATAGACAAGGCCAATGCGGCAATAAATCCAAAACCTTCAGGCAGGGATTGGCCATTGGCAGCACTATAAGTACCTGTGATTGTGGGTAAACCAGAAATAACCAATCCTGATATAGCAAGAACTGCAATACCCACTACTTTAATAATTGCAGTAATGGTAGCGGTAGTCTCAATAATCTTGTTACCCGAAATATTGATGATATATGCAGCAACAATAAGCAATACACCCAATGCAGATGCATAACCTTCATATCCTTGCGGAAACAGTCGTAACGCATACGCCCCAAAAGTACCTGCCACTAAACTTTCTGAGACAACCATTGATACATACATCAGCAAAGAAAATGAACCAGCAAGTGTACCTGGTAAATAGGCCTTTGTCAAAAATTTAGCAACACCTCCAGAAGAAGGATAGGCGTTTGAAAATTTAACATACGAATAGGAGCTAAAGCCTACTACAACTGCGCCTGCGATAAAAGCAATAGGAAATAAATCGCCGACTAATTCGGCTATCTGCCCCATTAAAACAAAAATACCTGCACCAATCATTACGCCTGTACCTAAAGATACAGAGCCTAATAATGAGAGCTTTTGGGTATTTATTTTTAATGGTTTCATCTCGAAATTTCTATTTAATCTGATTACAATATTGGTTGCGGGTCACTTTTTATATGTTATATATATGTTTCAAATTACCTTAATTTTTTTCGGATTGCCTCAGAAATATTTTCAGAGTAAACCCCATAAGCATCCACCAATAAGCCTTTTATTCCATTTTTGGAAGAAATGGCATATAGTACACTATTGTCATCTGTGCTACTCATTCCTTCAAAACGATGCATCTCGTCCACCTCAAAATCTTCTGGATGGAATTTCAACTTTAGAGCATTACATTCCAGATGTTTCTCTTTCAAATTGAAATCAACAGTGTAGCCTTTAGCCTGTAAATGAGCCATAGTTTCAGAAAGTGTATCGTAGCTTTTCATATTATAATAGTGCCCGACTTGGGAAGGAGTTTTAACTAATCAACAATGAAAAATTTTCCATTCCCTTCCCACATCAGGACTTATTTTATGTTCTCTTGGCCTGTTTTAAATATCATAAATACTCTTATCATTCTTTTTGAATATAGAAAACACATAGTTATTCCAATTTCAGCACCAATTGTGCAAATTGCACATTTATTGTTTTATCCAAACCTTGCATTAAAGAATCTAACCCAGTATCTGAAACCAAAACCTGTCCCGTTGCACTTATCAGACAAGACATATTTATGCCCTGTTCTATATGGGTAATGGTTGCTTTAAACTGTGATTTATAGGTTTCCCCTTGATATAGAACATCAACCAACCAATTAAAATTGATAGGGTCGTGCCGTTTTGATAAAAAATCAACGGATGGAATAGTACCTGTAAACCGGAGAATTGCAGGTGCTTCCCCTTCTTGTATAATGGCATATAATTCAGGATGGTCTGTTACTAAAGTTTTAAGGTCTAGAACACCATTTACCACTTTAGAATTATAATCAAGATATAGTGCCAGACTATGACTTTCTGCCTTGATAGTCTTACCGTCAACCAAAGTCATCATCTCAATATGGCCATCATCGGTTCTATATATTTTTTGAGCCGAAACCTCGAAAAATGTTATTAAAAGAACTGTAAATATCAATAGCTTTGTTTTCATAATGTTTATTGTTATAAATTGTTTTCTACCCAGTTAAAAGCTTCTAATATTTGGTCTATATTGAAATCTTTGGTCGTTCTTAACGAATCAATCTTGTAAACACATTTTATATCAGTTTTATACAGATGGATTATTTAAAAAAAGACACTTATTGTTGCAATTATTTCGAGTTTCTTGAAGATGAGTGAGTTTTAATAATTTTCCAATTTCCATCCATCTTCTTTAAGATAGAGGTTGCCACCCCTTTTTTCTTTATAGTCCTCGTATCTCCTTTGTCGTCTGGTTTAAGGACGATGGTATAAATATAAGTTTCTGTAGTAAATGCATAAGGTGTATCAACCTGTACATCAATCTCATAATCAGAAAATTCAAATTTTTTAAAATGCCCCAATTCTGGTCCTAAATGATGCTCTATATAGTGTGCATACGAGCCCTCGACACCTCCAGATTCGAAGACTTCGGAATTCTCGGAAAATAATTGAAATGTACCCTCGGTCGTTAGGTTTTGCAGGGCGTCTTTATATGATTTCATAACTTTTAGAACCGCTTCCTTTTCTGTGTCCGAATCTGTGTTTTGACTATAGATTTGACTAGTTGAAAATAACAATAGTGTTAAGAGTGTTGCAAGTTTTAGTGTTTTCATAATTTTAGTTTTTAAAGGTTTATTTATTAACGTGTATTCTATTAATGTTAGCAATGCCAAAGACAAGGACCAAAAAGCTCAAGAAAATTTCCATCATCACTAGCATTTTTCCCGAAATTGAAATCGGCACTATATCACCATATCCAACCGATGAAAAAGTGATTAAGCTGAAATATAGAAACTCAAAAAACTGTAATAAAAATGAGCCATTGAACGTTGTACTCGAATCGAAATTTTCAGGGTTCAAAATATATAAAGCGTGATAATCTGCCGTGAATGAAAATACAATCAAAACAATCAACACCGCAAATAATGTTAGGACGTGCGTAAGTTGATGGCTTTCCCCTATTATTTTAGCCAATTGTATGAACGTAAGCCGAACAATAAAAATGGTCTTGATTAGAGCCAAAGCCACAATTAAAATAGGTCGCCATAGGCCATTATCATCTGCTTGTGCCCAAAATATATAACTCAGTGATATAGCGATAACCGCCGTTGCGGTAAGCAATACTTTTTTAAAGAGCTGTCCATAAAACCCATTGCCGTTTGATATGTCATTTATAGTTTCTTTCACTATTGCTATTGGTATATTTTCATTATAAAAAAGTTGTGTAGACGTAGTACAAGTGTCAACTTAAAGTAATACTTGAAAATGAGAGATGGGTTGTTATTAATCAATCAACAAAATAATCCATCTCCCAAAATCAAGTTTTTTTTACCAAACTTTTCTTCTTCAATTTATTTTAAATTAATTTTTTACAGTATTCCCATATTGATATTTTGCAAATATTTTTGCCACCGCCTCCTTAATTTCCTTTTGCTTATCGGTGGTATTTGCGTGCAGCACGTCTGGCGCAAATCCTTGCCAGACTAATTGTCGTCTGCTCATATCTATAAGTTCTATGACAACGCCACCTTCTTTGTGTTCTTGAGATGATTGGTAACCGCCATAATATCCATAACCGTAAGACCCGAAATGACCATAACCGTGACCATAAGAAGGAAAATAAGGGTAGCCACCACCTGTGTTTATATCTCTTGTCTGTACAAAGATACGGGAATCTACCAATAAATCAGGATTGCTCTTATTCAAGACGTAGCCTTTATTTTCCATTTGTTCTTGAATGACGCCTTTTAACCGTTTCTTTATCAATGTGTTGAAAAATAACGGTTCGTTTTCCTTGTCGCTGTCCATTTGAAAATCATCGGACCAGTAAAAGGTTTTGTAGGTTCCAAACTGTGCCTCTTGGTCATAATCGGTAACAATGGCCGAAGAACTGGCCGAACAACTGACTGCGGTAGTGCCTATTAAAAGACAGACTGCCATTTTTTTTAATGTTCTCATAATCTATTTATTTCAACAATCTATTTTATTTCTTCGTAAGTATTGCATCCACACTCAAGTCGTGCTTGTCATTAACTTTTATAAATGCCAAACTTGGGCGCTCCAAATTATAATCGGTAATCAATAAAGACCAAGAGGCTATTAGTTGAATGGTATCTTCTGATACAAGTTTCAACTCAATAGGAATAGTTATTTCCCGAGTAACTCCCGCAAGGGTAAAATCGCCCTTTGCGTTGAGCGTTTGTGTCGCTTTTTCTTCAAAATTAAAATCGTCTATAAATTTTCCTTCAAAAAAAACATTTGGATTTTTTTCCGCTTTTAACAGCTCATACATATGTCCATCCCGTTTTTCATTGTCTGTCTTTATGGATTTTACAGGTACTGAAAAGGTCAACGTGCCGTCCTTAAAATCTATGGTGCCCTGTAAATCATCAGATTTGCCGATATAGGAATTAAGTGGCATTTTTGCTTTAAAGGATGCGGTTCCTTCCTTTACTATAAAGTTTTGGGCATTTATAGATACGTTGTTTGAAAACAACAGTATTAGTAAAAAATAAATTAAGTGTTTACCCATTACTTTTTATTTTTAGATCATTCAATCCATTAGAATATAACTCTTGATAAGTCGTGGTCTCATTCTCATTGATTCGGCGGACAATATACTTTTTGTCGATACCCTTTCTATTTTCAATACCCATTGATTTTAGCAGTTCCTTAAAACCTTCAATGGTATTTTTATGATAGTTGGCAACTTTGGTTTTTTTATCTTTTACAACAATGGATGCAACCCGGGAAGGCACCATTGTGGTAATTCCCGTAGGGCAGGTATCCAAATTGCATTTTAGCGATTGTACACAGCCCAAGGCAAACATCATCCCTCTGGCACTATAACAAGTATCTGCGCCGAGTGCCAACATTCTATAGATATCAAAAGCGGATATAATTCTACCAGCTGCCATTACTTTAATTTCATCTCGCAACCCATACTTTTTAAGAATGCCGTTTGCGAAATGGACGGCTTCAATTATTGGCATACCTGCCCAATGTAGGGATTCCATATGGGCAGCACCAGAGCCACCTTCAGCACCGTCAATGGCTATAAAGTCTGGGCAATTTTGGTTTTCGGCGAAGGTTTTAATCATTCTTTCAAACTCATCTTGTTGACCAATGCACAGCTTTATTCCCACAGGTTTTCCTTTACAGAGTTTTCTCAATTTTCTAATGAAGCGTAGCATTTCAACGTCATTGTCGAATGCCGAATGAAAGGCTGGGGAATGAATTTCCGTTCCCTGCTCCACATCCCTGAATTCGGAAATTTCCTTTGTGTTCTTCTTTGCCGGCAAAATTGCCCCAAAGCCAGGTTTGGCACCTTGCGATATTTTTATTTCAATCATTTTCACGACATCGTTGGTTGCGATGTCGGCGAATTTTTTAGCGTCAAAATTTCCTTCTGCATCACGACATCCAAAGTATCCCGTTCCAAACTGGAAAATAATATCTGCACCGTATTCTTGATGGTAAGGCGTAAAGCCACCTTCGCCGGTGTTTTGAGCAAAACCTGCTATTTTCGCACCACCGTTAAAAGCAAGGGTAGCATTTTTGCTTATGGAACCAAAACTCATTCCTGCAAGGTTGAGAATACTGGCAGAATAAGGTTTTGAGCAATGAGAACTTCCTATAAGAACTCTAAAGTCGTCATTGATTTGTTTTGCAGGATAGGTGGAATGGGTAAACCATTCACGACCTACTTTATCATACGGAATCTGTGTTCCAAAAGGCTGACTTTTATTGGCATCTGCGGCACGCTTATAGACGATTTCCTTTTGTATCCAAGTAAAGGGTTGCCCTTCGGTACGGTTGAGCAATAATGTTTCCTGAATAACGTGGCGCTGCTCCTCTAGAAGATTTGTGATTCTACCAAGCAAGGGATAGGTTCGCCTAATATTATTGGATTTTTGAAAATAGTCCACAAGACCAAGTACAAGGAAAGGAAGTATAATCAATCCAATCCACCACGAATGGGGATGCCAAAACACCAAAGCGATATACGCAAAAATCAAGAGTGTAGCGGTAATAATAAATTCTTTCCTCATTTTTCAATGTTAATGTGAATGTTCATCACTTTCTCCGTGACCTTCTTCGTTTTCGTTGCCAAGATATTTTCCTTGTGGGCCAACTCCCTCTATATATACCAGCTGCGAACCATAATGTCCTGCTTCGGAAACGGAATAGGCCGCAAAAGCCATTACTACAAAAACTGCTATTTCGAAACCGCGCTTTAGTTTGACCCAAAACAGACTTACTATTTTCAAAATAGCTGCAAGGGCACTTGACCATAGTGTCCAATCGGCATATTTATCGTGCTGTTCCAGTACGCTTTTTGCCATTTCGGTAAGGCCTTCTGTGTGCGGATGTACAAATGTTCCAGCAACGTATGCCCCGATAAACCCAGACCCTACCATTAAAAGAATGACCCAATCCATTGTCCGGTTCAAAATAAACAGCTGTATCAACTGTAAGACCACAGCTAACAGCAATAGCACTATGGGAAAATGCACGACCATAGGGTGCAGGTTGGGAAATGCATCAAAGTCTGCTTTTACAGGATCTGATTGTGCAACTGAAGTTGTGCTGACCGATAACTCAGTTTCATCAAGGCTATTTCGTTTTTCATTTAAGGCAAGGGCTTTGGTCAAACTACCTAAGAAGGCAATGACCAAAATGATTGAAAAAAAATGTTTTATTTTCATCTCTTACGGTTTTTAATTAGTCCCTATCAGTTGTAGTGCTAAGGCCCCAAAAACTATGAGGGCTATAATAGCATACATTATATAATTGAACCACTTCTTTAGCGGGTTTTTATTTTGCACTTTGCTATTACCTGTATTGCAACACTCTTTCATTGTTATATCATCCTTTTTTATATGCAAAATCCTTTAAATAATACTTGAAAATGAGAGGCAACCTTTATTAACCAATAACCAACCAAAATGTTTACCCCTCACAATCAAGTACTCTTCACTAAACTTCTCTTCATCATAAATTTTTAATTGCCTGACATAGGAAGAGAGATGTTATTATTTTAGGGATTTAATCTCTCTCCCACGTGCAGGCTGCTATTAACCAAATCAACTTTTCTTTTTCAAAATTAATTGTGCCTGACGAGGGAAGGAATTAACACTAACCATCAACCATTGCTTCCTTCCCTATCAGGTCTTATAACTACCCAGAGTAACTCTAAAATGGGAAGGGATTTAATATTAACTAACAAATTAAAACACACCTCTCCCCAAGACAGAAATTACCTACTGAATAGTCTTTTGAACCTTCCCACATTTTAGCATCTTACTACCGTAATATGGATTTCTTACTTCATCACTTGCACTCAACCAAGCACTACCTTTATCATACATAGGGCAAAATTGTTGGTACAAGGTGTTTTTTGTTCCTGTAATTGCGACCATATCCACTATATCCTTACTCAAGATTTTAAAATGTTCTCTTTGATGGTCTATAGCACTTTCAGCTATATGCTCAGCGTGTTCGGTAGCATCTTCTATGATATCGGCCAGCTCTTCTTGCTGTTCTTTTGTATAACTACTCATATCAAATGCTTTAAGAGTGGCTACCAATTTTGTTCCTGATTGTGCCGCTTTTTTAGTATCATCTCCTACCAAAGCATCTTTTAATATGAAGTAATCACTTAAAATAGCTTCGGCTTTTGCATCACTATTCATATTCATCATTTTACTATGATCCATTTCCATTTCTCCGTGATTCATTTTTTCTTTTTCCTGTGCATTGGTAAAAGAAATTGTTAACAATAGCATTGCTGCTATACTCATTTTTAAATTTTTCATTTTCCTTAATATTTAATTATTGTTTATAAACTATCCTTTAATTGTGTGATGAAATTGATTATTTCATTCGTTTCTTCCTTTGAGAACTTTGCGTCTTTATGAATTAAAGTGTAAGAATCTAAAGGCATTTCTCCGCTTTCTATTTGTTTAATAATTGATCGAAGTTTACTTTTCTTTCTTCGAGTGGATAGGGAATCCCATTCATTAAAATTAAGTTCGGCCTTTCCTTCTTTTATATGGTCTTCTAAGAACCAAGTCACGGGTTGGATTTTATTATACCAAGGGTACTGTGTATTATTACTATGACAATCATAGCACGATACCTGTAACTTATTCTGAATAGTCTCAGGAACGTTATGTACGAACATAAAATCAGTTTGGGGTACTGTATCGCTTTGGTTGCGTTCTGTGGGAATAAATTGAATTCCCACAAACGCTACCAATAATACTAATGCTATGATTTTTACAATCTTCATCTAGTTAATTTCTTTTTGCACCTTACCACATTTCAGCATTTTACTTCCGTAGTAAGGGTTTCTTACTTCTTCACTCATACTTAACCAATTACTCCCGCCATCGTACATTGGACAAAATTGTTGGTATAGCGTGTTTTCTGTTCCTGTGATTGCAACCATATCGGTTACATCCTTACTCAAGATTTTAAAATGCTCTCTCTGGTGGTCTATATCACTTTCAGAAATATGCTCTGCGTGCTCCACCGCATCTTCAATAATGTCTTTTAGATCAGCTTTTTGAGCGTCTGTATAATTTGAAACATTAAGATTACCGAAGCTTTTTGCAAGAGTAGCACCAAGTTCTTTTGCCTTAGCATTATCATCAGATACTAAAGCATCTTTGAGGTTGAAATAGTCATTTAAAATGACTTGAGATGCACCATTTCCATTCATTGCCATTTCCTTACTTTCTCCATCGTGATGACCATCATTATTATTATTATTATCGTGGTTCATTTTAGACTGGTTATCATCTGCATTCATTTCTGAATGATGACCATCTGAGTTATCGTGTTCTTTTTTGTTGTCTTTACAGGAAACTGCTAAAATCATTGTAGCAACTAAGGCTACCATACCAATACTTCTATTAATTGTTTTCATTATTTTTTAATTTTGAGGTTACTTAATTTTGATGGTATAGAGACTCTTAACAATAACAATAAGAGTCTCTCCACTTTTTAGGCTAAATATGCTTCACAAGCATCAGCACACTTACGACACGCTTCCGCGCAATCTTTGCAATGTTGATGATCGTGACCTTTGCATTCATCGGCACATTTAACACAAACTTTGTGACAGATTTCTACCATCGCTTTCGCGAAAGCGGAATCCATAGCAAGTAATTTTACTGTGGCACTACAGATTTCTGCACAATCTCTATCTGTACGAATACAGTCTACCATCATTTTTACCATATCTTCATCAAGACAGGCATCTGCACAATGGTTACAATGCGCTACACAATTGTTAAGCGCTTCAATCAATTTTTGATTTTTCATAATATTTAAAATTTACAGTTAATAGTTAATATTCAAGTTTAAAATCTTACGGATAATCCTCCGCCAGCTCCAAAGCGGTTATCATAACTTCCCATTAGCGAGAAATTTCTAGATAGCATATATTCGGCTCCTGCACTCCATACTGTTTCTGAAGTAAAGTCTTTATTCATAGGTAGGTCATCTACGAAACCTAAATCTATTTGGTATTCATAGTAACCAAATAAAGACAGTTTAGGGAATATCATTATACTACGGCCTACACCAATTCTTGGTCTTAATTTATTATCAACACGCACATCTAAATTGAATAAATAAGGTGTTAAATATCTAACTCCAACAACTGCTGTGGTACTAAATTCATCTAAGCTATCACGTGTTGAATTCTCAATATTAACTCCTCCAAAAACTCTCAAATAATCGTGCAAGTAGCGTTCATAAGTGAATTCTCCTTCCAGATTCTGGTTCCAACCATATTCAAAAGAAGCATTAAATTGATTTCTTATATTAGATGCTGTAAAAATAAAACCAGTAGTATGTGATGCGGCATCTGCTAATCCCCACGTGTACCATAAATCAGTTTCTTCAATAATTTTAGAAGCCGGAAATTCATCCATTCTTGGGTCTCTTGGTGTATCATAAGATACGACTCGCGCCATACCACCCATCATATGATATAAAATGTGGCAATGGAAAAACCAGTCTCCAGCCTCATCGCCATTATTTCCATAAAATTCTATGGTCATTTTTTGCATTGGTGGCACATTTACCGTGTGCTTTAATGGCGAGTATTCTCCATTTTCATTAATTACTCTAAAAAAGTGACCGTGCAAGTGCATTGGGTGGTGCATCATCGTCAGGTTATTGAATGTAATGCGCGTTACTTCCTTATTATTTATTTTAATATTATCCGCCTCAGATAATGGTACACCATTCATACTCCAGATGTAACGATTCATATTACCAGTAAGATTTAGTAATATTTCCTTAACGGGAACATCTTTGTCGTATGTTGTTTTGTTGGGCGATTTCAAATAATCATAATTGTATTCGGCAAATAGATCCATTCCTTCCATCTTCATTCCAGACATTGTTTTGTCTTTCTTCATATCCATTCCTGCCATATTAGAATGGTCCATCTTACCCATTTCTGTAGTATCTTTTGGCTTATTCATATCCATTCCAGACATTTTTGAATGATCCATCTTCATACCTTTCATTTTAGAATGATCCATTCGCATAGAGTCTTTAGGCATTTCCATTTTAGAATGATCCATTTTCATCTCTCCATCCATTTTCATTCCTTCCATTTTATCCATCTGCATCCCGTATTCCTCTTTCATCTCAAAACGCTCATCCTTACCTGGCTGAAATTTTAAGGCGTGTGCACCCATTTTCATATCCATTTTAGCCATTTTCTGCATCATCCCGATTTTATCTGGTCGAGCAACATCCATTGCAGGTAAAATTGTACCATTACCTATAAAAGCAGAGGCTGTACCAGAACCATCTTGTGCAGTAATTCTAAATTCCATCTTACCTTCTTTTGGTACCGTGACAATAAAATCATACGTTTCGGCTACTCCTATAAAAGTTTTATTTCTTTCGACAGGAACCACATCTAATCCATCTGAAGAAACCAGTACAGGCGCTTCCCCGCCAAAAGTCATCCAAAAAGAGGTAGAAGCTCCTCCATTAATCATTCTCAATCGAATTTTTTCGCCAGGTTTAAATTCTGGGTACTCAATTGTTTCTTCTCCATTAATCAAAAATGCCGGATAGTATACATCTGCTATATCTGCACCTTCCATACGCTGTCTCCAAAAATCTAATTGTGCACCAAAAGCGCCACGTGCAATTACTTGGTTAAGTGGTGTAGCTGTTCCTTTTTTAATACCATACCATTCGTTGCCACGTTTTAAATTACGCAGTACATTCATTGGCTTTTCATTTGTCCAATCAGATAATACCAACACCAATTCCTTATCATAATCCAACACTTTTTCTTTAGGCTGAATTACTATTGACCCATAAACACCACTTTGTTCTTGTAACATTGTATGGGAATGGTACCAATAGGTTCCAGATTGTTTGATAGGAAATTCGTATTTCTGTGTATGTCCTGGCTCTATAGGTGGTGTGTTTAAGTACGGTACACCATCGTAAAAGTTTGGAAGTAAAAGTCCGTGCCAATGCACTGAGGTTTCTACACTCATTTCATTTTTTACATATATTACCGCATATTCCCCTTCTGTAAATTCTAAGGTAGGACCAGGAATTGTTCCGTTAACGGTCATTCCCATAACGTCTTTCCCTGCTTTATTTACCGTAGCCTCACGTAAGGTAATAGTGTGTTCTCTTACTGGAAGGTTATCTATATTTCCTTGTGTGTCTTGTGCATAAACACCTGTAGTTAACCCAACCAAAAACAACAATATTATTTTAGTTTTCATTTTAGTTTTCATTTTAGTTTTTATTTTAGCTTTTATTTTGTTGACACGAAATTACTTTTGATTTAAAGCTTTTTGTATCATAATTATGGTTCTTATCTACCTTATTTGATCTAAAGGGTTTCTAATACTTTTTTGATTATTCTTATAATTAGTCAAACTCATACCAGTTTCATTCTTAAATAGCCTACTTAAATGATTGACATTGCTATAATCAAGTAGTTGTGAAATTTCTGTAAAGTTGTTTTCTTGTAAATGTATCAATTCTTTTACTTTTTCTATTTTTAACTTGATAAAGTATTTTTCTATAGTTATACTTTCATTAAATGAAAAAATCTTACTGATTTTTGAGTACTCGATACTCATCGTGCTTTCTAAATATTTAGAGAGAGTTTTTTCCAATTGCAAAGGCAGTTTTTGCAGTAACTTGATGAGTTCAATTTTAATTTGTTCTACTAGTTGCTGGTCTTGCGCCAGTAAAATTATAAATCCATTGTTCTCCAAAACATTTTTTATATTCTCAAAATCATCTATAGATTTCTCTTCGTAAATAATAGAACCCAATTCAATATGTTTTAAGTGAATTCCTAATTTTTCAACATCACTCTCGATTGCCTTAATACAGCGATTACAAACCATATTTTTTATGAATAATTTCTTTTCCATCGGTTAGTTGATTAGGTAATTAACAATTGCAGATTGTGTGTAATGCTTCTGTATCGATTCCACTTGATTTAACTGAAATTTGAGCTGTAACTCTTGGATATCCAGCACATCATTAAAATCAATGGAGCCCGTTTCATAGTTTTTAATGAGAATTTCTTCAGCATCTTCTGCTTGTTTCAGATTGTTCTCTTGTGTATTATATGCTATTCGTGCTTGGTTGCGTTGCGATATTGCTTTTGCGAAAGCGGATTCCAAAACATTCAATCGTTGTGCTTTTTGAGTCTCGATTTCTTGTTGGCGCAAGTCATTTTGCCTTGAAATAGATTTATACCGATTATTAAAAATGGGAATGGAAACTGAAACCATAGGCATTAGTATATCCTTTCCATTGTCTATTGGATTCATATCCGCTCGCTCGCTCACTGGTAGATAATCAACGCCAAAACCAAACATAGGTAATGCCTCACGCTGGTTGAGCAATTCAGATTGTGCTATCGATTCGTAGAGTTTATCATATTTAAGCAGTTCAGGATTAAGTGATAGTGCATCTCTACCAGATACGGCGTTTTCACTTGGAATTTCCATTAATGTGACCACATCAACCATCATAGTTCCATCACGATTGAGTAGCTTATTGAAGGTGATTTGTTCTGACCCAAATTCCTCTTCGAGCACCTCTTTTTGCTGTTGCAATTCATTTTGACGAATCTGTAATCTCAAAACGTCAACAGAAGATGCCTTGCCTACTTCAACCGATGTAAGGGCAAGACGCTCATAGGTTTCTAATAGTTTAATGTTCTTATCGAGCACCCTTTGCTTTGCTTGTATTTCATACAAACGATAATAGGATTGAGCTACAGAAAGTGCCAGTTTTCTTTTGGCAATTATGATTTCCACATATTCAGCATCAGCCATTGAACTGGCATAATTTTCCCTTGCCGTTATGGTCCCGAACCAAGGCAACATTTGCTTAAAGCCAATACGTGCTCTCTGCGCCCCAACACGGGTCTCGGGCTCACTGACAAAGTACCCAGCACTCACTTCAGTATTAGGCAGCCAGTTTGCTTCGTTCACTTTTTCTTCGGCGATGTTATAGCGCAGTTCAAAGGCTTGAATCTCGGGGTTGTTAGATTGTGCCTCTTCAATGTATGATTGTAGTTGTTGCGCTTTCGCGAAAGCGGAAACAAACAAAAGACAGGTAATAATTTTTATATTTTTCATTTGTTTGCTCGTTTAAGTTGGTACTCTTTTTTCCAGCTATATAATACTGGTACTAAAAAGTAGGATGTAATATCTATAATCATCCCACCGAAAATGGGTATTGCCATTGGTATCATTATATCGCTTCCCTTTCCTGTAGATGTGAGTACGGGCAGTAGTGCCAGCACCGTCGTAACGGTTGTCATTAAACACGGGCGGATACGTTTTCCTGCGGCTTCCAAGGTGGCGAGACGTATGGCTTTTTTATTATCTGGCTCGTTGCTTTTGAAAGATTGGTCTAAATAAGTGGCCATTACCACACCATCATCCGTTGCAATACCGAACAGGGCGATAAAACCTACCCATACGGCCACACTTAAATTGATGGTTTTCATATTGAATAAGTCCCGCAGATTTTCGCCGAAAAAGCCGAAGTTGAAAAACCATTCTTGCCCATACAACCAAATCATAATGAAACCACCTGCAAAGGCTACGGCAATGGCGGTAAAGACCATAAGCGATGTAGAAACCGACCTGAACTGGAAATACAAAATCAAGAAAATAACCAGCAAACAGAGTGGTACGACAACCGACAAGGTTTTTTCTGCTCGCAACTGATTTTCATAAGTTCCGGTAAAACGATAGCTAATACCTTGCGGCACGACCAGCGAACCGTTGTCAATATTTTCTTGAATCAAGGCTTGGGCATTTTCTACCACATCGACTTCGGCAAAGCCATCGAGTTTATCAAACAGCACATAGCCGATTAGAAAAGTGTCTTCACTTTTAATGACTTGTGGACCTTGTTCGTATCGTATCTCTACCAGTTCGCCCAGCGGTACAGGACTGCCTTTTTCTACGGGAACGTAGATATTTTTAAGGTCGTCTGGATTTGCCCGTAACTCTCGTGGATAACGAACCCGAACGGCATAGCGTTCACGACCTTCCACGGTTTGTGTGAGTGGCATCCCGCCAACAGCTACTTTAAGAACTTCCTGCACATCCATTACAGAAACGCCATATCTGGCGAGTTGTTCTCGCTTTATATCAATAAGTAAATAGGGCTTCCCAACGATACGGTCTGCAAATACAGCTTGCTCTTTAACACCTTCGGCTTGTTTTAAAATGTCTTCGAGCTGTAGGCCAAAAGCTTCTATTGTTTTCAAGTCTGGCCCTTTAACTTTTATACCCATAGGCGCACGCATACCTGTTTGAAGCATTACGAGCCTTGTCTCGATAGGTTGTAGTTTTGGTGCAGAAGTCACCCCTGGAAATTTGGTCACTTTCACAATCTCATTCCAGATATCGTCTGGGCTGTCGATTTCTGGCCGCCAGTTTCGGTAATATTCACCGCTGCCGTCTTCAATTAAATCGCTATGGGTTGCATTTGTTTTTAGTTGCGACGCCTCATAATTAGCGTCATCATCGATTTCATTATTTGGATTAATAATGAATTTATCATTTTTCAGAACAAATAAACCATCATCGTTTACGCGGTAGCGTTGTCTCTCGCCATTCTTGTTTCGCATATATTCAGATTTATACTGAATGACGTTTTCGTACATCGAGAGTGGCGCAGGGTCAAGAGCAGATTCTGTTCTACCCGATTTACCTACTACGGTTTCAATTTCAGGAATACTTGCCACAGCCATATCGAGCTGTTGTAGTACACGCTTGTTTTCTTCAACACCTGCGTGTGGCAAGGATGTAGGCATCAGCAGGAACGAGCCTTCATTGAGCGCTGGCATAAACTCTTTGCCCGTATTTCGCATTATGAGAATACCGAGCGTGAGCACCGTAGCGGGAACGATTAAGAATAGATATCGGTTTTGAAGTGCCCATCTCAAAATACGCTCGTAGTATATCCTGAAAATTGAGAATACACCGAGCAGTCCAAAACAGATAATGGATACAAATATCAGGTTCATCACGATGCTTCGGTCAAAGCCTAACGGTCGCCAATACGTAGCGAGCAAGAATACGATGGCAACCGATGAAATGATAATGTCGATTAGATTTTTACGCTTTCGCGAAAGCGTACCACGCATCTTTAAAAATGAAGTTATGGCAAAGGCGATAAGAATTAGTCCTAACCAATAGCCGTAAACGATAGCGAGAATCCCCAATAACACAAGTGCGCTGTTGATGGCATATTGAGTGCGTTCTCGTACACTCGTCTTGCGGAATAGGAAAGCCGCGATGGGTGGAATGATAAACAGCGCAATGATAAGGGATGCCGTGAGTGCCATTGTTTTGGTAAAGGCAAGCGGGCGGAACAGTTTTCCTTCGGCACCAATCATCGTGAATACGGGCAGGAAACTGATTATTGTTGTTAAAACTGCGGTTAGGATAGCACCAGAAACTTCGGCAGTTGCGTTGTAGATGATTTCGTTTGTACTGTATTCCTTACCGTTTTCATTAAGCCGTAACTTTTCATCTTCCAAGTGCCGTATCATATTTTCGGCGAGTATCACGCCCACGTCCACCATTGTACCGATGGCAATGGCGATACCTGACAAGGCGACGATGTTTGCATCTACATTAAAGAGTTTCATCGTGATAAAAACCATCAAAACAGCTACTGGCAACAATCCTGAAATTAGGATGGATGCACGCAGGTTAAATACCATTATGATAATGACCAAAATGGTAATCAAGATTTCCAAAGTCAGGGCTTCATTGAGCGTGTCCAGCGTTTCTTGAATGAGTTCTGTACGGTCGTAAAATGGAACGATGGTTACTTGTGAAGTGCGACCATCTGCCAAGGTTTTTGTAGGAAGTCCAGAACTTATTTCGGCGATTTGAGCCTTGACATTATTGATTACTTCCAACGGATTTGCACCGTAGCGAGCGACGACCACACCGCCCACAACTTCGGCACCTTCTTTATCTAAAATACCACGACGAGTTTGCGGTCCCAAATGAACAGTTGCGATGTCTTTTATTCGGATAGACGTAAAATTCTCTGAAGTGACCACGGCATTCTCAATATCTGCAACGGATTTTACATAGCCCAAACCACGAACCAGATATTCGGCCTGATTGATTTCCAATGTTTGTGCACCAATATCTTGGTTGCTCTGCTTAACGGCTTTGACAATGGCACTTAATCCAATATTGTATTGGCGCATTTTCTCTGGGTCCACATCTACTTGATATTCCTGAACATAACCGCCGATAGACGCTACTTCGGAAACACCACCTGCAGATGATAGTCCGTACTTTACATAGTAATCCTGTATGCTACGCAATTCCTGTAAATCCCAACCGCCTGTTACGTTGCCGTCTTTATCGCGACCTTCCAGCGTGTACCAAAATATCTGTCCCAAACCTGTGGCATCTGGACCTAAAGATGGGTTGACACCATCGGGTAAAAGGTTTGCAGGAAGTGAGTTCAGCTTTTCGAGTATACGACTGCGTGACCAGTAGAACTCAATGTCTTCTTCAAAAATGATGTAAATGCTGGAAAATCCAAACATAGAAGAACTACGGATGGTTTTCACGCCCGGAATACCGAGAAGGGAAGTGGTAAGCGGATATGTAATTTGGTCTTCAATATCCTGTGGCGAGCGGCCTTGCCATTTGGTAAAAACAATCTGCTGGTTTTCGCCAATGTCAGGTATGGCATCTACGGCAACTGGGTCTGTGGGCAAAAAGCCGGTTTCCCAATTAAAGGGTGCGTTGACCACACCCCAACCCACAAATAGCGCGAGTATTAGAACGGCAACAAGTTTGTTTTCTATGAGAAATTTAATGCTCTTATTCAGCATAGTATTTGATTATTAGAGTTTTGGAATTGCGTGTTGCATAAAATGGCAAACACGAGTTTTAGCCCACGACAGCGTAGCTGTTGGGCTTCATTCTAAAAATCTAACAAATCAAATTAAGAAAGTCTGGTGCAGCACTTGCACATCCCGTTTGACAAAGGGTCGCGGGTAATCTTCAAAAGGAACTTCTTCAGATTCGGTTCCTTCAAAAAGGTTAATATAAGAATAGGTAAAAGCAGCGATGAACGTTTGCTGCTCGAACGAAAGGGTATCAAAAGATATTTTGAGGTCGTCTTTGCCTTCCTTGACAATTTGCTGGTCAGTACAACAAGACTTTTCAGTCATTTTAGGATTCTCACAACTTTTAACGGGTTGCGCTTTTTCCATTCCGCAACCTTCAGCTTTTGAGAATAAACTGAAATCTACCAAGTTATCCCCACAATAGTGCATATCCACAGTAAATGACATTGTAGTGAACATCACTACGAAAGCCATCGAAATGGATAATATTTTATGGAACACTTGTTTCATCCTTGCAAAATTACAAAATTTTAACAGTTTTTATTGGGATTAACAGAAATTTAATTAATAAGTCCATTTTTGACACTTCAATTAATCTAATTTCTTTTCAGATTATAAACTATTGATTCTAAAATACTTCAAAATTATTATTAAGAATTATTCTAAATAAGGTTGGATTTTTAAGAACAGTATGTTACATTTGCCCTCTATTTAAAATCATTCTAAATAATTTGCAACAAATGAGAACTCTATTTTTCCTACTATTTATCTTACAATTTACACATATATTGGCGCAAACAAATCCTCAACAAAAGGATACCATCCAACAAAAAACAGAACGCTTAAAAGAAGTAATTGTATCTGCCAACACTATACTTGGTAGTAAATTTGAGATTAAAAACAAATCGGGTTCTGCGAACTATATTTCCGAAGAGGATTTAAAAAAGTTTTCTTACACTAATATAAATAGGGTTTTACAAACAGTTCCAGGAATTAATATTTATGAAGAGGATGGTTTTGGGCTACGCCCAAATATAAGTTTGCGAGGCACATCGCCTGAGCGTAGTGCAAAAATCAATCTAATGGAAGATGGTGTACTAATTGCCCCTGCACCCTACAGCGCACCTGCCGCCTATTATTTCCCTACCATTGGGCGTATGCAGGCTATAGAGGTCTTAAAAGGAAGCAGTCAAATTCAATACGGACCCAATACTACTGGCGGCGCCATTAATATGATATCTTCTCGAATTCCAGACAAATTTTCTGGAAGGGCTTCCATTGCCGCAGGAAATTATGGTTCTAGAAACACGCAATTGGTTATTGGTGATACCTATAAAAACTTTGGATTTGTAACGGATTATTTCAATTACAATTCTGATGGTTTTAAAAATATCGATGGTGGTGGTAATACAGGATTTGATAAATCTGATTATTTGGCCAAATTTAGGGTGAACACAAATTTAGATGCAAAAACGTATCAGTCATTAACATTTAAAATCCAATATTCTGAAGAAGAGGCGAACGAAACCTACTTGGGATTGACGGATGAAGATTTTGAAGAAAACCCCTATAGAAGATACAGGGCATCGTCTGAAGATGTTATGAATGCCGAACATCAACAATACCAGCTCACCCATTTTATACAAGTATCCCCCTCGTTAAATATAAGTACTACTGGCTACCTGAATAAATTCAAAAGGAATTGGTATAAGTTAACCGATGTCAACCTTGGTGAGAGAATGAGTATTAACAACATTCTATCATCACCACAGGATTACCCCTTAGAGTACCAGACCATTTTAGGAAACGAAAACACCCAAGACGATGTTATGGGCATAAAAGCAAATAATAGAGTATATACTTCAAATGGTGTTCAGTCCATTGCCAAATTACGATGGGGTTCTGATTGGTTACAAACTTTAGAAGCTGGAATACGTTATCACGAAGATGACGAGGACCGATTTCAATGGGTGGACAGGTATGCATTTCAAAACCAAGAATTAATACGAACTACAGTGGGCGAAAAGGGAACGGATGCTAATCGTATAAGTAGTGCACAAGCATTGGCAGCACACCTCTTGTACACCCTTAAAATTGAGAACTTAACCCTTACACCTGGGCTACGCTATGAAAATATAACCCTTACCCGAACGGATTATGGCACTAACGACCCAAATAGGACTGGTCAGGACTTAGCTATTCGCGAGAACAACGTAAATGTGTGGATTCCTGGCATAGGTGCAAATTACAGATTCAGTAATTATATATCGGTCTTCGGCGGGGTACATAAAGGGTTTTCGCCACCAAGTAATACACCAGGACAAAATGCCGAAGAAAGTATTAATTATGAGTTGGGTTCTCGATTTGGTTTTAAAGGTTTTTCTGGGGAACTTGTCGGGTTCTACAATGATTATCAAAACCTGCTAGGAAGTGATTTGGCCGCCACAGGTGGTACAGGAAGTCTTGACCAGTTTAATGCAGGTGAAGTGCGTGTAAGTGGAATTGAATTTTTACTAAATTACAATCTGCTATATAGTACCTCAGAGAGATTTAAACTACCTGTATCGATTTCCTATACCCTTACGGATACCGAATTTCTGACCAGCTTTGACAGTAACGAAGCTATTTATGGGGTGGTGACCAAAGGGGACGAAATACCATACATTGCAAAGAACCAATTGAATGCAACGTTAGGACTACAGCATAAAAAATTTGACGTAAACCTAAATTCAAGATATACTGGTGCATTTAGAACTAGGGCTGGTTCAGGATCTATTCCAGAAAATTTTAAAGTAGATTCTAATTTCATCGTTGACTTATCTGCGCATTATTTTCTTAATGAAAATTTTACGCTATCAACAAACATAATAAACCTGTTTGATACTGAATATGCCGTATCTCGGGTACCAGCTGGTCTACGACCTGGCCATCCTTTTGGAATTAATGCAGGGTTACAGTTTAGCTTTTAAATGGTATATTGTGGAAAAACAGCAATAACAATTGTAATAGAAAATTATTAGCAACATTTTGAACCTTCCTGAATAGGTGGACAAGCCACAGTACCATAAGAACAGAATACACAACAATCCCCTTCTTTTGGCTTGAGTATTTGTTTGCAATTGTCACATTCATAAAAGAATTGACAGGCCGTGGTTGGCATTTCTTCTTCTTTTTTATGGCCACATTCAGGACAGGTAACCGTAGATTTTAATTCTGTAGTTTCCATAAATAATAGTTAGAGCATATAGGTTAGGTCAGATGCCATTGTAGGATATGAAAATATCATTGTTCGCAAATCGCTTATGGTCATCTTGGTCTTTATCGCCATTGCGAAAAGATTGATGGTTTCTTCACAATGAGGACCAATAAGATGCGCACCCAAAATGGTGTTGTTATTTTTATCGATGATTGTTTTAAAGGCATATTCATCCACGTTTGAACGCCTTGCGTTAAACCAATTATTCACTTTTTCAAAATTGACATTGATATCATATCCCTTTTCTTTGGCTTCATCTTCCAATAGGCCAACAGTTGCCATAGTGGGCAAAGTGAAAACCACGGAAGGCATTGGGGGATAACTGACTTTTTTCTTATTTCCTTTAATGATATTTGAAGCTACGACGTGTCCTTCCAAAACAGCTACGGGTGTTAGGGGCAATCCTCTTGAGTCCGCTGCATCGCCTGCTGCATATATGTTCGCGTTAGTTGTGCTCTGAAGGTATTCGTTGACCTCTATGCCCTTTTCTGAGAAGGATATACCTGCTTTTTCCAATTCTAAATCAAAAATGGCTGGGGGACGACCAGCGGAATTAAATACCGCTGCCGCTTTGTAGGTAGTTTCGTTTCCGTTTGAAATTCCTGTGGTTATGTAGTGGCCATCTTTACTTTCAATTTTAGAAACTTCAGTTTCCAGAACAATCTTAATCTCTAAATTACGTGTGGCATCGACCAAATGTTTTACAATATCCTTGTCAAAGTTTTCCAATGGACGCTTGCCTCGATGTACTATTGTTACCTCGGCACCGGAACGTGCGGCAATATGGGCGAATTCAAAGGCGATATATCCACCACCGATGAAAAGAAGGGATTGTGGTAATTCCTTAAGGTTTAGAAAATCCGTACTCGTTTTCGCAAGCTGTCCGCCTTCAAAATCTAAAACTTTTGGGTTTGAACCTGACGCAATTACAACTTTATCAGCTTGAATGGTCTCGTTACCTACACTTAAGGTATTTTCATTTCTAAACGTAGCGGAACTGTGAAAGGTGTCGATGCCGTTCTTCTTATACCCCTTTTCTATTTTCCTCGGCATTTCATCGACAAAGGTCTGTTTGAACGACATTATATCCTTCCAGTTGATATTCGGAATGGTATCAATGCCTTTCCCTTGAAGCCTTTTAGCGAAGTCGCGCACTTCCGTGGCACCGATAATCACTTTTTTTGGGTCACAGCCTCGTAGGGCACAGGTGCCACCATAAGGTAGTTCATCGGTTATGCCGACCGAAAGACCTTTTGAGGCACATTTATTGGCGATTGTCATACCGGCCATACCCGAGCCGATTATGAAAACATCATATTTTTTCATCTATTATTTTCTTTGGTGGTATTCTCGACTACTTTGTATCCTGTTTTCTCTATGGCTTTTCGGATTGCGGGCAAATCGGTCTTAGTCTTATCAAATTCCACTATGGTGTTGGCATTTTCGTAGCTGGCTTTGACAGAAATAATTCCGTCCAACTTATTGACTTCGCTTTCTACGTGTGCCTCACAACCTGCACAGGTCATTCCCTCAACATCAAAAGTGTGCTTTTCGATATTGGATTGTGAGACATAAACGATATCCTTGGTGCGCTGTTCGTAAAATAGGTTGGAATAATATGGGAAAGCCAACATCAATCCAGCAAATACGGTTACGATGAACAAAAACCGTTTGGATTGCCAAAACGTAGGTTTTGCATCATCTTCACAGGCGCAATCAATTTCTTCCTGAGTTTTCGGCCGTAGTTTCTGGTACCAGGCAAAGACCAAAACAATAATGGTCAGGCCAATAAGATAGGGTCTAAATGGCTCGACCCAAGAGAATGTTGATGCAATTCCGCTTGTTCCGGCAATTAGTGCCAAAACAGGCGTAATACAACATACTGATGCTACAACTGCGGTAAAAATGCCAGTATAGGCGGCGGTGTTTGAGGTTTTATTCGGTGTCATAATATAAACTTTCTAGGCTGTTTTCTTTCTTGTCGAAATCGAATTGAAAATTCCATTTAAAACATTGTCCTCACTCTTTACCAGCGAATAATATAATGTTTGCCCTTCACGTCTCGATGTAATAATTCCTGCATCCTTCATTTTACGGATATGTTGGGATACGGCAGGAACACTCATTTCAAGAATGTCTGCAATATCGCAAGGGCACAGCTCATTCTCTATGTTCAATAGGAATAGGATTTTCAGCCGCACCTCGCTTCCCGCGAGAGACAAAACTTTGCTTATTGCATTAAGGCTGTCCGAAGAATTCTCTATGGTTTCCTTGCATCTCGATATTTGCTTCTTGTCTGCTTCGTTCCGTGTACAAGTTATTTCCAAGCTCATTTTTTTTGATTTAAAGTGGTCACAAATATATCATTATTATATTATTTAAGCAAATACTTAAATAATAGCAATGAATACTGAAATATTAATTATTTAATAACTAAAAAGATATAAATCTTAGAGTTTATTAATAAAACATTTTATTTGACATCAATTAAAATGACACACTTAAAATAACAAAATGTTGTACCTATGTTGTACCCAAGGTCAAAAATCGTGAAGAAAACTTACTTTTTTAAAACGAAAAAGCCGAAGATTTCTCTTCGGCTTTTGTGCGGATGACAGGAATCGAACCTGCACACCTCGCGGCATCAGATCCTAAGTCTGACGTGTCTACCAGTTCCACCACATCCGCATTTTAAATATTTTAACACTTTTTCTTAGGTTAAATCCTAAGTCTAGCGTGTCTACCAATTCCACCACGCCTGCATTTGTCCCAAAACGGGATGCAAATATAAAAAATAGTTTCTATATTCAATTAACTTTATTTAAGAAAAAAATACTTCGTGATTTTGTAACTTTGGTTGAAACCAAAAAAACATACAAATGCAACACATTCAATCTTATATTGAAGAACATAAAGACCGCTTTTTAGCAGAACTCATAGAACTTTTAAAAATCCCATCGGTAAGTGCAGATCCCGCATTTAAGGATAATGTCATTAAAACTGCAGATGTGATTAAAGACAGTTTGGAAAAAGCTGGATGCGATACCGTAGAAATTTGCGAGACCGAAGGCTTCCCGATTGTTTACGGAGAAAAAATTATAGATGAAAACCTAATAACGGTTTTAGTTTACGGTCACTACGATGTACAACCTGCAGATCCTGTTGAGCTATGGCACTCCCCACCCTATGAACCTGTGATTAAAAAAACAGATATCCATCCTGAAGGTGCCATTTTTGCACGTGGAGCTTGTGATGATAAAGGTCAAATGTACATGCACGTTAAAGCTATGGAATTGATGACGAAAACCAACCAATTGCCATGTAACGTCAAGTTTATGATTGAAGGCGAAGAAGAAGTGGGTAGCGTTAATCTTTCAAAATTTGTTAAGAAAAATCAAGAGAAGTTAAAGAATGATGTCATCTTAATTTCAGATACTGGGATGATTGCTCAAGATGTACCGTCAATCACAACCGGACTTCGTGGTTTGAGTTATGTAGAAGTTGAAGTCACTGGTCCAAATCGTGATTTACATTCGGGATTATATGGAGGTGCAGTTGCCAACCCAATCAATATATTGACCAAAATGATTGCTTCGTTGCATGACGAAAATAACCATATCACTATCCCTGGATTTTATGATAAGGTAGAAGATCTTTCCGCAGAAGAAAGAGCCGAAATGGCGAAAGCGCCTTTTTCTTTAGAGGCATATGAAAAATCAATTGGCATCGATTCGGTTTATGGTGAAAAAGGTTATTCTACCAATGAGCGCAACTCTATTAGACCAACTTTAGATGTCAACGGTATTTGGGGCGGTTACATTGGCGAAGGTGCAAAAACAGTAATCGCAAGTCAGGCTTTTGCAAAAATATCTATGCGTTTGGTGCCAAACCAAGATTGGGAAGAGATTACAGCACTGTTTGCAAAACATTTTGAAAGCATTGCACCAGCAGGTGTGAAAGTTAAAGTGAAACCGCATCATGGCGGGCAAGGTTATGTCACGCCAATTGACAGCATTGGGTATCAAGCTGCTTCAAAAGCCTATCATGATACGTTTGGCAAAAACCCAATTCCGCAACGCAGTGGTGGTAGTATTCCTATCGTTTCGCTTTTTGAGCAAGAACTAAAAAGTAAGACTATTTTAATGGGATTTGGCTTAAACAGTGACGCCATCCACTCACCTAACGAACATTTTGGAGTTTGGAATTATTTTAAGGGCATCGAGACCATCCCTTTATTTTATAAGTATTTTACAGAGCTAAGCAAGTAAAACCAAAAATGCCACGACATCATAATTGAATCTCGTGGCATTTTTTTTCTTCGGAAATTTTATTACTCTTTTACAATTTTATAGGTCCCAGATTTTTTGTCTGTTTTTACATTCAGGAAATAGATGCCTTGAGGCAAATCTGAAATATTAAGTTTTATAGTATCGGAAGTTGTGTTTTCTTGAACCATCTTACCTGAAACGTCATATAGTTTTAAACTAGTTGATATTTCCGAAGAAAATTCTACAGTAATAAAATTATTTGCTGGTATTGGGTAAACGCTCAATTCTTCCGAAGAAAATGTATCTAAGCCTAAAGTGTCAAAAACCAAACATTCACTGCGCTCGGTACATGAGCCAGAAGTTACATCTACTGCATAAATACCATTTGCACTTGGCGTAAATGATTGATTTGTTTCTCCAGATATTGGCATATCTGTTTCACAATTGAACCATTGGTAGGTTGCTGAGCTTTGGTTTGAGCTCAACATCGTAGTGGTTTGTGTGACTCTATTATCTAGGGCTACCAAACTTCCTTTTGTGACCATATAACCGGTTACCAATTTTACCATTTCATGGAGATATGGCAAATCCAAGGTTGAAACGCGGTCTGCAGACGTGTGATAGAAGGGGGTTTGATCATCGGTTTCCCAAGATTCTCCAACTAAAACTGCCGAAAAAGCGTCTGTAGTACCATTACCTGCAAACCAAAAACTTGCGTGATCGCTGGCAGAGGTTCCTGGATTGACTTCTACTACACTCAAATCAAAAGTATAGGTATTTAGAACCGATAAAATATCATTTTTCATTGCTACAGAACCTGCAATATTTCTATAGTCTATATCAAATTGGTTGTCGCCTGGCTGACCTACTGCATCACCATCATAACCAATCATATCCATATTTAAAACCCCTAAAATATTGTCTCCATTACTTGCTGCGAGATCTGCGAAAAAACTTGAGCCACGAAGGCCTATTTCTTCTTCATCCCAGAGGGCATAAATAACAGTATTATCTAAGCATTGCGTGGATAAAATTCGAGCAATTTCTAATACTGCTGCTGTACCCGATGCGTTATCATCTGCACAATAATCTGCAACGGTATCATAATGCGCACAGACAATATAAATGTCATTTGGATTTGTTTTACCTAACTGTGTAGCGATAATATTTCTCCCGTTAGTATTAAAGGGTTGCGAAATGACCGTAATATTATCTAACGCTTCCAATTGCTCTAGCAAATAATCTCCTGCGAGCTCATTAGTTGCCTGCTCCCTGTTTAGAATAGTTACCGTATTACCATTAACTACTGTTGTTTGCTCACCAGAAAATTCATTTAATGTGAGTGTTAATCTATCTAAATCGACTTGATCTATAATGTCTTGTATGTTTTGTGAATAAGATAATATTGTGCTGAATAAAATACACAATACTGTCGTTTTTAAGGTTTTCATTTTGGGCAATTTTTCTTTTTTTCACCTCAAATATAGTGTATTTGAATTATATGATTTTGAAATTAAATTTGATAAATCAATTTTTTATTCTACATTTGTAGAGTACATTCTAAAAACGTAGAGCAATGCAATTATCAAAAACTGAAGAACAACTCATGCAATACCTCTGGAAACAGGACAAAGCTTTTATGAAGGATTTATTAGACGCGTATCCTGACCCAAAACCAGCAACAACTACTGTTGCTACGCTTTTAAAGCGTATGATTGATAAAGGTTTTGTTGCTTATAAGCTCTACGGAAAATCGCGAGAATACTACCCCTTGGTCAAGAAAAAAGATTATTTCTCCAAACATGTCAACACCTTAATTAAAACGTTTTTTAATGATAGTGCATCTCAATTCGCCTCTTTTTTCACAAAAGAAACTGATCTTTCAAAAGAGGAATTGGAAGATTTGAAAGCTTTAATTGATAAAGAAATTAAAAACAAATAATCATGATCATCTATGTTTTAAAATTTAGCGCTTGTCTTGCTGTTTTTATGGTATTCTATAAATTACTTTTAGAGAAATCTAGTGTACATACGTTTAAACGATTCTATTTACTGACTTCATTATGCTTTGCGTTTGCAATTCCTTCTATAACATTTATAGAATATGTTGAACCTGTTATAATAGAAGAATTTGCAACATTTAATACTATGGATTTTGATGTTATTGAATCCAGTCCTGAAGTTATCGCAATAAACCATACACCAATTATCTTGTGGTCTATTTATGCTTTAGGGGTATTCATTTTTCTGCTGAAGTTTTGCCTAAATCTAAAACGTATCATTTATAAAATTAGAAATAATCCCAAATATAAATCTCAAGGATTTATAAATGTCTTGATTACAAATTTGAGAATACCGCATACATTTTTTAATTACATTTTTTTTGATAAGCAAAAGTTTGAGTGTAGCGATATCCCTAAAGAAGTTTTTATACATGAACAAACGCACGCCAAGCAGAAGCACAGTATAGACGTACTTTTACTAGAAATCCTACAAATAATATTTTGGTTCAATCCACTAATCTATTTACTAAAACGAGATATAAAACTCAATCACGAATATCTTGCAGATCAAGCAGTTTTAAATAACGGAATTGAACCATCAACCTATCAAACCATTTTACTGGCTTTCTCATCAAAAGCCCAACATCAAGAATTGGCAAATGCCATTAATTATTCATCAATCAAAAAACGATTTACAGTCATGAAAACGCACACATCAAAAACATCAATTTGGCTAAGAGGCTTATTGATTTTACCAGTATTAGCAACACTCTTTTATGGTTTTACAGAACGGGAGTTAGTTGAAAGAGAAGTCATTATTCCTGAAGTTCTAGAATTGTATCTTAACGAAAACGGAGAGCTTTTATTAGACGACGAGATCATTACTTTTGAAGATATTAAAGCACTTTATAAAGAAGATCCAAAACTACAGATATCTGTTAAGATTTTTCCAGATGCCAATGCAGATATTTCCAAAAATATAACCTCTAAACTGAAAGATATAGGATTTAAAAAAATGACGGTGTGCACTAGCAGAGTGGCAGAATTTCAAAATTTTACTCAAGAAAAAGCAACTCCACAACAACTAGCAGAGTACAACAAACTCGCAAGACATTACAACGAACAGCCAAAAGACAAACAAATTATAAAACGTAAAGATGTGTTGCGCTTAGAATATCTTTATAAAATAATGAGTGAAGAGCAAAAGAAAAATGCTGAGCCATTTCCTAATATGCCTCCACCTCCTCCAGCTCCACCAATATTATCTCCCGAACAATTAGAGGAATACAATAAACTAGCAAAAAAATATAATGATATGCTAGAAAAGCTGCCCATCAAAGTTAAAGATTACAAATATCTAGAAAGTTTATACCAGTCAATGAGTGAAGAACAAAAACAAACTGCTCAACCGTTTCCAAGTTTCGCAACTATTCCACCTCCACCACCTCCTGCTCCAGCAAAAAAAGTTTCCCATGATATGATGTGGATTCTATTAAATAGTAAAGGACAATTTCTAGTTAACGATGAATTTGCAACTTTAAATACAATTGAATTACAATTAAAAACCATTGCAAACAATACAGAAAAGTCTAAAGAAATCGTATTCAAGTATGATGAAAACGCTCCCAAAGAGATAGTTGATAAAATCAATGAACTTATAGATGACTATGGATTAGAAAATATAATTGATACACTACCTCCACCTCCACCACCTCCTACAACACCAAAATCAAAAAATGGAAATGGGCCAAATGCAAATGATTCTTTTGAGAATCAAATGAAAACAGGTTTCATAAAAATAAATGGAACTCCGCATTATTTTGTGAACATTGACAACAACACCAAATATTACAACAGACAAGGGTTTGAAGTCAATAAATCTGGAAAAATAATTAGTAAATATCAAGTAAATGCTTCAGGTGTAATTCCAGGTCAATACATCACCAAAGTCTATAGTGATGGACAAATAGTTTCAGAATTTAAAGACAATAAGCCATCTAATGATAGAACTATTATTGATATACCAACTCCTCCCAAACCAATTTCTCCTTTAGATCACGTCATTGATATGGCTAAGAAAAACGCTACGTTTTTCTATGAAGGCAGGAATGTTTCATCTGATAGAGCTATTAAGCTCATAAAAAATAATCAAGAGCTCAATATATTTACAAAAAATGGCTCAACAAATAAACCTAGAGTATTTTTAACTAAAGACACCAGTATTGATAATGAAAGTCAAACTAAAGAGCTCCCAAAACCAAATAGAGAAAATATTGTAAGTCATATTAAAGTGATGAATAGACATAATGCAAAATTTTATTTAGGCAAAAAAGCAATTACCTACGATGAAGCTTTGAACTATGTTAAAAAGCATAAAAACGCTGATGTAAATTCTTCAATGGAAACCAATACGACAGTTATCACATTTCCGCAGAATAAAAAAAGTACTATTCCAGTAATTATAAATGGAAAAACTCCTGTAAACGATATTGTTAAACTATCAAAAAAAGGAACTATCAATCTAAAATTAGATCTTAAAAAAACAAAAATTATCAGTTTCAAAATAAAAGTTATGGGCAAACCATCTCAAAGTATTTCTGGTAACACCTTAAATAAAAAAGCAAAGGGATTTGTGAGTTTAGATAAAAGCGGATCTGCGATACAACTTTTTGACATAAAAGATGAAGAAGGATATACGCATCCTCCTATCATCATTGAAGTTTCAGAATAAAAATTACAGCATAGAAAAAAAGCTTTCCAATCTCCTAAATATTTGTTTGCAAACAAATATTTAGGAGATTTCGTGTAAAGTCATGTAACAAATCATACCATTTTGCGTTCTAATAGTCTATTCATCAATCAAATCAATCATGTTAAAAAAATTCTTCATCATCTGCTCTGGAGCAGATACAGACATCCTAGACAATTGTGCCATAGGTGAACAAAATAAATTCGCAGGCATTGGAGCAACCGTTTTTTTCACCGCATTAATGGCATTTATTGCTTGTAGTTATGCACTCTACACCGTTTTTGACAATGCATTTGCTGCTATTGGTTTTGGTTTTATTTGGGGATTGTTGATTTTTAATCTCGACCGTTTTATTGTATCTACAATTAAAAAAAGAAACAATGTCATAGACGAAATCATCCAGGCATCACCACGATTAATTCTTGCTGTTATTATAGCAGTAGTTATTTCAAAACCTTTGGAGCTTAAGATTTTTGAAAAAGAAATCAACCAAGTATTACTCGAGCAGAAAAACGAATTAACGCTTGCCAACCAAGCTCAAATAGCAGAGCAATATACACCAAATGTAAATGCACTTTCTTCGGAAATTTCAAACCTCAACTCCCAAATAGCTGCAAAAGAAGCAGAAGTCAACGCACTTTACGACACCTATATTTCTGAAGCTGAAGGCACAGCAGGCACAAACCTTTTGGGCAAAGGTCCAGTTTATAAGGAAAAGCGTGATAAACACGACGCTGCTTTAGCCGAATTACAACAACTCAAAGTTGACAACAAATTAAAAATAGAAGCGACTGAAAACCAAATCGCTCAACTCAATTCAGATTATGATGCGCAAGTAACCTCAACGCAGCCAATAATTGATGGGTTTGATGGCTTAATGGCTCGAGTAAATGCTTTGGGCACACTTCCTTTTTTACCATCTCTCTTTATTCTACTTTTATTTTTAGCTATAGAAACCTCTCCCATTTTTGCAAAGTTAATGTCGCCAAAAGGCGAATATGATTACAAATTAGAAGATGCAGAAACAGCTGTTAAAACCTGGGTAGAACAAAAAGTGAGCGAGCGCAAATTAGTGTTAACAACAGACCAAACGCTCAATAACAGAATCTACACTGACATAGCAGAAGAGGATGAACTCTACAATTATAAACGAAAAAAAGCACGCGAGCTTATGCAATTACAAGCTGATGCATTTTTTAAACATCAAAAAAATGCGCTGTAAATTTTAAGTATCTTTAGCTATTAAGATCTCAAATATACGTCTATGAAATTTGCTTATTTTTTGATATTAGCTTTAATTTTTTCTTGTCAAACAAAGATCAAAGAGGTTGAAATTTTAAATGCTTCGGAACATGCTTCCGAAGAGATATTTGAAAAAGATATTACCGAAATAAAGGAAGTCATGTCTGCTCAGGAAATTGCCTGGAACAATCATGATCTTGAAGGATTTATGGATGGTTACTGGCAAAACGACAACCTCAAGTTTTATGGCAGCAATGGTCTCACTAAAGGATGGAGCAATACGTTGGCCAATTACAAAAAAGGCTATCCTACACCTACAGAAAGTGGTAAACTTAGATTTGTAATCAACGACATTTCAAAAATTGAAACCAATAATTACTGGGTCATGGGAGAATATCATCTCACACGATCTATCGGAAATGCCAATGGTGTTTTCATGATTATTTTCAAGAAAATTGATGGTCAATGGAAAATTGTAGCAGATATGTCCTGTTAATTATGCTGCAGTTTCAGATTTGAAATGGTTATAAACACTATTTTGACCAAAACCAATGATAGACAAACGCTTGTTTTTAACCAAAGCTTCATTGTGCAATTGTGCGATAGCATTTACGCCATAACGGTCAATATTATTTAGATGTTCTAAACTTATTGTGATTGTATTTGATCTTTCAAATACATCTTTAAATTGTTTTTTGAATAAGTGGATGTTACGTCTGTCTAAAGTTCCTTTAACTTTAAAAAAGTTGTTTACTCCTGTGATTTCTAGGTTCATAATATTGTGATTTAGGTGTTGATTTAAAAACTCTAATTTGCTATTAATCAATATTATGATGATATAAATATCTTAATTTCTAAACAGTAAATACTATATTTTCGACCAAATGTATAAATGGTAAGATTTGAATTGTAAACGGGTTATTTTGTTCGACAAACAGCATGTTTTTTGAATATCTCAAATAGAGATTTGTAAGATTTTTGAATCGTTTTTCTACATTTGCTGGTCTAAAAAGACGTTTTTTTATTGAAAGTGTTTTAAAAATTTCTTTTATGAGAATGTAGAACTCAACAAGTCAATTATATAGATAATGAAACAGTCATACGAAATTGTGCTCTACATCATTTTAGCAGGTATTACGATCTATGGAATTGTGACCGGTAAATTTCTGTTTTTGGTATTTATGATTCCATTGGGCTTTGGATTCTTTAGAAAAAACAAGGACTAGATAAACGTCGACAGCACGATTTTAATCGAGCAACTAAGAATTAAAACTTTAAAATTTCCGAAGAAAGAAATACTTAAAAGCGTTTATAACTTTTTAACAAATTGGGTTATGATGACGATTTGTTGACCGTCGACCTTACCTTCAATATACTCTGCATTTTCGTGGTCCAATCTTATATTTCTTACAGCTGTACCTTGTTTTGCAACCATACTAGACCCTTTTACTTTAAGGTCCTTAACTAAAACCACAGAGTCACCAGATTCTAAAATCACACCATTTGAGTCTCGATGAATGATTTTATTGGCTTCATCTTCATGCTCTCCTGTGGCACGAGCCAACGCTAAAGCCTCATCATCTAGGTACATCATATCGAGTAGGTCTTGTGGCCAACCTTCGTTTCTAAGTCTTTGCAACATACGCCAAGCCATGATTTGCACAGCAACGTGCTCACTCCACATGCTATCGTTCAAACATCGCCAATGGTTGGGATCCATATCTATGTTTTCTTCTATTTGATCCAAACAGGTTTTGCAAACCAAGATATCGTTATCTACATTCTCGTTTAGTGATGGCGGAATGGTGTATTGTGTCAAATCTTTTTCTGCGGAACAAAGCTCACATGTGTTGTTGCTTCTGTCTTGTAATGTTTGTAGTACGCTCATTTTGCTAATCCTCTATTTGGAACGCAAATATAAGAATTGAGAATTGGGAACGGTTAAAAAAATTTAGGATACGTTTTTTAATTTTTCACTTAATTCTCCATCAACATAAACCTCTAAAAGTTTGGCGTTATTAGAAGAAAATAGAATATCATTTGTTGCTGCGGGCAGCAAAATTGTTTCTCCCATATTTATAGTCTCGCTAGTACCTCCTGCAGTTATAGTTGCACTGCCTTCAACACACATAAATATTACAAAAGAATCTAAATTGGCATAGTTTTTTACAAACGCATCATTAACATTTAAAACGTTAGTTGTAAAGTAGTCACAGTTGACCAAACTAGAACTTTCATTATATTTTAATTGATATTCTGCTTTTCCGTTTGACTCAAAGCGTTGTGTTGCCTTTTTTGCTAATTGTGTATGTAGCTCTCTTTTTTGGCCTTGATCATCTTTACGATCCCAATCATAAACGCGATAGGTAATATCTGATGTTTGTTGTATTTCCGCAGCTAATACTCCTGCTCCAATGGCATGAATTTTTCCTGCAGGTATAAAATAACTGTCCCCTTTTTTTACGTTCTCTCTATTAAATATCGACTCTACATTTTTTGAAGTGATGTGATCTAAAATCTCAGGATTTGTGTTTTTATCTTTTAATCCCAGCACAATATTAGCGTCTTCATCACTATCCATGATATACCACATTTCAGTCTTCCCAAAAGAATTATGATAGACTTTAGCCATGTCATCACCTGGATGTACTTGAACTGATAAATCTGTTTTGGCATCTAAAAACTTGATAAGCAAAGGGAAATCAAACCCGAAATTTTGAAAGTTGTTAGTACCTAAGAATTCCGATTCATGGTTTTTTATGAGCTCTTTAATGTTTAAGCCTTTATAGAGCCCGTTGCTAACCTGAGAAATGTTACCATTAACGTCTGATATTTCCCAACTTTCGCCAATATTATTTTTATTTGTTTTTTTAGACAATACTGAACGCAACTTATCGCCACCCCAGATTTTTTGTTTTAAAATAGGCTCAAATTTTATTGGATACACTTTCATTTTTGTATGTTTTTATTAGATTACACTTTATGTTGGAGATTCCCTTTTATTTTTTCTAATTTCAGTCTTATAACATAATCCATAACCGAAAATAACTTTTGAAATAATGTTTTCTTTTTATCGCTATTTTCCTTTTTATCAAACTCGATCAGAGCATTTTGATATTCATCAACAGTTTTGATAAGGGTAATTAAGTTTTCAAATTTATTATGTAATACATTCGTATTTATATAACCTAAATGATTTAATTTAAATTGATTAAACATATAACGCGCACCTGATTTTACTGCGGAAACATCTGACTTGAATTTTTTAATATTTACAACCGTAACATTGTTACAATCATATTTTATTTCCTCTAACAGTAAATTGGTTTCATCTTGACTATCATTATTTACCAAACAGAATTGAATACTCTTGATTTTATTTAAACTTTTTATAAAAGACGCGACGTTTAGTGACTTTTCATAATTATTAAATATGATAATTATTCCCATTTTCATGTGCACTGCGATTATTAGGCTACCTTAAGTGATTCGTTCATTAAACTTTCTGTTTTGGTTTTTTTACCTCTGTAAACCCAAGCTATTTGTCCTAATTGGCCAATGATCTTGAAAGAGTCTTTCATGGATAATTTAGAGCCATCGGCATGGATCCATCTTTTTAGTGGTTGCTCACAAAGCATTGCTTTTGCAGTTTTTAAACCAAAATGCAAGGTCATTCTTTTAAAGATCTCGACATCAAAAATCCATTGGGTTACAAATTTCTTATCAAATGCTATCTCAATTACATCTTTGTGAAAAATCTTTGCTCCACATTGGGTGTCTTTAAAATCCATAGACAAGATTTTTCTAATAATGAAATTTATGGTGAGACTTATTATCTTTCTAGCAGACTCTTTGGTGATGTTTGCACCCATTCTAGCAATACGAGAACCGCTAACTATTTTAAATTCTGAAGACTCAATGGTCTTTACCAAATCATCAAAATCTGCCAAATCTGTAGATAAATCGGCATCTAAAAACCCTATATAATCCAGATCTTCTTTTTTAGCCATATGCAACATTCCTAAACGTACTGCTTCTGCTTTACCGCCATTCTTTTCACAATCATGAACGGTGATAAAATCTTCTCTACCCTTTTGTAATTCTTTCAAAACATTTAACGTATCATCTTTACTTCCGTCGTTAACAAAACATAAATGATAACCTGTGTTTTTATCTATATAATTTATAAACTCTGTACTTAATAATCGTTCTTCTTCATTATAACAAGGAATAACAACTCCAACACAACGCTGCTGAATCATAACATCACTAGTTATAATTGCATTATCTTGAAACGGAGCGCCAATTAATCGTTTTACACGAACACAAATTTCATTTAGACTTAATGGCTTTTTCATATAATCATTAATTCCCAACTCAAAACCTTCTGTAATAACATCGTCTTTCGTATTTCCAGACAATACCATTATAGGAGTTTGAGAGTTTTTAACTTTTCTTAAATGCTTGACCACATCTAAACCAGATACACCAGGCATGTTAATATCTACAATTACTAAATCTGGATTGAAAGATTCATATAATTCTATACCTCTGGTTGAGTTTGTTTCAATTTTAACTTCGTATCCTAATTCTGTTAAACGTTTTTGTAAAGGCAGTAATACTAATTGTTGATCATCTATTGCTAAAACTTTCATAATGGTTTATTTAGTTGTTATTGTTGCCCCAAATTTAGATGGATTGACGCCTTGAAATTTTTTATTTAGCTAGTCTGACATTTAGTGTAGACGAATGGTAAATTACTGTAGATAGACAATAATTGGTTCACTTTTTTTTATATCTATATTTACATTATTAAATTAGCGTAAGCTAAAAATGAAAGAAACCACTAATAAATATTTAATTGGAGCTATCCTTCTTGGTTTAGCTTTTCATGGTACCTCCATATTTTTTACTTTGGAATCTACCTATGACGCATTAATACATTTATTTTTTGCAGATCATTACGCACATAGCTGGTTTGAGCCTTGGAACTATGAGTGGTATACTGGTTTTACAGTAATGAGCTATCCTCCTTTGGTGCATCAATCTATTGCCATTTTATCAATGATAGGTGGTTTAAAATTTGGAATGTTCTCTGTAGCATTAATAGGTATTGTTCTATTCATTACAGGAGTTTATCGATTCTCCCTTCTTATAACTGGCAATAAAACAGCTGCAGGTTATGCAGCATTGCTTGCTGTATTTTCGTCATCATTTGTAGAAACACTTCATATATTTGGACAACTACCCAGTATTGTAGGCATATCTGTTTTAATGCACGCCTTACCAGAAATTTATCTTTGGCTCAAGACAGGCAAATATTGGTATTTAGCAACTTCACTATCTCTTATTGCTGTGACGGTGACCTCACATCATGTTACTCCAATTTTTGGAATGATATTTTTTATATTCCCTTTGATAGGAATGGTTATCATGGATGCAGCGACAGAGAAATGTGGATCGATAAAAGCGGTAAACTTTAAATCCTTTTTAAATAGTTTTTTTAAACTTTTTAAGCGTATTGTTAGTTTTGGTATATTAGCACTAACAATCATTGTTGGATGCATACTTCCGTATTGGATCAATTCAAAAAACAATCCTATTACTCAAGTCCCTATTCCTCATGGATCACGTGATAACTTTTTAGAGATCACATCTTCAGGACTAGTATTCTTTTTAATTCCGTGGGGAATCTTACTCATCTTATTGCCATACATATTCTACAGGTATTACAGCAAACGTTATTTATTTTTTGGTCTATCTATCACTATTTTAACCATTTTAGGCACTGGAGGCACTACTCCTATACCACGCATGGTACTTGGAGAAACCGCATTTAATATTTTAACATTAGATCGTTTCACACTTTGGGCTTCAATAATGTCATTACCTTTATTGGGAGAGTTTGCCTATAGGTTTGTTCAAGGTGATTTAAAAACATTGATCCAATCTAGATTTGGAGCTGTACATCATAGAATATCTGGCGGTATTTTAGCAGGACTATTCATTTTCATGACGATATTCACAATGAGTCTTGGATATTTTAGACCATCGCAACCTCAAAAAATTAAAATGCTGCCTATAGTAAATTTTTTAAACCAGGATGATCATGATAAATGGCGCTTTTTAACTTTAGGGTTTGGTGATCAAATGGCTTGGTTAAGTGCTCAAACAAATGCAATGACGGTTGATGGTAACTACCACTCTGCAAGAAGACTTCCAGAATTAACCACACGACCAATAGAACGCCTGGAAAATTCAAAATTTAAAGGTGTTGCAGGTATTGGTTCTTTACAACAGTTCTTAACGACCCCAGAAAAATATAATCTGAAGTATATTTTCTCTAATGATAAGTTCTATGATCCCATTCTTTATTTCTGTGGTTGGCAACGCCTGCAACAACTAGAGAATGGCATATTGGTTTGGGAGCGTTTAAATGTCCCTCCTGTTTCAAACATTTTACCCAAGGATGATGTTTCAAAATGGCAAAAATTACTTTGGGGAATCATACCTCTATTAACTGTTTTAATAGCTTTCATTTTAAATATTCAAATGCTTTGGGTGCATGCCTTAAAAACAAAAATCAAAGAAGCACCTGTATTTTTAAAATTTAAGACTCATTATTCAAAATTTCCTAGAACTGTTCTTAGAATAACCCATATCTGGTCAATACTTTTAGCGCTAATAGTAAGTTATGGCCTTTACCTCTTTTACCTAAAAAATGATTCCCAACGCAGTCCCGAAAATGTAATTTTAGCATACTATGACGCTTTAGATTTTAAAGAATTTGAGACAGCATACAACTTAATTAGCCCAAATAGCAATAAAACTATTGCACAGTACATGTTAGAGGTTTCTGTAACTGATGGTCTATTAAGTAGTTACGCAAAATTAGATGCTATTGAAACAGAAATCACTACGCTTAATGACAGTTCTGCAACTGCAAAAGTCATAACTAACTGGATTACGCCTCTAGAAAAAATCAAACGCATTGACTACAAAACTTTATCTAAACAAAACGGAAAATGGTATCTAAAACCAGAAATTATTGATACCGATTTACCACCAGACCAACTCTATTCCAACAATACAACTGGTTATTTTAACCAAGGTCGTAGACGCATAACTACAGAGCAAACCCATCACGAAGATGTTTTGAAACAACCCGTTTTAGATGTTCTTTCTGCCAAGTTGGTTAAATATGACAAGCATTATGCGATTGTTGGTGAAATACAAAATATAGATAACGTACCAGCAGATGTTGTTTTAAAAGGAACATTATATAATGAAGAGAATAAAGAACTCGCAACTTACAATGCAAAATATCACATCAAACATAAATTGATGCCCAAAGAGACAACCGCTTTTAAAATTAATTTTGAAGGGATAGCATGGTCAAAAACTCAAGATTCTATTCCAAAAACATTCAATCCAGATGAGTTTACACCTATAGAATTAGAGGATCAACCAATCAAATTTAATCTACAAGCTGCAGGTAATGTATCTGGCTCAGATCTTTATAAAAAAATCGTATTAAACGATATGAGCATCACTAACGGTGAAATTCAAGGGAGTTTATTTAATAGCGGGCTTCAAGAAATAACAATACCTCAACTTTTGGTTAGTTATTATGATGCCAATAAAACATTAGTTTGGGTTGATCATATATTTGTCAAAGCAGGCATAAGGCAACAACGCAAACAATATTTCAAATACCCTCTCATTGAGAATGGCAATTTCACAATCATAAGCGATAACATGGAGAATATTTTTGTAAACGGTCTGCCAAATGAACCTATCTCGAACAAAATAGTACCAAACAGGATCGAGAATCACCTTGATTTAGAATTTCAGAGCATAGAACATCCAAATTTTAGTTTTATAAAAATTGAAACAAACACTTACATAGGAAAACCCAAATAATGCAACCAAAACGTTTTTACATATTATTTTTAGGTTTAATTTCATTATTATCATTTGCTACCATACAAGCAAACAAGGCTCCTATTGATATAAAACTGCTAACAACTCAAACCGAATATGAAGCAGGAAGCACAATCCTTTTAAGATTTTCTTCTTCGGAAAACGTAATACCTAAATTATACTGTTCTGGTAGTTATGGGTCTACAATAGTAACGTCCACGAATGAAGATACTACACTTACGTATTCTATACCAAAGAACATCAGCAACAAAACAGGACAAGTGCAATGGAAATTATTACGCGATGATAAAACCACATTATCTGGACAATTTGAGATTATCCCGATGCAGGAAGTCGTTTCTATAGAAAGCTATATTGGACCGCCAAGTATAGAAGCTGGCGGTACAGATTACACCATGCTTGTTGTGATTCCAACAGATTCTTTAGATAACGCATTGCCAGATAACACGACAGTAGACGCAAAATATCAATTCTTAAGTAATGAAACGCCCAACGGTATCACAACTAAAAACAGTATTGCCTACAAAAATATCTATTCCGAAGAAAAAAGCGGACGCATGCTAGTCTCTTCAGAAAGCAAGAACACCAATTCTAAAGAATTCACGATAACGGTTTTTCCAGCCATACCTACAAATTTTAATATTTCCGCTTTGCGACCTCATAATTATGCAGATGGTAATCAAATTACCACTTTTGAAACCTCTGTAATTAAGGACAAACACAATAATGTGGTGAGTGATGGCACGTATGTTTCATTTTATATTACCAACAAAAAAAACAACAGTCTCCAAACCTCTGGAACCACAATTAAAGGTGTGGCAACTGCCATGATGATTCATCCAGATTATGAAACACAATGGTCTATAAAAGCTTATGTGGATGGGATGGCAGAGAGCAATTTGATTACTTTGGATTATAAACAGGTGATTGAAGATTTTGAGGTGAGTTTCTCAAAAACCAACCGTAATATCAAAGTTGGTCCTTTGCAAAGTTTTATGAAACAAATGATACCCGACGGTTTGCCCGTGAACCTTTTGGTTTATAAAAATGATGAGCTTTTAGAGAGTATCCATAAGACATCCATTGATGGGTTCGTGAATTTCAATTTAAGCCCAAATAATTTTAAGAATGACACTTATAAAGTTATAATTACCACAGCTGGTTTAGAAAAATCATTTAATCTGCTCCAACTATGGTAAGTCGTAATAAAAATATAGTTCGGGTCATTTTAATCGCATCCTATATTATGATTATAGCTTTGATTGTTTCGGGAATTAGTGCATTGTTTGGATATCTCAATACTGGGGCAGACCGCAGTACGATGCTTCATACCGAAATTAAAAAAATAGAACAATACGCTCCTAAAGTAATCTGGGCACCTTTACAAAATGAAGGTCGACCAATAGATGATCAAAATTTAAATGCCATAGAAAACGACTATTTAGATGCTTGGTATGTAAAGCATATCTCTTACAAAACAAATAATACTGCTGGTATAAAAGATTATTATACAGATAGCGCCAGACTCAATTTGTACGACATGATAGCGCTCAATACCGACCAGAATATTACGGTAGAATCTACGACTCTTGAGCACCATCCCACTCTAGAGTTTTTTAGCGAAGATGGACAACTAGCGGTTATTACAGATAGAGATGTCGTGGAATATAAACGTTTGTTCCAAGATGAAAAGATGGTTTTAGAATCTACGGAAATATCCACTTACAAAATAGTATTGCTCCTTGAGGATGGCTTTTGGAGGATTAGACATCTGGTCAAAACAACTACAGAAGATCATAACAGAGAACACAAACCCATTTCTACTGCTCATCTCAATATCAAAGGCATCAACTACTACCCGCAAGCGACACCTTGGAATATGTTTGGAGATACATTTTCTAAAGACACCATAGCCAAAGATTTTAAAATCATAAAAGACGCTGGGTTAAATACGGTACGGGTTTTTGTTCAATATGATGACTTCGGAAAAGCAAATGTTGATAACGCCAAACTAGATCAATTAAAAGAAACCTTAGACGCTGCAGAAATTGCTCAACTTGATGTTATCGTTACACTTTTTGATTTCTACGGAAATTATGACGTATTAGATTGGACGCTCAATAGTCGTCATGCAGAAACTATTGTCAACACATTAAAAAACCATAGAGCATTAGTTGCCTGGGACATCAAAAATGAGCCCAATCTAGATTTTGAATCTAGAGGACAAACCAATGTCATGGCATGGTTACATACCATGATAGATCTCGTAAAATCTGTTGACGACAAACATCCTGTAACCATTGGTTGGTCCAACACACAAAGTGCTGCTTTATTAAAGGACAAGGTTGATTTCGTCTCCTTTCATTATTATGAAGATTTGGAGGATCTAGATACTTCGATTAAAAAATTAAAAGAAACCATTCCAGATAAGGCTTTAGTTATGGGTGAATTTGGTGAAGCCTCTTATAACGGATTTTGGAATCCGTTTGGAAATGATCAAGACGATCAAGCCGACTACCACAAAAAAGCCCAAGACATTATCGCAGCTAATAATCTGCAATATGTGTCTTGGACTTTATATGATTTCACTGAAATACCAAAGGAAGTCGTAGGTGGACTTCCTTGGCGAAAAAATGCTCAAAAAAAATTCGGTTTTATTGATAAAAAAGGAGCAAAGAAGGAGTCGTTCAAATACATTTCTAAGCAGTAATTACATCTACGTTTGGAGTTGATTTTTTACTGTTAATTATAGTAGAGAAAGCATTCAAATACATCTCTGTAATTTTTGACATTGGATAAGCTGTAGCTGCTTTATAATTTGCTTTTCCTAATGCTATTCTGTAAGATTCATTAGTCACAATAGCTTCAATCGCTCGGGCTAAACTCTCAACTGAAGTTGGCTCAAAAAACTCCCCTTGATATCCTTCATCTTTAACCAATAAAGCTAAATCCCCTAAGTCTGGCATCACAACCGCTTTACCATAACTTCCTGCCTGGTGCAATACGCCTGAGCTTCCTGTTGTTGAAGTATAAGGGAAAACAGTTACAGCACATTCATTAAACAATGTTGGCACTTCATGCTCTTCTACGTAACCCGTAAAACGAACCTTTGGTACATGCTTATAATCTTCTTGAACTTTTGCTAAATAACCAGGCACATTTGGATTGTCTGTTCCTGCAATGACAACTTCTAGATCCAAACCTGTAGAAGCTCTAACCATTTCAACAGCTTCAATCATACCTTCTACTTTTTTGTAAGTTCCAAATTTACCAAAGGTCATCACTTGTAACGGACCTTCTGGTATGGAATAGGTTGGCTGCTCTTCCGTAACTTCAAATGTTCCGTGAGGAATCAATTGTACATTCTTAGCGTTGTATTTCTCTTCCAAAATAGTCACATACTTTTGCATCGTTACTGCAACCGTATCTGCCTGCAATATTAATTTCGTTAAGCTCGTTCCTATAAAACCATATACTTTTTGCATGAACTTATTAGATGTAAAACCTGCAGATCCCAAATCTACTTCCTCTAATATATTGTGAAGTAACACAACGTTAGGAATTTTTTTAAGTTTACAAACCAATGGTAGCATTAACCCTAAAGCTGCAGCAATTTTCTTATCTCCAAACTTCATAAATTGTAGATTGAATAAAACTGCATCTGGTTGTGTGCTGTTAATCGCTTTAGTTACATTTATAATATTAGCGTAGCTATTAAAAGCCCAACATTCTTTTACTGTTATTTTACAACCCTCTTCTGTAAAAGTGATATCTTTAGTACCTTCAGTTTTATCTGTAAGTAATACAATTTCTGTAATCGTTTCTTTTTGTCTAAAGTGTTTTACCAAGTGAAATGCATACTCATTTAAAGTGACTTTACTCGGTGGATATGCTGTTACGATTGCTAATTTCATAATAGGTATTTTTAATATTAGTATTTAATTACACTACAAATTTGGGTTAAAATCTGAATTAAAAAGGGGTATTGTAGATAGGATGCTTTTTACTGTAGACGAATGGAATAAAGCCTTCGATTTAACTTTTGGCAGCTTTCGATTTTGAATCGTAAATAAAGTAAACTACCTGAAATATGAGCAACAAAAACATGGCTGCAATTTGCATATGCACTACTTGCTCCAAACTCTCATGAAAAAAAATGACCAATCCCATTTGAAGCATCCCAAAAAGTCCAGAAAAAATAACTGGCACGTACCGATCTAAAGACAAATAGTAATATGCAAAAATGTTCGAAATGGCGAAGACACCGGTCGCCAGGGCATATTTCCAAAGTAAAGGTGCCATTGCTAAATAGCTATCACCAAATAATAATGTGATTGCTGTTTCTGGAAATAACCCACAAGCAAAAACAATTACAGATGCAATAACAGCAATATATCCAACATACTTAAATAATATTGGTGCAGTTGCTTTGCCTTCTTTTTTAAGCTTAACAACGGTTGGCAATAATAGCATCACGAACATCCAAGCAATGAAATATACAATTCGACCAATTAAAGCCAATGAAGCATATAATCCTGCATCGTACGATTCAAAATAGTGTTTCACTAACAGAATATCACTATTATTGATAATGATTTGCGTGAGTTCATAAAAAGCGGTAATGACAAAAAAATTGCGCACTTGCTTTGCCTCTACTTTTGCGATACGCTCAGTAACTCTAAATTTGATTGAACTGAATTTAATAGGAATTAAACCAAATCCAAAAGAGATCAAAATTCCGATAGCGATTACCACAGAAGATTGGATATCAAAAAAAACTATCAAGCCCAGCGTTATTAGTAATCGACTTAACATTTCGGCTTGATAGGTGATCGATAAAGATTTGAATGCTTTTTTACCTTGATACACACCACGATTTACACTCATTACAAAGTATAGAGGTACACCAAAACCAAAAATGACAAACATACTGGATGACGACGTGTGAAACAGTTCTTGCAATTGACCAGCAAACACAATCACTAAAGTTCCCAAAACAACACCAAATAATGTAGCATTTTTATAAATTCTGGATATAAAATTATTGAAACTACTGTTCTCAAAAACCACAGAAAACTTTGCAGTCACCAATTGAAATGTCATTGCCACAAAAGACAAGACCAATAAAAATGTAATCAACACTGCAGCATCTGCAAATTGTGCTGGACCTAAAAGTCGACCTAATATCAAATTATAAAGATAGTTGCCTCCATTGACTGCTAGCACGCTCAACATGAAGAGTTGTTCTGGAGAGATTTTTTTTGATCTAATTGCTGTAATTGATTGCATTTTAAAGTGATTTAAATTATTGTATTATGCGACTGCATTTAATCTTAATTCATCATAGATCTCTTTACAGCCATAGCCAATGATTGAAAATGGTTTATTCCATGATATTGCGTTGCGATAAATTGTTTTAAGAGCCTCAACGCCATCAGAATCTATTTCTGTGACTTTACTTATATCAATGGTCAATTCGGTCAAAGAATTAAGTGTGATTACAAAATGTGTTTTGAAGTTGCTCGCAGTAGATGTGTTGATTTTTCCTTCTACTGTAAATGTCTTTTCGTTACGTGTAATTTGAAGTGCCATAATTGTTATTTTTTAATGATTATTTGTTTGAATCTGACGCAAATATCCAAACAACTTCTATGTAAAACCTTTTGATTTCGACGGATGGTAGATTGGTGTAGATGAATGAAGCGGTCTTCGTCCGTAACTTGCACTTATACAAATCAAACAGATATGAAGACTTTAAAAACACTACTTATTCCATTCTTTTTATTACTCGTTTTAGTGAGTAATGCTCAAGAAATGCAAGAAGGTTTTACGTATTTAGAAACTGGACAATATGCACAGGCAGAAACCTTTTTCAATACCATATTAAAAGACTATCCAGAAAATAAAACAGCTCGTTTATGTTATGGACGAGCAGTTGGGTTAAATGGAGATGCCCAAAAAGCAAATACCATTTTCACTAATCTGTTAGAGGATTACCCCAACGATTTTGAGGTTAAATTAAATTATGGGGAATCTTTATTATGGAGTCATAAATTTTCCGAAGCAAAAACCTATTACAATAGTTTAGTAACCGAATCTCCAGAAAGTTTTCCTGCACTTTTAGGTTACGCCAACACTCTTTCTAATTTAAAGGAATATGATAAGGCTTTGATTTATGTCAATAACGCTTTAGTGGTTTCTCCAGAAAATCCTAACGCAATGGTCTCAAAAAAATACATCTATTTAGGATATGCATATCAAAACCAACAAGCCCAAAATTATGGTGAAGCAGAAACGCTACTCACTAAAAACCTAGAACTGTTTGGTGAAGACAAAGAAACCTTAATGAATCTTGCCAATCTATATTTGATTACCAATGAACTTGATTATGCAAATGCTGTTTATAGCAGAATCGCTAAAAACCCATCCAATACATTAGAAGCACTAAACGGTTTGGCTTTAGTTTCCCATTTAAAGGGAAAAGAGAAAAAAGCACTAGAATTAAGTACGAAAGCGTTTACGGGAATAACTTCAAATACTTCGGAAATCGTCTCACAACAAACCACAGAGCGTTACACACAAGCGTTGATCTGGAATAAGAAATATAAACAAGCAGAACGTGTTATCGACACATTAATATTTGAGCAACCCAACGAAAATTGGGTATTGGCATTGCGAGCAACCTTAAACGTCTATAAAAGTAATTTTAAAAAGAGCTTAAAAGATTACAATAGAATCTTGGCAAATGACAGTACGTCGTTTGATGGTAACTTAGGAAAAGCTAATGCACTAAAAGCATTAGGCTACTATGACGAGGCGTATGCTTCCGCAGAAAACACCTTAAGCTTCTATGATAATCAAAAAGATGCGGTGAATTTTATAACTAATCTAAATACCAGTTTCACACCTGCTTTAGACTCCAGAGCAGCCTATACTTTTGATAATGGTAACAATAAAGCCTATTCATTTCATACCAATGTATGGTTTCCGTTGTCTACAAAACTTAAAATTTTAGGAAACTACAACTATAGAAACACCAACAACACGATTACCAATAATAAAGCCAACTCCAACGATATCTCTTTAGGTTTATCCTACCAGTTATTAAACAATATTACCTTTAATGGGACAACAGGCTTAACCTCTGCAAAGGCAGAAACAGCAGACTATACACAACTCTTAACAGATCTTTCGTTTCATATCAAACCGCTTAAATTACAAACGTTGGATATTGGTTACAAAAGGGAAATACAAAGTTTTAATGCCGATTTATTAGATCGTGAGATTGTGCAAAATAATTTCTACGGAAACTACAACCTCAGCACCAATTTTAACTTGGGTTGGTTTACACAATACATGTTCACCTCTCAAAATGATGGAAACAAAAGAAATTTACTCTTTACCTCATTATACTACAACCTATTGGCAAAGCCATCTCTAAAAGTAGGTTTGAACTATCAATACATCACGTTTGCAGATCAAGTGCCAACCATTTATTTTAGTCCGGAGTCGTTTCAAGCAGGAGAGGTGTTTTTAAATTTGATTAAAGATGAAAATACGACCAAGCCAAACGAGTGGTTTTATGAACTAACCGCAGCAACAGGCGTACAATATATTGAGGATGGTGAACGTCAAAGCACCTATCGTATTCAAGCTAAGCTGGGTTATAAATTTTCTGAGCGCAGTATGTTAAACGTGTTTGGGACACGAAGTAATATTGCCTCTGCTACTGCTGCTGGTTTTACCTTTACGGAAATTGGCCTGAGATTTAACTGGAGGCTGTTTGATGGTCCTTTGTTTAGGGATTAGGTATATTGGAAAGAAATAAGTTAGTAAAAGAAAACAAACCAAAGGAAAATCCTTAGGATTTTTCGATTAGATATAAAACAAGCAATTATTTTTACAAGTCGTCAAGTGTAGAATTTTGTTATCCAGAAATTAAAGTATCGTAATTTTCTGCTAATATCCTGACGATATCTATACTTAGTGTTTCTGATATTACACCGCCAGCCACTATTTCAGTTATTTTCATTTATTAGGCTTGATTAAAGAAAACTTGCATCTAACTCATTGTCTATCAAACAATATATACTTTTATCTCCACTACTTAAAAAATAACAGAACTTTTAAAATTTCTCAAACTTAAAAAGGCAAAAGCTTTCGCTTTTGCCTTTAACCTAAAACATCCAGTTGCAAATCTCATTGCCAGACATTCTAGATAGCTAAAAAAATTAGGGATTACCTAGCTATTAATTTAAGGGGATTATAATGTGTTTTTTGACTTATGGTTTTATACTTTATTCAAATTGTTCCGCACAAAATTCCGTTATTAAGGATTTTAATATCCCTGTTTTTTGTTTGGTGTGAACAGAATCGCGTTAGGCCAAATTTTACTATAGATGAATGATTTTTAAGGATTTCAAACAACATCTTACAAAAATAAAAAAGGCAAAAGAGGGTGTCTTTTGCCTTTGCTCTTACTATTAACACTATTCTAAACCTACTTTAAAATATGATACAAAAATAGAAAGTATAGTGACAGTTATTTTTATAATTCGATGACCAAACTTAATGACCAGTCGAACAACACTGAACAGTAGACCAATGGTTTCAAAGAAGATTAAGGCGCTTCATCAACTCTGGTCTGTTCGAGCGACTCACTGGGATGACATCTTTTTTAATCAAAACACTATTGTCTTCAATATCAATTATTTTATCCACATTGATAATAAATGAACGATGGATTTTAAGGAATAAATCGTTTGGCAGTTTATCCTCAATCTTTTTAAGTGTAGAGTGTACGGTGTAGTTTTGGGTTTCGGTTTTTACATTGATGTAATCGCCTTTTGCTTCCACTAAATAAATACTGGGAATATCAATTTTTATGAGACGTCTATCAATATTAACGTACAAGTCATTTCCTGAGGTTGACTCCACGCTCTCCGTTGATGGCGATGATGCCACTTTTACTGGTTGCGCCTCTGCTTTTTGAATAGCCTTTTCAAAGCGTGGTGGTAAAATTGGCTTTACCAAATAATCTACGATACAATCATATTCAAAAGCTTGAATAGCAAAATTAGCATCTGATGTTGTTAAAATTATTTTTGGTGGGTTTTTAAGGGTTTCAATAAAATCAAATCCCGTAAAATCTGGCATATGAATATCCAAAAAAATAAGATCAATCTCGTTTTGATTGAGGTATTTTATAGCTTGTATAGCATTGGGAAATTGTTCTACTACGTTTAGACTGGGCACATTAGAGCACAACTGCTCAATAATTGCTCTGGCTGTTGCCTCATCATCAATAATAATACAATTCATTTAGTCCTAATTATAACTTTAGTAAATAATCGGTCATTATTGCTAAGATAGACTCAAAATCCTCTTGAAGTTCGGTACTATCCTCAAGTAGATTATTTTCATAAGCTACCGCAATTTCATAACTCTTCTCAAGGCCTAAAATACTAATTTTATGCTTAAGTTTATGAACATTCTCTGCAGTAAGTTTGTAGTTTTTATCCAGGATATTTTCAAAATAGACTTTTTTTTCCTCCGGAAATTCGCCTTTAATGATATCGATCAACTTTTGTTCAAAAGCTTTGTCTCCACCAGACATGCTTTCGATATAGGATAAATTTGGTTGTTCCATTTCTATTTTTTTAATGTGAAGAAGAATGTTGTGCCTTTTCCAATTTCCGAAGTCAACCAAATGGTACCTCCGTATAAATTGACAATCTTTTTTACTATTGAAAGACCAATGCCTGTAGATTGCACGTTGCTTTCTAGCGTTTCAAACGTTTTAAATATCTTATCAAAATAGGCACTATCAATACCTTTCCCATTATCTGAAATATAAAATTCCCATAATTCGCCTTTATCAACAGCTCCAATCTCTATGTTGCCAGTTTCCTTGTCATTATGTGAAATAGCGTTATCGATTAGGTTTTGAAATAACTGTTGTAATCTATGCTTATCGCCTTTCACTGTAGGTAGGTTATTTTTTACAACATTTATGTTATGAGGCACTTGTATAGTATTTAAAATATCATCGATTAGAGTATTCAAATTGACGTCATACACTTCTACTTGCAATTTCCCGATGGTTGAATATTCTAAAATACCATTAATTAGGGTATCCATTTTTTCAACGTTACTCCTTATGAGATCTAAATTTTGATTTCCGTTCTCGTCAAACTGGTCTTTATAATCCTCCTTTAACCAGGCAGTCAATGTATCTATACTTCTTAAAGGTGACTTTAAATCGTGGGATACCATATGCGCATAATCACTTAATTCTTGATTTTGATGTGCCAACTCATTAACGAGTGCTTCACGCTGCTTATTTATTTCTACGATCTCTCGGGTTTTACCATCGATGAAGTCCAATAATTTTGAACTATCTAAATCAACATCGTTAATTATACCCTCTTCAGGTAGTTTATAAAATTTAAGGGTCTCAAGAACGTTTTTAAGTTTGGTAATGATCTCTTTTTGGGATTCGGCTTCTTTTTTTAATTTCTCGTTAGCATTAAAGAGTTCTTCGGAACTTATGCTCATTGCCCGCTGTTGCATGGCAAATTGCTCATCAAAATTAGTGTATGATCTACCAACAGCGTCCAAAAAAACTTCCAAATCTTTATTGGCTGCTAACTCTGGCGTTAAGTATTTTCGGATTTGTCGTTTAAGTAAAGATCCCATTATTCACTAATTAGAGTAATTGTCATGGTTTGATTGTGAAGTTGGCAATTGTTCTCGCCATGAAATGGTGCAATTTCCCCATAGGAATAAAAGCCACAAATAACAGTATCATGCCCTACAACATCTACGACCTCCTCTATTTCTTCTTCCACTCTTTGATCTAGCACTAATTTTCTACCAATACAACTTACTAAAAGCGCTAATTGAGGTTTGTTTTTTCTAAACTCTAAGGCTTGTCTAGCAGCACGTTCTGAAGCATTTGCAATATTATCTACATTGGTCATCATGAGTTGTACCTTAGAATTCTCTGGAATATCTCCTGCAAGAATCATGGTATTTTTCTCTTCATCAATATTTAATATCGTCCTTACAAAAGATTGTTTCTCGTCATGGGATTTTACGTTAAGTGGATATAATAATGCTGCTCCTGGCAATTCTTTAGATTTATCTCCCAAATATTTTTTGTATAAATCCAACGCTGGTTGATTGTCTAATTCAAAGAGCTCGTTAGATTTAGATTTAGTGACAATACGCTCTGGACCAAATGGTGTCCACCCACCATGAATTGAAAAGGATGCTTCAAAAGTGTCTCCATAAAAACCAATGGCTACAATTTCTCCTGCTTTTGGATTTTCATTGTATGATGCTACTGTTTTCTCAAATCGTGCTGCATCACCACATAGACCACCAGTAATCAACAACTCTCCGCTTGTAGCTGCATTCATACCTTTTGTTAGCTGGCTACCGTTGATGAAGCTACCTTCAGAAATAACAAATATCAATTTTAAATTATCTTTTGAAAACTGACTGACTAGATCGCTACCGGTCTTAAAACTATCTAAATCTGAATGTAACACATTACTGGTTTTTATGTCAAAACTGGTTTTTTCAAATTCTATAGCGGTTATTGTTATACTTTCATCATCTACAATATCTGCAGTAATATCTCCACTTGTAGATCCAAAGACTAAATGTCCATTTGGGAATTTTTGTCTTATTTGATCGTAAAGGGTGTCGTCCTCTAACATATATCTATTACCTAAAACAAGAACTAAAGGCTCTTTTAAATCTATTTTTTTAGATAAATACTCCCAATCTTTATGCTTGTGTTTTTTTAATTGTACTGTTTTCATGACTGTTTTTTTAATGTAAAGTAAAAGGTCGTGCTAACATTAGGTGTGCTTTCTAACCAGATATCTCCTTCATGTAAATCAATTATTTTTTTCACTATCGACAAACCTATCCCTGTGGAATCTTTACTTTTATTTAAAGCATGAAATATTTTAAAGATTTTGTTATGGAATTTTTCTTCAATGCCAATGCCATTGTCCTTTATTGAAAATTGATAGTATTGTATTTTATCTACTACATCAATTTCTATAAGACCTTGATCTTTGTCAATAAACTTCACAGCATTACTTATTAAATTTTGAAATACTTGCTGAATTTTTGTTTTATCACAATTTAAAACCGGTAATGGATTTAAGATATTAATGTCTATATGATCTGGGACATATAGAATTTGTATTAAATCCTGAACAAGTTCATTGGTATCAACTTCACTTTTTTCATTATCATCGGAACCTACACTTGAGTAATTTAGAACATCTGTAATTAACTGTTCCATTTTTTCAAGAGTCGTCTCTATATGAGCTAAGTTTTGAAGGCTTACCTCATCAAACTTGCCTTTATTATCCTCTTTTAACCAACTTACCAAGGCATCTATACTTCGTAATGGTGATTTTAGATCATGAGATACGACATGAGCGTATTCATGCAATTCATTATTACTCTTTTCTAGTTTGAGCAATAATTTCTCTTTTTGCAGTTCAAGACTTTTAAAGTCTGTTATATCTAAATGAATACCAATAGATCCAACCACGTTTCCAGCAAAATCATAATTTGGAGCACCACTTATGAGCCAATATCTTGTTTCACCAGCTTTGTTTTTAACTTTGAGTTCATAGGAGTTGGATTCACCTTCTTGACGCTTTTTGTTTTCAATATCAATAATATCAACATCATTGTCTTTTTGAAATATTTCACCTCCTTTTTCACCAATAAGCTCCTCTTCAGAATACCCAGACATTTCAGCAAAACTTTGATTAATCATCAATATTTCATCATCATTATTAACCTCTACCAAACCAAGATTCATGTTGGCTATGATGCTGCTATATTTTTGTTTTTGAGCTTCCAGACTTTTGCGATATGTTCTCTTTAATGTAATATCTCTATATGCCCAAAGATGGCCTCTGTATATATCATCTTTAATAATAGGTACAAAGTCACGCTCCAAAATTATTCCGTTTTTCATGGTTAACTCATCGCTGAGTACCACCTTTTTATTTTTTAAAATAGTGTCAATCCTTTTGACGAATTCTTCCTCATTTTCAAATAAACCTTTACTCTGCTCTGCTGCATTAGAGCAATCTTGTCCTTTTAAAAATTCTGGATCAACAGGAATTTGAAGTAGTTCACAAAATTTCTTATTGGTTAATACTATTTTGCGATCTTCATCTTCCAGTAAAACACCACTATCTAAATTTAAGATAAGTGTGGATAATCTACTTTCAGATTTTACAAGTTGCTCGTCTGATAATTTTTGTTTTGTAATATCCCGAACAATCCCCTGAGCTGCAATTGCTGTTTTATACTTGTTGTAAATAATACTTGCATTGATATGAACCCATTTTACCTCACCAGATTTGGTATAGACTCGGGCTTCATAATCTTTAAAAAAACCTTTTGAGTTTAACTCGGAGTAGGACTCCATGGCATATTGATAATCCTCTTTATAGATTAGACTAACAACATTTAATGCTTCTTCTTCTACATTGTACCCAAAGAGTTTTACAGCTGCTTCGTTCAACTTTAAAACATCTCCATTTAAATCCATAATCACATAAGCATCAACGATATTCTCGAAAACGCCTTGTAATTGTGCAGATTTCTCGTCTAAAAGTTCACCAAGTTTTTGTGAGGTCGTATAAAGCTGTCTTGATTTCTCCTCAAGAATTTTTTCAGCAGCTTTTCTAGCTGCTTTCTCTCGTTGTAGTGCTCGCTTTAGTACATCTAACTGCTCTTGACCCATTAGTTTTTATTTATAATAAATCGTACTTCTGTGCCATCATCTTTGATTTTCTCTAATTCTATTACTGCTGTAGAATTAAAATGCTCAAATGTTTTGTTCATTAAGCCAAGTCCAAAATGGTGCATAGCCCTACTTGATTTATAATCCATTATAAGAGCGTTTTCCTTTTTCTCTATAACCTTAAATGTAGGCAATTCTGCATCTGGATAAATTTTTCTTACTTCAACATGGATATGGTTTTCAATAGATGAAATCATTTCAATAGGGTCTTTATAAGTAGCCAAAAGACCAGGGTAACTGTTTTCAATCACATTGAAAAAATGTTCACCATAAACGAGTAATAAATTATCGATGGAAATATTTGTCCTCTTACTGAGATGCTGTAATAATTGTAACATTTCAGAAAAACTATACGTCCCTACCGAAGTATAAATCCCTTCTGACTCTAGGTTTGAGCTCGAAATAATATCATCTACCATCTCTAATCCAAATTTATCTTCAACGAGTTCTAAAAACTCTGTAAAAACAATTCCTTTCATTACTATTTATATTTTAATCAATTCATTTATGCTCCAATACGAGAGTAAATTCTCGATTTTAGAGACGTAATCTTCATATTTTAAAGGTTTTAAAACGTAGCCAGCAACGCCAATTTTATAACATTCTAACAAATCTTTTTGATTATTGGATGTGGTTAAAATAATTGTTGGGATATATTTGAGAACCTCGTCTTTTTTTAAAGTAGCTAAAAATTCAATGCCATTTATTTTTGGCATGTTTAAATCTAATAAAATAATATCAGGTATTATTTGTTTATTTTTTAAAATTTCAAGCGCTTCTTCTCCATTATTGGCTTCAACAATTTGATGCTTAAGTTGTAATGAGCTAATAGCTCTATTTAATTTCATCACTTCAATAGCGTCATCTTCTATTAAAAGTACTTTTAATATATTTTTCATTAGGAATCGTCTTACATTAGATATGGAAAAGTAGAGTAATTTGTCGACCTTAACCTTAAATTTCGTTAAACCAAAAGTAAGTTTCGACGATTAACAAAAAAGTGTCGACGAATGGAAATTGATTTAAGCGCTCTTTAAGCTAAGCAACTCGATAGTATCCAATTGTGCGGAATATTTAAGTTGCTCTAATTCTTGTAAAAAACTAAGTGAATAAAGGTGCTCACTATGTTTGTCTAGATTCATTTCAAAAAGGGATATAAACTCCAGTTGTTTTAAACTTTTTTGTAATTTATGAGTGGTAGAGATCTTATTAGCTCCTACTTTCAAAGCGATTTTATCCTTTTGTCGACTTGAATTTTTCTTGGGAAAGAATTGCTCAAGATTGAGCAAAAGAATGGTTTTTCTTGGGGACATGGAATTTATCATTAATTAATACGATGACAAATTTATCCCGATATATCCTAGATTTCTTTTAAATTCTTCAATTCACAAGTTTACCTAGATAGATTGCAGGTTACTATAGATGAATAAAAATTTACTGTAATTTTTCACGCATTTTTTTGGTCATCCCCTTTACTACCATATCGTAAGAATGATCTATGAGTTCGCAAACCAGTTTTGGTGATAATTCTCCTGAGCTTGTGTGAACAGAATTCCAATGGGTCTTACTCATGTGCCAACCTGGTTTTATACTGTCGTACTCTTCACGAAGTTCAAGAGCATAATCTGGATCACATTTGAGATTGACATAGCCTTCGCCTTTTTCCCATTTTTCTAACGGAAATAGCGCAAACATCTTTCCCAAGACCTTAAATACAAGTGTATCTTGGTCAAACGGAAAATCTTCGGTAACTGCTTTTTTAGCTAAGCAATAGGTTCTCAATTGTTCAATATTCATTGCTTTAATTTTTCCGTAGCAAAAACATCATTTTATTTTTTTGGGTGAAGTGTCTTCGATTTTTAATGCTGAATAATCTAATTTCCAACCTATGGTCTCGACAATACTCTCAATGAGCAAAACAGAATCCAGAGCTTCTTTTTTCGCAATGTCATAAAGTCCGCTCTCTGGAACTTTATTCATGATATGAAGTTTTGCCTCATTATGAAGCTCTGTCAAATCTGATGCTTCAAACCTGTTGAACATCCCATCTTTTTTGTCATAATAATTTAAATCGGTTTCTATGCTCAACACTTCTGGTTGCGGGAAATGATGTAAGCTTACCGTTTTTGTTTTCACATTAGAATCCATTTGAATTTTTGACAGATCAAAGCCAACATGGGCTTTCGCATTGATAACTACGAGTGCTTTTTTCTTACTAATGACGAGTTTTAAGAATCGTTCTTTCACGTCTTCATAATGATAGATTTCTGCAAAATCACCTTCTACGGTTATGAATTTACATACCCTTTTTATCTTATCCAATAAAATTACAGATTGTGAGTTTGTTCTTTTCTTGATTTTGACCTGTTTGTAAATCGTCACTACAACCAATGTGACCAATATGCTTAAGATGATTGTAAAAAATATTTCCATAGTTCGTTTTTAGCACTACTGAAGTTTAAGACAGCGATCCCAAATTTTTAATTGTTTTAATCTATAATTTTATATAAAATAGGTTTGCTTGGTGTGGCATCATTTTCAAAAGGAGCAATTTGAAGATTTAAAAAATATTCACCATCCTCAATAGTATTTGACACATAAATTAGTTCTGTTATGGTAGCTTCTTTTCTTAATTTACCATTAAAATTCCAAAATGCTTTATGAGCTTTGAGCTCACCTCCATCTTCTTCGCGATCTATACTTGGCAAATCTATTAATAAATGCTTGATACCTTTATCCACTAAATATTGAACTGCGTCTTCTTGTAAATAAGTCCAATTGGTATTAGAATACTGACGTGATTTTTTTTCGGTCATGTTTGGGATTGTTCGTATCACTATGGCATCTCTTTTTTTGTTTCCCAACGCAAATTGCAGTTGTTTTTTAGAGATAACGGTATCTTTCATTAAACGCTCTGGAGCGACAGTAACCACCTCTGCCAAAAAGAAAAACTGTTTTAGGTTTTTATTTATCGAGTGTACTTTTTCGGTAATATGTCCAACACATTCAGTGTGCGTGCCATGCGCATGTGGGTTGTAGGTTATCGTGTTAAAGTTGACCGATGCTCCTTTTGCAACACTTATGATATCATTATCAAATTTTTCGGGTTCAATTTTTGGCCCATCAATATACCAGGCGTTAACATTAGATTTTGTTGCTCGCATTGGTATAGAAATATCTAGCGGTTTCTTTAAATCTAATTGTAATTTTCTAGAGTTGTATTGTATTGTTGCTAGCATTTATGCTGAATTTTCAGGATTATAAATTGAGTTTGAATAGGCTTGAAGCAATACCGTCACTTAAAAATTTTCCGCTTTTGGTGACTTTCAGCTTTTCATCTTCAATATACAATAATTGTTTATTTATGAAGGTCTGTGATTGCTCTAAAAGGTATTTTTTGAACTGCAATCCAAAATCTGCTTCGACTTTTTGCAACGACACTCCCCAAATCGTTCGCAAACCAGTCATGACGTACTCGTTGTACTTATCTGTTTGTGTTAATTTTTCTGTTTCCTTCGGAAGTTTGCCATCCTCAATAGAGGCTATATATTTTGAATTATTACGAATGTTCCAGCTACGCTCATTTCCGCAGAAAGAATGTGCAGAAGGTCCAATGCCCAAATAAGGTTTGCCTTGCCAATATGCCGAATTATTTCTACTGAAAAATCCCGCTTTACCAAAATTAGACAACTCATAATGCACAAAATCATGGTTCTCTAAAGTCGCGATCAAAATATGAAATTGCTCATGCGCCAAATCATCATCAACATCATCAATGATACCTTTTTTTATAAAACGTTCTAAAGCGGTTTTTGGCTCAACAGTAAGCGCATAACTTGAAATATGGGGAATCCCGTAGCTGAGTGCTATCTCGATATTTTCTTTCCATTTTTCATTGCTCAAACCAGGAATTCCGTAGATTAAATCTAAAGAAATATTATTAAAATACTGAGTCGCTTCTTCCAGACATTGTTTAGCTTCTTCTGCATTGTGAGCGCGATTCATGAGTTTTAAATCGGTTTCAAAAAAAGATTGAATCCCAATTGAAAGTCTATTGATACCGATTTTTTTATAGTTCTCAAAAATTGAAGATGTATTTGAATTATGTTTTGATACCTGTTGCGCTTGAATGAGATCATCGGGATTTGCCTCAAGGGTGATTTCGGGTGCTTCGGAAACGTTATAATGCTTGTAAACGCTGTCTATTAAAAATTGTAATTCGTCTATTGACAAAACGGAAGGTGTGCCACCTCCAAAATAGATGGTTTCTACGGTAGTGTTTTGAAATTCTGCTTTCCGAAGAAACAATTCTTTTGCTAATGCATTGATGAGTTCATCTTTCTTTTTTAACGAGGTCGAAAAGTGAAAGTCGCAATAATGGCAGGCTTGTTTGCAGAATGGGATGTGGATATAGATGCCAGACATTAGTTTTTACGTTTATTTTTTTAGTGTTGTGTTTAATAGATCGTCTCTGAGAATTTACAAAATACATTCCGCATCAAATGCTAAATGGCAATGTAATGATTAAAGAAATCAACTATTTTTTAACTCGATCTTCATTCTGTTTTACAAAAGCACTCCAGCCTGTATAACTTTTACCAATTTCTATGCGACCTTGGTTGTAGAAATGACAAACAGCTGCTGCGAGACCATCCATTGAATCCAGATTTTTAGGTAAGCTTTTTAAGCCTAACAAACTTTGAAGCATTTTGGCAACTTGCTCTTTACTTGCTGTACCGCTACCTGTAATTGCCATTTTTATTTTTTTTGGCGCATACTCTGTGATTGGGACTTCTCTCGACAATCCTGCTGCCATAGCGACACCTTGCGCTCTTCCTAATTTGAGCATACTTTGTACATTTTTTCCGAAGAAAGGTGCTTCAATTGCAATTTCATCTGGATGGTGCGTGTCTATGAGCTCAACGGTACGTTCAAAAATGAGCTTTAGCTTTAAGTAATGATCGGAGTATTTTTTTAAATCGAGCTCATTAAGTTGCAAGAATTCCATCTTTTTCCCAACCACTTTTATGAGTCCGAAACCCATAATCGTCGTGCCTGGGTCAATCCCTAATATGATTTTTTCGTTGCTCATCAATTAACAATATTGGCAACCGCTTAGTGAAAATGTGATTCCGAAGGTAATGGTCAAAAGATTACCGTTAAACGAGCCAAAGCCATCTGTAATTGTATCAAAATCGCTACCAAAACCTGCAATATATGAGACATCTGTATAGAGTGACATGTATTGGCTAAGCGCATAATGGACTTCTAAACCTGCCATTAGATTTAAGTAGGAGGTTTTATTATTACCAAATTCGCCCAAAGGTTTTATAAAAGAATAACCAGGTCCAGCATGGGTAACCAAACCAATTTGAGGCGGTAAAAAGCCTATCGATACGGTTGGGTCGTACACTAATTGCGCATTGATTCTTGTATAGTTGGTTTTAAAGTCAAGTGAGTTGTCATCACTTGAAAACCGATTGAAACCAAAATCTAGTTTTCCTCCCAATTGCGGTTTAAACATATATTGAACTCCTAAATTTACAGTCGGAAAATTTACAGATTGCGCTTGAAAACCTTCAACAAAGCCAGATTGTGATGGGCTATTGATACCCAAAGCTATTTGGGCCTTGATTAGATTTGTTGGTTTTTGTGCGTAGCTATAGGAGAAACATACAAATGCAATTATGAGAATACTTAGTTTTTGCAGTTTATTATTTGAGTTCATATCATTATAATGGTTTAATTTGCGCCAAGAATACATCGTTAGATTTATGAATTTTGGAGGTCTTCCTTACAAAACTAAACAATTCTTTTTTGTACTTATTAAATTAAGTATTGTTGTTGGTGCTTTTTATTTTATCTACTATAAATTAACAACCAATGAGAATTTAAATTTTGAGGATTTTATTCAAAATCTAAATGAAAATCGTTTTTTTTCGATCAAAACCATCAGTTTTTTAGTCTTTTTGAGCATTTTTAATTGGTTTTTTGAAATCCTAAAATGGAAAACATTAGTGAAGTATATTAAACTTATTTCATTTAAAAATGCGCTTGAACAATCTTTGGCATCATTGACCGCTTCTTTAATTACACCAAACCGTATTGGAGAATATGGCGCAAAAGCCATCTATTATGATAAAGCATCCCGAAAGAAGATCATGCTGCTCAACCTGGTTGGCAATATGACGCAAATGACCGTAACGGTTCTATTTGGTTGTATTGGTTTGTTTGCGATGCAAACTATTTATGATTTGAATATTAGCTACTTTAAATTTTTGAATATAGTAATAATTGGCTGTATTGTTTTGGGATTGGTTGTTTTAGGCCTTTATAGAAATAGGTTGAAGATTAAAGGATTTTCCGTAGAAAAATTGAAAAGTTTTTTTAAAAATTTGCCTCTTAAAATTCAATTTTTAGCCTTTGCTTTTTCTATTGCCAGGTATTTGATTTTCTCATTTCAGTTTTATGTGATCTTAACTATTTTTGGAGTTTCATTGGGTTATATAGATGCTATGATAGTTATTACTTCAATCTATTTGCTGGCTTCGGTCATTCCCTCGATATTCATTTTTGATGTTGTTATTAAAGGAAGTGTCGCAGTATATTTATTCTCTATTGTTGGTGTTGGCGTTAATGAATTTACTATACTTAGTTGTATTAGTATCATGTGGATTCTTAATTTTGTGCTTCCTAGTATGATTGGGAGCTATTACGTGCTTAACTTTAAACTTCAAAAAACCAACACTTAACTCATGCTTGTTATTTTATTTATAATCGTTGTTTCGTACGTGCTGCTAATAGGAAGTCTTATCTACGGTTTTGATAAAGTGCCACTAATACAATTACAGGATTTAGCTCCCAAAACAAAATTTTCAATCGTTATTCCTTTTAGAAATGAAGCATCTAATTTACCGATTTTGCTGTCTTCAATTTCTAAATTAACCTACCCAAAATCTAAATTTGAGATCATTTTTGTTGATGATGAGTCTGGTGATCTTTCCGCAGAAATTATTACAAGATATATTGAAAAACATAAAGATTTTGACGTCAAAATAATCAACAATGAAAGGATAAGCCAATCGCCAAAAAAAGATGCCATTACTCTAGCCATAAAAAACTCAAAAAACGATTGGATCGTCACCACAGATGCTGACTGTGTACTCCCCAAATTTTGGCTGGATACGTTTGATGATTTAATTCAAAATCAAAAACCCAATATGTTAATTGCACCAGTAACCTATACTACTATTGATTCATTTTTTAGGCGATTTCAATTGTTAGATTTTTTGAGTTTGCAAGGTGCAACTATTGGTAGTTTTGGCATAAAAAAACCAATACTTTGTAATGGTGCAAATATGGCTTATAAAAAATCTGTTTTTGAGAGTGCAAAAGGCTTTGAAGGCAACTCTAATATTGCTAGTGGTGATGATATTTTTCTGTTAGAAAAATTCTTAAAAATCGATCGCAATAGTGTTTATTATGTGAAAAATACGCACAGTATTGTGACCACCTCAGCAGAAGAAAATTTCACGAGCTTAAAGTCCCAACGCGTGAGATGGGCTTCAAAAACAACACGTTATAAAAGTGCATTTGCAAAACTAACGGGTATTTTAGTACTTCTCATGAATGCGCTATTAATAGGTTTACCATTACTTTTTGCGCTAGGCGTCATTTCTCTAAAACCGGTGATTTATACAATTTCTATTAAGTTTTTAATTGACTTTTTACTCATCTTTAAAGCCTCACGGTTTTTCAATCAAGAGCAGTATTTATCGTCCTATTTTTTTTCATTTTTGTTGTATCCTTTTTTTAGTGTATATATAGTATTCATTTCTATGTTTAAAAATTACAAATGGAAAGACAGAACTTACAAGAAATAATAACTGTGAAAACTATCAATTTTTTTTGTTAGATTTACATTAATCCAAATCCATATATGAAATGAAAAAGATTGTTTGCTTATTTTGTTTTTTACTGTCTTTCAGTTTTTTAGAAGCTCAAGAAACCTATACAGTTGATGGAGAAATGTTAGAATTAAAAACTGAAGTAGATGGCAAATTAGATTTACTTTGGAATATCATAGATGGCAAATACCGCTATTTTGTAAGAACAGAAAATAATGAAATTACTGAACTTAAAAACACTAAAGTAGACGGTAAATTTCAAGAACAATACAAAACACTTTTAAACGAGTTGACCAATGAAGCGATGTCAACTAAAAAATTAAATCTCACCCTTTTTAGCCTCAAGGAATTTATTGATGATTACAATGGCAGCGTCGATTCGTCCTACCAATCTACAGCGGTACGTAATAAATTACATTTTAGGCTCGGTGTTTTTGGCGGATTCACAAACAATCCATTTATAACCAATCCAGACAATCTCACAACACCTCTTTTTGGAGGTGAATTAGAAGTTTTGGATGCTGGTCAAATATCCAGACATGCAGCTTTTTTACAAGTAAAACATGTACTTGAGCAAGATGAATTACAATATTCTACAACAGAAATAGCTCTTGGTTACCGTTTTAGGTTTATCAATAAAGCCTCTTTTAGTTTCTACGGAAATGTAAAATTTGCAACTGTAAATTTTTCTGATGCAACTGTAGTTACTCAAAATGAAGGTCTACCAACTACCGAAAGCTTTAATCAAACCGCGTTTGATGTTCCTTTCATATTTGGTGTTGGAGCAGATATTCGGGTTACCGAAAACAGCTATATCACTCTAGCTTACAACGAGCTCTTCGCTGTGTTTTTGGACAATCAAGGTAACTTCTCACAGGATTTCGCTATTGGTTATAAGTTTAATTTATAGTAATTTTTTAAATAAAAAAACTATAATCTTATTGTTTAAGGCTACTTTTTTAGGTGGTTTTACCTCGCCCTCTTTTATATATTAATTATGATTTCCGAAGAAAAATCATTAATCAATCTTAATAATTACAGGTAAGCTAAACTGCGTTTTAACGTGCTGACTTCTCTTAATTGCTGGGTAGATTTTTGGAAGTGAGTCTAAACTTTTCCGAAGTAAACTGTCTAGTTTTGGTATTTCTGCTTGCGTTTTTTCATTGCTAATGATATCATCAACAACAAATTCGCCATCATTATCAATCGTGATTTTTAAATGTATGGTATCGTGGATTTCTTCGGAAACGATAATTTTATATTTTGCTAGATTTTTATTGAGAATTTCTCTCAACGTGTTCTCAAAGCAGGCTTTTTTATTGGCTTTATCTAATGTTGCTTCGCAGGATTCAAAAGAGGGATACTCGTCAACATCATTCCAATTGAAGGTTTGGAGTTCTTCCTCAACGATGTCATTAGAATAGACTTTCTTCTTCTCGATAAATTCACAGGAGCAAAACGTGGTTAGAAATAAAAAAGCGAGTACGCGGTTCATAATTAATAAACTGAAACCGAAAAGTACAATTTTTTTAGATATTAAAATCTTTTAGTCTTTGGCCTTTAAAAATTTCTCTTCTTTTAATTCTGAAATTCTCTGGGCTGCAAACTTGGAATAAAAGGTTCCTGGATATTTATCTCTAAAATCTTCATACATTTTAATCTTAATGTCTAGATCTGCATAGTACTTGTCTTTTGTAGAAATGATGAAGAATTCTGACATTATATTTTCGGGATTTTCCTTTATTGATTTTTGAAATGCCTCAATGGCTTCCTTGCTTTTATCTTGTCTGTTCAAAACACTACCAAGCAGTTGGTATTCGTAATCTAGAGGCACATCTTTTAATTTAAGTGCTTGTCTAATGTACTTTTCTGAATTAACATAATCCTTTAGGCTTTCATAATATTTACCAATCAAAAGCATTGAATTTGAGTCGTAAGGATTGAGTTCCAATATTTTTTTACGTTGTTCTATGGCGAGTTCATATTCTGAAAAAGCATCATAGATTATGCTTAGTTTTTCGTGAATAAATTCTGAAGTTTCTCCCAACTCCACTAATTTCTCAAACCAATAACGCGATTGTTTGTAATATTCTCTGTGGTAATAGCTTTGCGCTTTTAGGCTAATAAGTTCAATGTTATCCTTGTAACTCTCCAGTCCTTTTTCTGTATATTGATCTACAAGTTTATGATTGCCTTTCTTTAAATAATATTTTGCCACTTGATAGATCGCTTTTTGGTGCGTGTCATCAAGATCGTAAGCAGAACGAAACCTATTTATTGCTGTAGAATCTCCCATACGCTCGAGCGCCAATCCCATTTCGTAATGGTAATTAGGATTACGGTAATCGATGTTCATCAACTTATTAAACACGTCTATCGACGCTTCAAACTTTTTGGTTTTTGAGAGCAATCTTGCGTATTCATATAAAATCAATCCGTTGTTTGGTTGAGCCTCAGCAGCTAGTTTATAATAATCTAAAGCGCTTTCATAATTACCAATTGCGACGTAAGCTTTTGCTATTTGATCATGAACTTCAGCCTGATTATCATAGATTTTATAGACATCAATAGCTTTGCTGTAATTACCATTGTTGTATAAACTGTCTGCTTTTTGCAATATGGGTTGCTGAGCTTCAGAAATAAAAAAGAATAACGTACAGATGCCTATTAAATTTGCTCTCATCAATTTTTCTTGTTGTCTTTAGTATCGTCTGCTACTTGAAATAGTATTGGCAGGCTATACATCACGGTTACAGATTTACCATTATGCATACCTGGTATAAACTGTGGTAATGCTTTAATAACCCTTTCAGTTTCTTTCTCTAATTCTGGGTGTGGAGCCCTAACTTTAATATCTTGAGTTTCACCATTTTTATTAATAGCAAACAATGCACTAATTTGTTGTCTTCCTTTCAAACCTAATTTTGAAGCGAGGTCTAGATTAAAATTTTTATTGACAAACATTGAAATCTCGTTTGAGATACACTTTTTTTGATCTTCGTTACTAGTTAAGCCAGCACATGCTTCGTGCATTGGCACTTGATCTACTTCACTAAAAAGTATTTTTTTTACTTGACTATTTACTGAATTCGCAAGAGACTCTTTTAACGATTTTATAATATCATTTAGATTTGTGTTTTCAGAGGCATTTGTATTATCTGCCTTAACTTGAAAAATAATTGGTAAGCTATAAGGCACTACAACTGCTTTTCCTTTTTGTTTTCCTGGAACTAATTGAGGTAAGGTTTTAATAACTCTAATGGCTTCTTCTTCTAGGGCAGGGTGTGATGCTCTAGATTTGACATCGATAATATCTCCTTGTTTATCGATTTTAAAAACAACGTTTATACGTTGGCGACCTGTCAAACCTAGACTATCTGCTAGTTTGGTATTAAAGTTTGTAGCAACATGTTTTGAGATGTTGTCACTCATACATTCTTTTCGCTCTTGGTTTGTTTCTAGAGATTCGCAGAAGGTGAAGGTTGGTGTTTCTTCGATTATTGCGAATGGGACTTCAATATTTTCGTCAACTTCGATGATTTCTATGTCATCATTAGTATTGAATTTAAAAGTGTTTTTTTCTTTTCCGAAGTCAAAAACATTTGAATCATAATAATCTGATACAATGAGCTTGTGATAAAAATCGTTGGTATTTAGCAACTCTAACTTCTCTGCTCTTTTTTTCCTTTCTTCGGAAGTTAGATTGTTTAAGTCCTCAACAAATAGTTTTAAAACTCCATCAATATTTTTATTTTCCCAACTTGATTTGGCTTCATCGGTTTTTTTCCATTCAACGTACTCTTTATAAGTTCTTTGATTAGATAGTGAGTTTTCAAGTTCAGCAAAGTTTTCGCTAGAGGACGAATTTTCAGAATTTCTTTTTTTTGCAGATTCTAGCATGTATGTCATATAAACTCCAAGTTTATAATATTCTATTCTAGACTTAAGGTATTTATGAGTGTCATTGTTCATAATGAAATTCTTAATTTCAATAGACGATTTACCGTCTTTCTCCATTTCTACTAATTCCTCATAGAGTTTTTGTTTTAGCTCCTCATCTGTCAACTCCTGAGTGTCTTGGTTTTCAATTTCCGAAGAAGTCGTAATTTTATCTTGAGCATAAGAGGATGTATAAATGAGCATTGTAAATACCATTGGGATGAGTAATGCATATTTGACCAAATTGATTTGTTTTGATTTTGATTTGCTTAACATAACGATTCGTTTTTTGATTAATGATTTTTTAAAAAATGGATTGACAAATGAGAATTGTTGGGTCTCAAAGACCTGGATTAGTAAATTATCGTAATAGTCTGCCTTATTTTTTCCTTTTACTGCTTTGGCATCTGCTATATATTCGTGAACTGTTGCAATTCTATTTTGATAGATGTAAACCAATGGATTGAACCAGAAGACGATACGGGATAGTTCAAAAAACAAAAGATCTAATGAGTGATTTTGTTTGATATGTACCATTTCATGTTCTAAAATTGACGTACTTTCTTTTGCAGTCAAACGATTTCCTAAAAAGATGTAGTTAAAAAATGAAAAGGCTTTTGTGCTATTCAATAAAGAGATAATCAACACTTTTCCATTTCGATATTTTGGATTTTTAGACACCAACAAGAATAGTTTAATGATTTTATAGACTAAAATCAAGGCAGCAACACACATCCCAGATATTAATATGATATTCCAAATAGAAACTGGTTGTGGCCCAATATTGATGCCTGCTTCTAAAGTAGTGGTAGGATCAATTGCGCTTGCTGGCTTTGTGGTGTCACCAATGAGAACTTCTGGTAGGCTAATTACAAAATCTTTGGGTACTACTTCTTTTATGCGCTCTATTTTGACAAAGGGAATCACCAACGATAATATGGATGTACTTAACAGATAGATACGATTGAGGGTGAAAAAAGTTTCCTTTCGCAGAAACAAATCATAGATAATTAAAAACAGTAATTGAAACGCAACGACTTGTATGATATAGTGTAACATGTTATTGGTTTGTTTTGTTAATTTCCTTTAAAATCGCTTCCATATCTTTTAAATCGACATCATTTTTCTTGACAAAAAAAGACACCATGCTTTTAAAAGAACCTTGAAAATAGTTGTCTACTAAATTATTAATAGATTGGTTACTATACTCTTGCTTTTTGAGAAGCGGAAAATAGATGTGCCCCTTACCTTGCTTTTTATAATCTACAAACCCTTTATTTTCAAGAATTCTAATAATCGTAGATACGGTGTTGTATGCAGGTTTTGGTTCTGGAAGTTGATTGATAACGTCTTTTACATTGGCTTTTTCTAATTGCCAGAGGACTTGCATGATCTCTTCTTCAGCTTTTGTGAGTTGTTTCATGATTTCGTTTTCATTTTCTGATAAACAAATATAACTAAAAAATTAGTTTAAACTAATTTTTTAGTTATAAAACTGTAAGCATAGGTTATCTATCTATGATATAATTATAACGTCACATATCTATCACGAACATATTTTAGTGATCTTGAATGCCTAATAAATAGTGAAAGTATTTCAAACCAAAAAAACCTGATACTTGTTGAGAGGTATCAGGTTTTAATTATGTTGCTATTAATTCAACAAATTACTTAGAGGGATTAAAATAACGTTTGTTGACTTATTCAAAGATATTTAATGTTAATAACTTTTTGTTACGGAAAAACCGTAAACATGGTGTGGAAAAACCGTAATTTTCAATGATAACGTGAGATTGAAGAAGCAATAAAATTAGAATAAATAGGTTATTTAACAGTTTTATTTATAGAAACCCTTTTTTTCGAGCTTCTATTATCAAAGATTCATCTTTACCATCTTCAATCGAGAATAAAAGCTTGAGCTGCTTTTTTCTTTTTTCAATAGCGCTCATAGACAAATCTATGTATTCCGTTAGACTTCTTGTCTTGATTCCTTTTGATAATAAGTGAAGTATTTTACGGTTAATATCATCTACATAAATTTCATTAACAACAGATTTATTTAAAAAATTACTTACAGTACTACTATAATATGGTGGATCAACTAAAATATGCTGAAAAGCTTCAGCCAGTTCACTGGATGTCAAATCACTTTTTATCAAAAACCCATCAGGACTTATTTCTCTAACAATATTATGAATACGATAAGACTCATTGAACATCGTTAAAATAATCACTTTTGCTCTAGGCATAATTTCTCTAGATATCTTCGCAAGATCCTCCCCAGAGGTGATTTTTCCATCTGCAGATGGTGGAAGACTAATATCAAAAAAACATACATCGTAAGGTCTTTCATCGGCTGCTTTTTGCATTAAAATATGAGCAGCATCACAGGTATTAGCTGTATCGATAACCAGAGTTTGGTCGTCCTTTTTAGTAGCCATTAATGTATTTTGATAACCTTCAATAATTATGGGATGATCATCAACCATTAAAATATGAACTTGTTGCATTGTGTTTAATTTTTGTAAGGCATCATTATTTCAACCTCAGTACCTTGATTTATTTTAGAGTTAAATCTCACATTACCACCAACCTCCTCTACTCTAGAATTAATATTTTTTAAGCCAATTCCTTTTTTGCTTTTATTGGCATCAAACCCATCACCATCGTCAATTATTGATAAGCAAATTACATTATTTTTTAATTGAAAACTAATTTTCACAAGCTTAGCGTTGGCATGCTTGTAAATATTTTGAAGCGATTCTTGTATGATTCTATAAATATTTATCTTAGCCTTATTAGTGACCATTTCCCAGTTGATATCATCGGTATAAACAAATGATGATTGCAGTTGATACGCTTCTGTTTGCTTTTCAATTAATTCTGAAACGATACCCATAAAACCAGAACCAGATACAAAATCTGTATTTAAATCATGTGATATTTTTCTAATATCGTCCTCAATAATTTTAAGTTCACTAATGTAACTCGCACGTTTATGTATTGCCTCTTTTCCTTCGGAAAAATTAAAACTATCCAAACTTAACCTTGTCCCGAACAATCGTCCTAAAATACCATCATGGAGCTCTTCTGAAATTCTAATTTTTTCGTTAGCTCTAGCCTCATCGACCTTATCTTGTTGAGATAACATCAAATTATAAATCTCTTCATTTGCTTTTTGCTGGTCTTTTTCAAATTTAAGCTCCTTGTTTTTTGCGCGCTGAGTGACAATTATATAAAGTAAAAATATCGTAAATAACAAACCAATTGAGGTAATTATCAACCATAACCTTTGCTCAGTTATTTTCTCATTTTCCTCTTCTATTTTATCAGTTTCAAATTCTATTCTTGCGAATTTGTTTCTCTTGTTTCTCTCGAGATTGAGCAGACTATCACTTAGCTTGATGTGCTCTTTTAGATAATCTTTTCCTTCCTCACCTTCTTTCAATTCTGAAAGGACTTCCAAAACATCTAACAAAATTTCATTGGAAGAAGTCTCTTTAGCCAATTTGTAGGAAATGTTAGCGTATTTTAATGAGGAATCAATTTTCTTTTGTTGGAGATAAAATTTAGAGATATCTATACTCACTTGCAGTTTTGTGATAGGATCACCCAATCTGGCACTTATAGAATAAGCTTCTTTAAAAAGCTTTTCAATAGTATTGTAATCCTTATCACCAGCAACAAATTTGGTATATGCGTAATTGTCTAAAACTAAAGGATAAAATGTAGGGTCGTATTCGTTATATTCGTTTTTAATAGATCTTAATTCATCATAAAGTTCTAAAGATTTCTCATATTGATTTTGCTCTCTATAAACAAAAGCCCTATTGTTAATAGAGAAAATCTTATTATAAAAACCTTCTCGCATATCGTCTGCAATTGACTCTGCTTTATAGTGGTATTCTAAAGATTTCTCATAATCCCCAAGTTTTAAAGAAATAATACCTAATAAATTATTTAGAATCCATAAACTCTCATAAATATCTTCTGTTTTTGGTAAAGTCTCAAAAACACGAAGGGACTTAATAGCGTTCTCCTCGCTACCTATATAATCTTTTTCGGTATCCTGTATATCGGCTATATTTAGTAGTATAGTAGCTTTTTGTTCTAGTTCATTTGTGAGGTTATAAAAATTCAAAGCCTTTGAATAGTAAAAATAAGCACTGTCATTTTCTTGAACCGAATGATAATATCTTGCCAAATTATCGTTAGCTAAGGCTATAGCCATAGAATCATTTAACTTATCCGCAAGTAGAATATTAGATCTTGTTAGATTTAAATAATCTTCATATTGTCCATTTTCATAAAACAAAACAGACAACTGCCTATTACTAAGTAATATAGAAGAATCTTGTTTAATATTTTTTGCAATCTCTACAGACTCAATAGCATATTGAAGACGTTCATTGAGAGAGTTTTTTTGATTTTTTGATTTTTTTCTTAAAGAAATAACCTCTTTTAGTTTACTCTCTTTCGTTTGAGCCTGAAATGACAATGAGATTATGCAAAATAGAATTAGTGTTAAAATTTTATTCAATACTAATTATTTAGTGTTATTCCTCAAAAATAGAATAAATTTATTTATTAAATCCAAAAAAAGCCCTTATAAATATAAGGGCTTTTTTTGATTTTATTGAGTAAAATTATCCGTTTGGATCAAGCTTTGCTTTCTTTTTAGCATGCGCTAATAAATCATATTGTTTTTGGGTTTTGTAAGTTGGTTCGTCATTATCTGCGATAGCATCACTGCTTTGTCCAGATAGTGTTAAAAATAATACTGCTAATAGTAGTAAAGTAATTTTTAGGGTTTTCATTTTAAATTAATTTTTAGGGATTATAAATTCAATTTTAATTATGTTAATAACAATACAGCATTTAAAATGCTATTTTGAGGGAAGAATGGATTATTAACTTGTTGGCAATACTTGCCTAAAATCAAATAGAATTCAAAACTCTTTCAGATTTTGAATTAAAAATTAATTAATATGAACCTTGATAAGTGAACTTAGGGGCTTATTAAGGGACACAAAAATAAGGCTAATTATATGAACGTCAAAATGAAATCCGATAAAATGCTAATTTTATCCGATAAAAAACAAATTTTTCCTAAAATTTGTTAATTACGTGTTCATAACTTTCTGTATTAAGTACAATACAACTATTCTAAAACAAAAAAGCATCCCAATCTTCTTATTAAGAAAAAAGGAAAGCTTCTCATTGGTAAGCACTCAACAACATTGAGTGTCTTACAACTACTCTCAGATTTCTCTGAGAACAACACAACTTCTTTTTATTGCTTAAAAAAAGCTCTAATTTCTTAGAGCTTTAGTTTTGCAATTTTTTAGCGGTCTGGACGGGACTCGAACCCGCGACCTTCGCCGTGACAGGGCGACATTCTAACCAGCTGAACTACCAGACCGTTGCTTTATTGCGAGGGCAAATATACATTCGATTTTTAATATCACAAATATTTTACCACAATTTTTGACAAATTTTTTAAATAAATTTTTGTCTCTCGACCATATAGGTCGTTAATATTTTGTCAAAGGACTTATTAATGTCGGCTTGAACATATTTAATTTGGTATTGGCCACATTTTAATCTAATGCTCTTAAAGTATTCTGTTACTGCACTTTCATATCCTTGTTTTACTGTATCTGGATACAAATTTATAAACTCATTTGTCTCAACATCTATAAATCGCTTTGGGGTATTATCAAAATCAAATTTAAGCTCCTTTTCTTTATCTATTACATGAAATAGTACGACTTCGTGCTTATTATATTTTAAATGCCTTAGAGCTTCAAATAACTTTGTGTCATCTGTTTCTGTTTGAAACATGTCTGTAAAGAAAAAAATCAAAGAGCGTCTATTAATATTTTCTGCAATTTGATGTAAATATGTATATGTCTCGGTTTGTTTGTTTGTTTGTTTAGAAACTACCATATTGCTTAACTCTGCCAGAAGCATTTGGTGATGACGCTCACTTCCCTTTTCTGGAGAATAATAATCATAAGCATCACTATAAATACTAAGCCCTACTGCATCTCTTTGCTTTTTTAATATGTGCATTAGCGATGCAGATGCTAATGCTGAAAACCCTATTTTATTTAATCTAGAGATATTAAACTCTTTTATTTCGGGATAGTGCATTGAGCTACTGTTGTCTACAATGAGGTGACAACGTAGATTTGTTTCATCGTCATAGCGCTTGGTGTACAACTTATCGGTTTTGGCATAGAGCTTCCAGTCGATGTGTCGTGTGCTTTCTCCTTGATTGTAAATTTTATGCTCAGCAAATTCTGCAGAAAAACCATGGAATGGACTCTTATGCATTCCAGCTATAAAACCTTCAACTACTTGCTTTGCGAGTAATTCTAGATTTTTAAAGCCTCCTGTTTTATTGAGTTCTGCCTGTAGGTTCATTTGCTTATTATCTTCCGAAGAAAAAATCTACTTTATTATTTTATCTACGATACCGTAGGCTTTAGATTCTTCTGCTCCCATCCAATGGTCACGATTGAAATCTTTCATTACTTGATCGAAATCCTGACCACAGTTTTCTGCTAATATTTTAGCGCTTAATTCTTTGGTCTTTAATATTTCTTGAGCGGTGATTTCAATATCGCTTGCCTGACCGCGAGCTCCTCCACTTGGTTGGTGAATCATCACTCTTGCATGTGGCTGTATGAATCGTTTTCCTTTTGTACCAACAGATAATAATATTGATCCCATAGATGCTGCCAGACCCGTACAGATTGTAGATACATCACTATTTAATGATTTTATACAGTCATACATTGCAAACCCAGAGGTTACATAGCCTCCAGGACTGTTTATATATAAATGGATGTCTTTTTTTTCTATAGAATCTAAATATAATAAACGGTCAATCACGTGTTTTGCTGATTTATCATCTACCATTCCCCAAAGGAATACTTTTCGTTCTTCTAATAATTTACTATCAATTAAGTCTTGCGTTTTTGCTTGCTTACTCATATGTGTTTTTCTTATGTCTTAATATTAGTTAAAAATAAAAAAAGGTTTACCATACTGGCAAACCTTTTATCATTTCTTTTAGATTATATCTAATAATTCTTATAATAAAGAATCTATTGCCTCTGTATATGCATTTTTAGGAGCAACTCCTACTTGACGACCAACTACTTCCCCGTCTTTAAATACTAATACGGTTGGTATGTTACGTACTCCGTATTTTGCTGCAAACTCTTGGTTTGCATCAACATCTACTTTACCTACGATAGCTTTACCGTCGTATTCTGTACTGATTTCATCTATGATTGGGCCAACCATTCTACATGGTCCACACCAAGCAGCCCAAAAGTCTACCATAACTGGTTTATCACTTTTTAGTACTGTTTCTTCAAAATTTGCATCTGTTATTTCTAATGCCATAATTATATTGTCTTAATGTTTAACTTCAGTTTTATTTGATATACAAAATTAGTCAAAAATTTTGCCAAACCTTACAGTGGCAGTATTTGTTTTGATTATGAAGATATTGACTATTTATATGTGTTTTTTAATTTCAGAAAAAATCAAGCGTTTAATTTAATTTGTATGTGACTTCATGGTGGGATAATTGGTCCAATAATTCTTGGGAAATGTTTATTTTTTGTTTTCTACTTGGCATATTTAATTTAATCTTTTCATCATTATCGTACACTATAAAGCTTAATGATTTATCACCTTGATGTATTCTAAACAAATCCTGAAGAACATCTATGCGTTTTTCTTGTAACTCTCTTATATTAAGTTGTATTGATAATTTTCTCGCATAGGTTCCCATCACATCGTGTAATAATTGAAAACTATTAAATTGTAATCTAGGATCTCCTTTTTTACCTGTATCTCTATTAACCCAACCTTCTCTAACAAAAGACTTAACGTAAACAAAACTATTTTTTACCAAGAAATGGCGGAATTTTAAATACTCTTCTCCAAAAATTCTGAATTCAAAACTATCTGTATAATCCTCTACCATAAAAATAGCCCAGCCTTTACCTTGCTTACTTACACGATGTTGCACATCTGTAACAACACCTCCAAAAGTAATTTCACGATTTACATACGTTTCCAATTCATTAAATAAGGCTAAAGTACCATTGCAAAATGTTTTCATCTCCACTTTAAAATCATCTAACGGATGACCAGAGATATAAACTCCAACTACTTCTTTTTCTTGAGCTAGTTTTTCCATAGTTCCCCATTCTTCACAAGGTGGTACTATTGGCTCTGCTATTTGCACATCACTTGCTGCACCAAATAAGCTTACTTGTGCTGAATTCTCGTTTTCTTGATGCTTAGCTCCATATTTAATGGCTTTTTCGAGGAATGTAATTCCATCACCTTCATCATGAAAATATTGAGCGCGGTGTGTATCTCCAAATCCGTCAAATCCTCCTGCCAATGCTAAATTTTCAAATGCTTTTTTATTTGCTGCTCTTAAATCTATTCGTTTTGCTAAATCAAAAATTGATTTGAAATGACCATCTTTTTTTCTATGCTCAACTATGGTCATCACAGCGCCATGACCAACACCTTTTATCGCACCCATTCCAAAACGAACCGCATTATCTTTATTAACCGAAAATTTATAATACGATTCATTGACATCTGGACCTAAAACATCCAATCGCATACGTTTACACTCCTCCATAAAGAACGTTACCTGCTTGATGTCGTTCATATTGTTAGATAGTACAGCTGCCATATATTCTGCAGGATAATGTGCTTTTAGATAAGCTGTTTGGTAAGCAATCCAAGCATAGCACGTTGAGTGGGATTTGTTAAATGCATAACTTGCAAAAGCTTCCCAGTCTTTCCATACTTTTTCAAGAATTTTTGCGTCATGCCCTTTGGCACTTGCTTGCTCAATAAATTTTGGTTTCATTTTATCCAAAACCGCAATTTGTTTTTTACCCATTGCTTTTCTCAAAACATCGGCTTCACCTTTTGTAAAATCTGCTAGCTTTTGAGACAACAACATCACTTGCTCCTGATATACCGTAATACCGTAGGTTTCTTTGAGATACTCTTCCATTGCGGGTAAGTCGTACTCAATATCTTCATCACCATGTTTACGTCTTGTAAAACTTGGGATATATTCCATTGGTCCTGGACGATATAGTGCGTTCATCGCAATTAAATCCTCAAAAACCGTTGGTTTTAATTCCTTTAAATGTTTTTGCATTCCGGGAGATTCATATTGAAACACTCCAACCGTTTCTCCTTTTTGAAACAGTTCATATGTTTTCTCATCGTCAAGCGGAAAGCTATCAGGATCCAATAAAATATCATGTTTTGCCTTTACGATTTTAACCGTATCCTTTATTAAGGTTAACGTTTTCAATCCCAAAAAATCCATTTTGAGCAAACCTGCATCTTCAACTACAGAGTTATCAAATTGCGTGACATACAAATCGGAATCCTTTGCTACGGAAACAGGCACAAAATTGGTAATATCGTCTGGAGTAATAATAACTCCGCAGGCATGAATACCCGTATTTCTAACTGATCCTTCAAGGGTTCTGGCTAGATTTATAGTTTCTGCATCTAAGCCTTCACCATCTGCAATATTGAGCAGTTCATTAACTTTTTCTAAATCATCTGCTCTAAATTTACTGCCCAGTTCCTTTTCCGATAGGCCAAAAATCTTATTCAGTTTTGACATTGTCGGGATAAGCTTTGCTATGCGATCTGCTTCAAACAATGGCAAATCGAGTACTCTTGCTGTATCTCGAATAGATGACTTTGCAGCCATCGTTCCGTAGGTAATAATTTGAGCAACTTGATTTGAACCATATTTTTTGATCACATAATCCATCACACGACTTCGACCTTCATCATCAAAATCGATATCAATATCTGGCATGCTCACACGATCTGGATTTAAGAAACGCTCAAAAAGCAAGTCATATTTTAAAGGATCAATATTGGTTATCCACAAGCAATAAGCAACCACAGATCCAGCTGCAGAACCACGACCTGGACCAACAGAAACATCCATATTTCGAGCTTCACGAATAAAATCCTCCACAATTAAAAAGTAACCTGGATAACCCGTGTTTTCAATAACGCTCAACTCAAAATCAAGCCTCTCAACGATCTCATCACTTAATTCTTCTCCGTATCGTTTTTTCGCACCTTTAAACGTTAAATGTTTTAGGTAGGCATTTTCACCACGTTTGCCTCCATCATCAATATCTGCGTTGTTTTTAAATTCTTCTGGGATATCAAAAGCAGGTAATAATACATCCCGCGCCAGTTGATAACCTTCAACCTTATCTACGACGTCTTGAATATTACTAATCGCCTCTGGCACGTCCTTAAACAAGGATTTCATTTCTTCTGAAGATTTAAAATAATACTCTTTGTTTGGCAAACCGTAACGATAGCCTCTACCCCTTCCTATTGGTGTGGCTTGCTTTTCTCCATCTTTAACGCACAGTAAAATATCGTGTGCATTGGCATCTTCTTTTTTGCAATAATAGGTATTGTTTGAAGCTATTAATTTAACATCATGTTTTTTTGAGAAATCAATCAACACAGGATTAACACGATTTTCATCTTCTTGATTGTGTCGCATTAATTCGATGTATAGATCCTCTCCAAATTCTTGTTTCCACCAAAGTAATGCTTCTTCTGCTTGGTTTTCTCCAACGTTCAACACTTTGCTTGGGACTTCACCATATAGGTTACCAGTTAAGCAAATAAGATGTTCTTTGTATTTTTGAATGAGTTTTTTATCTATTCTTGGCAAATAATAAAAACCATCAACAAAGGCATGTGACGATAGTTTAGCCAAGTTGTGATAGCCTTCTTTATTCTTAGCGATTAACACAATTTGATAGCCATTGTCTTTTCTGGATTTATCCTTATGATCTTCACAAACAAAAAACTCGCAGCCAATGATTGGTTTTATTTCTTTTTCCGAAGAAACCTCTCCTTTTTCTTCAGCTTCTTTATGTTTTAACTCTACATTTTTATTATGGATGTTTACTGCTTTTACAAAATGAAAAGCTCCCATCATATTAGCATGGTCTGTGAGTGCAACTGCAGGCATTTTATGCTCTGCTGCGACAGCCACCAAATCTGAAATACTAATTGTAGATTGCAATACCGAAAACTGGGAATGGTTATGAAGATGCACAAAATCAACCTCCTGTAGTTCAGAAATATTTTCTTTTATTTCTTCTTCGGAAATATCTTCTCCTTGTAGTTTTTGAAGACGCTCATTTATTTTTGCACTTTCTTTTTTGAGATTGATGTGCTTTAAGCCAATGAGTTGGATTGTATTGGGGTTCTCCTCCTTAAAATCCTGAAAATAACCTGGCTCAACGTCTAACTGCTCTTTTGTATATTCTTCAAGTCTTATGAGCTCTAAAAAGCATCTTGTAGTTGCCTCAACATCTGCTGTGGCATTATGTGCTTCTGCAAATGGTTGATTAAATAAAAATTGATGTAACTCTGTGAGTGTTGGAAGCTTAAATTTTCCATAACGACCACCAGGAATCTGGCACAACTCTGCAGTATGCTCTGTACAGGTATCTAAAACCGGAAGTTCTTGAAGCTCATTTGAGATTTCCTCTCTAACAAATTCTGCTCCCATAATATTGAGATCAAACTTCACGTTTTGACCTACCACAAATTTTGTTTTTGAAAGCGCTATTTTGAATTTCTCCAAAACGTCTTGGAGTGCCACACCTTGTTCTTGAGCTAATTCCGTAGAAATTCCGTGAATTTTTTCAGCATCGTAAGGAATATTAAAACCCTCTGGTTTTACTAGATAATCTTGATGGTCTATACAATTACCCATTTCGTCATGGAGTTGCCATGCAATTTGAATACATCTTGGCCAGTTATCTACATCTGTAATTGGTGCATCCCACCTTTTTGGCAATCCTGTGGTTTCGGTATCAAATATTAAGTACATACTATTTTGGGCTATTTATCTCTTTCTAAGTTGTATTATATCAAAATCTAATTTGATTAACCTATTTGAAAAGACTGATTTTTTATGCTTGATTTCTAAAAATGTTCAAGAAAAATCAGTTTATAAAATTACAAATAAACTCCACTTTTATAAAGCGAAGTTATGAACAGTTTTAAACAAAAAAAAAGTCAACTTTTAAAAGCTGACTTTTTTTACATTGAACCTAATATTTTATGATACTAGCTCTTCATGTACTTTCTCGGTATTGATTGCCGATTGTATGGAATTTTTATGTTTGATCAATAAGGAATCAATACTTGGCGGTAAATTACGCTCTTTTATTAATTCATTATATTCTTCTAAACTTGCCTCTTCTCCTCGAATTGCTTCCTCAAGAATAGACTCTTCATTGTTTGAACTAAAAGTTGATTTTAGTGACATCCAGTTACGGTGCATTGTACCCTTGAAAGTTCCTGAATCTTCTGGGATTTCTCCATATTGTAAGATTTCAGTCCTAAGTTCTTTTGCAAACTCACTTCTTTCTGAAGCTCTTCGTTTAAAATACATTTTTAACTTATCACTATCTACATTATCAATGGCATTTAAATACCCTTTTTCTGCATCATAGTTTTTTACTAATAATTCGTTTAATTTGTTTGAAATTTCTTCTGAATACTTCATTTTCTTTTACATTTTAAATTTCAATACCTTTTTTTGTGATGCGTATTGTTTCACATCTGACTATTCTTAATATAGGTATAATTGTAGGAAAAATCTAACATATTAACATCTTTAACAAAGTGTTGTGAAAGTTTAACAAAAAAAGCAGCCATTTGGCTGCTTTTCAGTATAAAAAATGAATTCTTATTACATATTATCTAGATAATCTGGAATTCCATCACCATCTGTATCAAGCGCATCTGACGGATTTCCATCCATATTTGGATCTGCATCTTCATTAATTGTCAATAATGTATCTCCATCATCATCATTATCTAAATAATCTACATCTCCATCCCCATCTGTATCAATTAAATTACCATCTGTCTCTAAAGCTTCGTAAATAGTTAAAACACCATCTCCATCGTCGTCGTCGTCTAAGTAGTTTGGTATGCCATCTAGATCTAGATCATCATTATCTAAACTACCATCACCATTGAAGTCTTCAAAATTATTTGGAACACCATCTGCATCATCATCATTACAATCTAACTCATCAATAATTATTTGAATTTCTCCAGTCTCATCACCACAAATTTCAATTTGCTGTTCTAAGTAAAATCTATAATTCTCACAAGAATCAACATAATTAGATATAGTTGCTGCCTCAAAAGTCATTTGGGCAGTATTTCTGTTTTGTGTGGCAAATGTGCATCTAAAGTTGCAGCTATCCAACTCGTCTATAGCTTGCTGAAGTTCACCGTCAAAATCACCACAATAGTTTTGTTGATCAATCAAAGCATTTCTATATTCATTACATGCGCTTTCGTATGCAATGCGGTCTATATATTCTAAACTCGGGGAAAAAGAAGCTAAATAAGCAGACCTTGCTAATTGAGAAACTCCCTCTGTGTCATCACAAGTTATTACTACCGCAGGAATAGCTCCAGACGTTAATGGCACTCTAAAAAAGATGCCTTCGTTATAACCTATAGAATTTAATCCAGACTCGTCAAAAGCTAAAAATTGAAATGTACCAGTAAAGGTATTATTGTTTATCTCATCAAGTTTTACAAAACCATATTCGGGATAAATAGAAACACTAGGATCTGGCCTGTTATTTGTAGAATACACCGTCCCGTTAGCATCTACGTAGCGTCCTTCCATAGAATCCACATCCCCTAATACGTAGGTTCCAACTGCAACGGTAGGTATTTTGAGAGTTACTGTTTCTACATTATTACCTGCGGTTATAGTTAAAAAACCATTTTCATCTATAGTTGCGCTGGTAAATTCTGCTCTCCACAGACCGTATTCTCGGTTACCTTGAAATGCAGGTGAATTAAATTCAACTTCATCACCACAACTCACTAAAGATAATACAGTTATAAGAAGTATTGCTATTCTTTTCATTGCTTAAATTTTCTTCCTCACAAAATTATAAGGATCATTATAGGTTAGACATAACGTTTTAGAACTCCCAAAAGTATAATAAAATTTCAATATTACTTAATTTCAAATAAAATGTTGAGAATTAAATTATTGTATTATCTTTGCGCCTCATTAATAATAGAGGTCGCGAACCTCACAAATTAATTTAAAAATATGCCTGTAAAAATTAGATTACAAAGACACGGTAAAAAAGGGAAACCTTATTATTGGATCGTAGCAGCAGATGCACGAGCTAAAAGAGATGGTAAATATTTAGAAAAACTAGGTGCTTACAATCCAAATACCAACCCTGCAACTATAGAATTGAATGTTGACGGAGCGGTACAATGGTTACAAAATGGTGCACAACCAACTGATACAGCAAGAGCGATTTTATCTTATAAAGGTGCTTTACTTAAAAATCATTTAGCTGGTGGTGTTGCTAAAGGCGCTTTAACTGAAGAGCAAGCAGAAGAAAAATTCAACGCTTGGTCAGAAGAAAAAGCTGGAAAGGTTAAAGAAAAAGAAGCTGGCCTATCTGATGCACAAGCAAAAGCGAAAGCAGATGCATTAAAAGCAGAAAAAGCAGTTAACGAAGCTAGAATAGCTGCAGCAACTCCTGTAGAGGAAGTGGCTGAAGAAGCAGAGACAACAGATGCTCCTGCAGATGACGCTAAAGCTTCTAACGAAGAAGAATAGAAAATTATTTTTTATACTTTTAAACTCCGATACATATGTGTCGGAGTTTTTTATTTTATACTATGCAAAAAGAAGAATGTTTTTTTTTAGGGAAAATTGTCAAAAAATACAGTTTTAAAGGAGAGTTGTTGATTAAATTGGATACCGATGAACCAGAACTTTATGAAAATATGGATTCGGTATTTATTGAAGTTCGCAACAACCTAGTTCCTTTCTTCATTGAATCATCACAGCTCCATAAGTCTGAATTACTGCGAATAAAATTTGAAGATGTTGATAGCGAAGAAGATGCTGACGCACTTATGAAAAGTGGTTTGTATCTACCTTTAGAATTTTTACCAAAATTGGAGGATGATAAATTCTACTTTCATGAGATTATTGGTTATACAGTTGAAGACAAAACCTTTGGGCTTGTTGGTATTATTAAATCTATTAACGACTCGACTGCGCAATCCCTTTTTGAAATAGATAGAGATGGTGTTGAAATTTTAATTCCAATGAATGATGAGTTCATTTCTAAAGTAGACAAGAAAAACAAAGTCATTATTGTTGATACCCCAGAAGGGTTGATTGATTTGTATTTAGAGGAATAGATTACATTGATTAAAACACAAGCTAAAAATGAGCTCAATCAAATAAAAGAAATTCCTACTTCTGTAGGAATGATAGACGATGGACAAGCCTTTTAAATTAAAACAATTCTCGGTTAATCAAGACCAATGTGCCATGAAAATTGGGACAGATGGAGTTTTGCTTGGTGCTTGGACTTCAATACAAAAACACCCTTTTTCAATACTAGATATTGGAGCAGGAACTGGCATTTTATCTTTAATGCTTGCCCAACGAAGTGATGCTCAAATTATTGAAGCCTTAGAAATTGACGACAATGCCTATGAGCAATGTGTAGAAAATTTTGAACAATCCCCTTGGAATGATAGATTGTTTTGCTATCACGCCTCTTTAGAGGAATTTGCTGAAGAAATTGAAGATCAATATGATTTAATCATCTGCAATCCGCCATTTTATTCTGAAGATTATAAATCTAAAAATCCACAGCGTGATTTAGCACGATTTCAAGATGCAATGCCCTTTGCACACTTATTAGAGAGCGTCGTTTCCTTACTTTCTAAACATGGCACATTCTGTGTGATCATTCCATTTTCCGAAGAAAAAAAGTTCATAGAACTAGCTCAAGATTTTAGTTTGTTTTTGAACAGAAAAACACACGTTAGAGGAACACCTTCCGCAGAGAAAAAGCGTAGCCTAGTAGAATTTTCGTTTCATGAAAATACTCCTGAAATTTCAGAATTAATTGTAGAAACAACCCGTCACCACTATACCGAAGATTATATCAATTTGACAAAGGATTTTTATTTAAAAATGTCTTAACACCATAAAATCTTCATTTTTGATAAATTTTAATGTAGCTTTATAATGCTAAATAACTAAAAAAATCAAAATTTGAGTACTCAAAAAATAGATATATCTGCACAAAAATCAATAAAGATCCTTTTACTTATTGGAGGCCTATTTGCTATATTCTACTACGGAAAAACTCTTATTATGCCACTACTCGTTGGTGGAATTATTGCCATTATACTTGATATCCCTGTACAAAAACTCAAAAACCTAGGATTACCTAATTGGCTTGCAATAACACTATCCATCTTGCTCATGCTAATCATTTTTTCTCTTCTTTTTTGGCTCGTTAGTTCCCAAATAAATAATATGGCTCAAGATTGGCCAACTATAAAGGATAAAGCCACTGTAAAATTAAATGCACTATCGCAATGGGCTAATAATTCACTTAACTGGGATTATAAAGATTACATAGAAAATAATCAAAAACTTGTAAAAAAAGCTGAAGCTCTGGCCAGTAATTTCTTATCGTCACTTATGAGCTTACTATCACAATCACTCATCATTTTTATATACATCATTCTCTTTTTGATGCAAAAACAACAATTTATCAATTTTTTCAAAAAACTTTACCCAAAGAATGTTTCTATAAATTCTTTGCTTAAAAATTCTGCTAACATCACCAGAAGTTATTTTGTGGGAAAGGGAAAAATCATGTTATTTCTTTTTGTTATTTACTACCTCGGTTTTTTATTGGGCTCTGTTCCGTATGCATTGTTTTTAGCACTGTTTGCCTCCTTATTTTCCATTATCCCATACGTTGGTAATATCATTGGTGGCGGAGTCGCAGTGATTCTATCTTTTCTTTACGCAGGTTCAACACCAGCACTTATTGTAATAGGAGTTGTATCGGCAACACAGCTTGTTGAGAATTATTTACTCACACCTTGGATTATTGGTGACGAAATAAACCTCAATCCATTCATGACCATTTTTGGCGTTATCCTATTCTCTACACTTTGGGGTGTTGTTGGAGCTATAATCGCATTACCTGTAATTGGAGTTTTAAAAGTAATTTTTGACCATACCAACGGTATGGAGGCCTATGCTCATTTATTAAAAAAAACGGACTAACTTTTTTACACAAATCATTAACTACAGATTTTTAGTATACCGTAATTGGCAAACAATTCTCTAGATTTATATCTTCGGAAAAAACATTTATTAAATTGTTAACTGCAAACGTTTTCGTTATTTTTGTTATCCATAAAACAACAAAAAAATGAAGCCAGATTTATTTGAAGGACCAGATTATTACAATCTTGACGAATTACTTACCGAAGAACATATACTTGTACGTGATGCTGCCAGAGAATGGGTAAAACGTGATGTTTCACCTATTATTGAGGAAGCTGCGCAAAAAGCAGAATTCCCAAAATTAATTATTGGTGGTTTAGCTGAAATTGGCGCTTTTGGTCCATATATCCCTGTAGAGTACGGTGGTGCTGGATTAGATCAAATTTCCTACGGATTAATCATGCAAGAAATTGAGCGTGGTGACTCTGGAGTAAGAAGTACAGCTTCTGTTCAATCATCTTTGGTCATGTATCCTATTTGGAAATATGGAAACGAGGATCAACGCAAAAAATTCTTACCAAAATTAGCTTCTGGCGAATGGATGGGCTCTTTTGGTTTGACAGAACCAGATCATGGTAGTAATCCTGGAGGAATGACCACTAATTTTAAGGATATGGGTGACCATTATCTTTTAAATGGCGCAAAAATGTGGATCTCAAATGCTCCATTTTGTCAAGTCGCTGTCGTTTGGGCAAAAAATGAAGAAGGGAGAATTCACGGTTTGATTGTAGAACGTGGTATGGAAGGTTTCTCAACACCAGAAACTCATAATAAGTGGTCACTTCGAGCAAGTTCAACAGGTGAGCTCATTTTTGATAATGTTAAAGTACCCAAAGAAAATTTATTACCAAATAAATCGGGATTGGGAGCGCCTCTAGGTTGCTTAGATTCGGCACGTTTTGGTATTGCCTGGGGAGCAATCGGCGCAGCCATGGATTGTTATGATACTGCGTTACGATACTCCAAAGAGCGTATGCAATTTGGCAAGCCTATAGGGCAGTTTCAATTGCAACAAAAAAAATTAGCTGAGATGATTACCGAAATCACCAAAGCACAATTATTGGCCTGGAGACTTGGTGTAATGCGTGAAAATGGCACAGCAACTTCTGCACAAATCTCAATGGCAAAACGAAACAACGTAGATATGGCCATTAACATTGCTCGAGAAGCTAGACAAATGCTTGGTGGCATGGGAATCACTGGAGAGTACAGCATCATGCGTCATTCTATGAATCTTGAAAGTGTTATAACCTATGAAGGGACACACGACATTCATTTACTAATCACGGGATTAGATATTACAGGCTTGAACGCTTTTAAATAGTCGAGAGTGGATATTTAAGTATCTCACTTAAACACAATCGTTTTATTTAAATAGAAAAAATGCTTCTCAAATACGGGAAGCATTTTTTTCTTCGGAAATTGTATCTTTATAACTATGCGAAACATTATTTACTTTTCCTTGTTAGTTTTTCTAGCATTCATTGGCTGCTCATCGTCAGATGAAACCCCAATTACCTCACCAAATACATTTAAAATTTTAAGTCTAGGTGATAGTTATACCATTGGCCAAAGCGTTTGTGAATCTTGCAGATTTCCCGAGCAATTAAAAGATAGTCTTAAACTGCAATTTTCTTTGGAAACAGGTTTCGACCTTAACGTTATTGCACAAACAGGATGGACAACCACAAACCTTAAAACTGCTATTTCCTCGGAAAATTTAACGACCAACTATGATCTCGTTACTTTATTAATTGGCGTTAATAATCAATTTCAAGGTAAACCTTTTTCCTTATACGAAACTGAATTTTCGCAATTGGTTCAAACAGCGACCAATGCTGCTCAAGGAGATAAAAATAACGTGATCGTACTTTCAATTCCCGATTATGCATTAACGCCTTTTGGTCAAAATAATGGCAATCCCGAGACCACTTCCGAAGAAATAGACCTCTATAACGATTTCGCAGAAAACTATTGCGCCCAACAAAATATTACCTTTTTGAACATTACAGATATTACACGTCAAGGCATTGAAAACCCAGAACTTGTCGCATCTGATGGTTTACACCCTTCAGCAATAGCGTACTCCAAATTTGTAGAGCGATTACTCCCAATCGCTCTTGAGAAAATTGAATGAGGTATCTCAAATTGAGTAAATTCTACTTATTTTAGTTGAAAGTTTTCTCATGTCATCAAAAACGAGATTAGATCGTGCATATAAAAATGCTAAAGTTGTCGACTTTGACGATTCCAGTAAAATTATCCTTTTTAGTGATTGTCACAGAGGCGATAATAGTTTTGCAGATGATTTTGCCAATAACCGAAACATCTATTTTCATGCTTTAAAGCATTATTATGCTGAAGGTTTTAGCTATTGTGAACTTGGTGATGGCGATGAACTCTGGGAAAATATCTCTTTTGAATCTATCTTAGACGCTCATAAAAATGTGTATATGCTCATGAAATTATTTCATGACAAAGAGCGCTTACATATGATTTGGGGAAACCATGATATGGTCTATAAAAATCCAAAATATGTAGAAAAGCATTTATCTAAGTATTTTGACCCGAAGATTGGGGAAGATGTAGATTTATTCTGCGGTCTTACTTATCATGAAGGTATTGTTTTAAAACATACCCAAAGTAATCAAGAACTATTTCTAACACATGGTCATCAAGCCGATTGGTGGAATTATACCTTTTGGAAATGGAGTCGGTTTTTAGTTAGAATTCTTTGGAAACCACTAAACGTTATGGGTATTGCAGATCCTACAAGTCCTGCAAAAAATTATAAAGAACTCATTAAAGTTGAGCGCAGAACCAAGAAGTGGATTATCAATAACAATAACCTGATTACAATTGTTGGACATACCCACAGGCCTCGTTTTCCTGAACCCGGAGATATTGCATTTTTTAATGATGGAAGTTGCGTTCACCCAAGAAGCATTACGGGTATTGAAATTGAAAACGGAGAAATCTCACTCATTAAATGGCAAATTGCCACCACCGATGACGGTGTTTTGAAAATTGTTAGGGTTTTATTGGAAGGACCAAAAAGGTTGATTGATTATAAGACCGAATAGATAAACATAAGAGAAAGTGTTTGATTTGAAGTGTAGACATGCTTTCTCAAAAATCTAGCTTTCTGGAGCTAACTCAACTTCCAAGCCTTCCATATTTGGAGTCATTTGAATTTGACAACCCAATCGCGAATTATCCTTTACATAAAAAGCTTCGCTAAGCATTGCTTCTTCGTCGTCCTGCATTTCTGGTAAATCGGTTTCACTTAATACATAACATTGACAAGATGCACACATTGCCATGCCACCACAAATACCAATAGTCCCTTCTGGAGCGAGTTCGTAAGAACGAACAACTTCCATTAAATTCATAGCCATATCTGTTGGTGCTTGAATTGAATGGGTAACTCCTTCTCTATCGGTTATTTTTATGTTTATATCCTGTTCCAAATTTCAACGTTACATTCCTAATCTATTGATTTCACTACTGCTTTTGGTGCTTCTTTTCGAGTTCCATCAAAACCATCAACTCCACTAACAGTAGTGTATTTTAATACATATCGTTTTCCTGGATTAATGATTTGATACGCAGCTTGACACATTAATGTTGCTTCGTGAAAACCGCACAAAATTAATTTTAACTTTCCTGGATAGGTATTAACATCACCAATGGCGAATATTCCTGGAATATTGGTTTGGTAATCTAAAGCGTTATTTACAACTATAGCATTCTTTTCGATTTCTAATCCCCAATCTGCGATAGGTCCAAGTTTTGGCGACAGCCCAAAAAGCGGTATAAAATGATCACAGTCTACTTCAAATTCTTTTTCAATATGCTTTGCTTGTTTTACTACAACAGCTTCTACCTTTTCGTCACCAACAATACCTACCACTTCTGCAGGAGTAATTAAATTTATTTTTCCTTTGTTTTTTAATTCTTGTACTTTTTCTACGGAATCTAAATGTCCACGAAACTCATTTCGTCTATGGATTAAAGTAACCTCACTTGCTACATCACTTAAAAAGATACTCCAATCTAGAGCAGAATCTCCTCCACCAGCAATAACTACTTTTTTATTTCTGTAAATCTCTGGATCTTTAATGATGTATTCTACACCAATATCCTCAAACTCTGCAATGTTATGAATTAAAGGTTTACGAGGCTCAAAACTCCCTAATCCGCCAGCAATTGCCACGATAGGTGCTTGGTGCTTAGTTCCTTTATTTGTTGTAACTATAAATGATTCATCCTCTTGTTTTTCTATAGTTTCAGCACGTTCGCCTAAGGTAAAACCAGGTTCAAATTGTTTGCATTGCTCAAGTAACCTTTCTGTGAGATCTCCTGCAAGAATTTCTGGATATGCTGGAATATCGTAAATGGGTTTTTTTGGGTAAATTTCTGAGCATTGTCCGCCAGGTTGAGGCAAAGCATCAATTAAATGACATTTTAATTTTAGCAAACCAGCTTCAAAAACAGTGAATAATCCTGTTGGTCCTGCTCCAATAATGAGTATATCTGTTTTAATCATGAATTATAATTTCGGGGAAAGTAAATTTAATATATAATACTTCATACATTTATGACAAAGTCATTTAAGCATCAATATTAATGACTTGTTCTATTTGGGGTGCATATTTTTTTATAGTCATTTCCACACCAGACTTTAGTGTCATTTGGTTTACACTACAACCAACACAAGCACCTTGTAGCTGCACTTTCACCAAATTACCGTTCTCGATGGCTAACAAAGAAATATCGCCTCCATCACTTTGTAAGAACGGACGTATTTCATCTAATGCTTTTTCAACATTCAATCTAAGCTCTTCTGTACTCATTTATTATTTTTTTACTGCTGAACATCCAGCCATAGTTGTTATTTTGATAGCTTCGGTTGGAGGTAAGTTATCATTACGTTTGACTACTTCTTCGACAACATTTCTGGTTAATTCCTCAAATGCTTTTTCTAAAGGTGTGGCAGTTTGTAATGCTGCTGGTCGACCAATATCTCCAGCTTCTCTAATGCTTTGAACTAATGGTATTTCTCCTAAGAGACGTACATTTATATCTTCAGCCAGGTTTTTTGCACCTTCTTTTCCGAAGATATAATATTTATGATCTGGAAGCTCCTCTGGGGTAAAATACGCCATATTTTCTATGATACCCAACACTGGCACATTTATACTCTCTTGTTGGAACATGGCTACACCTTTCTTAGCATCTGCCAAAGCAACATTTTGAGGTGTACTTACAATTACTGCTCCTGTAATTGGAAGTGATTGCATGATACTTAAATGAATATCTCCTGTTCCTGGAGGTAAATCTATAAGCATGAAATCCAGTTCTCCCCAAGCTGCATCAAAAATCATTTGATTTAGTGCTTTAGCTGCCATTGGACCTCTCCAAACTACTGCTTGATCTGGTTTTGTAAAAAAACCAATAGATAATATTTTAACACCGTAATTTTCAACGGGACGCATTTTTGATTTTCCGTCAACATTGACCGCCAATGGTCTTTCAAGTTCTACATCAAACATGATTGGCATAGATGGACCGTAAATATCTGCATCTAAAATACCGACATTAAAACCCATTTTTGATAAGGTCACAGCAAGATTTGCTGTTACTGTAGATTTACCTACACCTCCTTTTCCTGAGGCTACAGCTATTATATTTTTAATACCGGGAATTTCCTTTCCTTTTATGGCATTTGTGGCAGGCTTTGCTGGTGTATCTACTTTTACATTTACCTTAATTTTAGCTTTTTCATACACCAATTTATGAATGGTTTGCATGATCTCAACTTCGGTTTTCTTTTTAGCCTGCAAACTTGGGTTTGTGATGGTTATATCTACAATGACCTCATCTGCGAACGTCACTACATTTGTTACCGCACCACTCTCTACCATGTTTTGCCCTTCTCCTGGAGCTGTAATCGTTTCTAGTGCTTTAAGTATATTTTGTTTATCTAATTTCATAGTAAGCTTTTAATTCTAGAATTAATTTATTCAGAATCATTCTAAATGCAAAGATACTTAATAAAGGTTGAAGATTAAAGTGTTGGGATTGCATTTTATTATGGTAGGATTTGAGATATAAATAGTGAGTACATATAGAAAAATAAAAATTTCACAACTCCTTATTTGGATCCCAAAAAACTGTTTCCAAATCCTGAATTTGATTATCAACAATCAAAACGCCTTCACTTTCTAAAAGTTGTTGCATGAGATTTGTCCCGTCAAAATGGTGTTTTCCTGTGAGTAATCCTTTTCGGTTGACGACACGATGTGCTGGAATGTCTTTTCCGCCAGAGCCATTCATCGCGTAACCAACCATTCTTGCACTTTGCTTAGCTCCCAAATAATTTGCAATTGCTCCGTAGCTGGTTACTTTTCCGAAGGGAATTTGTTTAGCAACCTCATAAACACGATCAAAGAAATTAAGCGTTTCGGGTGTCATTACGTGTCCATTAAAATATTAAAAAGAGTGATGATTGCTACCAAACCTGTAATGGCACCAATACTGTAATTCATGTTTTTTTGAGAGGTAAGATTTTTGTTTTTAATCTTATCAAAAAAGAAAATATAAAAATAAAGCATTACAAATGTGCCTGTCGTTGCGCCAGAGCAATAGGTAATAATGCTCATTTTATCAAACATAAACCATCCAAATCCTGCGATGGTAATCGTCATATAGGCTTGATATGGTATTGGAAAAACATTAATGGCAGATAAAAACATACCTTGGAAAAAGCGACTTCTCTTACTTGTAGCATGTGGCTCTACATTTGGTGTAGGGCTGGATTTTGCGATGAACAAAAAGTAGACTGTTATTAGAACAAATATTACAAATGCGACTTGTCTTAAAATCTCAACGGTGTGCGGATGGTTACTTAAATATCTCGCAAACATAGAGGCTATATAGGTTTGCAGAAAAACAATAATACAAACACCAATAGAAAAAGTGATACCTCTACTGTAACCGTCTTTGAGACTTATTTTTGCAGCTGTCATATTTAATAGTCCAGGAGGCACCACACCTATCAAAGCTATAATTAGCCCTAGAAAAAAAACGACAGTAATATTCAAGGTTAGTTAATTTTGAATTTAATATACGTAATTGGTTTATTATGCTCTAAATATTGAGATTCATAGTAGGTTTGAATGCTCGTTACTTCTTCTGGGCTTCCTTCTTGCTTATACACATTGTGATTTGCATACACCACTTCGTGTCCCTCTCCATGCAAAAGCCCCAGAGTATATCCATGCATAAATTCACTATCTGTTTTTAAATTTACAAAACCTTCTGGTTTTAAAATAGTTTTATAGCGATTTAAAAATTGAGAATTCGTCATTCTATGCTTGGTACGCTTGTATTTTATTTGAGGATCTGGAAACGTAATCCAGATTTCGTCAACTTCATTTTTGGCAAAGACAAAATCTACAAGCTCTATTTGTGTGCGTATAAATGCCACGTTTGGTAAGTTTTCTTCAATGGCTGTTTTGGCGCCTCTCCAAAAACGCGCTCCCTTTATATCGATACCTATAAAGTTTTTCTTCGGAAATTTTTTCGCCAACTCAACTGTATACTCTCCTCTACCGCAACCCAGTTCTAATACCAGAGGATTATTGTTTTTGAATACTTCAGAATTCCAGTTTCCCTTAAGTTCATATTCTGAATCGACTAATTCCTCCCTTTTTGGCTGAAACACATTAGAGAACGTTTCATTTTCCTTAAATCTCTTAAGTTTGTTTTTACTTCCCACAATTTTCGTTTAACAATTTGTTATTTTTATTAAAGATGCGGTAAAATTAAGGAAACATTTTAAGCTTTATCTTTGATTTTCCTAAAATGGTAAAATTTTGAAATACTCTACTAGATCAACCACATGAAACGAATACTCATTGCTCCCTTAAATTGGGGATTAGGTCATGCCACAAGATGTATACCCATAATAAATGCCTTGATTGCTCATAATTTTGAACCAGTTATTGCCAGTGATGGTGCTGCTTTGTGTCTTTTACGAAAAGAGTTTCCGCATTTACAAAGCATTGAATTACCTTCTTACAATATTACCTATCCCATAAAAGGAAAGCATTTTAAATTAAAGATGTTGCAAAGCTCACCTAAACTAGCAAAAACAATAAAGGCTGAACATAAAGCAACTACCATAATTATTGAATCTTATAAAATTGATGGTATTATTTCTGACAATAGATTGGGTGTTCATTGCAAACATTTACCAAGCGTTTTTATAACACACCAACTCAAGGTTTTGAGCGGAAATACCACTTGGCTGAGCACTAAATTACACGAAAAAATCATTAGACAATTTCAGGAATGCTGGGTGCCAGATAATCTGGGAGAACCTAATCTTAGCGGAAAACTTGGTCACACAACACTTTACGATATCCCAGTTAAATATTTAGGCCCTTTAAGTAGGCTTACCAAAAAAGAGGTTTCCTTTAAATATGACGTAATGGTCTTACTTTCTGGACCAGAACCTCAACGTGGTTTTTTGGAGAAAAAGCTTTTCACGGATTTTTTAAATTATAATGGCAAAGTTATTTTTATTAAAGGCGTAATTGAAAGTGAACAGCATATTTCCGAAGAAAAAAATATTAAGATCTATAATTTTATGACGAGTTCTCAATTGGAAAAAGCAATTAACGAAAGTGCATTTGTTGTTTCCAGATCGGGTTATACAACGCTTATGGATTTAGCAAAATTGAATAAAAACGCCTATTTTATACCTACACCTGGACAATTTGAGCAAGAGTATCTCGCTGAGCGTTTGACAAAATTAGGTTTTGTTGGGAGTTGTAAACAAGATGAATTTACGATTGATAAATTGGAAGAAGTTTCAAATTACAAAGGGTTGAGCGCAATGGATTATGAGTTGAATTTTAAACGATTATTTAGACTTTTCGAGGGTAAATGAGAATTCACTGCCTACTCCAATTTCACTTTCTACATAGATTTTCTCGTCGTGAGCTTCTATAATATGTTTTACGATGGATAGCCCAAGACCGGAACCTCCAACTTTACGAGACCCACTTTTATCTACACGAAAGAAACGTTCAAACAAACGTGGAAGATTTGTTTTTGATATGCCTTCTCCATTATCTGTTACTCTTACGATGACTTTGTTCTTAATTAGGTTTTCAATACTAATCTCTGTCGTACCTTTATCTTCACCATATTTTATAGAGTTAACAATGAGGTTAGATAGGACTTGCTGGATGCGTTCTCTATCTCCCATTACCATAATAGGCTGGGTATAATCGATATCAAAAATAAGTGAGATTTTCTTCTTTGCTGCTTTCATCTCTAAGAGCTCAAAAACACTTTCTACTAACTCAACGATGTCAAATTCTTTGATATTTAGTTGAAGATCACCAACTTCTAATTTTGTTATCATATCTAAATCCTTAACGATGTAGATGAGACGCTCCAATCCTTTACTGGCTCTGTTTAAATATTTCTCATTTACTTTTTTGTCGTGCATAGCGCCATCCAATAAGGTTTCAAGATAGCCTTGGACTGTAAATAAGGGTGTTTTTAATTCGTGGGATATGTTACCAAGAAATTCTTTTCGATATTCTTCTCTAACGATAAGTGTTTCTATTTCTAACTTTTTATCTTTTGCATATTTATCAATTTCTTGGGTGAGTGTTGCCATATCTGTTGTGATAGGCTGACTTCGAAGCGAAGCAGATTCCAACAACGTTAGATCGTCGTATATCTTCTTAACTCTTCTATAAATAAAACGCTCGACCCTATATTGTATAACCACGAAAGAGATGATGTAAGTAAAAATCGCAAAAGATGCAAGAAATAAAATATCAATAGAATGTAATAAATACAAAAAAACACTCGATAAGAGCGTTAAAAAAATAGTGATGTACATTGAGGTCTTAAAAGCAAACCTATATGTTTTTTTTAATTTATTTTGCATTAATCTACAAACTTATAACCAACGCCTTTTATTGTTTTAAATTTTTTGTCTCCAATTTTTTCACGAAGTTTTCTAATATGAACATCAATAGTTCGTCCTCCAACAACCACTTCATTGCCCCATACTCTATCTAAGATTTCTTCGCGTTTAAAGACTTTGTTTGGTTTTGTTGCTAACAAAGATAACAATTCAAATTCTTTTCTTGGCAATAGAAGCTCCTGTCCCTTAATAGATATTTTATACTCCTCTCTGTTAATTGTTAAGTTTCCTATTTTTAAAACTTCTTCAGGTTGATCATCATCTTTTAAACGTCTTAAGAGCGCCTTAACTTTACTTACAAGCACCTTAGGTTTTATGGGTTTTGTAATATAATCATCTGCTCCAGCATCAAAACCAGCCATTTGAGAATAATCTTCACCTCTAGCAGTTAAAAAAGTTATGATTGTATTGCTAAGATCTGGCATTTTTCTAATTTGCTCGCAAGCTTCAATCCCGTCCATTTCTGGCATCATCACATCGAGGATAATAAGTTGAGGCTTTTCTTTTTTTGCTTTCTTGACACCTTCGGCACCATTTTCGGCAGTGATGACCTGGTAGCCTTCCGCAGATAAATTATAACCAACTATTTCTAAAATGTCTGGTTCATCATCTACCAATAAAATTTTAATATTTTTCTTTTTCATTTATTTAATTTGAAAAACTGAGTATTGCTAATGTAAAGATAGGATTAATAACAAAAAAAATGAAAGAAGCTAAAATTGATAACACAATGTTAACTTACTATTATGGTAATATTTACAATATAAGACATTTACATCTCAATGTTATCCAATTGTTAAATAGCTGTATAGCTCAAAAATTATTCGTTTAAACCCTAAATTCTCATTATATTTGAACCTTAATTTTTAGAAATTTAAAACGAAATAATTATGAAAAAACTTTACTTTTTATGTTTAACTGCTTTAATAGGATTATCGTCTTTTGGGCAAACAAACATTTTTATCAATGAAATTCATTATGATAACACTGGTGCTGATGTAGACGAAGCAATAGAAATTGCTGGTCCAGCAGGAACTGACCTAACAGGTTGGTCTATTGAAAAATACAATGGAAGCAACAATGAATCTTACGGTAACGAAAGCCTAAGTGGTACTATTTCAGATCAAGAGAATGGATATGGTACACTTAACTTTATTTTCGCAGCTAATTCACTTCAAAATGGCTCGCCAGACGCTATTGCTTTGGTTGATAACATGGGTAATGTGGTGCAATTTTTAAGTTATGAAGGATCTTTAACTGCTGCTGATGGACCTGCAGCTGGTATGACATCTACAGATATTGGTGTAGAAGAAGGTGGTACGACTCAAGTAGGAGAATCTCTTCAGTTAATGGGCTCTGGTGATTCTTATGAAGAATTTACTTGGGAAACTCTTGCAATTGCAAACACTTATGGCTTAGTTAATACAAACCAAACTTTTACATCTACAAACACTCCTAGTATTACAATTACATCTCCTTCAAATGGTTTTGAATTTGTTCCTGGAACAACTTCTGTAGATGTTGAATTTTCAGGTACTAATTTACAGGGTGGAGAAACATTTGCTATTACCGTTAATAGCACTACAACTACAGGTGTAACCAGTCCATTTACTGTTGCCACTGTTGATGGTCAAACATACAATGTTCTTGTAGAATTGGTAGATGGTACAATACTTGATTCAGATATGATTACGTTTAGCGTATTATCCTCAAATACTGTAGCAACTGTTGCAGAGCTAAGAGCTGGAACACTTGGTGAAGTTTATGAATTAACAGGTGAAGCAATCATCACTTACATAGTAACAGATAATGGTAGAAACCAAAAGTACATCCAAGATGCTACTGCAGGAATATTAATTGACGATAATGCTGGTACACTTACACCTTCTTTCAATATTGGTGATGGTATCACAGGTTTACAAGGTCAATTAGGAGAATTTAATGGTGTATTGCAATTTGTGCCTGTTGCAGATGTTGCTGGAGCATCATCTACTGGTACTACAATCACTCCAGAGGCTGTAACAGTTTCTCAATTTTTAGCAGCTGGTGAATCTTATGAAAGTGAATTAATCCAAATAACAGGAGTTACTTTTGCTGATACAGGCGTATTTACAGATAATACTAGTTACGATATTTCTGCTGGTGCAGATACAACTGTTGCTAGAGTTACCTTTGGAGATGAGAATTTAGTTGGAGCAAACATTCCAACTGGCACATCATCTGTTATTGGTTTAGGCGCAGAGTTCAATGGTACTTACCAAGTGTTACCTAGATACGTATCAGATGTTGCAGGAGCAACACTTTCTATCAACGAAGTAAGCACTAACTCATTCTCAGTATATCCAAACCCAACATCTACAGGATTTGTAAATGTAGTTGGAACAAATGATGATGCTATTTCTGTTTCGGTTTATGATATCTTAGGAAAACAAGTGATCAACCAAGCTTTAAACAACAACCGTATTAATGTTTCTGGATTAAACGCTGGTGTTTACATTGTAAAGATTTCTCAAAATGATGCTCAGGTTACTAAAAAATTAGTGATCAAGTAATCCTTTTTAAATAAAGTATTAAAAAAGCGTTGTCAGTTATGACAGCGCTTTTTTTATTTTTGCAATTATGATAAACACAGACGCTATATTTTCTATTTCTTCGGAAAGTGAATTTAATACGCTAGCTTTGGAAGTCTTCAAATTTCAGTTTGAAAACAATCCGGTCTACCGTTCGTTTTGTGATTTATTGTACAAACATCCTAGTGATGTAAAACGTGTTGAGGATATTCCGTTTTTACCTATTCAGTTTTTTAAAAGTCATAAAATTCTCAGTTCCAAATCCCAAATTGAAGACACATTTTCAAGTAGTGGTACAACGGGATCAATTACGAGTAAGCACCACGTAACAGATTTAAAAATCTACGAGCAAAGTTTTAGAAAAGGCTTTCATGATTTCTACGGAAATATTAAAGATTATACCATTCTCGCACTTTTACCCAGTTATTTAGAACGTAACGGGTCATCATTAATCTACATGGTTGATGATATGATCAAACAGTCACAAAACCCTGAAAGCGGATTTTACCTCAACAATATCGACGCACTTACAACACATTTGAATGCTTTAGCTTCCGAAGAAAAAAAAGTGTTGCTCATTGGCGTTTCATTTGCACTTTTAGATTTGGTAGAAAACCATCAATTTAATCTCAAGAACACTATAATTATGGAAACTGGTGGCATGAAAGGTCGCAGGAAAGAATTGGTTAGGGAAGAATTGCACGGGATTTTAGAATCGGGTTTTGGAGTCTCTAAAATACATAGTGAATATGGCATGACCGAATTGTTGAGCCAAGCCTATTCACAAGGCGACGGACTTTTTAAATGCCCAAATTGGATGCGCGTTTTAACCCGTGATCCTGAAGATGCACTCACAATCCAATCCACTAAAAAAACTGGCGGAATAAATGTTATTGACCTTGCCAATATCAATTCTTGCTCCTTTATCGCTACCCAAGATCTGGGTCGAGTACACGATAATTCTAGCTTTGAAATTATAGGTAGATTTGATGCAAGTGATATAAGAGGCTGCAATCTCATGGTACTGTAAGCACTACTATATTTTCACGACTACATCAAGATGAAAACTAAAATTCTTGGTGCATTTTTTTTCTTTGTGATGCTCACCACATTCGCCCAAAGTGCTGATTACAATACAAAAAACGATTACATGGCAAAAGGCTATGACGTTGTTGCCTATTTTGACAATCAAGCCATTGAGGGTAAAAAAGAATTTACGACTATGCATTATGGCGTAAACTATAAATTTTCTTCGGAAGAGAACTTGAAGAAATTTAGTAGTAATCCAGAAAAATACGTTCCGCAATACGGTGGTTACTGTGCTTATGCCATTGCAGTTGATAATAAAAAGGTTGATATCAACCCTAAAACCTTCGAGATAAGAGACGGAAAACTCTACTTATTCTACAATGCTTGGTTTAACAATACTTTAACTACATGGCAAGAAAGTGATGTGAAAGGTCTACAACAAAAAGCCGACAAAAACTGGGAAGCTATGAATCTAAAATAGTTTAGAGTTCTATGAAAAAGAGAGATTAGCTTCTAATAAATAGTTGATTGGTTAATGTTAAACGTCCCGTATTACGGGACGTTTTTCTATTTATGGTTAGTTTAATTTTCAGTGTCATTCTGAACTTGTTTCAGAATCACATTATGTATTTTCAATATGTGATGAGACCCTGAAATAAATTCAGGGTGACGATGCGGTTACATAAAACCTTAAACAAATTTTAATTAAGAGACCTTTATAATATAAGTGTTCTTTTTCCCCTTATTTAATATAATGTACTTACCGTTTATCAAATCTTCTTCAGATAATTGATAATCCTCTGTTACTTTTTCTTTGTTTACAGAAACCGCGTTTTCCTTTAATGCTCGACGTGCTTCGCTGTTAGAGGCTAAGAAATTGGTTTGTGCTGCCAAAGCGCCTATCATGTCAAGTTGAGATAATTCCTCTTTAGATATTTCCGCTTGCGGTACACCTTCAAAAACATCTAAAAACGTCTTTTCGTCTAAGGTTTTAATATCTGCCTTGAATGTTTTACTGAATAGTATGTTTGATGCTTTTTCTGCATTTTCAAATTCTTCATCTGAGTGCACTAATCTTGTCACTTCTTCTGCTAAACTCTTTTGCAACTTTTTTAGACCTCTATTTTCATTATGCTCAACTATTAAGCCCTCTATCTTATTTTTATCTAAAAACGTAAAGATCTTAATGTATTTTTCAGCATCTTCATCGCTGGTATTTAACCAAAACTGGTAAAATTTATAAACAGAAGTTTTGTCTGAATCTAACCACACATTACCGCCTTCAGTTTTACCAAATTTAGAGCCATCTGCTTTTGTGATTAATGGACAAGTCATTGCATAAGCTTTGGCTTCTTCTCCAACATTCATACGCCTTACAAGCTCTGTACCTGTGGTGATATTTCCCCATTGGTCACTTCCTCCCATTTGCAATAAGCAATTATGTGATTTGTATAAATGATGGAAATCATAACCTTGAATGAGCTGGTAGGTAAACTCTGTAAAAGACATGCCTACGTTTCCTTCTTCACCACTTAATCGTTTCTTTACAGAATCTTTTGCCATCATGTAATTAACGGTAATACGCTTACCGACATCACGTGCAAATTCTATGAATGAGAAGTCCTTCATCCAATCGTAGTTGTTTACTAAAACTGGAGCATTTTGTTCTTCCGAAGAAAAATTTAAAAATCGAGCTAGTGTGTTTTTTATTCCTGCAACGTTTTTGTTCAAAGTGGCTTCGTCCAATAAATTACGCTCGTCGCTTTTACCAGATGGATCTCCAATCATACCTGTTGCTCCTCCAACTAAAGCAATTGGTCTATGGCCAGATTTCTCTAAATGCATTAATAAAATAATGGGTACCAGACTGCCTATATGCAAAGAATCTGACGTTGGATCAAAACCAATATACGCTGTGGTCATTTCCTTTTGTAATTGCTCTTCTGTTCCTGGCATGATATCATGTACCATTCCTCGCCACGTTAATTCTTCTACTAAGTTATAGTTCATCTTTTAAGTATTATTCTAAGTGCGACAAAGATATGTTTATCAAACAAAAGGAAAAAGCGAATAACAAAAAAGACTATTTTTGTTTTATGATTTTAGTTACAGGTGGCACAGGCTTAGTGGGTTCTCATTTATTGTTCAAACTAGTGAGCAATAATAGTTCTGTAAAAGCTATTTATAGAAGAGAGCACAAATTAGAATCTGTCAAAAAAGTATTTGGATATTATACAAGTGATGTTGAAAGACTTTACAAGAAAATTGAATGGATAGAAGCTACAATAAACGATATTCCTGCTTTAGAAATTGCTTTTAAAAATATTACTCAAGTTTACCATTGTGCTGCATTAATTAGTTTTGAGCCTAATAAATATCATGAACTTAGAAAAGTTAATATTGAAGGCACTGCTAATATTGTCAATCTTTGCATCAAAAATAAAATTAAAAAACTTTGTTATGTAAGTTCGATTGCTGCCATAGGAAATGAACCAAACGAAGACATCTTGATTACCGAAAAAACAGATTGGAATCCAGAACAGGACAATAGCGTTTACGCCATTACTAAATATGGCGCAGAAATGGAAGTCTGGCGAGGCACACAGGAAGGTATTGACGCTGTGATCGTGAATCCTGGAATTGTCTTGGGCCCAGGTTTTTGGAGAGGAGGAGGAAGCGGTAGCTTGTTTAAACAGATTTATAAAGGTTTGAGCTATTACCCAAAAGGAGCGTCCGCTTACGTTGATGTTTGGGATGTTACAGAAGTGATGATCAAGCTAATGGATAGTGCGATAAACAATGAGCGCTATATTTTAATTGCTGAAAATTTAACGTTTAAATTGTTTCAGGAAAAGGTTGCTGAAGTTTTAGGAGTTACATCTGCAAAAAAAGTAGCATCCCCATTTTTTCTTTCTATAATTTGGCGATTAGATTGGTTGAATCATAAACTCTTAGGGAAACGACGGAAATTATCTAAGCAAATGGCAAAATCGATATCAAGTAGAACTGTTTATGATAATTCTAAAATTGAAAATGATCTAAATTTTAAATTTGCACCAATTGACATCTCCATATCCAAGGTCTCAAAATATTATTTAGATGAATCTGGATAATCCTTATAATCTACTTTTTTAATTTTTTCTTTTGGTAAAATTTTCCTGGTATTTAGCGAATCATCCAACATTTTTATGGAATCTTTTATGCGCTTTTTTTCTAGTTCTTCTTTATCAATTTTAGCTTGTATTTCTTCTTTATTTGCATTGAGTCTCTGCTCTAGATTGGCAACTATAACTTCATATTCTTCAAGATTAAAACCATAATACTCATTACTCTTTGCAAATTGCAAACTGTCTATTTTATGTTTTTCAAATACGAAATCTTCAGGAAAAACACCGTTATTTTCTAAAATACCTTTGCTTGTACCTTTTGCAGCATTGAGTATAGAAACGTCATATAAAATATCTACCATTTTATCTTTGGGAATAAGATTATCTGGCTTTTCTGGAGCGCTAGAAAATTGACAACTAACAAGAACCATAAATATTAAAATGACAACGACTTTTTTCATCTGGTAAAAGTTAAACGTTTTCCAGCTTTTATATCAAGAACCTTGAAGTTGTTATATACTAATTTGCCATTAAGAAAAGTATGGGTTATTCTAGATTTAAATGTGGTACCTTCAAAAGGAGACCAACCGCATTTGTATAGAATATTCTCTTTATTGACTGTCCAAGGATTATTGATATCTACAATTACTAAATCTGCAAAATAACCTTGTTTTATATAGCCACGCTTCTCAACCTGAAATAATATCGCAGGATTGTGTGCCATTTTTTGAGCAATTTTTGGAAGTGATATCTTGCCTTTGTGGTACATTTCTATCATTGCTACCAAAGCGTGTTGCACTAATGGACCTCCTGAAGGAGCTTTTGTATACTTATTATTTTTTTCTTCTAAGGTATGAGGAGCATGATCTGTAGCGATCACATCTATTCTATCGTCTAAAAGTGCTTTCCAAAGTTGGTTTCTGTCTTTTGCAGATTTTACCGCTGGATTCCATTTTATGTGTGTTCCTTTTTTGGCATAATCTTCATCGCTGAACCAAAGGTGGTGGATACATACTTCCGCAGTAATTTTTTTATCCTTTAAAGGTATTTTATTACTGAACAAACTGGTCTCTTTACCAGTTGAGAGATGAAATACATGAAGCCTGGCTCCTGTTTTTTTAGCAAGCTCTATCGCTTTGGAAGATGAGATGTAGCATGCTTCTTCGCTTCTAATAACTGGGTGTTTTTCAATAGGGATATCTTCACCAAATTTGTCTATGTGCTCTTTTAAGTTCTTTTTAATTGTTGCTTCATCCTCACAATGTACAGATATTACCATATCTGTGGAACTAAATATTTTTTCGATCACTTTTGGATCGTCTACAAGCATATTACCTGTTGATGAGCCTAAAAATAATTTTAAACCTGCAACTGTTTTAGGGTCAACTTTTAAAATTTCATCTAGATTATCATTGGTACCGCCGAACATAAATGAGTAATTGGCGTATGATGTGTTTGATGCAATCTCAAACTTTTCTTCCAACTTTTCTACGGTAGTTGTTTGCGGGTTTGTATTGGGCATTTCTATGAACGAAGTAATACCACCAGCTATAGCTGCTCTAGATTCTGATTCTATATCGCCTTTATGCGTAAGCCCTGGCTCTCTAAAATGAACTTGGTCATCAATAACACCTGGGAAGACATAATTGCCTTCTGCGTCAATTATCATGACATCTGCAGACTTAGCACTTATAGAATCTGAAACTTCTTTTATATAGTCTCCTTCTATGAGAATATCACCTTCAGTCACAACACCTTCGTTGACTATCTTTGCATTTTTAATAAGTATAATCTTGTTTTGCATTTTAATTTCTAAATATACTTTTTAACTTCATATTTACTACTCCAAATATAGCTTCGGAAATGATACCTCCACTCATTTTGGATTTTCCTTTTTTTCTGTCTGTAAAAACTATTGGCACTTCTACAATCTTAAATTTTTTAAGATATGTATTGAATTTCATTTCAATTTGAAATGCGTAGCCAACAAATTTTATGTTTTCTAAATTTATCGTTTCTAAGACTCTACGATGATAACATACAAAACCCGCAGTAGTATCATCAATATCCATTTGCGTAATAAGTTTTACATATTTTGAGGCAAAATAAGACATTAATAATCTTTTCATATCCCAATTGACCACATTTACCCTGTTATTGATGTAACGCGAACCTATTGACATATCTGCGCCATTTTGTTCACAGGCATTGTAAAGATAAATTAAGTCATTTGGATTATGCGAAAAATCTGCATCCATTTCAAATATGTACTCATAATCTCTTTCTAAACACCACTTGAATGCTTCAATATAAGCTCTACCAAGACCTGTTTTTTTTGCTCTAGATAGTAGATTAAGTTTACTGCCAAACTCGTTTTGTAACGCTTTTACTTTTTGAGAGGTGCCATCTGGAGAATTATCATCAACAATTAATATATCAAACACCTTAACTTGAGAAAACACAGCTCTAATGATGGCTTCGATGTTCTCAATTTCATTATAAGTTGGTATGATCACTATGGCATCTGACATAGAATGCAATAAATAATTAATTTAGTTTGAGACAAAAATAAGTGATTTATCTATGAAATGTAGTTGTTAAAATCATAAACATTGTTAATCTTAAAATTTTGGTTAAAGTTGATTTGTATTAGACATACAATCATCAAAAATTCTTTATAATTTTACAACATGCTTAGAGATGCTATTTCCAATGATTGGTTTACTATTTTTTTAGTGATAGGTTTAACCTTTATAACTGTTGCTAAATTCTTTTATGCGCATAGGTTTAAGGATTTTTTAGTTGTTATCGGTAACTCTAAATATTTAAAAATCTATGCAAGAGAGCAAAAGTTCATTGATGGTTTTGATGCGCTTTTGTTTTTTAACCTTGTATTCTCTATTTCTATCTTTGCTTTTATAAGTTATTCTACAATAGTTAATCCTTCAGAATTTAATATCAATCAATTTTTCAAGTTACTTTTTGGGATTGGAGTTCTCTTTCTAATCAAGGTATTGTTAGAACGTTTAATTGCGAGTCTCTTTGACATTGATGACATTATAGACTCCTATTTATTTCAAAAAACGACATTTAAAAATTATTCTGGACTAATTTTATTTCCTATAAATTGTGTTTTAATTTATACCCTTTCACCAACAAATACCATAATATATACTATAATTTATGTAACAATTGGCCTTATTATTTTAATTAATCTAATTGGATTTGTCTCTTCTTTTAAGAATCATCAAAAATTACTAATAAATAACATATTCTATTTTATTTTGTATCTTTGCGCACTTGAAATTGGACCCTATCTAATTTTATATAAGTTAATTAAAGATTTCAACGCTTAAAACGATTAAGATATATGACGAAAGTGAAAACAATTTTAGTATCTCAACCAGAGCCTAAAATAGAAAATTCGCCTTACTTTGATCTTCAAGAAAAGCAAAAAGTAAAGATAGATTTCAGACCATTTATTCATGTTGAAGGTGTAGAAGCTAAAGAAATTAGACAACAAAAAGTTGATCTTTCTCATTATACAGCTATAATTCTTACAAGTAGGAATTCTGTTGACCACTTTTTCAGAGTTGCAGATGAAATGCGATTTAAAGTGCCAGACACAATGAAATACTTCTGCCAGTCTGAAGCTGTCGCTTACTATCTTCAAAAATATGTAGTATATAGAAAACGTAAGATTTATGTTGGCAAACGCACATTTGCAGATTTATCTCCATTAATTAAAAAATATAAAGATGAATCTTTTTTATTGCCTACAACAGATAAACTAAAACCAGAAGTTCCTGAAATCTTAAATGATTTAGGAGTAAAATGGAAACAGTCTGTATTTTATAAAACCGTTATTAGCGATTTGTCAGACCTGGCAAATGTGTACTATGATATTTTAGTGTTTTTTAGCCCTTCAGGTATTGAATCATTATTTCATAATTTCCCAGAATTCAAGCAGAACGAAACCAGAATTGCTGTTTTTGGAAACACAACAGTCAAGGCTGTTGAATCACACGGATTGAGAGTGGATATTTCTGCACCAACACCTGAAACGCCATCAATGACAATGGCATTAGAAAAATACATTGATAAAGTAAATAAAGGAAAATAATACATTTTCATTAATATAAAAAAAATGCGATTTCAGTAGAAATCGCATTTTTTTTATCATCTATATTTCCAATTAGAAACTATAACGCTGAGGACCTCCTCTTCTAATTTCTTCGGAAGCATGCTCTTCAAACTTTTTGAAATTCTCGCGAAACGCATTCGTTAATTTAAAGGCAGTTTTATAATAATTTTCGTCATCGTTCCAAGTTGATCTCGGACTTAAAACTTCGTTTGGAACACCAGGACAACTTCTAGGTTGTGCAACTCCAAATACAGAATGGATATGGTAATCTTCATAAGTATACTGCCCTAAATGACCGTTTAAAACAGCGTTGATCATTGCTCTAGTATATTTTAATTTCATACGTGTACCAACTCCGTAAGGTCCACCTGTCCAACCTGTGTTCACCAACCATACATTTACACCAGAATCTTTCATTTTCTTACTTAGCATCTCTGCATATTTTGTAGGATGCAATGGCATGAAAGGCGCACCAAAACACGCTGAGAAATTTGGTGTTGGCTCAACAACTCCAGCCTCTGTTCCTGCAACTTTTGCTGTATAACCAGAAATAAAATGGTAAGCAGCTTGACTAGGTGTTAGTTTTGAAATTGGAGGCAATACTCCAAAAGCATCTGCGGTTAAAAAGAAAATATTTTTAGGGTTTTCACCGATAGACGGTTTTCTAATATTATCAATATGATATATAGGATAACTTACCCTTGTATTTTGAGTTATAGAAGTATCTTCAAATTGAACTTCACCTTTATCGTTCATGATTACGTTCTCAAGGATTGCTCCTTTTTTGATGGCATCATAAATTTCTGGCTCTTGCTCTCTTGATAAGTTAATAACCTTTGCATAACAACCGCCTTCAAAATTAAATACGGTGTTTTCTTTAGTCCATCCGTGCTCATCATCACCAATTAAACTACGATCTGCATCTGTAGATAACGTTGTTTTACCCGTACCAGACAAACCAAAAAATATAGCAGTATCTCCATCTTTACCAACATTGGCACTGCAATGCATAGGTAATGTGTTTTTAAAAACAGGAAGAATAAAATTCAAAGCAGAGAAAATACCTTTTTTAATTTCGCCAGTATATCCAGTGCCTCCAATCAAAGCGATTTTACGAGTAAAGTCTAAAATCGCAAAATTGTGTTGTCTTGTTCCATCAACTTCAGGATCTGCCATAAAACCAGGAGCATTAACAACAGTCCATTCAGGAGAAAAATCTTTTAATTCTTCTTCATTAGGTCGTAAAAACATATTGTAAGCAAACATATTGCTCCAAGGATATTCATTTATAACACGAATATTTAATTTGTAATTCTCATCTGCACACGCAAAACTATCTCTTACAAAAACCTCTTTATCAGAAAGGTAATCTGTTACTTTGTTATATAATTTTTGAAATTTATCAGCATCAAAAGCAATGTTGATATTTCCCCACCAAACGCGATCTTTTGTAATGTCATCTTTAACGATAAATCTGTCTTGAGGTGAACGACCTGTGAATTCTCCAGTATTGACTGCTAAAGCACCAGAAGATGCTTCTTTTCCCTGACCTTTTGATATGGTGATATCATGAAGTTCAGTTGGAGATAATTGATATCTCACTTTTGCGTTTTTAATACCGTAATTTTCTAACGAAATCGTTTTCGTATTTTGTGTATGGTTTACCATAATTTGTTTATGTTGTTTAGACTGCAAAATTAAACATTTATTTAAAGTAGTCTGTAATAATTATGATTTATCATTTTTAATTTTCAAAAAGTTTATCAAAAGAACAAGCCAAGCTATTATTAAAAGCAATCCTCCAACGGGCGTTATAAATGCTATGGATTTAAAATCAAAGCCCGTTAGGTCATTTGTAGCCAATGCGAAGATTGAACCTGAGAAAAATATAACGCCTATCAAGACTAGGTAAAAAATAACAGACTTTGTTTTTGTACTTATAGCTGTAAAATTTCCGACGAAAAAAAGAAATAGCGCATGATACATTTGATATCTCACTCCTGTCTCAAATGTTTGAACAGCTTCTTCAGAAATTAAGGATTTCAATCCGTGAGCACCAAAAGCACCAAGAATTATAGCGATTAGACCCAGAAGACATCCTAAAACCAAAACTTTTTTGTTCATATATAAATCTGATTTGAGTTTTTATAACCCGTTGTATTTACTAAATTCGTAATTAATAAGAATAACAAAATTACTCAAGAAAACCCATTATGCGAAAGATATTAGTCATTGGTTCTGGAAAATCCACATCTTATCTCATCAAATATTTACTAGATAAATCTATAGAAGAGGAATTACATATTATTGTTGGAGATATCAATTTACAAAATGTAAGAAAGATTATTGGAGATCATGAGAATGCTCAAGCCATAACATTAGACGTTTTTGATAAATCATCACGAAAAGCAGCTATTGAAAATGCTGATATCGTGGTATCAATGCTACCTGCAAGATTTCATATAGAAGTCGCAAAAGATTGTGTTGCCTATGGTAAAAACATGGTCACAGCATCTTACGTAAGTCCAGAAATGCAGAAATTAAATAAAACCGTAACGGACAAAGGTTTGGTTTTTATGAATGAGATTGGTGTAGATCCTGGTATTGACCACATGAGTGCAATGAAAGTGATTGACAATATTCGTGCAAAAGGAGGTAAAATGGTTTTGTTTGAATCTTTTACAGGAGGTCTTGTTGCTCCAGAAAGCGATAATAATCTATGGAATTATAAATTTACATGGAATCCAAGAAACGTGGTGGTTGCAGGCCAAGGAAGTGCAGCAAAATTTTTACAAGAAGACTCCTATAAATACATACCGTATAACAGATTGTTTAGAAGAACAGAGTTTTTAGAGATTGAAGGTTACGGTCGTTTTGAAGCCTATGCCAATAGAGATTCCCTTAAATATCAATCGGTATATGGTCTAGATCATATCAATACATTATATCGCGGTACCATTAGGAAAGTTGGTTTTAGTCGCGCATGGAATATGTTCGTACAACTTGGTTTAACAGATGATAGTTACACTATAGAAGATAGTGAGAACATGAGCTATCGTGATTTTGTAAATGCCTTTTTACCTTATAGCCCAACAGATTCCGTAGAACTAAAATTTAGGCACGCCCTAAAAATTGATCAAGATGATATTGTTTGGGACAAGCTAGAAGAGTTGGATATTTTTAGTAAGACCAAAATGGTAGAACTTAAAAAAGCAACACCAGCGCAAATTCTCCAGAAGATTCTAATGGATAGCTGGACCTTAGAAGAACACGATAAAGATATGATCGTGATGTACCATAAATTTGGATATGAGCTCAATGGCAAAATGCACCAAATCGATTCTACTATGGTGACCATTGGTGAAGACCAGACGTACACTGCAATGGCAAAAACAGTTGGTTTACCAGTGGCTATTGCAACTCTAGCCATTTTAAATGAAGAGATTACAACTCCCGGAGTTCAAATTCCTATCACCAAAGAAGTTTACCAACCAATCTTAAAAGAACTAGAAGATTTTGGCATTCAATTTTCTGAAAAAGATGTGCCTTACCTAGGCTATAACCCTTTAAATATATAATCTTATTTTGGGCGTTACCCTCTACGAACCTGCCAGCCTTATTTGGCTTACAGGCTCCCAGCGGGTCAGGCTGTACGCTCTATCTTTTTTTGCCATATATGGCTGAAAAAAAGGATGCCACTTCCATCCTTAACGCAAGATAGTGCTTTCACATTAAAATCATTTCCTTACATTTAAGTTTTCAACCGAAACTAAAACCCGATGAAAACACAAAATAACAATATAATTATTGATGGGATTGATAAAAAAATCCTTAGAGCCCTAATGCAAGATGCCAGAACTCCAATTCTGGAAATCGCAAGAGGTGTTGGCATTTCTGGAGCAGCGATTCACCAGCGCCTTCGAAAGTTGGAAAAATCGGGTTTGATTTCAGGTTCAAAATTCGTTATCAATCCCAAAGTTTTAGGTTACACAACAATGGCCTTTATTGGTATTTATTTAGATAAAGCCATCAGTAATCCCGAAGCTGTAAAACAATTGCAAAAAATCCCTGAAGTTCTAGAGTGTCATTATACAACTGGTAACTGGAGTATTTTTATAAAGATATTATGTAAGGATAATGAGCATTTAATGCATGTGCTCAATAAAGATATTCAATCTATAACAGGTGTTTCAAGAACCGAAACATTTATTTCTCTTAATCAACAAATTGACAGACAAATTAAGATTTAATTTTATATTACTTAAATAAAAAGGCACCCAAATTGGTTGCCTTTTTATTAATTATAAAAGTTTATATTATTTGATAATTAGCTTTTTAACTGTAGATGCATTATCTGAAAAAATCTTTATAAAGTACATTCCTGAAGACAATACAGAACTTAAGTTAATCTCACTATCAAGAGATGTTCCTTTTAAATCAATAGAGGAAACTATACGTCCATTTACATCTGTAATGATAGCACTAGTAAGCTCTACTCCAGAGTTTTTAATAGTTATCACACCATTTGAAGGGTTAGGATAGACACTTAATGCATCAACTAAATCAACCTTATTATTAGAAAGGACTGTTCCTTGCGAAAAAGAAATTCCGTCAATCCCTAATTCTTCAGCAGTAGAATTAGACGAAAATTGAACCAGTAATTGCGCTTTACAACTTGAGTATGTAGATAAATCTGCACTAAGCGTGTTCCAAGAACCTTCGATACCTAAATCATTGATGTCACTTCCTACGGAATTCAACAAATCAATGGTTGAGCTAGCGCAATCGGTGAATTTAATAGAGATTTTCACAAAATCTTCTAACTCATAGCCTGTAGTTTCTAAAATATAGTTCATACTAAACTGAGGGTTGGTAGTTCCTGCTAAGTCAACAACGTCAAAACTCATTAATACAGTGCCATCTACATCCTGCATGTAAAATCCTTGTGAACCTTCTGGTGGTGCTAGCCCAATTCCAGAGACAAAAGAAGCAGCTGTTGCTACACCAAAATTGTCTCCATCACTAAAACCTGCTGGTCCATTTGAGGTGGTAGGATCAAGAGTTACAAAATATCCTAATGTAGAAGCAGATCCCGTTTCTTTAACGTAAATGATACCGCACGGTGAATTGTAATTTTGAAGTTCATGTACTGTAGCAGTATCAAAATCAAAATAGCGACAAGCACCACCATCAAATGTGATACCTGGCACATTCTCAAATCCCTGATTGATTTGAGAGAGTATTACTGTAGGAAGTAATAAAATAATAAAAAGTAATTTTGTTTTCATAATAGCATAATGTTTGGATTAATAAATTAAAAGTTTTGAATAACAGATAGTTAAAACTATTACCCCATGTTCATTCTATAAACAATTTGATTCGACGTCAATAGCATATTTAATTGTACACAAACTCAAACTCTTATTAAATATGAATAAATCGAAATTTGACGATTTGCTTTTTTAGTTTCTGCTTTATTGAATAATGATCTTTTTTACCGTCGAGCCATTTTCCGAAGAAATAGTCATAAAATATATTCCTGAAGAAACTACTGAACTTAAATCAACTTCTTTATCTAACGTTGTTCCGTTCAAATCGTAAGATTTAATAAAACGACCGTTAACATCTGTTATTAAAGCATTTTCAAGGGAAACACCAGAGTTCTTTATCGTAACATTACCATTAGAAGGATTTGGATACACTGAAATTGAATTGTCTAAATCAAAATTTGTGTTTGATAATGTCATCCCAGCGGTAAATGAAATTGCATCTAGTCCTAATTCTTCGGCTGCAGAATTTGATGAAAACTCAATAACTAATTGCGCTTTACATGCAGTATATGAAGATAAATCAGCATTTAAAGTATTCCAACTTCCTTCAATGCCCAAATCATCAATGTCAAGTCCAGAACTATCAATTAATGTTAATGCTGGATTTGCACAGTCTGTGAATTGAATCGTTATTTTTAAAAAATCCTCTATTTCCCAGCTTGTAGATTCTAAAACGTATTGCATACTAAACTGTGGATTGGTTGTTCCTGCAAGATCTACGAAATCAAAACTCATAGTAATTGTTCCATCGGTATCCTCAATAAAAAAACCTTGAGAACCTTCTATAACAGGGAAAAGATCATTAATAAAATGTGCTGCTGAAGCAACTCCAAAAGCATCACCATCTGTAAACCCAGCTGGCCCATTTAAAGTTGTTGGATCTAAAACAATACTGTATCCTAGTGTAGAACCAGAACTATCTTCTTTAACTACAATTGTCCCACATGGAGCACTGTAATTTTCAAGTTCATGAACTGTAACATTATCAGTATCATAATAGCGACAAACACCTCCATCAAACGTGATACCTGTAGGACCTTCAAAGCCATTTCCTGTTTGAGCGAAAAGTATTGCAGGTAATAAAAAAGTAAATAATAGTAATTTTTTTTTCATAATCATTTGTATTTATTAAGTTAAATAACCCTTAGGTAATTAGTATTCTTACAATACCTAAGGGTTTAATTCTTTAAATAATTAGCTTCTTGGTGGATAGAGACCTTCCATACAGATAATGTAATACATTCCTAAAAATGGATTTTGTATATCAAATGGTTGGTTTCCTCCTTGAAGACCTGTATTTCCAGAAACTGCTCCTCCTCCAAAAGTTGCATCATTAGCTGCAGAGTTATATGGTGTCCCAGATTCAGCAATGCCAATATTTCTTCCAGATGGCTCATTATTATCTCCGTCATCTTCATTACAAGACAATTTAGCTGTTAGTGTACTTCCATCATGACTATGAGAAGGTAATTGCCCAGTTGTAAGGGTCACATTTTCACGACCTGCTCTTTCTCCAAGAGTAACAGGTTGTAGACCTGCACCATTACCAGCATGTTTTGGCATACGACCCATCAAACCTGGTAAGGCAAAAGTAGATCTCCCATCTCCTCCATAAGTCGTTCCTAAGATTGAAAATAAAGCGTTGTAACTAGCTATTGGTAATAATTGACCGTTACAAAAAGCCCAGTTTCTTGGGGCGAAATTTCCTCCAAATATCATTACTGTTCCTATATATGCATCATCCATAATATTCTGTTTTTATAAAGTTGATTAATAATTCTATTTTATTTTTAAATTAGCTTCTTGGTGGAAAAACACCTTGAAGAGCAATAATATAATTGATCCCTAAAAAAGGATTTTGTATATCAAGAGCTTGACCATTCCCTTGTGGGCCAGTGTTTCCAGAAATTGTTCCTCCACCAAAATTAGCATCGTTACCTGCAGAATTGAATAATGTTCCTGATTGAGCAATACCAATATTTCTTCCTGAAGGTTCATTACTATCACCATCATCCTCGTTACAAGACAATAAAATACTTAAACTACTGCCATCATGACTATGCGATGGCATATTTGCTGCAGTAATAGTAATCTGCTCTCTACCACCTTGTTCTCCCCAAGAAACAGCTTGGAGTCCCGCTCCATTACCAACACCTTTGGGTGTTCTACCTCTCAAGTCTGGTAAACCAAAAGTGGTCCTACCATCACCTCCATATGTAGTCCCTATAAGTGAAAATAACGCAGAGTATTGCGAAATTGATAATATCTGCCCGTTGCATAATGCCCAACCTCTAGGAGCAAAGTTGCCAGCAAACATAATAATTTGTGCCATGAATGGATTCATAATTATTTGATTTTTAATTGGTTAATAGGCTTCAAATATCATATTAATGTATTGAGAATTTAACCGCAAAATCACTTCTACTCAAAATCACGTATAAATACCTGATTTGAAACAATTTGATTCTTTTTTGAATCTATTTGACTAGCTTTAAAAAATATTAACCAAAAAACATAAGTATTATGACACCAACTACACCTTTAACGCGAACCATAGAAGAAGCTAAAAAATGGAGTAATGCCTGGCAAAAAAAACACCCTAATATCTCAAAAGCTTTTAGAATTCCTGCAGATGATCTATTAGCTTGCTTTAATGAAATGGGAATGAAATTCTCAGTAGACTCTAACGGGAAAGTGCAACTTGTTCCTTCGGAATATGAGCCTTCAGTAAGAGCTTATTTAGCTATTGATGATCAAGGTGGAGAAAAACTCTTAATTGTAGGCACAACAACAGATGATGGCGTTTTATATAAAGATATCGTTAAAGATGAAAGACAATTAGCTGCAGCTGGAGACCCTAGCCCAAATGGCAGTGGAGTTTATGACTTTACAATACCATGTCCTGCTGCTTGCGACCCTAGTAGTCCACTCTTTCATAACCCTTAAATCTATATGTTTCTGAATGAAATTCATAAATGATTTTTTTTTATATGCAGGATTTATATTAATTTCTATAAACACTTTATTATATCTTATAGGCTATAAGCAGAATATAAAAACTTTAGCCTATAAGTATTTTACCTTTTATTTAATAGTCACATTAATCATATCCTTTTGGTCATGGTATCTTGCGACAAAACAGATGAACAATCTACATCTTTCGCATGTCTATTTTATTAGTCAGTTTTTACTCCTATCATTATTTTATTATTCGCTATTCAATAAAAAACAAAAAAAGTATGTAAAAATTATAACCATTATAACATGTGCTGCGTTGGTAATTCAATACAGTATTAAATCTGATCTCATGTATAAATTCAATATATTTGAGATATTTATAACTTCTTTACCCTTAGTTACTTACTCCATAATTCATTTATATAATTCTTTAAATCATGCCAATAATTATTTATTGATAAATGCTGGTATTTTAATTTTTATAACCTCTAGTACACTTATCTTTATACTGGGCAATTATATATCATCAAATAATTTGACGAATAGTGACCTTAAGAAAAATATTTATTTAATCAATAGAATACTCTATGTTGTTTACCAAATTTTAATTCTATTACAATGGAAACGGAACTTTCAGTTAGTCCAGAACAAATCATAGGTGCTCTTGTCTATGGAATTATTTTTTTAGTCTTAGTTACCTTAGGACTTATACTATTCTTTCATTATTCAAGAAAAAAAATCATACAAAAAGAAGTTGAAAAAGTAAACATCAAATTAGATCATCAAAAAAAAATATTACAAACCACAATTAAAGTTCAAGAAGAAGAGCGAAACCGCATTGCTCAGGATTTACACGATGCTATTAGCTCAAAATTAAATGTGGTAAGCTTAACTACCAACGTACTATTAGAAGATAAAACAATCAATACTGAACAAAAAGAGGCACTAGAACATATTTTAAATATTACAACAAGCACCTTAGAGAGTTCACGTAAAATAGCCCATGAGCTAATGCCTCCAATTTTAGATAAATTTGGGCTTAAAGTAGCTTTGGAAGAATTATTTGATGAGTTCACATCAAACACATCTATCAAGATAAAGCATCATATAGAATCTCTTGAACACCTAGATAAAAACAATGAACTTCATGTGTTTAGAATTGCTCAAGAACTCATTAATAACGCATTGAGGCACGGTAAAGCAAACCAATTACAAATGGAGCTTAAACAGGAAGATAATGGTTTTGAGCTCATCTTTAAAGATAACGGGATAGGTTTTGATATTAATGAACAAAAAAAGAAACCAGGAATAGGATTACAAAACATTAAGAGTAGAGTTGCCATTTTAAACGGACAACTTTTTGTTGAGAGCTCTAAAAATAAAGGAAGTATTTTCACTATAAATTGTCACTCTTATGGATACTAAAATAACACTAGCAATTGCAGATGACGAATTACTTTTCAGACAAGGGCTCATGTCTATTCTGAGTAAAGAAAATAATTTAGAAATTCTTTTTGATGCAGAAGATGGCAACGATCTTATGACAAAATTAAGAGCAGCAGAGCAATTACCAGAACTTGTTATCACAGACTTAAAAATGCCAGGACTTAACGGTGTTGAAACCACCAAATTGATTCGCAAGGAGTTTCCAGATATCAAGATTATTGCGCTAACAAGCTACTTTAGCAAACCCTTTATAATTAATATGATCTCCATTGGCGCTGTGGCTTATTTGGCAAAAAACAGCACACCAAAACTCATGTTAACTACCATAAAAGAAGTTGCAGATAAAGGCTTTTATTATGATACACAAGTGATGAAATTTATCCACGAAGGGTTAATAAACAATAACGATCATAACAAAAAGTCAAACTTTGACACAACCTATTTCACCAAACGTGAAAAGGAAGTTTTACAACTCATTTGCAAACAATTCACAACCAATGAAATTGGAGAAAAACTCTTCATTAGCCCAAGAACAGTTGATGGCCATCGCAACAACCTTCTTTTAAAAACCGAATCTAAAAACCTCGCAGGTTTGGTAGTCTATGCCATTCAGAATAAATTGGTGAATCTTGAGGAGCAACTATAAAAAAAGCATCCCAAACCAGGATGCTTTATAATTATATTTTCTTCGGAAATTTCTTCGGAAGAGTTTAATCTCTCGACATAAAAATCGATAATATATACCAGAATAATAACATCAACGAAGCAAATAAACCCAATGATGCTGGTATGTACTCATCTTCTGCATATTTATTGACCAAATTAGACGTTTGATATAAAATAGAACCTCCTGCCAATAAACACATCGCTACCGAAAACCATAAACCAAGATTAAAGCCAAATATTGAACCCGCAATAATTAATCCTATCGCGATAAAAAATCCAATGGTAAGTCCCGTTTTCAGAAAAGAAAAATCTTTTTTAGTGACAAATACAACTGCTGTTAATCCTGTAAATAAAGACAATGTTACAATTGATGCTTGATATAAAACCTTTCCGCCATCTTCCAAAAAGTTGATAGCAATATAAAGCAAAGGCACAAAAATAAAAGCTTCTGCTAAAATATAAAGTCCGTAGGCCAAATACTGCTTGTTTTTATCTTTTGTTTTGAGTGCCATCCCTTCAGCATAGTTTGTGATAAACATAAAACCACCAAGCATGATGAGCCAACGCCAACCTTGAGTCATTGACAATGCAAAATTAACGATTGTCTCACTTTGTAAAAGTAACCATTCAAAAAGAATAAAGACCAATACACCTCCTGCAACGTGTGCGTAGGTTTTTTTATAAAATGCGGTACGATCTGAGACTGCAAGTCTGCTGAGTACCATTTTGTCATCCAATCTCTCGAATTGACCTTGATTTGAATTTTCCATAAGTATAATTGATTTAGTTAGTCAAATTTAATAAAAACAAAACCGAAAAACGTAGTAAAACGTAATTCGGTAATGTTAGATTTTTTTATTCCGAAGTATTAATTTCTACTTCCAAACACTTGTAGAGCCCAATACAACAAAGATGCCAATGCTCCAATTGCAGCAACAAGATAGGTTCTTGCTGCCCATTTAAGTGCATCTTCAGATCCTTTGTACTCTTCTGGAGTTACCATGTTCTTGTTTTTTAACCAAGCCAATGCCCTGTTGCTTGCATCGTATTCTACTGGTAATGTGATAAAGCTAAATAATGTAGCGAATCCCATAAATACCAATCCAGCGACAGAGACCCAATAACCGAGTCCAATACCTGCAGCTGCACCCAACATTAAGCCTCCAATCACCAACCATTGTGACATACCAGAAGTCACACTTACAATTGGCACCAAGGCAGATCTCATCCCTAAAGCGCTGTAGGCTTGTGCATGCTGAACTGCGTGACCGCACTCATGTGCTGCAACAGCTGCAGCAGCAGCGTTACGCTGATTATATACAGGCTCACTTAAGTTTACTGTTTTGTTTTTTGGGTTGTAATGATCTGTCAATTGACCAGCAACTGAAATCACCTCAACATCTGTTATGCCATTATCTGCGAGCATTTTTTCTGCGATTTCTCTTCCGCTCATTCCATTTCGCAATTGTACTTTAGAGTACTTCGCGAATTTTCTTTTAAGTTGACTACTCACTAACCAGCTTACCAATGCTATCGCACCAATTAGAATGTAATATCCAATCATTCCGTTCATAAATTTTTCTATTAAATTATTAGTATAAATATAACAAAAAGTGAGCCATTTTGATACTATGTAATTTTGGCAGATTAGTCTTCCATTCTAACCCGAAAAGCCTTGACTGCTATGTCGTTCTCAAACTCGATAATGAGTTCTTCTCTTTTAAGCTTAGAAAAACTTGGAGGTGTCCCTATTTTATAATTTAAAACATCTTTCTCAGCTGTAATAGGATCAACAGGCTTCCCCAAAAAATCAATGATTTCTTGTTTTGACCTACCGATAAGTAACTCATCATCACCAATCATATCATCAACCATTTTGTAGCGTCTCGAAGGTCTTGCATGCCATTCTTTCTCATCGAATTGCTCCTCAAAAACCCAGAAAAGAAATGCTCCTATTGAAAATGCAGCAAAGAAAAACAAAACAACCTTATCAAATTTTTTTGGAGCAAATCTCATTAATCCTTTAAATCTATAGTATTTATATTAAATCTATTGTTTACAATTTCTCCGGAAACCTCAGCAGTTCTAATGACTTCGCAAAACCCAGATGCTTTATCGTGTGCATCACCAAAATCATCAATATCTGCACCATCTACAAAATAAGCTTTGTCTTCTAATCGCACTGCCAAATCGCAACCGTCTTGTGAGGTGAGACCAAATTGGCATTGTCCGCAGGATAATTCAACCGTTTGCTTTTCCGAAGAAGAACAAGCAAAGTTCATAATTAGAATAATTAAAACTATATTTTTTTTCATAATTACAAAATTTCATAAACCACACGCCAACTAATGACTGAAAACTGAAGACTTTTTTATCCTACAATATTCACAATCTTACCAGGAACAATAATCACTTTTTTAGGCTCGCGACCATCCAATTGCACGATGGTTTTTTCGTGAGACATCACTGCTTTTTCGATGTCTTCTTTACTTAAATCTAAAGGTAATTCCATTGTGAATTTCATTTTACCATTAAATGAGATTGGATAATTTTTACTGCTTTCTACTAAATATTTTTCTTCAAACTCAGGGAATGTTGCTGTCGAAATCGATACGTTATGACCCAACTTACTCCATAATTCCTCAGCAATATGTGGTGCGTAAGGCGATAACACAATCAATAACGGTTCAAGAATTGCTTTGCTCGTACATTGTTGAGCAGTCAATTCGTTAACCGCAATCATAAATGTAGAAACCGATGTATTGAACGAGAAGTTCTCAATATCTTCTTCTACTTTTTTGATGGTTTTGTGTAATGTTTTTAAAGCCTCTGCTGTTGGCTCTGCGTCATTAACTTTTAAACCATTGTCATCAACGTAGAGTTTCCAAAGTTTTTTGAGGAAACCGTGAACTCCAGTAATACCAGCAGTATTCCAAGGTTTGGCTTGTTCTAAAGGCCCTAAAAACATTTCGTAAAGACGTAGACTGTCTGCTCCATATTGTTCGCAAATCGCATCTGGATTGACAACGTTGTATTTGGATTTGGACATTTTTTCTACTTCGCGCGAGACTTTAAAGTCCTCTCCTAAATCCTCTCCGAAGGAAAGGACTATCCCATTCTTTCCAATAAAAATAGCATCTTTAAAATCTTCTCCGAATTCTTTGTCATTCTTTAATCCATTTACATCAATTTCATCTGAAGCATTGACATAGTCTACTTTAACATGAATTTTATCAAAGGACACAGACACGATATCTAAATTAATGTCATCAGTATTATAATTTTCTATAAATGATTTAAGTTTCGAAAATTTACCACTACTAAACTTAACTGACACTTCTCCGTTTAACTCCTTTTCAACATGATCTGATGAAACAAATATTAAATTATAAGCTTGAATTATATTTTCAAAACTATTCCTGTAAGAATCAATATTTTCACTTTTAACATCTTTAGCCTTAAATCCTAGTTTAAGCCTATATACTAAAGCACTCGTCCCCAAAATCATCCCTTGATTAATCAACTTCTTAAAAGGTTCCTCCACATTGACGAAACCTCTATCTTTCATAAACTTTACCCAAAAACGTGAGTAAAGTAAATGTCCTGTGGCATGCTCGCTACCACCAATGTATAAATCTACGTTTTCCCAATAGTTGAGTGCGTCTTCCGTAGCAAACGTTTCATCTCTATTGGCTTTTTCTTCCATGTATCTAAAAAAATACCATGAACTTCCTGCCCAACCTGGCATGGTGTTGAGTTCTAGAGGGTGAACAGTCGTGTTATTTATTTTATCGTTGCTTACAACCGTATTACTTTCTGTACACCAAGCCCAAACATCTGCACGACCTAAAGGTGGTTCACCTTCTTCGGTTGGGAGGTATTTTTCAACTTCTGGCAATACAATTGGCAAGTGTTGTTTGTCAATCATTTGTGGCATCCCATTCACATAATATACTGGGAATGGTTCTCCCCAATATCGCTGACGAGAAAACACTGCATCACGCAATCTGTAATTTGTTTTGCCTTCGCCTTGACCTAATTTCTCAAGTTCGTAAATGGCAGTTTTGCTTGCTTTTTTATAGTTTAATCCGTTAAGAAAATCACTATTTGCAATTTTTACGTTGTCTTTAGACCCGTAAGCTTCTTCGGAAATATCTACACCTTCAAATATGTTAGGAATAGCAATATTGAAATGTTTTGCAAAATCGTAATCACGTTGATCTCCACAAGGTACGCTCATGACTGCTCCTGTACCGTAGCCAGCTAAAACGTAATCTCCAATCCAGATTGGGATTGGCTCTTTTGTAAAGGGATGCTCTGCATAAGCGCCTGTAAACGCTCCCGAAATAGTCTTCACATCTGCCATACGGTCACGCTCGCTACGTTTTGCTGTTGCTTCTATATAGGCTTCAACTTCTGCTTTTTGGGCGTCGGTTGTAATTTTTGATACGAGTTCGTGTTCTGGAGCTAAGGTCATAAAACTAACTCCGAAGATGGTGTCTGGTCTTGTTGTGAAGACTTCGATGACCTCGTCTTTATCTTTCACATTAAATGTCACAGAGGCTCCAACCGATTTCCCAATCCAATTACGCTGACTTTCCTTCAAAGATTCTGTCCAGTCAATCGTGTCTAATCCTTGAAGCAAACGTTCTGCATAGGCAGAGATTCGCATGCTCCATTGAGTCATTTTTTTTCTTATGACTGGATGTCCGCCACGCTCTGAAACTCCATTGACGATTTCGTCGTTTGCCAAAACGGTTCCCAGTGCTGGGCACCAATTGACTTCTGTTTCTGCGAGATAGGTTAATCTGTATTTTAGTAGTATTTCTTGTTGTTTTTCCGAAGAAAAACTGTTCCATTCTTCCGAAGAAAACCTGGTGATATCATCGTCACACTCTGCGTTTATTTTGGCATTACCTTCCGAAGAAAACTTTGAGACAAGAGTGTCTATATGTTCTGCTTGATTGGTGTCTTTATTGTACCAGGATTCAAAAAGCTGAATGAAAATCCATTGTGTCCATTTGTAATATTCAGGATTACTGGTGCGCACTTCCCTACTCCAATCAAACGAAAAACCAATTTGGTCTAATTGTCTTCGGTAAGTTTTTATGTTCGTTTCTGTAGTTATCGCAGGATGTTGACCAGTTTGGATAGCATACTGCTCTGCTGGTAAACCAAAGCTATCGTAACCCTGTGGATGCAGTACATTAAAACCTTTGTGACGCTTGTAGCGTGCATAAATATCACTCGCAATATAACCTAAGGGATGGCCAACGTGCAATCCTGCTCCACTTGGGTAAGGGAACATATCCAACACGTAATATTTGGGTTTATCGCTGTGGTTTGAGGCTTTAAATGTTTGGTTATCTGCCCAATATTTTTGCCATTTGGCTTCTATCTCATTAAAATGATAACTCATGGTTTATTCTGAAATTTAAACCGCAAATTTAAAGGTATTACAAGACATTTAAAAGTTTAAGCGTTGTAAACCTTAAACAAAGAATTTCTTTTATATTTTTACACCATTAATCTATTATTTTATGGCATCATCTTTTGATCAATATCAAAAACGCAAATTAATTTCCTCATACTTTTCTGTAGTGATAAGTATCGCTTTGGTACTGTTTTTATTGGGCTGTTTAGGGTTGCTGGTTTTGAACGCTAAAAAATTGGCAGATCATTTTAGAGAACAAGTTGTGGTTACGATTTATTTGAATGATTCTGCAAAGGAGGTTGAAGTAAGCCAACTGCAAAAAAGTTTAGCTATGGCAGATTATACCAAAGAAGCGAAATATGTCTCAAAAGAGGAAGCTGCACAGATTGTAAAATCTGATATTGGTGAGGATTTTATGGAGTTTTTAGGCACAAACCCTTTGCAAAATTCTATAGATGTCTATCTCAAAGCAGATTATGTCACCAACGAAACTTTAGATGGCATCACTGCAGAGCTGGAAACCAAAGCCTTTATCGAGGATATTAAATATGATAATGATCTGGTGGAGATTATGAACGATAATGTTAAAAAAATCACGTTTTGGGTGTTGATTCTAAGTGCGATTTTTACATTGATCGCTGTATTATTAATTAACAGTTCTATTAGATTAGCGGTATATTCTAAACGATTCATCATCAAAACCATGCAAATGGTTGGTGCTACAAAACGTTTTATTAGAAGACCATTTGTATTTAAAAGCATTCAATTGGGTGTCATTGGAGCCATCGTCGCTATGATTGGGATGGGCTTTGTGCTGTATTATCTCGACAAGACTTTCCCTCAATTAGAGCTTCTTCAACAACCTATTTTAATTGGTGGTCTTTTTATTGGGATATTTTTACTGGGAATTTTCATCACTTGGATCAGTACTTTTATTGCAACCCAACGTTTTCTTAATTTGAAAACCGATCAACTCTATTACTAAACCTTTTTACTTTGAAAAAACTCATCCTCTTATTCGTTGTTATAATCAGTTTTAGTTGTAAAAATGAAACAGCCATACCAGAGAATTTTGATTATGGCACTATTGAAGATGGTGTCTATACCAATGACTATTTTAAAATGCGGTTTCCCTTTGATGCGTCTTGGGACATTCAATCAAAAGAGGAAATGAAGGAAATAGCAGATTCTGGAACAGAAATGTTAACCGACGAAAAAACCAAGCGTGCAGTAAAAGCTACAGAAATCAATAGTGCCAATCTATTTTCAGCATTCAAGTATGAAACTGGTTTTGAAGAAGGTTATAACTATTCCATACTCATTGTTGCAGAAAACACAAAAATGTTTCCTCAGGTAAAACGAGGTAGTGATTATTTAAAAGAAGCCAAGAAAATGATGACGCAAACGGTAATTAATTATGAGTTTGATAACGATTTTGAAACTAAAGCTATTGGCGGAAAATCCTTTGACGTCATGAATGTAACTGGCGATTATCTTGGCGGATTTTTTAAACAAAAATACATGACCACTATTGTAAACGGGTTTAGCTTTTCCATTATAATTTCTTACGATTCAAACGAACAGCTTCAAGAATTAGAAGCACTCATTGACGGAATTATATTTTACGATAGCCAATCAAAGAAAAAGGCTGCATAATAAATTTAGATGCTCTTAACATAATAATTTTAAATAAAACTGTTACTTTGCATCAATCAATTTCAATGTCTCTTAAACACTAGAATTACAGAGGAATAAACATAAATTATGGGAGAGAAAAAACGTAACGACGTATCTAAAAACGATTATATCTTCGGAAAGAAAAACTATAAATTCATGCTTATTGGATTAGCATTTATTGCTCTTGGTTTTATTCTAATGTCTGGTGGCGGGAGCGACGACCCAAATGTGTTTGACGAGAGCATTTTTAGCTGGAGACGTATTAGACTCGCGCCAACCTTAGTTTTAATTGGCTTTGGGATCCAAGTTTATGCGATTTTATTGAATCCCAATAAAAACCAGGAATCCAACTCTTAACTTCGAAAAAATTAATAATCACTTTCAATTCTTCTTATTTGGAAAATGTTTTCCGTTAGTTGATATTTGCGCTCTATGGATATTATAGATTCAATTGTACTGGGAATTATTCAAGGATTAACAGAATTTTTACCTGTTTCCTCAAGTGGCCATCTAGAATTAGGGAAAGCCATTCTTGGTGATGAGTCATTACCAAAAGAAAGCCTGTTATTTACAGTCGTATTACATTTTGCCACAGCCTTGAGTACTATTGTGGTTTTTAGAAAAGATATTTTAATCCTCATTAAAGGCGCACTCAAATTTGAATGGAACGACGATCTACAATTCATCTCAAAAATTGCATTGTCTATGATTCCTGCGGTTATTGTAGGATTATTTTTTGAGAAAGAACTTGAACAGCTATTTGGCGGTAATATATTATTGGTTGGTTGCATGCTTATTGTTACTGCGGTCTTATTGTTTTTAGCAGACAGAGCAAAAGACACTAATAAAAAAGTGAGTTTCTCCAATGCATTTATTATTGGTATCTCACAAGCTATCGCGATGCTTCCAGGTATTTCTAGATCTGGCGCAACGATTTCAACTTCTGTTTTATTGGGTAATGACAAAACAAAAGCAGCTCGATTTTCATTTTTAATGGTGGTTCCCTTGATCTTCGGAAAAATAGCCAAAGACGTTCTAAGCGGAGAAATCACATATGAAAGCTCAAACTTTACAAATCTGGGTATCGGTTTTATCGCTGCATTTATCGCTGGCCTATTTGCTTGCACCTGGATGATTGCCTTAGTCAAAAAGAGCAAGCTGTCTTATTTTGCAATCTACTGCGTCATCGTTGGGATTACAGCCATTACATTTGCACTTTTAAACAAATAACATGAAAACTGCCGAAGACTTCCAATCTGGTCAAGTGCTGCTCATTGACAAACCTTTAAACTGGACGTCATTTCAAGCAGTTAACAAACTGCGCTGGGAAATACGCCAAGCCTTCAGCATCAAAAAAATAAAAGTGGGTCACGCAGGCACTCTGGACCCTTTGGCTACTGGATTGTTAATTATCTGTACAGGCAAAATGACCAAGCAAATCAATACATTTCAAGGTCAGGATAAAGAATATACAGGAACATTTGTTTTGGGTAGCACCACGCCTTCTTATGATCTTGAAACTGAAATAGATCAAAAATTTCCAACAGAGCATATTTCCGAAGAACATATTCGTAACACTACATCTCAATTTATTGGTGAGATTGAGCAGTTTCCGCCCGTGTTTTCAGCATTAAAAAAAGATGGAAAACGATTATATGAGTATGCTCGTGCTGGTGAGGAGGTCGAAATCAAATCTCGAAAAGTTTCTATTTCAGAATTTGAAATTACAAAAATAGAGGGTCTTCATATTGAGTTTCGGGTAGTTTGTAGCAAAGGGACTTATATACGGTCTTTGGCTCACGACTTTGGGAAAGCGCTTAACTCTGGCGCGCATCTTTCTGCTCTAAGACGTACAAAAATTGGTGATTTTGATGTTTTGAATGCAGTTTCTCCTGAGGATTTTATTGGTTCTCTTTCTTCGGAATAATTTTTGAGGTCTGTTTTGCTTCTATTCCAATTTAATATGAAACAACTCTCAACTGTATTTCTTGTATTTTTTTTGACAATAGCACATGCTCAAGATGATCAAAAAACTCGCGGACTTTTTTATAAAGTTTCATTATCTGCCACATTAACCACCAACGAAGATTATACGATTGGAAATGATGATGATCAATCCTTCATCAACCTCAACGGAATTTTTTTAAACAACACATTAGGTTACCAATTTGATACGCGATCGAGTGTTGGTCTCAATATTGAATATGACCATTATTTGGATCAAAACTTAAACTTCTTTCCAGTGTTTTTAGACTTTACCTATAACATTCTCGATTTTGACGACCAAGTATTTATTAGAGGTGGCTACGGAAAACTCGTTGACCTGGGAAAAGCTTTTGAAAATGGCAATATGTATAAAGTGGGTATTGGGTATCGTGCTTACGATGACGATTTTAAAAACTCATGGCTTATTGGATTTGATTTTAGCAGAAAACGCTTTGGTTTTAGGCAAGAAGATAAATTATCAAGTTTTGCTGTTTTTCTGGAGTTTATGCTATTTTAATCTTTTTCCTTACTTTAACCGTATATATTTTAACTAACTTAATTAAAATTCGCTTATTTGAACTTTGTTGAAAAACATAAACCACTTATCATAACATTCTTACTTTCTGGTACGATCGTGCTTGCTTTGTTTAGTTTTAGTATCTCAAAAAAAGCGGAATTTATTTCTGAAAGTTTCTACGAAATAGAACCACAAACCGAAGAAGAAATAGAACAGCAAAAACGCCTCGAAGAACTTGAGGCTCGAGAACAAGCATCTAATTCTAACACAAACGAGGCTTATAATGAAGATCAAGAATTCAAGGAAATGATGCGTAATTTTAAAACCGCAAGCAATGCTCCAACCGATGACTTGACTGAGCAAGAGGTTGAAGATATGGAAGACGCGTCTCAAACCAATGAAGATGTTCTAACTTCAAATTCATCTTATAATGCTTCAAAACAATATGCTTTAAACGCAGAGGATAAGCAAAAATTCAACAAAGCCAATGATATTTTAAAAATGCATTCCTCTAAAAAGTCTGAAAAGAATCAACGAGGAAATGCAAATAGTAGTGTATCTTTTTCTTTAAAAGACAGACAAAAAGTGAAGCTCCCGCCTCCAGTTTATTTATGCGAAACCAGTGGTAAAATAGTAGTTAATATCACAGTAAATTCCCAAGGACAGGTTACAGATACCTACATCAATTCATCATCTTCTAGCAACAATCAATGTCTAATTGATGCAGCAATAGAATATGCTGAAAATGCTGTATTTTCTAATGCTGAGCGCAAAAGTCAAATTGGATCTATTACCTATTATTTTAAGGGTAAATAATTATAGTTTAAATAGTTTTATAATGTCTTCAATTATATTTTGACCCTTATCCTTATTGTACCAAATTTGCAAGTCTTCCTTAAATTCTGGTGTTATTTTACCGTGTTTCTGTTTATAGTTTTCTACCAACTTGGTTGCTTCACTTGGTCTTGGCCCAAAAGTTCCAAGCACCTCTTTTGTGGTAGAATCAATCATAATCAGTTTTGCGATTGCTCGTCCGCCATTGGTTAAAAACTGGTCCATTAATTCGTCATTCGCATCTCTGAGCACTAATCTTAAATTGATACCTTCGGAAAGTTCAGCAAGCTTATGCAATACGGGAATCACATGAGCAGCATCGCCACACCAACTCTCTGTAATGACCAACCAAGTTACATTTCCGTAGAAATTTGAAAATTTGGTTTTGATCTCTTCGGAAATTTTAACCGTCTTGTCCCAACGTTTCATTCTCCTGTCGTTAAGCATGGTATAATTGACCAAATCCTCGGTTTTTTGATGACCTGTTGTCGAATTTTCCTGAACTAGAGATTTTACCATTTCACGATATTCATCATAAGATAATGATGTTTTTAGGCTTTCGGTTATAATATTCTTTAATGTTGTATCTTCCAATGTATTCATAATTTAAGAATTCAATTTAAGGCAATTCAATCTAATAAAAAGTTGTTTTTCTCAATTTGATTATCATTATTTAAGACGATAGATTACATAAAAACTTACTACTTTTAAACTTCAATCAAATATTGATTATGGAAAAACATAAATGCGGTTGGTGTTTGGGTGATTATCTTTACGAAGCGTATCACGATAAAGAATGGGGAGTTCCCGTAAAGGACGATGCGACCTTGTTTGAGTTTCTTATATTGGAAACCTTTCAAGCTGGTTTAAGTTGGATTACAATTTTAAAAAAACGTGAGAACTTTAGAGAAGCTCTGGATGATTTTGATTATAAAAAAATAGCAAATTACAATCAACAAAAAATTGACGAACTGCTAAAAAATGAAGGCATTATAAGAAATAAACTGAAAGTAAAAGCAACTGTTACCAACGCTCAAGCTTTTATGAAAATTCAAGAAGAGTTTGGATCGTTCTCAACCTATATTTGGGGTTTTGTTGATGGAAAACCCATTAATAACAAAGTCAAAAATTATAAAGAAGCACCTGCAAATACACCTTTAAGTGATGCCATTAGTAAAGATTTAAAAAAACGCGGATTTAAATTCGTAGGTTCGACTGTTATTTATGCACAAATGCAAGCCACGGGAATGGTTAATGACCATGAGATTAATTGTTTTAGATATGATGAAGTTTAGTTATTATTTAGTCTTAATTGCTACGTTCTCCTTTTCAAATTTGGTGGCTCAGACCAAAAACGAAAAAGAATCTAGAGTTTCTATGTCTCAGTTTCCTGAGAGTGCGCAACTTGTATTGGAATATGTTCCGGAAAAAGCAAGACGTATAAAATATTACAAAGAAACCGATGGCGATAAATTAAGTTTTGAAAGCAAATTTAAATATAACAAACATTGGTATAGTGTAGAATTTGACAACAATGGCACTCTTGAGGATATTGAGAAAACAATTAAGAAAAAACATCTAAACGACACTTTAAAAACTGCTATAAATGCCTATTTAAATTTACAGACTTCAAAGTTTGACATTTTGAAAATACAAGAACAGTATCTTTATAATAATAAAACTTCGCAAAGGGATTTTTTAAATACCATATTAACTGATAATGCATCTATTCGCTCTAATTATGAAATTATTATTGCATTAAAAAAAGATGGTTTTTGGTTATTGGCAGAGATGACCTTTGATTTCAATGGACAGTTTTTAAAATCAAGAAACCTTCAACCCGAAAGTTATGAATACATCATGTACTAAATTTTTAGTGTTCGTATTCTGTTTTATATCTTTTGCTGTTAATGCACAGGACAAAACAAGTGTTCTTCATGATCACGAGTTTGCATTAAGACATAACTTTACTAAAAATTATAGTACAAATTTCTCTTTGAGTTCTCGAGCCTTTGCTTATAAAAATGAAGAATTAGATTACAATTTGAGACAAGTGCAGTTGAGTCATTTTTCAACGTTTAAATTAGATTTAAAACACAGTATTGCGTTTGGTATAATGTATAGAAATCGTAATCTGTTTGAAAACTCAAGTAATGAAATTAGACTCACACAACAATTCAATGTAAAATCACTTTTAAGCACACTACGTTTTGGTCACCGCTTTAGAACTGAACAGCGATTTTACGAAACTTTTACAGCATTTAGGTTTAGGTACAGATTGGCATTAGACTTCCCTTTACAAGGTTTAAAACTGGATGTTGGCGAAACCTATTTTGTAATTTCCAATGAAGCTTTGCTCACCAATTCGAGCATAAATAAACCAGAAATAGATTATCGGTTGTCACCTTCATTAGGTTTGCAATTAACTGAAAAATTGACTTTAGAATTTGGTCTGGAATTACGTTTAGAAGCCTTGAATATTGAGACAAGCGAGAGTTTGTTTCTAAATACTTCCGTAGAAATAAGAATTTAAACTAGATATTTTAAAAATTCGTTTCTGGAAATTTCCCTAGCACCCAAACTTTCAAGGTGGTTAGTGTAAACCTGGCAGTCAATAAGTTTATAATTTGAATTTTGAATAAACGAAATAAAAGCCACTTTACTAGCATTACTTACAAGAGTGAAAATGCTTTCACCGCAAAATACTCCATTATTTAAATCGATCCCGTACAGCCCTCCAACTAGCTTGTGATCTAACCAAACCTCAACAGATTTCGCAAAGCCCAGCTTATGTAATTTGAGGTAGGCATTTTTCATGTTTTGAGTGATCCAAGTGCCCTGTTGCCCATTGCGTTTTATTTTTGAGCAGTGATCAATTACAGTTTCAAAATCCTTATTTACGGTAATTTCAAAATCTGAGTTTCTCAAAACCTGCTTCATACTTTTAGACACTTTTAATTCCTTCGGAAATAGAACAAATCGAGGATCTGGCGACCACCAAATAATTGGTTCTTCATTGTCAAACCACGGGAAAATTCCGCTTTTGTAAGCAAGCACTAAACGCTCTGGAGACAAATCTCCACCAATGGCCAAGACACCTTCTTTTGAAGCTAAGCCTACATCTGGGAAAATAATATCCTTATTGAGAAAGTGCATTTATTTTTAGGATTTAAAATTGATTGCTTTTCATTTAAAAGAAATTTCGCTTTTAGTGAAGTATTATAAAATATAGAAGCCTCAATAAAAATCAAGGCTTCTAAAATTATAATGTCGCAGTTTGAGAATTCCTGAAAAGACTCAATGCTCAAAATTTAAAACGGTAAATCGTCGTGATCTTCTTCGTTTAAATTAGTTGCTGGCTCAAAAGCCTCATTTGGAGCAACTGGAGGCGCGTTATTACCTGCTGCCTGTGCTGCTTCTATTCTCCAACCTTGAATGGAGTTAAAGTATTTTGTTTCTCCTTGTGGATTAACCCATTCTCTACCTCTCAAATTGATATTTACTTTTACCGGTTGTCCAACTTGGTAATTATTCAATAAATCTGTTTTATCTTGAACAAACTCTACCATAATATGCTGTGGATATTGTTCTTCTGTAGTGACTACCAGTTCTCTCTTTCTAAACCCGTTACTTCCAAAAGTTTGAGTTTCTCCAATCATTTTGATTTTTCCTTGTACTTCCATCTTTGTATTACTTATATTTAATTATAGATTGTTTTAATTTAAGACAATAGCAATTTCCATGCACTATCTACATCACCATAACTCAAATAGTTTCTGGCAATTTTGTGTTTTTCGCGATGAGACATCCCTTTTATATTTGGATAGTTATCGCTTACTTCTTTTATAAAATTATCAATATCTGCTTTACTTGGTAACGCATCAACATTACCCAACATCCCTAAATCATTACCGGTTAAAATCATACTGTTTTTAACGTTTTCTGGCATGTTATCTACACCAATCCCTAAACTACTCAATGGTTTTGGGATTTCAAAAAAACCTTTATTGGCTCTGCTGTAAAAACTTCCGCCAGCTCTTGCTACTAAGTCCAGTTTATTTTGGTCAATAGCTCCGTTTTCATCAAGCATTTCATCTGCTATATGAAGTTTCACAACTTCACAGATCACGAGATTACCAGCTCCGCCTTCAGTTCCTAATTCTACAACTTCTTTGACTTTACATTCCATTTGTACCGGAGACTCTGCAACCCTGAAAGGTTTTACAATTTCCGAAGCCAACATTGTTAACCCTGCCTTTTCAAATTCATTAACACCTTGATTGTACTCTGTACTACTCAAAGACATTTGTTGTACAATATCATAATTGACTACATTAATCACCACCTCTTTTGTTGCTTTAACATTCTCAAGTGTGTGCTTGGTTGTATTATCTCTTACACGACGTGCAGGTGAAAAAATTAATATGGGCGGATTAGCACTAAACACATTAAAAAAACTGTATGGCGATAAGTTAGGATTGCCATCGGCATCCATTGTACTTGCAAAAGCTATAGGCCTAGGAGCCACAGCACTTAATAAGTAACTATGCAATTTTCCTGTTGAAATGTCTTTTGGAGTAAAAGATGCCATAAGTTTGTTTTGTGGTTAAAAGTAACCGTTTCAAGATATTGAACCGCAAAGGTAACTATATTGTTTAGGCTATGAAAATGAATTCGCCCACTATGAAGACAATATTATTAACATAAATCGTTTATATTTAAAAATCAAAAACAAAGTTAATGGCACTAACCATAAACCGTAATATGACACGATGGATCATCATCGTGGCTTCATTTATTATAATATCTCTTATTCTTTGGAATACGTATGTGTTTTTTCAAAATTTTAAGGCAGAACAAAGAGTAAAAATGGATATTTGGGCAGAAGCACAATCTGAATTTCAAAAAGGTTTCCTTAACGACAATGTTAATCCGTTAGTTGACAAAATCATTCTTTCCGATAGTTTAATTCCTAAAATAGTTGTTACTACAAATAACCAAATTAGTACTAGAAATATAAATGAAAATAAAACTAATGATACAACCTATATAAATGATTTAATTCAAGAATTTGAGAAACAAAACAAACCTATTGAGCTATCTTACATAGACCCTGAAACGAATTTAAAAGTAGATTTAGGAAAACTTTATTATGGAGATTCTATTGTACTCAACAAATTGAAATATTATCCTTTAGCCCTATTAGTTATAATAATTCTTTTTGCAGCTGTGGCATATTTTTTCTATAAAAGTGCAAAAACATCTGACCAAAATAAACTCTGGACAGGTATGGCAAAAGAAACCGCTCACCAAATCGGGACACCCTTATCATCGCTAGTCGGTTGGACCGAGATCTTGAGAAGTGAAAATGTAAATCCAGAATATCTGGTCGAAATCCAAAAAGACATCACCAGGCTACAGACCATAACAGATCGTTTTAGTAAAATTGGCTCACTGCCAACATTAAAACGTTGTGATATTGTAAAGGAAACTATAGACTCTTACGAATATCTTAAAACACGTTCTTCAAAACTTATCAACTTTGAGATTGTAGCACCAAACGAAAGTTTATACGTCAACCTCAACAAACAATTATTCAGTTGGACCATCGAGAATTTAGTAAAGAACGCTATCGATGCCATGAAAGGAAAAGGATCCCTAAAACTGGCCATTACAAATGATGATAAGTATGTTAGAATAACAGTTGCCGATACTGGAAAAGGAATCTCCAAACAAAGTTACAACTCGGTATTTCAACCAGGATATACCACCAAAAAACGAGGTTGGGGATTAGGACTCTCTCTAGCAAAACGCATCATAGAAGATTACCATAACGGAAAAATAAAAGTGCTTTCTTCGGAAATTGGAAAAGGTACAACCATGCAAATTTCATTGAAATTACTATCTTAGTATTCTATCATGGCACATAAATACTTTACATTAAAAGAAGTAACGCTCAATAACAACTGTCCGGAATGTTATTCTAACGAAGGTTTGGAACTCACATTCAAACAGCGCTTTATTGGGAATTCATTTTACAAAGCAATAACCGAAGACACCATAAACCAAATGCAATGCAACACCTGCAATACCGATATTTTTCCTGTAAGATGGACGAATGATATTGAGCAAGTTGTGGCCTATCAAAAGCGGGCAGCAACCCCAAAACCTAAATCATTTAAGTTAAAAAAACTGGCTTGGGCTTTTATTATTGTAGATGCGATTTTACTGATTATGGTCATTTTATTTGTGGCTGGTGTTCTAAAATTCTAATCACAAATACGAGGCAATCTTAGCTGCAATACGTTCAAATTCTTCTTTCTCAAAATTCGTTTTATTTATAAAACGTGCATCGTCCATAGAATTCAAAGGGATTAAATGCACATGAACATGTGGTACTTCCAAACCGATCACTGTCAAACCAACACGCTTACATGGTATCGCTTTTTCTACAGCGATGGCAACTTGTCTGGAAAACTCCATCAAGCCATGATAAGTGACCTCATCTAAATCAAATAGTTTATCTACTTCTTTTTTTGGGATGCATAGTGTATGACCCTTAGCATTTGGATTGATATCCAAAAAAGCTAAATAATCTTCAGTCTCTGCAACTTTGTAAGATGGAATGTCACCCGAAATGATTTTTGTGAAAATAGAAGCCATAGAAGATAATTTTTAGAGTCTTTGTAAATATAAAAAGATTCCTCATTTGAAGGAATCTTTTTCGTTACATATATTATTTAGAATCCTGCATTTGCAGGAATAGGTTATCTAGAAATTTCTAAAACATCAAATTTCATGATTCCGTTTGGCACTTGCACCTCTGCAACTTCACCTACAGATTTACCTAACAGCCCTTTTCCGATGGGAGAATTAACAGATAATTTTCCAGATGCTAAATCTGCTTCGCCATCTGCCACCAAAGTATAGGTCATTTCCATACCATTGGTCTGGTTTTTTATTCTCACTTTAGAGAGTACCAACGCTTTTGAGGTATCCATTTGAGATTCATCAATTACTCGTGCTCCAGCTAAAGTTTCTTCCAGTTTAGAAATTTTCATCTCTAACATCCCTTGAGCTTCTTTTGCAGCATCATATTCTGCATTTTCACTCAAATCACCTTTGTCCCTAGCTTCCGCTATGGCTTGAGATGCTTTTGGACGTTCTATATCTTTTAATTGTCTAAGTTCGTCTCTTAGTTTTTTTAAACCTTCCGCAGTATAATAAGATACTTTACTCATAATTCATTCGTTTACATATAATAAAGATGCTGAACGAGTTCAGCATAAAAAAAATCCCGCTATCACGAGATTCTATACAAAGATACAAAATATTTAATTCAACTTCAACCCTAAAATTGTACATTGCGATTTAAATTTCAAACCCTTATGAAAAAGCTCCTCTTCATCCTACCACTCTTACTTTTAAGTAATTGTAAAGGTGACGATACTATAAACAACTGTAATTTTTTAATTGATGTTGGTGTTAATTCCACTTTAAATCTCAATTTACCAGAATATAGCCAATTGATGTTTACAAGTGAGGTGGTTTATATTCCAAACCAAGGTAATTTAGGGGTTTATGTGATCAATGTGGGCAATGACCAATATAGAGCTTGGGATGCTGCAGACCCAAACCATATACCAGAGACTTGCTCACTTCTACAACGTGAAGGCATTGAGGTGACTTGTGGCTGTGTAGATGAAAATAGATACAATTTATTTACTGGGCAATCTCTTGAAGACCCTTTACCGTGCGGACTTAAAGAATACCGCGTTACAGTATCTGGAAATAATTTAATAATAAGTAATTAAGGTTTCTTCGGAAATGTAATTTATCCAAACTCCCAAATCAATAGATTTGGGAGTTTGGATTTTATCTCTTTCTGAGTTGAGATTTCTGCCTGTGCAGGAATTGGTTAGAACTTTAAAGTGACACCAACCAAAAAGTTAGTCGTTGCCTGCGGATAAAAACCTGCAAAGTATCCTGTTGTGGTTCCAGTTGGGCTTGTATCATCTGCAAAATCGAACGATCCAAAATAACCGTTAGACACATACTTTTCATTAAATATATTATTTACCAATCCTGAAAATACAACCGATTCAAAAATAGATTTTGTGTTCCACTCGTAAGTAATATTTAAATCATTTACAAAATAGCTTTCTAATTTAGAGTCTGGGTTTTCGGTATTTCCCATAAATTGCTCGCCAACAAATTTGCTTAAAAGCGAAACCTGAAACCCTTCTTTTGGCTGAAACACGAAGGCGTTGGCTGCAATGAATTCCGGAGAAAAAGAAATATCTGTTTTTCCTAAATTTAAAAGTTCTCCGTTTACAGACTCGAACGTTTGTTTATTCTTGTTTGAGCTTATTGTAAAATTTGGTTGTACAGAAAATTTATTTGTAATTGCCACAGCTGCATCCACTTCTATACCTAAACGGTAACTGTCTCCATTATTAGTTCTAATTGGATCTCCCGTAGTATCAATTTGACCTGTGAGCACCAATTGCTCGTTGTAAAGCATGTAATATCCATTAACATTTAACCTAAACTTTTGGGTGTTGTGTCTCCAGCCTAACTCAAAATCATTAAGTTGTTCTGGTTTCACGGTTGCGTTGTTTTCAAAATCGCTTCGGTTGGGCTCTCTGTTGGCTCTTGCGTAAGAGAAATACAAACTGTTATTGGTGTTTAATGTATAGGTTATTCCTGCCTTTGGATTGAAAAAATTATAGTTTTCATCTACATTAAAAGGCACTCTATCTGAAGTTAGACCAGATGTTTTATAATCTACCAAACGCATTTGTAAATCACCATACAAGCTTACTTTATCATTAAGCCTATAGGTTGCTTTTGTAAAGAAACTCAAATCTGTTTTCTTCCCGTTTCCTTCATAATAACGGTCCCTTATTTCACTATTACTGGCAAATTCTGCCCAGATGATTTCTCCAAAATGGTCTCCATCGTAGAAACTGTAGGAACTTCCGAAGATAATGTCTACTTCATTATTTTTATAATTGGCGTTTGCATTGATTACGTAAAAATCATTGTCTAACCATCTTCGTCTAATTAAATCGGTCGTTTCAACGGTTTCACCACCAATCTCCAAAGGTGTCAAATCGTAATCTGCAAAATCCTCGTCTTCTCTATATTGCTCAAAATAACCTCTTCCGTAGGTGTAGTTCAATCCAATATTTGTGGACCATCTGTTATTGTATCGTTGGTTCCAGTGTAATTGATAATGGTCTTGGTTGTAATTATCAACTTCGTTGTCATAAAAGCGCGTATTGCCATCTGCATCTGTATAAATTCCAGATGGATTAAATGTACGATCCTCTTTTAATGTTTGTGCATCGATACCATTCCAGGCTTGGTAAGTAACTTCTTTTCCGCCAAAAGTGATGGCTTTGATCAATGTGTTATCGTCAATATATGAGCCCTGTAAAAAGTAAGATTTTAAATCTGTTCTTGCTCTATCAATATATCCATCTGAGGAAATATTGGACAATCGACCAGCGATTTCTATATGGTCATTAAGCAATCCTGTACTGAATTTTATGGTGTGCTTTCGGGTATTATAACTTCCGAAGGAATTAGAAATCTCTCCGTTAGATTCTTTGGAAACCGCATCGGTCAAGACATTAATACTGGCACCAAAAGCACCAGATCCATTGGTTGATGTACCAACACCACGTTGCAATTGTAAACTTTCTACGGAAGATGCAAAATCACCAAGATTCACCCAAAACGTGCCTAAAGATTCGGCATCGTTGTAAGGTATACCATTAATGGTCACATTTGTGGATTGTGCATTGATACCACGCACCCGAATACCTGTATAACCCACTCCTGCACCAGCATCTGTAGTTGTGACGACAGATGGGAGATAATTTAAAAGAACAGGAATATCTTGTCCTAAATTACGTTTTGCCAATTCCTTTTTTGTGACGTTGGTGTGGGTAATTGGTGATGTAGCTTCTACTCTTACTGCTTTGACTAGAACTTCGTCTAGTTTTTCGGTTTTGGTAGAATCTTGCTGTTTTTCTTGAGCAAAACTTAACATACAGCTCAAGATTAAAAATGTAAAAATAAATTGTTTTTTGAGACTTCTCGACTCTGCTCGAAGTGACAGTTTTTTGAATAAAATTTTCATTACGACTATAAATTTATAATCGAATAAAAAGAGGTAATTATTCTTAGTTAATAATTAGTTTATGTGATGCTAAAACAAGTTTAGCATTACGTTATATTTCCTTAGCAGCATTACCTGCCCAGGTTCAATGGGTATGATCTCAGCCGATAATAGGCACCCCTTTTTTGAGAACTGTGCAAAGATAAAATAGATTTTTCGTTTGCCAATTGATAATTGATTATTTTTTTTAATTGATTTCTGGAGGTTTTCTATTTGCTTTTTTTTCTGAAGTTTTGCGTTTGTTCGTCAAACGTTTTCTAACCACAGCTCTTGGGATTTTGGTGGGAATACGATCTTTTTCCTCTATTAAATTCTCTTTAATCAAGTCTAAAAAGCGTTGGATAACTATTGACTTATTTTTGTGCTGACTTCTACTTTCTCCACATTGTAAAATGAGAATATTTTCTTTTGTTAGCCGAGATTGCAAATTCGTTTTGAGGAGCTCTTTCTGGCCATCATCTAAAAATTGTGAGTTGTCTAAATCAAATGTAAGTTCTGCTTTAGATGATGTTTTATTAACGTGCTGTCCTCCTGCTCCAGAGCTTCTAACGAACTTAAAACTCAACTCATTTAAAATGGCTACTTCATCAAACATGACATTTTTTACTTTATTTGATGTGGTGCTTTTAGTAAATCATTCACCGTCTTTACAGGATTGAAAGTAATTAGAGGTACCTCAACAAATATCGTATTCCAGTTTGCCATGCTACCGTTCCATAATCCAGGAAGTTCTAGGGCTTTTATATCTTTTCCTGTTTTTGTTTTCATGGTAATGAACGCTGCTTTTTGATCTACAAACTTTTTTAAGTCGTATTTTTCGCCTTTATGGTTTTTGATTCCGCAGACTAAATCTACAGGATTAAAATGTGTAGCTCCAGTTAATATTTCCTTTTGGCGCTTGCTTTTTTTGTTGATTTGGGCAGACTCGATAATTTGAAGTGAGATATTCCCGCTTTCGTCCTTAACCCAAAAAGGACCTCCTCCAGGTTCGCCTTCGTTTTTTACCATTCCGCAGACTCGAATAGGGCGATTTAATTTTTCAGCTAAATATTCTATTTGATACTTACGTGAGTATTTTTCGAACTCGAGGCTAATTCTTACATTTAATTTATTCACCAAAAACTTAGCTATCTCTATACTCTTTTCTTCGGAAATCTCGCCTATATCAAGAATTTTAAGATAATTAAAAGCCATCTCCTGAACCTCTAAAAGAATACCTGCCAAAACTTTTTTGTATTTGGCAACCTCTTCTTTATATTTTTTCGTAACCACATTATCAATGTTTTTGATAAACACGATATCTGCATTTAAATCATTAAGATTTTCTATGAGTGCGCCATGACCAGAGGGTCTAAAATGGAGTGACCCATCATCTTCTCTAAAAGGTTTGTTTTTTGAGTTTACCGATATGGTATCTGTAGACTCTTTTTGGTAAGAAAACGAAATATCAAATTTGCAACCTGTTTTATCTTCTACATGTTTTTCAATTCTTTTAAACTCTTCATCAAATATGTGACTGTGTTTTTCAGAAATTGTAAAATGTAATTTTGCTGCTTTTGTATTTGAAGCATATAATGCAGATTCATACAAATGTTCCTCAAAAGCAGTAGAAATCACCTGATTTTTATATTCATGAAAAGGAAGCAACCCTTTTGGAGAATTACCGTAGTTTAATTTATCACTATCCAACATGGTTTGAACAAACCTAAGACCTTGCTCATTAATAGTTCTGTCTTCAAAGTTTGGATACATATCCTGCAATCTATTGACTACAATGTGGTAAAAAGGAAATTTCTCTAATCCCACAAAAAAGATAGACAGATCTTTGTTTTTGGTCTTGTTAATATATGAGTTTATACTTCCTTTTTCTATAATATATTCCTCCAAAAAAGTGAACAAAAACTTAAACATCCTAGTTGCAGCACCAGATGCAGGAACAAATTTTAAAATAGATATGTTGTCCCGTTTATCATTAAACTTAGAAATGTAATTGTCTTCTTCTTTGTTTGATAGTTTTAATATTCCGTTATCTATTGTAGCTTCTGAAACCAGATTTGCAAAAGGTAATCCGTTCTCAAACAAATTGATTTGTTGTTCAACTTTTTTAACGGTTAATCCTTTATTTTCTATTTGTTGTATGTCTTTATGCGTAAAATTCAATGCTCTTTTTTTAATAGGTTATCAATTTGGGTTTTACATAGGTTTAATCGTTCTTCAAATGTTCCTTTTACCAAAACATATGGCTTTTTGGTATTTATCAATTCTTTTTGAAAAAGATTAAATAATTTCAATCTATTTTTGGGTTGGTCCCTAATGCCATCTGCTTCCCAAGGTGTGTCAATATAAGTTAAAAAATACAAATCATATGTGTTTAGATAAGCATACCTTACTACAGCATCTGGACAGAAACCATCGTAATAATATTCCGAATATACTTTTGTTTCCAATAAATCTGTATCGCAAATCAACAATTTATTAGCTGTTTTTAGTTGATGGTTTTCCATAGCTATTTGCCCGATAGCTATTGGCAGGACATCTTCACTTGTTAAAAGCTCATTGTTTTGTGCTTTAGCTTCAGCATATATACGAGAAAACTCTTTTACATAGACTGTATTGTACCAACTCGCCAATTCTTTTGCAAGAGACGATTTACCTGTAGATTCTGGACCGTATAAAACAATTTTTATACAGTTTGGGCTAATGTTATTGATTTGTTTAAGCTTTTCTTCCATGCTAAATAGCCAAAAATGGCAATGATTGTAAATCCTAAATATTGAAAGCTGGTAAATGTAAATCCTTTATAAAAATAGAGCGGTACAGAAATGATGTCTCCAATAATCCAAAAGATCCAGTTTTCTATTTTTCGTCTCGCCATCAACCACATGCCAACAAAAAATATGGCGGTTGTAAATGTATCCACATAGGCCACCCAACTCGTCCACTTATCAAAGATTTTGTAAACCGCAAAAACAAACAACAGTGTAGCAATAAAAATAACGACACCTATTTGTTTTTCTTTTTGGGTGGTTTGAGAGATAGGGGTGACATGGGATGCATCCACTTTTCTGGTCCAGATATACCAACCGTAAACACTCATTATGAAATAATAAATATTGATCATCATATCACCCAATAGCTCCCATTTTAAAAGGAGGTAAACGAATATTGCGGTGCTAATCATGCCCGTTGGAAAAACCCAAATCCTGTTTTGCTTGGAGAACCAAACGGATAGAAATCCAAAAATGACCGCTATGATCTCTAATGAGATATCTATTGTTGAATAGTCGTAATATTGGCCAAAAAAGAACTCAAAAATGTGGTTCATAATCGTAACGATCAGATTTTACTATTTTCATTTGCAACAGCCCTCTTTCTATCAACTCGAACGCCTCTTTTATTTCTATGGTTAATATTTTCATCACTTCATCATAATCGCCATACACCTGAGTGCTCAAAGGGTTCTCAAGTACTTTTAAATTAGATGCTCGCAATTTCTTAATAAAATGGATAATTGCAGGCTCGTAATTGTCGTGCAATGGTGTCAATGTCAATTCTACCGATATGTTCATAATGTTTCCTGCAAAGGCAGAAGCTTTTTTGTTTAAACTGAATTCATAATTTGACTTTCAAATTATGTGATGCTGAAACCAGTTCAGCGTGACCAATTAATTTCGTAGGTCATCAAAAAACGCCTCGTCATCCTCAAAAGCGGTTCCTATGACTACTAGATCTGCTCCAGAGTTGTATGCGTTTTCCAGTTGTTGCTTAGTTCTAATTCCGCCACCAACAATTAATGGGATATTTAGTTCTCGCTTTACAAAACTAATGATTTCTAATGGCACAGGTTGTAATGCGCCACTTCCTGCTTCGAGATAGACAAGTTTCATCCCTAACAACTCACCAGCTTTTGCGGTATCAATAATGTTTTGAACACTACTTGTAGACATAGGCTTGGTTTGGGTTACTTTTTCTACGGAAGTAGGCCTACCATTCTCAATGAGCAAATAACCCGTTGGGATCACCTCCAATTTAGAACCTCTCAATTTTGAAACTGCTTTGATATGTTTCCCAATTAAATACTCTGTATTATCACCAGAAATTAATGATAGAAATAGCAACGCATCGGCATGATTAGTGATTTGTGATACATCGCCAGGAAAAAGTATAATTGGTAATTTAGTGTGCTTTTTTATTTCGAGCACTAAAATTTCCGTAGCATTAATATTTACAGTACTTCCGCCAACAAAAATATGTGTTGCGATAGATTGATTCACTTTTTTGATAAAACCCGAAACGTTTTCAATCACCATTTTGTCAGGGTCAACTAAAACCGCCAAAAGCTTTTTCCCATCGGAAATCGAACTAATTAAACAACTATATATGGAATTTTTTTCTGCCAACTTATCTATTCTCTTTTCTCTATTTTCTCTCGTCTCTCGTCTAACAACTATGTCGTCACAAAAGCACAAGTAAATCCCTCAAATTCTAAAAAATGAGTGCTAAATCTGTATTTTTTGTCTTTATAATCTATCCAAGCAACCGTTTCTCCGTCTTCAAGCATAAACGGAATGACCAAGAAATGTTCTCTAAACAGCATACCTGGAGTTGCGAACAACTTGTATAGTGATTCTTTTATTCCCCAGATTACGGTTAGCTTTTTGACGTATTCTTCATCAGTTTCAGAGAGGTAATTGAACTCATAATCAACAAATTTCTTAGCGATGATCGCAATTTTATCTCTCTGCTTTTCTATGTCAATGCCAATTTCCGAAGAAGAAATAATAACCCCAGAGAACGTAAAAGAATGGGTTATCGAGATATGCTTACCATCCTTTAAATGTGGTTTGCCATTGTCATCATAATATAAATCTTGATCTGTGTAACCAAAACTTCTCAATAAATGGCGCACACTTAAAAACCCGCGTTGGTGCAGTTCACTTTTCATGCCTAGAACACGTTCTAAACTTTTGGGCTTTAAATCTAATGGAGCCATTAACTCACTGTAAGACTCTGTAATCTTCCAGATTTTAACAGTAGTTTGTGAATTTGGAGCGATAGTTTTATAAAGTGGCATTTAAATATCTGAAACTTAATGGTTATCTTTGCATCGCCTAAGGCGAATTTACATTATTTATGATAGCGAATTTAGTTATTTTAAGCGCTTAAGCCAAAGGCAAAACTTAATTAATAAACAAAGTAAAAAGATAAATGAGTACAAAAACTACGACTTACGTGCCTAACAAAGTGAAAGACATGTCTCTCGCTGCTTGGGGAAGAAAAGAAATCGAATTAGCGGAAGCTGAAATGCCAGGATTGATGAGTCTTCGTGAAGAATACAATAACGAACAACCCTTAAAAGGTGCTCGTATTGCAGGATGTCTTCACATGACCATTCAAACTGCTGTTTTAATTGAAACTTTACAAGCTTTAGGAGCAGAGGTTACATGGAGTTCTTGTAACATTTTCTCTACTCAAGATCAAGCTGCTGCTGCTATTGCAGATGCTGGAACTGCTGTTTACGCTTGGAAAGATATGACCGAAGAAGAATTTGATTGGTGTATTGAGCAAACGTTATTTTTTGGAGAAGATCGTAAGCCATTAAATATGATTCTTGATGATGGTGGAGATTTAACAAATATGGTTTTGGATAAATATCCAGAGCTAGCACCAGGGATCAAAGGGCTTTCTGAGGAAACTACAACTGGTGTTCACCGTCTATACGAGCGTGTAAAAAACGGAACGTTAACAATGCCTGCAATCAACGTGAATGACTCTGTTACAAAATCTAAATTTGACAACAAATATGGTTGCAAGGAATCTGCTGTAGATGCAATTCGTCGTGCAACAGATCTCATGCTTGCTGGAAAACGTGTAACCGTTTGTGGTTATGGTGATGTTGGTAAAGGTACTGCTGCGTCTTTTAAAGGTGCAGGTAGTATTGTAACGGTTACTGAAATTGATCCAATTTGCGCACTTCAAGCTGCAATGGACGGTTTTGAAGTTAAAAAACTAGAAACTGTTGTTGGAAATTCTGATATCGTTATTACAACTACAGGAAATAAAGACATCGTTCGTGATGAGCATTTTAAAGCAATGAAAGACAAAACGATCGTTTGTAACATCGGTCATTTTGATAATGAAATTCAAATGGCTTGGTTGAACAAAAACTATGGAGATACCAAAGACACTATCAAACCTCAAGTTGACAAATATACAATTGATGGTAAAGATATTATTGTACTTGCCGAAGGTCGTTTAGTAAACCTTGGTTGTGCCACTGGTCACCCAAGTTTCGTTATGAGTAATTCATTCACAAACCAAACTTTAGCTCAAATTGAGTTATGGAAAAATAGTGATAATTACGAAAATGATGTATACATGTTACCTAAGCATTTAGATGAAAAAGTGGCTAAATTACACTTAGAGAAAATTGGTGTTGAGCTTACAGAGCTTAAAGACTATCAAGCAGACTACATTGGAGTAACTGTTGATGGACCTTATAAACCAGAGCATTACCGCTACTAATTAAATACACGTTTGCTGAACTTGCTTTAGCATCATATGATATTTTTGAACCCAAACTTTCAAATGAGAGTTTGGGTTTTCTTTTTTTAACGATTAACTTCTTAACTTCACCAAAATACCACAAATGAGTTTGGAAAAATTAAATCGTGCAATTGCAACATTAGAGTCACACATAGAAAATCGCGAATTTTCTAACCCAAAAATATCCAAGAGCAATGTTGCTTGGCACATAGACCATAGCCTTAAAGTGATTAATAAAGTAAGCGAGTCGCTTCAGCAATCAGACCCAAAAAGTTATGAAGACAATTTTAGCCTTCTGGGAAAAGTATTTTTTACACTTGGATTTTTTCCTCGCGGAAAAGCGAAAGCTCCAAAACATGTTATACCACCTGAGGTTATTTCTAAGGAAGACCTTATTTCGCAAATTCAATTAGCAGAATCTAATGTCAATAGCATAGCCACGTTAGAAAAGAATTCATATTTCAATCATCCTTTCTTCGGAAATATAAAAACACCTAAAATCTATAGATTTTTAATGATTCATACCAATCACCATTTGAAAATCATAAGAGATATTACCTCGAAATAAACTTGACTTCTTTGATTGCAATTAAATGTTAATTGTGAAAAAAACTTAATAGGCACCTATTATTTTTTGTAATTTTACAAAAATATCAGCCTTGAATCAAACATACTACATAAAAAGATCTACTCAAAACCATCGTGTGGCAAGACCTACACAAACCGGTTTCTCTAGTCCTGCTACTCATTACAATGAACCAAGAATAGATTTAAACGAAGCTTTAGTAAGTAATAGTTCTGCTACATTTTTTGTTAGAGTTGTAGATGATGCGTTTTCGCAAAATGGCATCCTCAAAAATGATGTTTTGATTATAGATAAATCACTCACTCCAAAAAAAGAGCAATTGGTTTTATTCAATGAAGATGGTTCTTTTCTTATAAAAAAAATAGAAAAACCCCTAGACAGTCCAGTAGAAGTATGGGGAGTTATCACCTATATCATAAAATCTGTGATATGATTGCCCTAATAGATTGCAATAGCTTTTACGCCTCTTGCGAACAGGTGTTTAGACCAGATTTAAAAAACAAACCCGTAGTTGTTTTAAGCAATAATGATGGCTGTATTATTGCTGCCAATAAAGAAGCTAAAGCATTGACTCACATCCCAATGTTTCATCCTGCTTTTATGATAAAAAAAATATTAGACGATAATAATGTGGTTTGTTTTTCGTCTAATTATACACTTTACAGTGACCTTTCACGACGAGTGATGGACACCTTAAAAGAATTTTCTCCCATAGTTGAAGAATACAGTATTGACGAAAGCTTTATTGATCTTTCCCATTATAAAAATGATGAGCTTGAAGACATCTCAAAAAAAATAAAAAATACCATCTATAAAAATACGGGAATCCCAGTAGGTGTTGGAGTTGCACAAACAAAATCACTCTCAAAAATAGCCAATAAGTTTGCTAAAAAAATACCTGAGAATAATAATATTTATGTTGTGAATTCCGAAAGCAAAAGACAACACTTACTCCAAAATTGTAAAATCAAGGATATTTGGGGCATTGGCAAAAAGCATACTATTAGAATAGAAAAGACAGGAAAAACTAACGCATTGGAATTTGCCAATATGCCTGTAGAATGGGTGAGAAAGGAAATGACCGTTATTGGAGAAAGGCTATGGAGAGAATTAAACAACGTACAGTGCTTAACATTAAACACAGAATTAACAGCAAAAAAAGGCATAGGGACCGCAAAATCCTTTGGTTACAAATTAACCGATTATACACTTATTGAAGAAGCTTGCAGTTATTATGTTGCTGAAGTCGCAGATCTCTTAAGACAGCAAAAATCTGCTGCTTCGCAAATTGAAATTTTTTTACAAACCAACTATCACAGCAATACAGATAAGCAATACCATAATAAAATTATTTTAACGCTTAGCAAACCCACAAATAGCACTATTGCACTCACCCAAAAAGCACTGGTTGGTTTAAAAGCAATCTTTAAAGAAGGTTATCGCTATAAAAAAGTAGGTGTCAATTTATTAGGGTTAGTGCCTGAGACCGAAATCCAGATGAGCCTTTTTGATACATGTAGCAAAATTGAAGGCAAAGACATTACCAACGTCATTGATAGCTTGAATAGCAAATTTGGAAAAAACAAAGTCAAACTAGCCACTGTTGGCAATCGTGAAAAAGAATGGGCTCTTATTAAAGAGCATCGTAGCCCAAGATATACTACCCAATGGGACGAACTTTTAGAGATTGGAAAACGTTGATTCCTAAAAAAATAGTATTTTAATAGATGCTATGCCATATTCCGAAGAGAAAATAAAAGTCCCTAGATTCAATGAAGAATCTGGTTTTTATACCACCAAGAAGCGCTCAAAAATCATGAGCAAAATTCGTGGCAAAAACACAAAACCAGAATTATTATTTAGAAAAGAACTGTGGAAAAAAGGCGTGCGTTATCGTGTAGACAGTAAGAAAATTCCAGGTAGACCAGATGTTAGTATTAAGAAATACAAGCTCGCGATTTTTATTTACGGTGAATTTTGGCATGGCTACAATTGGAATGAGAGAAAAGAGATGTTAAAAACCAATCGAGATTTCTGGATCCCAAAAATTGAGCGCAACATGCAGCGCGATCGTGAGGTCAATTCTCAATTAGAAGATCTTGGATTTACTGTATTTAGATTTTGGGAAAGTGAAGTTAAAAAAGACCTCAAACGCTGCATTAACGATGTGCTGGTATACATAGATTGGCAATCTTAATACCCTGTAACCAATATGCCTATAGCTCCTTGCAACCCACATTTTTAATAATGATTATAGGTTTTGCTGCTCGTTCACGAATTTGAGCATCGGTTTTGTTTTGTATTCGCTATAAATTGTCCATTTTCGTATCTTTACAAGATGCAACTCAAACCAAAACTCACAAGCGTAGAAACTTCTATTTTCACTGTCATGAGCGCATTGGCAAACCAGCACAATGCAATCAATTTATCTCAAGGTTTCCCAAATTTTAAAAGTGACCAAAAATTAATTGATGCTGTTTCAAAAGCTATGAATTCTGGATATAACCAATATGCTCCAATGGCTGGAAATGCGGAATTAAGAAAAGCCATCGCCAAAAAATTTGAGTTGCTATACAACACTTCCTATCATCCAGAAACTGAAATTACGGTTACCGCTGGTGCAACCCAGGCCATATTTACTATTATTTCAACCTTTGTAAGGCAAGGTGACGAAGTCATTTTATTTAAACCTGCCTACGATTGTTACGAACCCGCAATACAGCTCAATGGCGCAAAGCCAATCGCCATTTCTTTAAAAGACCCAGACTACAGTATTGATTGGAATCACGTTGAGAAATCCATTAATGATAATACCAAAATGATTATCATTAATACACCACACAATCCCAGCGGAACCGTTATGAGTAAAGCAGACTTACTCAAGCTCCAAGAGCTTACAGAGGGTACAAACATCATCGTTTTAAGTGACGAAGTGTATGAGCACATCATTTTTGATGGAGAGCAACACCAAAGCGCTTGCCTGTTTCCGCAGTTAAAAAAACGAAGTTTCATCACCGCTTCATTTGGTAAAACATTCCATAATACAGGTTGGAAGGTTGGTTACTGCTGCGCTCCTAAAGATTTAATGGAAGCCTTTAGAAATGTACACCAGTTTAATGTATTTTCGGTTCACCATCCCACACAAAAAGGATTGGCAGATTATCTCACTAACCCGGATCACTATTTAAAATTATCTCAATTTTATCAAAAAAAAAGGGATGTGTTTTTAAATCTTATCAAAGATTCGAGATTTACGTTTACACCCTCAAAAGGGACGTATTTTCAGGTGTTGAATTTTTCTGAAATTACTTCGGAAAAAGACACCGATTTCGCAAAACGTCTTACGGTAGAAAATGGCATTTCAGCTATACCATTATCTGTATTTAATGATAATCAACGTGACGACAAGGTATTGCGTTTTTGTTTTGCAAAAACAGAAGACACTTTAAAGAAGGCTGCGGAAATTATTAATACTATATAAACGTTAAATCTTTTATAAAAGCGTGACTTTCAAACTAATTTTGTGTTTACTTATATAGAACCTTAAATTAAACACAATGAAATTTCAGAATACAATTTTGATAGTATTATTAACCATATTAGCATCTTGTGGCAGTAGCGAACAAGTGATCACAGACGACGGAAAAATTTACGAAGTCAAAGGCAACAGTTATAAAAACAAAGGAGTTGATGTTACCGAAAGCTTATCAAACGAAGAAATAAACAACATCAACGATATTCTCAACGAAAAAAGAGACGCTGCCAAAGCTGCTGAAAAACTTCAAAAAGAATTAGAAAAGAAAGAACAAGAGTTAGAACGTGTTCAAAAAGAAGCAAAGCAAAAACAAGAAGAAGTTGAGGCAAAGCAAAGAGAGTTAGAGCGCAAACTTAAAGAAAAAGAAGATGCTCGAGAAGACTTTTTGAAAGCTAAAAAGCGGTTAGAAAGTGAGCAGAACAAATATGAAAGATTAAAAGAGAAAGGAAAACTTTCTCCAAATGATGAAGAGGACTGGAAAGAAAAGCTTGATGACCTGAAACAAGAAGTCAAAGAAGCGAAAGATAAACTGGATAAATTATAATATAAAATGAAAAAACTCATCACGCTGGTTATACTTTTAGCATGTTGTATTACCATTAATGCTCAAGAGGTAGAAAAAGACGGAAAGACTTACGAAGTCAAAAAAGATAAAATCTTTGTGGATGGCAAGGATGTGACAGCAACTTTAAGCATGGAAGAATCTGCATCAATTTTAGAATCTGCAAGAATCATCAACGAAAAAATGGCAGAAAAAGTAAAGGCAGAAAAAGAGGCGAAAAAGAAAGAGAAAGAAGCTGAAAAACTAGAAAAAGAAAAGGAAAAAGCAGAAAAAGCCCAGAAAAAAGCTGAAAAAGAAGCAAAAAGAGCAGAAAAGGAATTAAAGAAAAAACTGCGAGCGCAAGATAAATTTGAAAAAGCAAATAAAGAACTTTCAGATGCTCAAAAAAAATACGAAAAATTAAAGCGTAAAGGAAAACTCTCACCTAACGAGGAAGAAAAGTGGCTAGAGAAAATAAAAGACCTCAAAGAAGATGTAGAAAAGACTAAAGGAAAACTTTAGGTTGAATACATTATTGAAACCTCCACATTAGTTATATCGAAATATGACTAATGTGGATTTTTTTTACTCCCGCCAGACCCTTTTATTTGCGGTATAATTCGTATTTTTAAATTATGAACAATCAACTCAAAGTCGCTTTAATACAATCAAACCTTGTTTGGGAAAATCCAGAGCAAAACAGAATTAATTTCACTAATAAAATTAGTGCAATTTTAGAATCTGTAGATCTTATTATTCTTCCAGAAATGTTTAATTCTGGGTTTACAATGAATGCAGATAAAGTTTTTGAAACCATGACTGGCAGTACTGTATCATGGTTGCAAAAAATGGCAAGACTTAAAAATGCTGCAATTACTGGCAGTATGGTTGTACAGGAAAACAATGCGTTCTTTAATAGATTGTTGTTTGTCTTTCCTGATGGCAAAATTGAACACTACGATAAAAAACACACGTTTACACTGGCAGGCGAGCACAAAGTCTATCGAGCTGGAACTAAAAAATTAATTATAAATTTTAAAGGTTGGACGATTTGCCCACTTGTTTGCTATGATTTGCGTTTTCCTGTTTGGGCAAGAAACACAAACGATTACGATCTTTTGCTTTATGTTGCCAATTGGCCAAAAATTAGGGTCGATGCTTGGGATACTTTGCTTAAAGCTCGGGCTATAGAAAATATGAGCTACTGTATTGGTGTTAACAGAGTAGGCTTAGATGGAAATGGTTACGAATATTCGGGAAATTCTGGAGCTTACGATGTTTTAGGCAATCGCATAGATGTGATTGAAAAAGATAAAGAAGCCACAGAAATAATAACGCTCAATAAAGAACATATAAGCCAGTACAGAGAAAAACTTGGCTTTTTAAATGATAGAGATCAATTTAATCTAGAAGCGTAAATTCTTCTACAGGATCCCAGTTGGCTCTGGCTTCAATAATTTCTGTTTTGTAACTAATGCGCTCTGGTTGTATTTGTTTTAAATAATTTCCAGAGTCCCATTTTTGATTTCCGTTGGCATCAAAAATGACCCTTAAATAATAACTTCCGGGTGTAAGGTTTCTAAAGTCGAATAATCGATCTTCTGTAGCAAATTTTTCATATTTGACTTCTCCCTTTTCGGTTACCAATTGTACTATGGCTGGATAGGTCATGTTTCGAAGTGTTATTCTGATGTTGGAATAATCGGAATATAATTTTGTTTTAGCGCTGTAGTTGAGTGTATCGTTAACATTTCCGAAGAAATCCTCTAAAGCGCCAGGAAGCATTTTTACTTTATATTGCTGGGATTCTTGCTTGTCAAATTTGAGGCTATACATATTGGCTAGACTATCATAAGCGACATTGAAATTGACATCCAAGGAATCCTTATCTATAATACTAATTTGTTTTTCATCTATTTTTTCAAAAGGGATAGTTCCGGTAATTTGTAAATCCTCACTAAAAGCCAATGTGCTGGAGGACACCATTTTTACTACTAGAGTGTCTTTATCTATAGTTCTAAACCTATGCTTAAGCGTGTCTAAAAACGTTTTATTTGTTACTAAAAATGTTGTTGAGTCTGCTTCTATCTTGGGTTTGTACCAATAATAAAGCGTATCTGCATTGGGATCTTTGGTGATTCTACTGCTAAATCCTTCTGGTTTATTTTCTAATAATTCTATTCTCATAGAGTTATAATCTCCTTCGTAACCAAATGCTATTTTTTGTCCAGCTACCTGGCGTGGTCTCTTGGCATCAAATTCTAGTTCTTCCTTAAATAATTTTATGTTGTAAGTCTCATTTGAAGGTACGGTAATAAAATCTTCGTAAAACCCTATTTTATCTTTGTCCTGCTGAAATGTGAAGTTTCCATTTTCGTCCTTTAAAGCCACAAGTTTATAGGTTCCCGCTCTAATATTATCAATACTGAAAGTGGTCAAACTATCTAAAGTATTGGTAATATATTTTGGTTTTTGTTTATAAACTATGGAGTCTGTATACGTGGAGTCTTTTTCAAACAACATGACAGATACGAAGGTGTCTGTCGCTCTATTTTCAGCATCTAAAATTTGACCTTTTACCGATAATGAATCGATATAATCACCTGTAGAAAACACATATCTGTAATAATCGTAAGGATTCTCTTCATTATTATCTACAATACTTTGACCAAAGTTAAAAGCATAGGTTGTATTGTCATCTAACGTATCATTTATTTTTATTGTGATGTATTTACTTGCTGTACCCAAAGGTGTAACCGTAGGTTCTGGATCCATTGGAGGGGAAATAATAAGTTGTTTTCTAAGATTTTTGATCTTTACATACTCATCAAAATAAATTCTAATTTCATCACCCTTAAAGTTTGTTGTCATATTCTCTGGAGACGATCTTATGATCAAAGGAGCAACGTCATCTTTAGGACCTCCATCTGGCGTGCCTCTATTGGCACAACTTATCACTAAAGAAATCATGACTAACAGTACTAAGCTTTGTAAAACTTTTTTGCGCATATGAGCTTGAAATTTCAACAAATTAACAATAAACCTATGTATCATCAAAACAATTAACTTCGTTTTAATCTGTAATTGACATTGTAGCCAAACTCAAGGTAATCCCTTTTATTTCTAGCAACCTATTAGCACAATCTTCTATAGTTGCACCAGTTGTAATAATATCATCAACGATTAAGATGTGTTTGTTTTCTAAAGTATTTCCGTTTACGATTTTAAAGTTAGTATTATCATTAAAATTTCGCTTTAAACGGTCTTTAAAAACCTGGGTTTTTGTATTGGTTGTTTTTATTAATACTGAAGAGTTAAACTCTGCACCCAAAGCTTTGGCAATCGCAATACCAAAATTATCCACCTGGTTATAACCTCTAGATTTAAGTTTCTGTTTGTGAAGCGGTACGGGAATTACGACATCTATATTTGAGTATCCATTAATATGTTTTAATTCTTCACCCAACCATTCTCCTAAAAAAAGGCCAATTTCTTCATGACCCCTATACTTTAAATTATGCATGAGTTGTTGCACAATACCTTTTTTTGAGAAATGAAGCAGTGCTGTAGCTTGCTCTAATTTTATTCTTCCATAAAGCATTTTATGGACTGCATTATCTTTTTCTTGATGAAAATTAGTTAAGGGTAACTGATGCCTACAATCTGTACAGATATGTAATTCGTTATCAGACAAAATGTTACTGCATGCCCGACAAATTTGCGGAAAAAATAAGTTTAACAAGTTTTTTACCATTTCAACGATTAAAATAAGGATTTGCTTGCATATTCTTTAGTTTCGCAAGATTAATTAACAAAATTAATAATGATAGTTAACCCTCAATTATTTAACTACAGATTAATTATTGGTTCTTTAATAATTGCGGTCGCAGTTTTAACTATTTATAGTTTTACAAGTTATCAATCCATTGCAGCGCATCAGCAATTTTTAGAACAAGAAAAGAAACTAGTTGAAAGTGAATTGTCCCAAATGATCTCACGCTATGATGACGTTTCCATTTCAAATGATCTGATTACTTCCCAACTGGAAGACGCTAAACGAGCGACCAAATTAACTCTAGATTCTCTTAGAGTAGTACGCAGCGACCTTTCAATTCTTGCAAAATTCAAACAACAACTATATAATCTTAGGCTTAAAAATAAGACTTTATTTAAAACCGTAGATTCTTTAGATCAAGTAAATAAAGATTTAGAACGAGAAAAACTATTAGCTTTCAATGAATTAAGAAAGCAACAACGAGAAAACTCTAGTCTAGTAAAAAAGAATAAAAACTTAAACGAAAGCTTAGAAAAAGGTGCATTATTGACTGCAAACTCTTTTGAAGCTAAAGGTTATGAAAAATTCTTAGGATCAAAAAGATTCAGTACTAAAGCAAAGCGCATTCATAATATTGAGGTTTGTTTTATTCTTGCTGAAAATTCTTTAACAGAGGCTGGCGAAAAAGAAATCTACGTTCAAATTGTAAATCCAAGAAACAATGTTGTCGCAGATAAAGGATCTGTAAATTTTGGTAATTCAACCTTAATCTATAGTGCCAAAGAAACTGTGAATTATAATAATGAAGTTGTAGAAGTTTGTATTGACGTAGATGCAGATATTAACGAACAACCCTTAGAAAAAGGATCATATTATATTTCTATTTTTCACGCCGACCGAAAACTAGGAAGCACTCAAGTAAATTTAAATTAAGTATCACTATATAAATTTCTAAAAACCGCTCATTTAATTGAAGCGGTTTTTTATTTTTGCAATATGGCAAACGAAGATCAATTTAAAAAAGTAATCTCTCACGCTAAGGAGTATGGTTACGTATTTCAAAGCAGCGAAATCTATGATGGATTAAGCGCAGTTTACGATTATGCTCAAAATGGAGCAGAACTCAAAAAAAACATTCGCGACTATTGGTGGAAAGCCATGGTGCAAATGAACGAAAACATCGTAGGTATTGATGCTGCAATATTTATGCACCCAACAACTTGGAAAGCTTCTGGACACGTTGATGCTTTTAACGACCCCTTAATTGACAATAAAGATTCTAAAAAAAGATACCGTGCAGATGTGCTAGTCGAAGACTATTGCGCTAAAATTGAGAATAAAATTGATAAAGAAATATCTAAAGCCGAAAAACGTTTTGGAGACGCTTTCAACAAAGAAGAATTCATAACTACAAATGGACGTGTTGTTGGTTATCAAGAAAAAATTGATACCATCCTAAAACGCTTAGGGCAATCTCTAGAAAAAGAAGACCTTGTAGACGTAAAAGCGCTTATAGAAGAATTGGAAATTGCAGATCCTATGACAGGCTCTCGCAATTGGACAGATGTTAAGCAATTTAATCTCATGTTTGGTACTAAACTAGGTGCCAGCGCAGAAAGTGCAATGGATCTATATTTACGTCCAGAAACTGCTCAGGGGATTTTCGTGAATTTTTTGAACGTTCAAAAAACAGGACGTATGAAGATTCCCTTCGGAATTGCACAAACCGGAAAAGCCTTTAGAAATGAAATTGTCGCAAGACAGTTCATCTTTAGAATGCGCGAGTTTGAACAAATGGAAATGCAGTTTTTCATCAAACCAGGCACACAAAAAGAATGGTTTGACCACTGGAAAGAAACCCGTATGAAATGGCATCTGTCTTTAGGTTTAGGTCAAGATAATTACCGTTTTCATGATCACGAAAAATTAGCACATTACGCAGATGCTGCAACCGACATAGAGTTTAAATTCCCTTTCGGGTTTAAAGAACTAGAAGGCATCCACTCACGTACAGATTTCGATCTAAAACAACACGAAGAATTCTCTGGTAAAAAACTTCAGTACTTTGACCATGAAGATAATGCGAGCTACACACCCTACGTACTCGAAACCTCTATTGGTTTAGACCGTATGTTTTTAGCAGTGTTCTCAAACGCACTCGAAGATGAAACACTTGAGGATGGCAGTGTAAGAACTGTTTTAAAATTACCAGCAGTTTTGGCGCCTGTAAAGGCAGCAGTTTTACCATTGGTTAAAAAAGATGGTCTCCCAGAAATAGCGAGACAAATCATAGAAGATTTGAAATGGGACTTTAGTGTGGATTACGACGAAAAAGATGCAGTAGGAAGACGCTACAGAAGACAAGATGCTAACGGTACACCTTTTTGTATCACAGTAGATCACGACACTTTAGAGGATAACACCGTAACTATTCGTCATCGCGATACTATGGAGCAGCAACGTGTTAAAATTGAAGATTTAAAGGACATCATTAAAAAAGAAGTAGATGTAAAGCATTGGTTACAAAAAATGTAAAATAATGTTTTCTTCGGAAATTCAAAAACTCCCAAACCGTTAAGATTTGGGAGTTTTTTTATTAAATATTTCAATTAAAGTCTGTAACCTAAATTAAATCCAAACTGAAAGTCACTTTCAGCATAATTAATTAGATTTCTTCCAATATCAGAATTAAGTCAAAATCAAATCCGCCTTTTATTACGTAATTTTCCTCAAAGACCAAACCCTGTCACTAAATCAAACACTGTTTTTTCTTCAGTTACAATGGTTAGATCAAATTCATTTTCAGAAAAAAAAGAATTTCGAACATCATAAGAACTAAACACACAAAAACCTTCTACAAAAAATCCCGCTGCATATTTTTTTCCGAAGTTATTAGGATAATAAATTATTAATGGGGAATACTATTAAATTTTATTTCAATTTTATGATACAAAAATGGGGATAAGGTTGCATATATTAATTTATCATATGAATATCGCTTTATAAAAGCGATATAATTACATATTTAACTATTAAACTAATTTATATCAAACAAAACCTTCAAATTAACATAAATAATTTATGTTTTAACATAATTTTAGTATTTTGGCTTTTCAACTTTTAAATATTAAAAAATTTGAAATTATGATAAAGAAATACCCCTTTTTATTTCTAATTAATCTAATAACTTACTTTTCATTCTGCCAAATTAACTACCAAAATAATGCCACTAGTTTAGGTCTTAACTATACCGTGGGGACACCTTATTTAGGGAGTGGAGCTTCTTTTGTTGATTTTGATAATGATGGATGGGATGATTTAACTTTTGCTTCTGGTGACGGTCAACCCGTTAAGTTTTTTAGAAACAATAATGGTGTTTTTGAAGATATAGATTTCAATATTATAAACTTAAACTATCAAACTAAACAGGTTAATTGGGTAGATTTTGATAATGATGGAGATAAAGATTTATTCATTACTAGCAATACCAATGGAAATAGACTTTTTGAAAATACAGGTGATTTCACATTAATAGATATTACTTCAACTTCAGGCTTTCCTTTAACAAATATCTTTACCAATGGCGCATCATGGGGAGATTATGACAATGATGGGTTTTTAGATGTTTTTCTGTGTAGTAAAGATGCAACTACCGCCACTACAACTCCAAATTTTCTTTATAAAAATAATGGAGATGGCACATTTACAAATGTTTCTGTAATTGCTGGCATTGACGCAGATAAACACCAGACATTCTGTTCTGTCTTTTTGGATATAAATAATGACGGTTGGCTAGATATTTATACCTCAAATGACAAAGGATATAATTTAAATCAGTTATACAAAAATAATGGAGATGGTACGTTCTCAGAAATTGGTGCATCATCTGGTACTGATTTAGGTATTAATGCCATGACCACAACCGTTGGAGATTACAATAATGATGGCTTTATAGATATTTATGTCACAAATGGAGGCAATACAGTACTATTAGTAAATAATGGTAATGAAACATTTTCCGATTATGCTCAAATCACTGGATGCGAACATGGTGGTTTTACCTGGGGAGCAGTTTTTCTTGACGCAGATAATGATACTGACTTGGACTTATACGTGAGTAGCTCATTATATAATATTCCATCTATAAATACATCTGTAATGTTTGAAAGAATTGATGAAGACTCGTTTCAAATACCTTCTAATGCTGGATTTCTAAATGATCAAAAACAAAGTTATTGTAATGCAATAGGTGACTTTAACAATGATGGCCTATCAGATATAATCGTTACAAATGCCAACAATCAAAATGTAGATTTATGGCAAAATTTAAACGATGCCAATAATAATTGGCTAAAAATAAAACTGGAAGGCACTCAAAGCAACAGAGATGGTGTAGGTTCTAAAATTGAATTATCTGCAGATAATTACATCCAATATAAGCAAACCCATAATGGAGAGGGCTACATGTCCCAAAATTCAACTTCTATTTTATTTGGACTGAATACTGCAACTATCATAGATTATCTCAAAATAGATTGGCCAAGTGGCACTCAAGATATTTTTTATAATTTGGATATCAATCAAACTTTAAATATTGTAGAGGGCTCCAGCACGTTATCTGTTGATGAGTTTAATTATCATACTTTGAATATATTTCCAAATCCTGTTAAAAATTTGCTATTTGTTGAAACCAACAAACAAATCCTTGGTTATAGCATTCTCAACATATTGTCACAAACTATTTATCATACAGAAAACGCATCCTCAAATAATGGTATAGACTTCTCAAAATTTAAATCTGGAGTGTACTTTTTAACAATTACATTTAAGGACCAATCCCAAATTATAAAAAAGATAATTAAAGATTAAAAATAAGCCTTCAACTGCACTGTGCCTGTATGAATGGTTTTGCTAGTTTCGGTTTTCCTTCCGAAGTAATTCAAATTTAAATCCAAAAATTTAGTCAGTTTTTTTTGGACTAAAAGATTCCATGTAAAATTATTTCCTGGCTGTAGTCCTTCTAGGATTTGGTACGAAACAGGAGTATTCGCATTACCTGTAAATTCATTTTTAAAATAGTTAACCTCTCCTGTGAGTGCAATTTTATTTGCATTATTATAGGTAAATGACAATCCGTAATTATTTTGTAGCAATTGCTCCATATTACCAATAACATTGTCTTTTGAGGTATATTGATAAAACACATCAAAACGTGCATTCTCATTAAAAATATAAGATAATTTAGGCTGAAATCTTACTTCTTCTAGCTCGTAATTTCTAGTTGAAAAATTTTCACTCAAATTCTCATTCGTCTCAAAACTAGATTGCAAATTAATAAGCCAATTGGTGAAAAATTTATGGTTGAATTGCAGTTGATGACTCTGTAATTTATTCTCTTGAAAGCCAATTGAAAGCGTATTTCTATTGGTATTGGCCAAGTAAGTATAAGAGGTCGTAAAAAACTGTTTGCCTCTATTATAAAACAGGACATTACGAATGCTTTTGTTTAAGGCTAATTGATTTTCTTCGGAAGTTGAAAACGGATTCAAATCAAACTCCTCACCTTCCCTTCTATTTTTTCTATCTACTAAAAAGGAAGTTTGATTATAAAAATGTGACCAGAATTTTTTGCTCTTTTCTTCGGAAACTGCCCATTGCTGTGGGTTTATAGTCAACGATTGACTAAACCTATTTTGGTGCGTCTTCACAAAAACCTGATTGGGAAGTAACACTCTAATATATTCCCCTTGATCTGCAAATTGGGCAATTTCAAACTCGTTGAGTTCTTGAATTCCGTTTTCGTTATAATCAATCCAAGTATAAGCACCTTGACCTGGTTCTACCTCAACGTATGTAAAATCTTGTTGTGGTAACGTCCCAGAATTAGTTTCAAATACAGTACTAATCAATACCAAATTATCCCATAATTTTTGATTGAAGTTCAATCTTGAGTTTAATGAGTTTTCATTGTCTAAGTCCTCGTCCTCATTTTTTAAAACCCTATAATTTACGAACAGACCCAAATTGGTATTTGTATTTTGAATGATTTTGGATTTCACATAATAAGTGTTGGATGTATTGACGCGTTTTACTTCGTTTTCATTCATTTTTAAACTATCGTTGACCCGATACTTGTAGCCAACCTCAACAAAAACACCTGTGCTATCTCCATAACCCGTAAATACTTCGTAAGAATTAAAACGCTGACTTAAATTGGTCAGTAAATCGGTCTCACGATCTCGTTGCTCATTATCTTCTAAAGCAATTTTTGTCCCAACCCATTGTTTATCAAAATTGTAGATAACACGATTAAACGAACGCAAAAATGTAGATGTAGAATTACTACTGCTATTACTCAAAAAACTGGAATTTGAAAAAACATTCAACTTATTGAGCTGAAGACTAGCAAAAATATTGTGTCGATTCCCATTAAAATTCTCAGAGTAATTAAGATGCTCAAATTTATAGTTTGCGATCCCTTTTTTTGCATGAACCAATTCTACTCCTGTAGTCAATAAATTTTGATTACCAAGTGGGTTTTCTAAATTCCAATCACGATTAAACTCTGCTCTATACAAACGTTGTATGGTTTTAAAATCCCTGTTTATGATATCTGCATCTGCGTAGGCATTTAAATTCCAAAGACTATCTGTTTTAATGATTTGTTGATTAAATTTCAATTTAGCTGCAAATCCATTATTATCATTATCGTCTAAATTTGAAAAGAGGTTTTGATCATTTTTACTTCCTGCCAATTCAAAAAATACATCTGTTTTTTCGGTTGGTTTGTAAAGTCCGTTAACTACAGCGACCTGTAATTTTTCTGGAGCAATTAATCGTACAATAGGATCATAATTTCCCTGCGGAATGCCAGCTATTGGAGCAACATATTCATAAATATTCTCGACCGCATTGCTGTTTACTAAAATATAATCTCCTTGATTGGCGCCTACCAGTGTAAAACGTACGCTAAAAAGTTCATCGTCAGGATTGTTTGAGAACACAAATATTTCGGTTGCTCCAATAAATTCCTTTCGGTACAAAATTCGGTTATCATCAAAAGCTTGTGGCACATCTGAAGGTGCGACCATCTGTGACATATCGTCTCCTGCATTTGATAGTATCTCTACTTGTTCCGAAGATAAATTTTGTTGTAAAGGTTGGTTTTTAGCATCTGCTTCGGAATAGACAGAAACACCGAGTTTCAATTTTTCAGATTCATAGGTTCCGCCTCCATAAATTGTAAAACGAGAAAAATTTCGTTCACTAAACTGGTAATCTACGGTGATTCTCATTTCCGAAGTAATAGGAAACGTAGAGTTAAAAATGATCTCTCCTGCGTTGTAATCTATGATATAATCTTTGTTTTCGCCACGCTCAATTGGGATTCCGTTCACATAAACGGTTTCACTGCCAGAGACAATAAGCACGAACAACTCGTTATTGGGTCCAGTTAATTTGTATGGTCCCTGGTTACCTTCTTGAGCGGTGAATTGGCTTGTGGTAAATTGTCCACGAACCAAGGCTCCAGATGCAAAAATGTTGGTCTTTGAATCCTCATCACCAAAATTTGCAGCGACTTGCAAACCTTGAACACGCTTTGTAAAATTGGCAAAATAACTGTTGGTATTGGTCAAATCTATGTCACCTGCCCTAATATTCCAACGGTCACTAAAAAGTTCAATAAATACTTGATCAAACTCATCTAAACGTTGAGAATAACCACTTTCCTGCAATGGGATATTGGCATCTTGAATGGAGGCACGAAGTGTGACTTTATCACTCAATTTACCTGAAATCTGTAAATCCAATTCACTGTTTAAAACCGAGTTTTGATTGTTCCCCAAAGTTACTCCTCGTGAAATACTACCTGAAGTGTTGAGCCCATCAAAAGGTTGGTAATTACGCTGTATATTAGATTGGTTAAGCTTGTACAATCGCTGGAGATTATCTGTATTTTCTACAATAATATTTTCATCGAGTTGCGCGTATTTTCGGGTTAAAAAATCTGGATAGCGTAAATAGGATATTTCTACGGAATCTACTTCTACAGGTTTTTTGAAAGTCAATAAAGCTTTGGCAAAGTCCACATTATAGTACGACGTGTCAATAAGGGTTTGATTTGTTTTCCGAAGAAAAAACCAGCTGGAGTTGATGCTTACCGTATCAATTTTTACTGAGTCTCTAACCACTACTTTTTTTGTTCTATAATTAGAAGCTGTCTCCTGCGCAAAAGCACAAAAGGACAGCATAAAACAAATGAGTGTGATTGTAAATTTCATTCAGTATATAAACTTCTAAAGACGAAAAATATTTTATGGTTAAAATGACCTAAAATAATGGTGTAAAAGTACAGTATTATTTATTTTAGCTGAAACCTTAACGTATTACCATGAAAATTATCTCATACAATGTCAACGGTGTTCGAGCTGCTATGAACAAAGGCTTGATCGATTGGCTAAAATTCACCAATGCAGATGTCGTTTGCCTTCAAGAAATCAAGGCCATGAAAGAGCAAGTAGATATTGAAGTTATCGAAAATGCTGGCTACAAATACAATTACTGGTTTAGTGCACAAAAAAAAGGGTATAGCGGTGTCGCTATTTTGAGTAAAACAGAACCAAAACATGTAGAATATGGCACCGGAATAGAATCCATGGATTTTGAAGGTCGCAACATTAGAGCAGATTTTGATGGTATTTCTGTGATGAGCATGTACTTGCCCAGTGGAACAAACGATGCGCGTTTATCCCATAAGTTTGAATATATGAACATGATTCACCAGTATTTAAACGAGCTTCGTGTTGAGCATCCTAATTTAGTTATACTTGGTGATTATAATATTTGTCACGAAGAAATTGATATCCACAACCCAAAAATGAAAGGTGTAAGTGGTTTTTTACCAGAAGAACGCGAATGGCTGGGAGAATTTATTGATAGCGGATTTATAGATTCATACAGGCATTTACATCCTGAAAAACAAGAATTCTCATGGTGGAGTTACAGAGCAAACGCCAGAGCCAATAACAAAGGCTGGCGATTAGATTATGGGATGGTAAGTGAACCATTACAAGATAATATCAAACGAAGCGTTATATTAACAGATGCTGTACACAGTGATCATTGCCCGATTTTGTTGGAGATAGAATAAACTGTACATCTGAGCAAAATTTAAAATAATAAAAATAAACCCAAATTAATTATACTTAAATCAAACAACATGCTTAAAAAATTGCCATTAATAGCCCTAACATTACTATTAACAACCTCATGTGTATCAAAAAAAGTCTATACAGATTTAGAAGACAAATACACAAACCTAAAAAAAGATAACAGACGCTTATCTGATCAAAATCGTGATTTAGAAACTGCCTTAAATCAAGCTGAAAATGAGCTAAAAGACACAAAAGATGACTATGAAAGTGCATTGGCCGATAGCAAACTTTGGGAAAGTGAATACAAAGCCTTAGTTAACGAGCATAAAAATCTTGAAGAATCTTACAATGCCCTAGAAAAAAACAGTAGTGCCTCCATTGCAGCAAACTCAAAAAAGAACAGAGAATTGCTAGCGCAGCTTGAAGCAAAAGAACAAGCTTTAATCGCAGAAAATGCGCGATTAGAAAAACTCAAAAAAGAATTAGAATCAAGATCGCAGCGTGTTGCAGAGCTAGAAAATGTCATTGCTTCTAAAGATGCAGCCATGAGTAAATTAAAAGATGCTATCTCCAAAGCGCTAACCAATTTTGAAGGTAAAGGATTAACCGTTGAGCAACGCAACGGGAAGGTCTATGTTTCTATGGAAAACAAGCTACTTTTTCAATCAGGTAGTTGGGCAGTTGGTAGCCAAGGTAAGCAAGCTGTAAAACAATTGGGAGAAGTATTGGCTGAAAACCCTGAAATTGCCATACTAATTGAAGGTCATACCGATGATGTTCCATATAAAGGAAATGACCAATTGAGCGGAAACTGGGATCTATCTGCCAAAAGAGCAACTGCAATCGTAAATATATTGAGAGAAAACCCATCCATACAACCAGAAAATTTAACAGCAGCGGGACGTGGTGAATTTGCACCAATTGCGAGCAATAGTTCTGCGGAAGGTAAAGCTCAAAACAGACGTATTGAGGTAATTTTAACACCTAAGCTGGATGAGATTTCTAAGTTGTTGAATGATATATAGGTTATCATCCCGCACTTGGTGCGCATCCCATACTTAAAACCTTAACATAGATTTAGACCTTTCAGATTTCAAAAACCTGAAAGGTCTGTTTATATTTACATGTAATTAAATTTAACTAAAAAGATTACCGTTTTCACGGGTAGTAAACATGAGATACACAACGTTACCAAAAACAGATATAAAAGTTAGTAAAATATGTTTGGGCACCATGACCTGGGGAAACCAAAACACCCAAGCCGAAGGTTTTGCACAAATGGATTTGGCGCTTGACAAAGGCGTTAATTTTTTTGATACAGCAGAATTATATCCAGTACCAGCAGAACAAAAAACATATGCAGAAACCGAACGCATCATTGGAAACTGGTTTGAGAAAACCGGAAATCGTGACAAAGTAGTTTTAGCAAGTAAAATTGCTGGTACAGGAGATTACACAGCACATATAAGAACAAACGGTTTTAGCAAAGCAGCACTTAATGATGCTGTAAATGACAGTTTAAAAAGATTGAAAACAGATTATATAGATTTATATCAACTACACTGGCCAGAGCGCGAAACTAATACTTTTGGAGAACGCGATTACAAACATAAACCTAATGATAAATGGGAAGATAACTTTAATGATATCCTCCATAGTTTGGATGAAATTGTTAAGTCTGGTAAAATTCGTCATGTTGGGATTTCTAACGAAAAAGCTTGGGGAACGATGCGCTATTTAGAAGAATCTAATGCTCATAATCTACCAAGAATGATTACGATCCAAAATGCATATTCGTTATTAAATCGGGTTTTTGAAGGGGATATGGCAGAAATTGCCATTCGTGAGGAGATTGGTTTATTAGCGTATTCGCCAATGGCTTTTGGAGTGTTATCTGGCAAGTATGTAAAAGGAACCGCAGGAGATCATTCGCGTTTAAAATTATTCCCAAGGTTTTCTAGATACAGTAGCCATAACTGTACAGAAGCTACAAAACGTTACCTAAAGATTGCTGAGGATAATGATATGACCTTGGCACAAATGTCTTTGGCGTTTGTGACCGACAGACCTTTTATGACCAGCAATATTATAGGAGCAACTTCTATAGAACAACTTGAGGAAAATATTGAGAGTGTAAATATTACATTAAGTGATGATATTTTAAAAGCGATAAATGAAGTTCACGCAGAGATTCCTAATCCTGCGCCATGATTTGATTTCTTCGGAAATATACTTTAGTTAAAAAAATTCCGAAGAAAAAATACAAACTAATTTAAAAACAAAAACCCCTTTCCACAAAAGTGAAAAGGGGTTTTAGATATTATTTGATTTCCTTACCATTTTTATCAATAAAATGGTATTCAAGATATGTGTAAGCATCTCTAGGTAAAACTTTTACCCATTTTTTATGTTCCATAAACCACTTAGAACGTACTGATGGAAACCCTTTGGTTATAAAGGCTGCTATAAATGGATGCGCATTGAGCGTTATCTTTTTATAGTCTTTTTTGAAGAGTCTCTCCAGGTCTTGGGTAATACGTTGAATCACTTTAATTGGTGCTTCAATTTCTTCACCTGCAATACCATTTGGATTGTCTTCTTTTGTTTTAATGTTGCGTTCTGGGCGAACACGTTGTCTGGTAATTTGTATTAAACCAAACTTAGTGGGTGGCAAAATCTTGTGCTTTGCCTTGTCATCATTCATTTCATCACTAAGATGATGAAACAATTTTTTTCGATTACCTGCACTTTTCATATCAATAAAATCTACTACGATAATGCCTCCCATATCACGTAAACGTAATTGTCGAGCAATTTCTGAAGCAGAGATCATATTGACTTCCAGGGCAGTGTCTTCTTGATTTTTTTCTTTGTTAGATCGGTTACCGCTATTGACATCAATAACATGCATCGCTTCGGTATGTTCTATAACCAAATAGGCTCCTTTTGCCATGGAGACTGTGCGACCGAAAGACGTTTTGATTTGACGTTCTATTCCGAACTTTTCATAAAGTGGTACGCCATTTTTGTACATCTTAACTATTGATTCTTTATTGGGTGCAATTTCTTGCACGTAATCTTTAATCTGTCCATAAAGCAATTCGTCATCTACTGTAATGGCTGAGAATGAATCGTCAAAGATGTCTCTTAAAATTGAGGAGGCTTTGTTCATTTCACTCAACACCTTACTAGGATGATGTGCTTTATTTAGTTTTCTACACATTGCTGTCCATCTATTCAGCAAATTCTGTAAATCTTTGTCGAGTTCGGCAACTTTTTTGCCTTCTGCGACAGTACGAATTATAACTCCAAAACCTTTAGGCGTGATGCTTCTTACCAAACGTTTTAAACGTTCTTTTTCTTCTTTGGACTCAATCTTTTGAGAGATTGAAATACGGTCTGAAAACGGTACGAGAACAATATAACGACCTGCTATGGACAACTCGCTACTTATACGAGGTCCTTTGGTTGAAATTGGCTCTTTTACAATTTGTACTAATAGAGATTGATTAGATTTTAAAACGTTAGCAATGCTTCCGTTTTTGTCTATATCTTTCTCAAACTGAAAATTTTTCAGTAAAAAATCGGTATGTCTACCTGCGCTTACACGTTTAACGAATTTCAAAACTGAAGGTAATTTTGGACCTAAATCATGATAATGCAAGAATGCATCTTTTTCATAACCCACATTAACAAATGCAGCATTTAGACCAGGAACAGCTTTACGTATTTTGGCAATAAATATATCACCAACTGCAAAATTGTTATCATCTTCATCTTTGTGTAACTCGATAAGTTTTCCATCTTTTAATAAGGCAAAATCAACAATATCAGAACTAGATCTAATAATCAATTCTTTTTCCATGTTGTTAATTTTAATCTATTTTGATTCATTTCAAAACAGATGGATTTATTTTGACACAGGATTCCCAATATTAATTGGGGTTTTCCAGCAAACCCATGTATTACGAAGGTATACGTAATAACTCATGAATTTTATATCAAAGAACGTTGTTGTTAAATAAACTCAATTGATTTTTTCATTTATAAGAAACAAAAAAATCAATCTGAGCTAAAATTGAAAAAGTAGTTAAAAAACTACTTTTTCAATTTATTTTTTCTTGTGACGATTAGCGCGTCTACGTTTTTTACGCTTATGCGTCGCTACCTTGTGTCTTTTTCTTTTTTTACCACTTGGCATAAATAAGTTTTTTTAAATTAATATTAATTTTAATACTGAACATGGTTTAGTAATGTTACCAAACAATACGCAGCAATTTTGTTTTTAGTTGACCTCAACATTGGTCTTAACACCTTCAACAAATACTTTTGCAGGTTTAAATGCAGGTATATTGTGTGCAGGTATTTTTATTGTTGTATTCTTAGAAATGTTACGTCCTGTTTTTTCTGCTCTAGTTTTTACGATAAAACTTCCAAAACCTCTTAGGTAAACGTTATCTCCACCTTCTAAAGAAGATTTTACTTCTTCCATGAATGTCTCAACAGTTGCTTGAACATCTCCTTTTTCAATTCCTAATTTATCAGAAATTTTAGCTACTATATCAGCTTTCGTCATTGTTATTAATTTTTAGGGTTATCTATTAATTATAAGGGATGCAAATATAGGTAATTTATATTCAATATTTCAAGCGTAATTAATTAAAATTTAACATGCTAAAGATTTACTTTTGTAAATATTTTAAAGAATTAATGAATTTTAATACAATTTTAACACATTGGTATTCAGTTAATAAGAGAAAACTGCCATGGCGAACTACCAAAAACCCATATTACATTTGGTTGTCGGAAATAATAATGCAACAAACTCAAATCAAACAGGGTTTACCTTATTATGAAGCTTTTGTTACCAATTATCCTAATGTTTTTGATCTCGCTAACGCACATGAAGAAGAGGTTTTGAAGCTTTGGCAAGGTTTGGGTTATTATTCTAGGGCTAGAAATTTACATGCCTCTGCTAAATATATTGCGAATGAGCTCAATGGCGAATTCCCTAATACGTATGCGGAAATATTAAAACTCAAGGGTGTTGGCGATTATACCGCAAGCGCAATATCTTCTATATCCTATAATGAACCTCATGCGGTTGTAGATGGTAATGTATATAGAGTTCTGTCTAGATATTTTGGAATCTCCACTCCTATCAACAGTACTCAAGGCATAAAAGAATTTAAAGCTCTAGCTACAACATTATTAGATACTGAAAATCCCGGAGATTATAATCAGGCGGTTATGGAGTTTGGTGCTACCCTGTGTAAGCCAAAAAACCCGTATTGTATCGTCTGCCCTTTAAAGGATAGTTGTGTTGCTTTACAAAAAGGAATGGTTGACCAATTACCTGTTAAATTAAAGAAGACCAAAGTCACAAAAAAGTATTTTAATTTTTTGGTGCTCATTTCCGAAGATAAAAAAACAATTTTTGAGAAGAGAACCTCTAAAGGGATCTGGCGAAATTTATACCAGTTTCCTCTAATTGAGAGTGATCAAGAAATTACGCTCTCACAATTTGAAACGCACCCAAAAGTGAAGTCCTTTTTTAAGGAGCAGGGTTTTAATTTTAGCCTTTATAATACTAAGGAGCTGGTCCATAAATTATCACATCAACATTTATTTACTAAATTTTGGATTATTGAGGTTAAGATGCTTGACAGAGAAGGTATTCCAATTTCCGAAGTGAAAAACTACCCGACACCCATATTAATTGGAAATTTTATTGATGAGTTCAATTTTTAGAAAACTCGTTATTTTTTTATACTTTTAATAATGAACTTATTTTGATTTCAAAATGATTAATTTTGTAGTCTTAAAAAACAGAAAACTATGTCAGGAACATTAAATAAAGTGATGCTAATTGGGCATTTGGGAGATGAAGTAAAGATGCATTATTTTGATGGTGGCAATTGTGTAGGTCGTTTCCCTTTGGCTACAAACGAGACCTATACCAATAAACAAACCAACGAGCGTGTGACTAATACCGAGTGGCATAATATTGTGGTGAGAAATAAAGCTGCAGAGATTTGCGAGAAGTATTTGTCTAAAGGCGATAAAGTTTATATTGAAGGTCGACTTAAAACTAGAAAATGGCAAGATGATAAGGGAGCAGATCGTTACTCTACTGAAATTCAATGTACAGATTTTACATTTTTAACAACTAAAAACGAGAGTCAAGGCGGAAATTCTCCAACTTCAAACGCTCAACAAGCTGCACAAAAACCAGTTAGTAGTCCACAAACAGAAAGCGAAGATGCTGATGATCTTCCATTTTAACTAAACTAAACCAATTTATTTACCTTGGATCCTGAACCCACGAGTTTACTAATTACCACGCTTAATGAAAACGTATCGTTCGCTTCTGGGCTTATCTTACTTTTTGTACTGTTATTTTGCTCTGCACTAATATCTGGTGTTGAAGTTGCTTTTTTCTCCTTAAGTAAGTCTGATATTGATACTGGTCTTGAAGAAAATTCAAAAAAATTCAATATCATCTCAAAACTATTAGAGCGTCCAAAAAAGTTGCTGGCAACGATACTTGTGGCCAATAATTTTATAAACATTGGAATTGTAATTTTGTTTGCTTATTTGGGCGAAACATTGTTTAGCAGTGTTGATGTAGAATGGGTAAGGTTTCTTCTTGAAGTGGTTGTCATCACCTTTTTAATATTATTGTTTGGTGAAATTGTACCTAAAATCTATGCAAGTAGAAACAGGGTCAAATTTGCTGTATTTATGGCAATTCCGCTAAAAGTACTGGATGTAATATTTTCTCCAATTAGTTTACCTATGCGCCAAATTACACTGGGAATTCACAATAAATTGGGTAAGCAAAAATCAAACCTTAGCGTTGATCAATTATCGCAAGCTCTAGAGTTAACTGGTGAAAGCGATACAACAGATGAAGAACATAAGATCCTTAAAGGCATCGTATCTTTTGGTAATACAGATACCAAACAAGTCATGCGACCTAGAATGGATATTTTTGCTCTTAATGAAGATGCGAAGTATACCGATATCATTGAAGAAGTCGTTAAAAACGGATACTCTAGAATTCCTGTATATAAAGAAAGTATTGACAATGTAACAGGTATTTTATACGTAAAGGATTTACTACCTTACATTGACAGAGAAACCTTTAACTGGACCACTTTACTTCGTGACCCCTTTTTTGTTCCAGAAAACAAAAAACTCGATGATCTTATGGTGGAGTTTCAAGAAAAGAAAGTACACCTTGCTGTCGTAGTTGATGAGTATGGTGGTACTTGCGGAGTTGTATCTTTGGAAGATGTCATTGAAGAAATCGTTGGAGATATAAGTGATGAGTTTGATGATGATATCGTTTACACCAAAATTGACAACAACAATTATTCATTTGAAGGTAAAACTACCCTAAAGGATTTCTATAAAATTGTAAAACTAGAAGACGAAAGTAGTTTTGAAGACCATAAAGGTGAAGCCGAAACGTTAGCTGGCTTTGTTTTAGAAGTTTCTGGAATATTCCCAAGACGTCAAAGTAAAATAAATTTCAAAAATTACGTTTTTACTGTAGAGGCGATTGATAAAAAACGAATCAAACAAATCAAGTTCACAATTTTAGACTAACTCACTTAAACCTAATGAGAATTAAAAGATTAGTTATACCTATTCTGGCAGTTGCATGTTTTTCCTGCGGAAATGACCCGTTACCAAAGCCAAAAGCAATGTTGCGATTAGACTATGAAGTTCCAAAATACTCAAAAGTAGATGTAAGATTACCCTTTACTTTCGAAAAAAATGAACTTGCTGAAAAAATCAAGAACATAAAATTAGATGGTATAAATAACTCTACAGGAGTAAACATCAACTATCCAAATATGAAAGGCACCATTTATCTCACTTACAAAAAGGTAAATGATTCAAATCTCACAACTTTACTGAGAGATGCACAAACGCTCACCCAAAAGCACACCATAAAAGCAGATGAGATAGAAAGCGTTCTTTATGAGAATCCAAAAGAAAGTGTATATGGCATGTTCTATGAAGTTGGTGGTAACGCTGCATCACAGTCACAATTTTATGTCACAGATAGTACCAAACACTTTTTAACAGGCTCTTTGTATTTTTACGCAAAACCGAATTACGACTCTATTTTACCTGCTGCAACATATCTTAAAAATGATATTAAGCATATTATGGAAACTATAGAATGGAAAGAATGACACTGTTATTTCTTTCTTCGGAAAAATAAAAATGCCTATCAAAACTGATAGGCATTTTTTATTAGAACGTGACTTTTAATTAGTCTTCTTCCGTTTGGTATCTCCACATACCTGTTTCTAAATCTTTGATAAAAGCGAAATCTTCAGTTCCGTTACTACCATCGTAAATATCAACAGTCATAACATATTTTTGACCGTTCTCTGCTGTAGGTGCAATTACATTTTCTAAAAGATCTGAAAATACAGTCAAGATCATGTCGTTACTCCAATACGCAGGATTAGAATCTCTTCTATCAAAGTTACCAAAGTTAGCCATACTTGACACAGCAGCCTCAAAACCTGGTGTAGCAGCATAATTTGCTTCTATATAATCATAATCATCTCCGCTAATTGTGTATCTCACTGTATTATCTGGTACCCATTCTCCACCTGTATAACCAAATTGTAAAGATGTATCAATAACACTTTGACTAGCCATCCAAGAACCACTCATAAAGGTATATAAGTTGCCTCTAATACCTGCTCCACTACTACTTGAAAAATACTTGTAAACAACAAATATTTGATCTTCCTCTTGTGCAAATGGATATTCAATGCCTAAAAATGTAGGAATATAGTTGTCTGCAGGAGTTGAGCTACTAAAGTTATTGAAAGCTCCTGGTTGTCCAGAACCTTCACCCATAGAATCATAATCTGAATCACTTAGGTAATACACACCTTCTGCTTCTTCCCAAGAACCACCATTGTAAACAAAGTATTCGCCTTTACCATCTGTATCTCCAGTAACACCTAATGTTCTAATTGCAAAATCCTGTACTCTCCATCTTGGAGAATCTCCTTCATCAACATCTGGTGTAGCTGGATCGTCTCCAATCGAACCATATTTCAAAGCAACATGAATTTGTTGACCATCATAATCTGAAAAATCAAAATCTTCAGATGTTGTTAAATTTCCGTAGGCAGTTTTATCAAAATCAATTGCTGTCCAGTTTGCTGCCATGACATCACCACCTGTTGTGTAGTCTGTAGCCACTAATATGTCAATTAAAGCCTCATTACCTAAAAAATCAATTTCTTGAGTAATTTGAAATAATAAATCAGATTCACCAGTTAAATCAATTTCTGGTGAAATCAACCATTCTTCAACTGTATTTGCTCCACCATCAAAACCAGAACCTTGAACGTTTGCAGCTCCTACAGTCCATCCTAATGCTTCTGGGCCAGATACTGAAATTAGTTCAAAATTATCAAAGTCTCCAGGAAAAACAGCTTGGTACAAATTAGCCAAACCAACTACTGGAGTTTCAAAATATTGCTTGTAAGTTGCTAAAACCAATTGTCCATCAACAGGATCTGCAATTTGAGAAGCTAATACTGCAGGAATCTCATCTGTTGGATCAACATTAGGATAAAATCCAAAAGCATCACTTCCAGTTGTTGCATAATCGTCATTTGTTAATTGGTAAGTTGTAGCTCCTGTATAATCGCTTACACCTTCAGCTTGTCCTACAAAAAGTTTATAGTTTACTAAAACTGAAGATCCTTCACCATATAATGGATATAATTCTTCCAATAATAATGGAATAGAATCTTTTGCTTGATCCTCAGAACCAAAATTTCCGAAGCTTAAATCGAAACGGTCATAATCTGCATCGATTAAAGTGTACTCAAATGAACCAATATTAGGCTCGTCTGGTAGTGCATCAATTTCTGCATTGATATCATCAAATGGATTACAACCTACAAAGATCGTAGCCACTAAAGCGAATAAATAAATTACTTTTTTCATTTTTCTTTTTTTTTAAAAATTAAGTTTTGCTCCAACGCTAAATGTTCTTCCAAAACCGTAAAATACTCGAGAGGTAAACACATCTGAATCTGCTCCATCACGAGCATCTGCGATATATTCTGTATCAAATACGTTGTTTATTCTACCTGTTAAAGCAGCATCAAAGTTACCAAATTTGAATTCATGTCTTATTGCTGCATCAAAAATACCATAACTTGGTAATTTCCATGCATCTGGACCAGGAGTCGTACGGTTACTTGGATCATAATCTGCATAGATATCTGCGAAGTAGTTATAATCTATTGTGAAAATTGTTTTAGCAGTTAAATTGTAATTAGTACCCAAGGCAAAAGTTGTTTGAGCTGCATTACCAACATGTAAATCTTCAATAAAAATGTTAATTGGATCTCCAACCTCATTGTTTTCTTCATCAAAAATTTGAACATTTTCAACATTGTTTTGCCATCTCCAATCTCCAAGAGATGCCATACCTGTAATTGATAATTGAGGTGTTGCCTTATAAACAAAATCAACCTCAATCCCTTGGTGAACAGCATTTACACCTAATATATTTGCAAAATTACGAGTTCCTTCTTCTTGTCCTGGGAAACTTACAAACTCTGTTCTATCATTCCAAGTTGTGTGGTAAACGTTAACGTTAGCAGATAGTTTATCACCTCTGTGACCGTATCCTACCTCAAAACTTGTAATTTTTTGATTTTCGGCATCTTCATTTACATCTGTGTTGTTTCTATTAGCGAATATAGAATTGAAATAAGGTGCTCTTTCAAAATAACCTAAGTTAACAAACACGTTGTTTTTATCATCAAATCTATAGCTTGCTCCTCCTTTTGCACCATAAGCAAAGAAGTTGTATTTGTCAGATTCTTGTAATGGATCACTATCTAGATAAAGAAAACGGTCAACTCTCTGGTAAGATGTGTTTGATGCAGAAACAGATACAAATGCATTTAAATTGTCTTTAATATCGTACTCTACTTGAGCAAAAGCCCCAAGCCATCCAACTTTACCATCGTTATCATATAATATTTTGTCCCCTACTTGTGCCATTTTAGTTGGGTCGTTTACATCGGAGTCATCAGAAAAGTACTGACCTCCAAGTAAATCTGTTAATTCAGTAAAGTGAATTCCTTTATAACCTCTAAAATCTAAACCTCCTAAAAACACGATGTCATCAGTAAGATCAGTTTTTAATGTAGAAAGTACTCCGTACCACTTATGATCATTACGAGATGCTCTTAAAATGGTTTCAGAACCCTCAACACCTAAAGCTTCATTTTCATCTACGATTAAATCAAGATCTACAGGACCTAAAACACCGATTCTATAAGTATCATCATCAAAACGGAATTTATTAACTCCACTAAATCCACCTCCACCACCAGAGCCAAAAGACACATAAGCTGCAGTGGATAAACTTGTTTTATCACTAATATCCCAATAATGGTTTAAAGAAATTTGTGGCTTATGGTAAAAGTTATCTTCTACACTTGTAAGCTGTCCGTTCTTATAACCCCAATCTGAGTTGTATTTTCTTCCTCTCTCACTTGCTCTAAAAGTTTCTACCAAGTGCGGGTTTTGTCTTTGACCGTGACGTTGTTTAGCTCCAAAAGCAGTAAATGATAATTTATGCTGATCATTAATTTCTTTTGAAATATTAATAAAATAAGAAACAGCGTTAAATGGTGTGCCATCAACATAACCATCTCCATCTGTTTTAGCTGCAGACACTGTTGCTGCCAAACCATTTTCCATCAACCCAGTTGAGTAGGTCAAACCAAACTTTCTAAAACCGTCATTACCTATAGTTGTGTAAAAGTTTCCACCTTCTTCAACGTCTGTCGTTTTAGAGATAATATTAATTGTACCACCAATAGAAGGTACAGCAACTTTAGAAGCACCAAGTCCACGTTGTACTTGCATCGAGCTCGTAACATCACCTAAACCAGCCCAGTTAGACCAGTAAACTTGCCCGTTTTCCATGTCATTTACAGGTACACCGTTGATCATTACCGCAACGTTTTCAGAATTAAAACCACGAAGTCTTATTTCACCATCACCATAACCACCTCCAGTTTTTGTAGCGTAAACACCTGGAGTAGATTTTAGAATTTCAGGAAATTCCTGAGTTCCCAATTTTAATTCAATCTCTGCTGCTCTTACTGTAGATACAGCGACAGGTGTTTTTCTATCAACTGCAACAGATGCAATAATTTGAATTTCCTGTAAACCAACTTCACTTGAAGTTAACATAATTGTACCTAAATCTTGATCTCCAGAAAAAGAGATCGTTTTAGAGTTGTAACCAACAAATGTTAATACCAATTCTCCAGAAGATGCATTCGTAGTAAATGAAAAATCACCGTCAAAATTGGTAGTTGTACCATTTGAGGTTCCTTTCTCCACGATATTAGCTCCTGGTAAAGGTTCGTTCATATCTGATCCTAAAATTTTACCAGATACTGTGCTTTGGGAAAATGCAAATGTAGCGCACAAAAAAACTACAAATACCAATAAACATTTTGAAAATTTTTTCATTGTTTAAGTTTTATTAAAGAGTTTTAATTTTCGGCAAAAATACGTCTGTATTAATGATAGTATATTACCATAATGTTAAGAATTAATAACACATGAATTTACTTAAAATTTTCTTAAATAATAAAACTAAAATATTGAATAAGAGATAACTATTCAACACTAATTACTTCATTTTTTGGTAGTAATCTATGAGATTTTGTGTAGAACCGTCATGATTGTTCATAACATTTTCATCATTGAGCTCCTTTAAAATCGTATTTGCGAGCTGTTTTCCTAATTCTACTCCAAATTGGTCGTAGCTAAAAATATTCCAGATAATACCTTGAACAAAAATTTTGTGCTCGTACATTGCTACTAACTTACCTAAGCTTTCTGGTGTTAATTTGTCTATCAAAAACGTTGTTGTTGGCTTATTGCCATCAAAAACCTTAAAAGGGGTAAGTTCTTTTATTTGTTCTTCGGAAACTCCTTGCGCCACCAACTCTTCTTTTACTGTTTTTTCAGATTTACCGTTCATCAACGCTTCTGTTTGGGCAAAGAAATTGGACATGAGCTTATCTTGATGGTCCTGATTGCCATGAAGTGATTTTGCAAAACCGATAAATTCCGCAGGAATTAATTTTGTCCCTTGATGAATCAATTGAAAAAAGGCATGTTGCGAATTTGTACCTGGTTCTCCCCAAATTATGGTTCCTGTTTGGTAGTTGATCTTATCGCCATTTCTATCAATACTTTTTCCGTTGCTCTCCATAATACCTTGCTGAAGGTAAGTTGCAAATTGGTTTAAATATTGCGAATATGGAATGACAGCTTCACTTTCAGCATTAAAAAAATTATTATACCATACACTCAAAAGAGCTGAAATTACGGGTATATTTTTATCAAAATCCTCGTTTTTAAAATGCTCATCCATTTTATGAGCGCCTAATAATAACTTGTCAAAATTATCAAAACCGACTGCTAAACTGATTGAAAGACCCACTGCGCTCCAAAGAGAAAAACGTCCTCCAACCCAGTTCCACATAGGGAAAATATTATCTTCATCAATCCCGAAATCTTTCACTTTTTCAATATTTGTAGAGACCGCAACAAAGTGTTTTGAGACTGCTTCTTGAGGTGCATGGTTTAAAAACCATTCTCTAATGGTATTGGCATTTGATAAGGTTTCTTGTGTTGTGAACGTCTTTGAGACAATGACAAAAAGGGTTGTTTCCGGATTTAAATTTTTAATTACTTCATTAACATGGTCACCATCAACGTTGCTTACAAAATGCGTTTTTAATTGATTCTTATAAAATGCCAAAGCGTCAACAACCATTGCAGGACCTAAATCTGAACCTCCTATACCAATATTTACAACATCTGTAAACGGTTGGTTTTTGTAACTTTTTAATGCTCCGGAAATTATCTTACTAGAAAACGCTTCGATTTTTGATTTTACTTCAAAAATTTCTGGCATTACATTTTCTCCATTGACCAAAACCTTAGCTTCTTTGGGATTTCTTAATGCAGTATGTAACACTTCGCGTCCTTCAGTTTTATTTATGACGTCACCTGCAAAATATTTGCTCATGGCATCTTTGAGATCAACTTCGTTTACTAATTCTAGTAACAAATCCAGTGTTTCATTAGAAACTCTGTGCTTAGAATAATCTACATAAAAATCTTCCCATTTTATGGTCATTTCATTTGCCCTATTGGTATGTTGGGCAAATAACTCTTTTAAATGTGTGTGTTCTATGGTTTTAAAATGTGCTTGTAATTTGCTCCAAGCAGTTGTTTTGGTTGGGTTGACTGTTTTTAATGCCATTATTGTATGTTGCTGGTAAGTGTTTCTTCTTCCGAAGGAATATCTATTTTATTATCTTTGAATTGAATGTTATCAAGTTGGGATTTTAGAGGTTTGATAAAATCGGTATATCTAGGTTTTAAAGAATCTGGAATGGACTCTGCTTCTGGTAATTTTTCTTTGAAAGGGTCTACTTGTTTTCCGTTTTTCCAAAAGCGATAGCATACGTGCGGACCACCTGTATTTCCTGTCATACCAACCCAACCAATGACATCTCCTTGTTTTACAAATTGTCCTTTTTTAACGTTTTGGTTCTTCATGTGCAGGTACTGTGTACTATACGTTGGGCTGTGCTTTATTTTTACGTATTTACCGTTTCCACCTCGTCTGGTGGATTCTTCTACTGTTCCGTTTGCGGTTGCTAAAATGGGTGTTCCTATTGGTGCTGCAAAATCGGTTCCTTTGTGAGGTCTCAATTTGTAACCATAATAGGCAATACGACGATTGAGGTTGTAACGCGAGGAAATTCTACTAAATTGAACTGGTGCTTTTAAGAATGTTCGCCTTAGACTTTTAGCATTTTCATCAAAATAATCTGAAATATTCTTTACACTATCTACTTCAAAATTAAAGGCGTAAAATGATTGGTCTTTATGCTTAAAGTAAGCTGCATCTATACTTTGAATTCCTGCAGGAATAGTGTCTTCTATAAAACGCTGGTTGTAAACAATCTTAAATCGGTCACCTTTTTGGAGCTTGAAAAAGTTAATTGTCCATGCATAGATATCACTCATGTCATTTATAAGCGTGTAAGGCAAGCCTTGTTGCTCCATAGTTTCGGATAGATTATTCATTACAATACCCGATGCTTCTTTTTGAACGATACTTATAGGCTTTCTCTCATTATAAGCAATTATAGAATCTGCAAATTTGATTACGACATAATCAATACTATTTGGCTGATAGATGAAACACTGCGGTGTTTGTAATGAATCTTTAGCGCACAACAGCGTGTAAGGCTTGCCTGCTTTTAGGTTTCTAATATCAAAACTGTCTTTTGCTTTTTCTGCAATATTGAAAATTCTCGGATAACCAATGTGATTGCGTTCTAATATTTCACCAAAACTATCTCCACTTTTAATGGTATCTCGTTTTACGATATAATCATCAAGAACAAAACCAAATTCCTTGATAGGTTCTGGCTCTATAATTTCTGGTAAAGGTTCTGCTATTGTTTTCTCTTCATCTTTACAAGAAAACACTCCTATGAATAATACGGTTGCTATTAATAATTGTTTTAGTTGCATTAAGTAGTCTGTTAGATATTTTCCCCCCAATTTGTTATTTCTTCTTCACTCCAAAGTTCAGGAAAAAATATGCGTTTTTGATATTTTGGATGCATATATTTTTTCCAGTCACTCCCTCCTGTTGCTTCACCATCACCTGTACCACTTTCTATGTAATGTCTAGCAGCATTATAATGTGCCATTACCCAAGTGATATTTACTGTATAATCAAAATGACGCATGGCCTTAATAAGATCTTCGTTTTTTTGATCTTTTTGTGGTAGTTCCTTAAAACGAGACCAAAGATTTTTTGTGTTATATGTTTGCATAAAACGGATGAAATCTCCTTTGTAGCGCTTTTCAAAATTAACCAAGAGCGTAGATTTTTTTCCTGTCTTATAATCTTTTCCAGCAGCTTGCCAATATAAATGCTCAAAGGCATGCTCGAAAGGCGTATTTCTATCTATGGTTTTTCTAAACCTGTAATCTATAAGGTTGATGAGCTCTGTAGATGCAAACTCAATCATTCTGTATTGCGCACTTTGAAATCCGCTAGCAGGTGTCAATGTATATCGAAATTTCATGTATTGCTCAATTTCCATACCTTCTCTCATAATATTGAAGGAGGTCGTCAACATATCAAAATATCTACTAACACGCATTATTTTATTTTCAAAAAAAGCGACATCAAGTTCTTCTTTTTGAGCGACCTGGTCAATTTCCCACAAGATCATTTTAAATATGAGCTCATTAATTTGATGGTATGCTATAAATACCATTTCATCTGGAAGAGTTGTGCGTTGTATTTGAAGATTTAGCAACGCATCGGTTTGTATGTAATCCCAATACGTAATAGGCTTGCTGTAAAGCAAGCCATATAGGTGATCATCGGTGTCTTGATCTATTTTTGTGTATTTCTCTTGTATCTGCTTAACGATATCGTCAAACTTATGTAATTCATCCATTTAATTAGTCAAATTGTATCGGGAAATAATGTTTTAATCCTTTAAATTCCACCAAATCTGCTCTTAAAGAACCTACAGCTAAATCTGCCTTGATCTTTAGTGGAATTTTATTTTCATCTGCACTTACCCAAAGTGTCAAACTTTCTTGTTCTTTAAAAACTCGTCCAGCCATAACATAAGGTCTAAACCTAAGCGTTTTGATTTTACCAAATTCTGTATCGACAGTTTCCCTGCCTAAAAATTTCAATTTAAAACCAAAGTTCTCTTCGTCAAAAAACATATCTAATTCTACAACATCTCCCTCTTTAATATTATTAGTTTCATAATTATTACGAAGATAATAAAAAGCAGACACCATGTCTTGTACGTCTTGCTCTGTTGTAAAGGTATTTGTTGTTTTATTTTTTTTGTTTTCAACAATAGCCTCCCTTTTTATTTGATCAAAATTAATCTCTATGTCCTTTGTATGGCCACCTTCGTCAATTTTTCTAATAAACTTATATGGTACACCAGTGTTTTTATCAAAATAGCTTTCATATCTATCTTTGACTTTAAAGAACCACTTAATCGCTCCCGTCGTCCAACCTTTTCCGGTAACATGATATACAGGTTTACCTTGTAAAGTTGTTTCATCAACAGATAAGGTTGCATTGCCTGCCTTAAGAAAACCACTATAGCTCATTTCGAATTTAAACCATTCACCATCTTGAAATGCACTTTTCTTTTGGGCAAAAGAAGGTTGCAGACAAAATATAATTCCAATTATAAGTAGTACGTTTTTCATCTTTTATTGTATTGCAAATGTAACCATCAGAATTACATTTTATTGTTCATATCCAACAATTACAATTACTATTCCAAAAATATAAATTTTATTGAAACCATTATAAATAAAGACGTTATAGTTGTGTTAGATTTTATATTTTTTCTTCGGAATTTAAGCTACAAATAGTTTTCATATATCGATAAAAAAAGCTCAATCCTTATGAGATTGAGCTTTAGAGTTATCATTTATTATTTATTGAAAATCACAAAGTACCTCGTTTTGCTTGCTCTCTCTCTATAGATTCAAATAATGCCTTAAAATTACCAGCACCAAAACCTTGTGCTCCCATTCTTTGTATAATTTCAAAAAAGAGTGTTGGTCTATCTTCAACTGGTTTGGTGAAAATTTGAAGTAAGTAACCTTCTTCATCTGCATCTACTAAGATGGATAGTTTTTGAAGTTCTTTAATATCTTCTTTCATCATGTCCATATGCACACCCAAACGTCTCGGGATATCATCATAGTACGCTTGTGGTGGTGGTGGCAAAAACTCTACTCCCCTTGCTTTTAACTGATCTACTGTTTTTATGATATCATCTGTAGCGACAGCAATATGCTGGACTCCAGAATCTTCGTAAAAATCTAAATACTCTTCAATTTGTGATTTTTTTGCTGCTTTGGCTGGCTCGTTTATAGGGAATTTTATACGACCATTGCCATTACTCATTACTTTACTCATGAGTGCAGAATATTCTGTATGAATTTGTTTATCGTCAAATGATAGGAAATTCACAAATCCCATCACATCTTCATACCATTTTACCCATGTGTTCATTTGTCCCCAACCTACATTACCCACCATATGGTCAATATACTTTAGACCAACGGACTCTGGATTGTAATCACTTTCCCATTCCACAAAACCTGGCATAAATTTACCTTTATAGTTTTTACGCTCAACAAACATATGAACCGTTTCACCGTATGTGTAGATTCCTGCTCTTACAACTTCACCAAACTCGTCCTTTTCTACGGTTGGCTCCATATAGGATTTTGCTCCTCTTTTTGTGGTTTCCTCGTACGATTTTCTGGCATCATCTACCCAAAGCGCAACTACTTTTACGCCATCTCCATGTTTTACAATATGATCATTAATTTTTGACTTACTGGTTAATGGTGTGGTAAGTACTAATCTAATTTTATCTTGCTTAAGTACGTAACTTACTGAATCTCGAGATCCTGTTTCTAAACCTCTATATGCAAAGGATTGAAAACCGAATGCTGTTTTATAGAAATGCGCAGATTGTTTTGCATTACCAACGTAAAATTCTACGTAATCTGTACCTAATAACGGTAAAAAATCTTGGGCTCCGTCGAAAATCTTTTCTAATCCGTAATCGACACTTTTAACTTCTTTTGCCATAATACTATATTTTGGACCTTCTTTGGAGATATAACATTTCCGAAGAAAGTATTTTTATGTTTTTAATTATTTATACTGTCTATTTCTGTCTCTATTAGCTCTTCAATATTTATGGAATCTACTTTTATGGTATCTTCTTCTATTTCGTAATAGTCATCTTCATACTCGTAAATTGAATCATTTTCCCATTCGTTACTGTAGTCGTCTGCATTTTTTTGAAGCTCGTAACCTTCCATAATTGCGGTTGAAAATAATGCTCCGTAAATTAAAAAATAAGCCAAGTAAAATAGTATCGTAATTGAACTCATTACCAAGGCTATAATATTTAAAATCCTTGATGTGGAAACATTACTTTTACTTTGAGGCTCATAAATACTTGGATTTGCTTGAAATTCCCTCAAACTTTTATTTGCTATCACTAAACCTATGATGCTCAAAATTAACGGTATAAAAGCAAATATCCCACAGCAACATCCTGCAAAGGATACGACGAGTGCTATAATACCTAAAATCATTGCAGTTGGGTCTGCTGGTAATTTGTTGTACATTAATTTAATTTTTAGTTTAGTGGTCTAACCATGATTTGAAATAATCTTCATCGGCTATTTTTAAGGCTTCTTCTGTGACTTTTAATGGCTTAAATGTATCTACCATAACTGCTAGCTCATCTGTCTTTACTTTACCAATACTTCGCTCTGTTGCTCCTGGGTGCGGACCATGAGGTATACCTGCTGGGTGTAAACTTATGTGCCCTTTATCTATATCATTTCTGCTCATAAAATCGCCATCTACATAATAAAGGACCTCATCACTATCAATGTTACTATGATTGTAAGGTGCAGGAATGCTATCTGGATGATAATCGTATAATCTTGGCACAAAACTACAGACCACGAAAGCATCTGTTTCAAATGTTTGGTGTACTGGTGGTGGCTGATGGATGCGACCTGTTATGGGTTCAAAATCATGAATCGAAAATGCGTAAGGATAGTTATAACCGTCATATCCAACCACATCAAATGGATGCGATGCGTATACCATTTCAAACATATCGTCCTGTTTTTTAATTTTCATTAAAAAATCTCCAGACTCGTTGTGTGTTTCCAATTCTTGTGGCTGTCTCAAATCACGTTCGCAAAAAGGAGAATGCTCTAAAAGTTGGCCAAACCAATTTCTATATCGTTTTGGTGTGTAAATTGGTCGACGGGATTCTACAATGAAGAGTCTATTGTCTTCAGTATCAAAATCCATTTTATAAATAATTCCTCTTGGCACTACTAGATAATCACCATATTTAAAATCTAGATTTCCTAAATGTGTTCTCAGCTTTCCTGTGCCTTTATGGATGAAAATAAGCTCGTCGGCATCTGAGTTTTTATAGAAATAATCTGTGGTTTTGTTTTTTGGTGCAGCAAGAATGATTGTGCAATCGCTATTGGTCAAAATTGCTTTTCTGCTATCTAGGTAATCATTTTCTGGTTTGACTTGAAAGCCTCTAAAACGATAGGATTGAATATGATTTTCCTTTGCAATTTTTGGTGCGACGCTGTATTGTTTTTTAATGGCTTTAACCTGTGTTGGTCGCTGCTCATGATAACTATTGGTTGACATACCATCAAAACCAATGGTACCAAACAATTGCTCTGAGTATAAGCTCCCATCTTCTTTTCGAAATTGGGTATGTCGCTTTGGTGGAATTTTTCCTAATTTATGATAAAAAGGCATATGTTTTAAGTTTAAAAATTGATTTGTTTATACGCTTACTGGTATAAATTACATGCGTTTTAAAGATACGAAAAATGCAACTTACTCAGGATTTCTTTTAATGAGAAACTGGAGGTGACTTAATAAATCTTTGAAGATGAGATTAGACATGGGATAAATATCGGAAAATTTTTGAGTATTCTAAAACCAAAATCCAATATTAAAATACCAAACGCTTTCACTTTGTTCTGGTGAGTAGCTATATTTTACTTGAATTGGTCCTAAAAAAGTTTCTAATCCGTAACCTAAAGCATATCCCCTATAATCTGGCAATGTGAACCACTCACCAGATGCAAAAATATCGTTGTCAATATTTGCCCAATTGGCTTCTAATGTGATATGGTTTTTATTGAAAATCTCAACATCTGCATTTGCATAAGCTTTTACAAAACTGTTACCACTTATAGATATAAAATCATAACCTAAAAAGGGTATGAAATTATTTATAAAGTTATTTCCGTAGCCACCTAAAGCAAAATCTAATGTGCTTGTGGAGTTGTCTCCAAATTTGAATCCGCCACTTGTCATCAAATTAAAACTGACGCTATTAGAGACTCTAAAGGCGTAGCCCATTTCTGCTTTTGCGATAGAGAACTCTTCAAAATCTTGATTAAAATGTGATGCAAATAAATAGGTATGAATATCTCCGTTGAAGAAAAGACCTTTTGATGGATAGTACTTGTCATCATATGTGTCTAGTTTCAAACTTCCGAAGAGACTAAAATAATCGGTATTATCAAACAGAAATTCATCTGTTTCTGTATCTATTGTAATTGTTTCAGATTTGATGTTCAATCGCTTATGTTCTGCTCCAATACTAAAGGCAAAATCTTTTCTAAACAATGTTTGTAAATAAAATTGATTGGTTTGATCCCTTAGCTGAACATCCAATTGATTAATACCTGTTTCATCAATTTGTGCTTCATCTAAGAGCAACTCACTACTGACTCCTTTTTCAAACTGGTTGTATCTTGATTTTAAACCGACGCTCCAATAAAATCCTTTGTCTATTAAATACTCAAAATTATACCTCACGTTATCTCCCAAGATTAAATCCAGTGATGCAATATCATTGTTGAACAAAAGTCTCTTTTTAGTTAAATTCAATAATGCTGCACTTTTATACAAATCATCGTAATGTATTCCTAACTTTAAAAATGTGGTTGATGTATTTTCTGTTAGCTCTGCTGTAAAATCATAACCCTCTTTTTCTTTTGATTTTTCAAAACAATATTTAAATGAGTCAAAATTATTTGTTGCTATCAAATTATTTACGCCTCTATTAAAGTTATCATAACTCACTTTTTCGCTTCCTTTTAGTTTCATTTTTCCTAAAATATAAGATCTATCATATCTTTTATTTCCTGTAAAACTTATGTCGTTTATTTGAATACTATCTTTATAGGTTAAGTCAAACTCTCTTTCACCTTTTTGGATCTTATATTTAGGAAGTTGATCCAAAGCCTCTAAACGCTCTAAAGCTGCGAGTTGTCCATTATTAATAATCTCTTTGCCTTCGCTAAATGAAATTACCGTAAAATCTTTGATGTCTGGCTTGATGTAAATATCTGTCTTTTTAGATTTCAATATCATATCATTAATAGTCCTGAAGTTATTGATCTGCAACAATACAGAAGGCGCAGAAACCATATCTTCTCTACTTGCAAGACCATCTTGTACATCTACACCAATGATAATATCCATCCCTTTTGCCTTAAGCTCGTCAATAGGGTAATTATTGATCACACCTCCATCTATCAATAAGTCACCATCAATCTCTACAGGTTGAAATAAAGAAGGGAAAGCTCCACTTGCAGATACACATTGAGGCAGATTACCAGAATCCAATATGACTTGATTTCCAGTCTCGACATTTGTGGCAACACAAAAAAACGGAATTGGCAACTTATCAAAATCACGAATCTCACTCACATGAAGCGTTAACTTTGATAAGAGATTAAACACGTTTTGCCCTCTAGAAATTGCAGATGGCAATTTAAGTTTAAATCCGTTAAACGGAAGCACAACAGCATATTTCTCTGTATTGTTTCGCTCATAAATTGTTTTTGCAGAGCGTGGTACATAATCATTAATAACTTCATCAAAATCCAGGCTACCAAAAATTGAGTCCAGCTGTTTACCAGAATATCCAGAAGCATACAAAGAACCAATAATTGCTCCCATACTCGTACCAGCAATGTAATCTACTTTTATACCTAAACTATCAATGACCTTGAGCACTCCAATATGCGCAAAACCCTTGGCTCCTCCTCCACTCAACACTAAACCTATCTTTTGTTTTTGTGGCTCGCCAGTTGTTTGGGCCTTCATAGAAAACACGCTTAACAGCAGCAATATGACAAGAATTTTATACCTCACTTTGTTTTGTAATACTCTATTATTTTTTGAGCTCTAGATAAACCAACAACTTTTTCTAAATCTTCTTTTTTTGCTTCGGAAATGCGCTTCACCGACTTGAACTTTTTCATCAAAGCTACAACCGTCTGTTCTCCAATTCCCGGTATCGTTTCCAGCTCTGTATTTAACGCTTGTTTACTTCGTCTATTTCTATGGTGCTCAATCCCAAAACGGTGCGCCTCATTTCTTAGATGCTGAATCACCTTTAGCGTTTCGCTTTTCTTATCTAAATATAAGGGAATTGGATCATCTGGATAAAATAATTCTTCCAAACGTTTCGCAATTCCGATGATCGCGATTTTTTTCCGAAGATTTAATGCATCCAAACTTTTTAAAGCAGACGATAATTGCCCTTTACCTCCATCGATAATTATGAGTTGTGGCAAGGGTTGCTCCTCTTCAACTAAACGTTTGTATCTTCTATAAACCACTTCTTCCATTGATGCAAAATCATCTGGGCCTTCCACCGTTTTTATATTGAAATGGCGATAGTCTTTCTTACTTGGTTTTCCATCTTTAAAAACAACACAGGCAGCCACGGGATTGGTACCTTGTATGTTGGAGTTATCAAAACACTCGATATGGCGAGGTTCTTCGGGCAGACGTAAATCGGCTTTCATTTGTGCCATAATCCGGTTTGCATGACGATCTGGATCTACGATTTTCACCTGTTTGAAGCGCTCCATACGGTAGTATTTTGCATTCCGAAGAGATAAATCCAATATCTTCTTTTTATCTCCAACTTGCGGTACCGTAACTTTTAGATCCTCTCCTAAGTCTACTTTAAATGGTACGTAAACTTCTTTGGATGCCGAGTTGAAACGTTGCCTGATCTCGATAATTGCGAGTTCTAATAGTTCTAGATCAGTTTCATCCAGTTTTTTCTTGATTTCTAAAGTATGGGATCTAATAATGCTTCCGTAGGACAATTGAAGAAAATTAACGTAGCCATAACCCTCATCACTCATGATGCTAAATACATCAACGTTACTGATTTTTGGATTTACTATCGTTGATTTGGCTTGATAATTTTCCAAAATTTCGATTTTATCTTTAATACGCTGCGCTTGTTCAAAATGCATCTCTTGAGCTAGTTCCCGCATTTGCGTTTTAAATTGAGATAGCGAGTCTTTAAAATTTCCTTTGATTATTTCGTGTATCGCCACAATATGCTCATTATATTCTTCTTCGCTCTGCAAGTCTTCACATGGTCCTTTACAGTTTCCCAAATGGTATTCTAAGCACACTTTATATTTACCTGCCTCTATTTTTTCTTCGGAAAGATTATAGTTACAGGTTCGTAAACTATACAAACCTTTTATCAAATCGAGCAAGGTTCTCACTGTTTTCATGCTCGTGTAGGGACCATAATATGTTGAGCCATCCTTGAAAACACGACGTGTTGGAAATACTCTTGGGAAACGTTCATTTTTGATGCAAATCCAAGGATAGGATTTGTCATCTTTAAGCAAAACATTGTAACGTGGCTTGTATTTTTTTATGAGGTTATTTTCCAATAATAATGCATCGGTTTCTGTCTCAACAACGATGTGCTTAATATTGGCTATTTTTCTAACTAAGACCCTTGTTTTACCATTGTCATGGGTTTTTGTGAAGTAGGAGCTTACTCTTTTTTTGATATTCTTTGCCTTTCCCACATAAATCAATTTATCATTATCATCAAAATATTGATAAACTCCAGGTTGATTGGGCAACGTTTTAATTTGAATATCTAAAGCAGGCTTTTGCATCATTTCAAAGTTAATATTTACAATTGAAAACAACTTTTTTAAACGTTAAAAAATAGCAGTAAAATTTCTTTTTAAAACCTCCTTATGATTACATTGCGATTTATTTAAAAATTTTAAAAATGCCAAAAAAAATTATAGGCAGAGTAGATAAAGTAGATTTCCCAACTCTTGAATTATTTGATATTGATATAAAGATTGATACTGGCGCATTCACGTCATCTATGCACTGCCATAAAGTTATTGAAGAAAACGATTTACTTAAATGTCTGTTTTTTGACAAAGAACACCCAAACTATAACAAGAAAATCATAGTGTTTAAAAACTATTCCACAACTAAGGTTAAAAGCAGTAATGGTATGGTTCAAAATAGATATATGGTTAAAACAAGTATTTTAGTTTTTGGCAAAAAATATAAAATTGATCTTACCTTAAGCACTAGAGATGAAATGAAATACCCAATTTTAATTGGACGAAAGTTTCTTTCAAAAAAATTTATCGTTGACATTAGCTTAAAAAACTTATCTTATCAAAATAAAATAAAATCAACAAAATAACAGTAAAATCACACTGTTCGCTAACAGATTATCTTACAAAAAATTCGCAATTTAAAACTATGAAAATCATTATATTATCTAGAAATCCCCACTTATATTCAACAAAACGTCTTGTTGAGGCAGCAAAAAAACGCAAACATGATGTTGAGGTTATTGACCCATTAATGTGCGATATAATAATTGAGAAAAAAAACCCGAAAGTCATCTTCAAAGGTAGAACATTAGAGGCAGATGCGATCATCCCAAGAATTGGAGCATCTGTAACTTTTTATGGAACAGCTGTAGTAAGACAATTTGAAATGATGAAAGTATTTTCTGCAGTAGAATCTCAAGCTTTAGTGAGATCAAGGGATAAATTGCGAAGTTTACAAGTACTCTCTAGAGCTGGCTTGGGAATGCCAAAAACTGTTTTTTCCAACTATGCTAAAGACGTTCAAAGTATGATTGACTATGTGGGTGGAGCCCCTTTAGTGATTAAGTTGTTAGAAGGCACTCAAGGATTAGGCGTTGTTTTAGCTGAAACCAATAACGCAGCAGAATCTGTCATAGAAGCTTTTAATGGGTTGCAAGCCCGAGTTATTGTTCAAGAATTCATAAAAGAATCTAAAGGTGCAGATATTAGAGTTTTTATAGTAGATGGTACAGTTGTTGGCGCCATGAAACGTCAAGGGAAAGAAGGTGAGTTTAGGTCCAATCTACATAGAGGCGGAAGTGCCAGTATAATTGATCTTACAGACGATGAAGAAAATGCTGCACTAAAAGCAGCTAAGTCACTTGGATTAGGCATTTGCGGAGTTGATTTGTTACAATCCTCTCGTGGTCCTTTAATTTTAGAAGTCAACTCTTCTCCGGGATTAGAAGGTATTGAAACTGCTACCAAAAAAGATATTGCAGGTACTATCATTCGTTTTATAGAACGAAATGTTTAGGGATCATTTTTAATAATAAGCATGGAAAATAAAGATGATTTACATATTCTAGGACAAACTATTAAACTTGGCAAAAGTGAAACCGTCACTTTTGAAGTGGCAAAACTACATACTCGAAATACGCTAGAAGTACCAATAATTATTGAGCGCTCTAAAAAACCTGGTCCAACTGTTCTAATTACCGCTGGAATTCATGGAGATGAAATTAATGGTGTTGAAATTGTTAGGCAAATTATTGCAAAAGGCATAAATAAACCTAAAATAGGGACAACAATATGTGTTCCCGTTATAAACGTTTTTGGATTCTTAAATATGGATCGTGAATTCCCTGACGGAAGAGACCTAAATCGTGTTTTTCCAGGAACCAATAACGGTTCTTTAGCAAGCAGAGTTGCCTATTTTGTAATGACAGAAATTGTACCTCATGTCGATTTTGCTATGGATTTTCACACAGGTGGTGCAGACCGGTTTAACTCTGCCCAAGTTCGTATTGAAAAAGATGATCCAAAACTAGAGGAGCTAGCACACGTATTTGGCGCTCCCTTTATATATTATTCTAAAAACTTAAATAAATCTTTTAGAAACGCTTGCAGCATAGCAGGTGTGCCCTTGCTCTTATTTGAAGGAGGAAAGTCCTTTAATATAGACTCCAATATTACCAATACAGGTGTTAATGGCGCAAAACGTATTTTGAACCATTTTGGAATGTTAAATTCTAAGTTTAAAGTATCCGAACCTAAAGAAAAACCAATTGTAATTGAAGATAGCAAATGGCTTAGAGCTAAGTTCTCTGGCATGTTTAAACCTACTGTAAAAATAAATTCTTACGTAACTAAAGATGACATTTTAGGGAACATCACAGATCCCTATGGCACTTTTAACCACTTTGTCAAAGCGCCAAATTCTGGCTATATTTTTAATGTTAACGAGTCTCCAATTATTTACCAAGGTGATGCTATTTTTCACATTTCAACAGCTTTAAAAGATGACAAAAGCACAGTTACGGAAAGCGTATAGGTTACTTCGGAAAAAACTTTCCGAAGAAGACATTGAAACCAAAAGTTTAGACATAGCCAATCAACTCTTAAAGTTACCCATTTGGGATAAATCCTTTTACCATATTTTCTTGAGCATAACGGAACAAAAGGAAATCAATACCGATTATATTTTAAGTATTCTCTCCGGGAAAGATAAACACATCGTTATTTCTAAAAGTGATTTTGAAACTTTTGAAATGACACATTATTTGTTGTCTGACAACACAAAGCTCAAAAAAAACAAATGGAATATTCCTGAACCCGTGAGCGGAATCAAAATTGACACAGAGCAAATAGAAGTCGTTTTCATTCCTCTACTCGTTTTTGATAAAAAAGGGAATAGAATTGGGTATGGTAAAGGCTTTTACGATAAATTCTTAGCGCAATGCCAACCTAACACTTTAAAGGTTGGACTCTCTTTTTTTTCTGCGGAAAATGAAATTTCTGACATATACAAAAACGACATAACCATAGATTATTGCGTTACTCCCAGCTCTATCTATCAATTCTAGATCTTACACTTTATCGATTAAATGCATCAATATTAGACAAAATGCATATATTTATTATCTTGCATAAGAATATTCCCTCTAAATGAATAGCAACGTTAATTAATATTTGATAAAATGCCAGAGTCAACTGCACAAAAGCAAGTGATTACTAAAAACAACATTTGTTATTGGGAACTCCACAACAATACCAGCTTTTGGTCAAAAGCGTTTATAACCGATCTTGGTTACAATCCATCACTTATAGAAACAAATCTAAATTTCTTTTTAAACCAAATCATCCATCAAAAGGATCGCTCTATTTTTAGGGATAATTTTTACAATCTCGTTAGACATGATGTTCCTTTTAGGCAAAACATCCTGCTTTTAAATAGCGATGGAAATTATGATGAGTATGTGTCTAAAACAACAGATGAAATGGAGATTGATCTCAAACCTGGGGCAAAAGCAGTCTATTTTTTTAAGACAAAACTTAAAACCCATGATAAAGTAAAAAACGATTACTATTATAAAGAAACAGCTACCATGACTTCTACAGGAAGTTGGTATATAGATTTTGAAAATAAATCTTGCTATTGGGATCAAATTACCAGAAAGGTCTTGGAATACCCAGAAGACTTTATTCCATCATTACGAATGGCGCCAAAATTATATGCTGAAGAATACAAAACAATTGCGTCTAATGTATTTTTAAATTGTGCGATTAATGGTACCCCATTTGATTTAGAAATTTTAATGGTAAAATCAACCAATAAAAGGTTTTGGGCTAGAGCTATAGGAAAGCCCGTATTCAATGATGAGAAAGAGATTATAGGTATTAGAGGTGTGTTTCAAGATATAGATGATGTAAAAAATAAAGAGATTAATTTAAAGAGAACTTCAGAAATAGTAGCATCTCAAAATTCAAGGCTATTTAATTTTGCTCACATCGTATCACATAATTTGAGATCTCACAGTAGCAACTTAGCATTAATTGTTCAACTTATAGAGTCTTTTGATGACCCCAAAGAAAAGCTTGATCTCTTATCTAATGTTAAAGATGTCTCTAATAGCTTAAATAAAACAATTGAACATTTAAATGAGGTCGTTACGATACAAACAAATTGTGATCAACATCAAGAAAATATTAGTATTGGGACTACTTTGAACCACGTTTGTAAATCTATAAGTCAAATTATATCTACAAATAATGTTACGATAACTTCAAATTTTGAAGCTGGTGATACAATTTCCTACATACCAGCCTATATGGATAGCATTATATTAAATATTTTAACCAATGCTATAAAATATAAGCACCCAGACCGTGAATCAAAAATACATTTGAAAACATCAAAAGATTTTAAAAATGAAGACCGATTAATTCTGGAAATTTCTGATAATGGAATTGGTATAGATTTAGAAAAGTTTGGAGATAAGCTCTTTGGAATGTACAAAACTTTTCATTACAACAAGGATGCTGTTGGTATAGGTTTATTTATTACAAAAAATCAAATTGAATCACTCAATGGAGAAATATTTGTTGAAAGCATAGTAAATGAAGGTACAACCTTTACAATAAAATTTTAGTGAGCATGGAGAAGAAAATAAAAATGGCATGTATTATAGATGATGACAGTATCTACGTGAATTTAGTTAAAAAGATTATTGAGACTAAAAAGCTTTGTAGTAATTTGTTGGTATTTAATGATGGTAAAGATGGTATTGACTATTTTGAAGCGTTACTTAAAAACTTAGATCAAGACGTCATACCCGAAATCATATTGTTGGATATAAATATGCCTGTCATGGATGGCTGGGAGTTTATTGAGCGCTTTACAAAAATTCAGAATAAATTTAAAAAAAGAATCACGTTGTATGTTGTGAGTTCCTCAATAAATTTGACAGATATTGAAAAAGCAAAATCCCTATCTGGTGTACAAAATTATTTGGTAAAACCTGTAAAAATTGATGATTTAGAAGCGGTCTTTAAAAGAACTGCTTAATGATTTTTAAAAGCTCGCTTATTAAAGAAAATCAATATCCCAATACCTGTACTTATTGCCATATCTGCAATGTTGAAAACCGGATCAAAAAAGGTAAAGTACTCTCCGCCATAAAACGGAATCCAATCTGGTAAGACACCACTCCACATTGGGAAGTGCAACATATCTACTACTCGTCCATGAAATAAGGTATCGTATCCTTGCTCTGGCATAAATGTAGCTACTTGTCCAGCACTTGAATCAAATATTATTCCGTAGAAAACAGAATCGATTATATTACCCAAAGCACCTGCAAGAATTAGTGAAATTGCAAAAATCAAGGTTCTTGAATTCTTATTTTCAATAGATTTCTTTAACCAATAGCCAATCCCAATTACAGCTAAAATTCTAAAAATCGTTAAGCTTACTTTAGCGGTTCTATCTGAGATAAAAGACACAAAATCACTTATTTTTGTTCCCCAAGCCATACCTTCATTTTCAACAAATGCAATTTGAAACCAACTAAAAATCTCTAATTTCTCGTTGAGGGCAAAATGTGTTTTTATATAGAATTTACTTATTTGATCTATAAGTAAAATGATTATGATAAGTATTGTGGCTTTTTTTAAAGACATCGTTATAAATTAGAGGGGACAAAAATAGGGCTATTAAAATAAATAAGACCTGAAAGTCAAAATTTACAATATAAAAAAACGCCTTATTTACTAAGACGTTTTGTGTTTGTTATCTTTAATATAACTTATTGTTGCATGTTTTTAGCTTCAATACTTAGTGTAGCATGAGGTACCAATTCTAAACGTTTTTTATTAATCAATTTACCCGTTACTCTGCAAACACCATAGCTTTTGTTCTCTATGCGTATTAATGCATTTTTTAAGTCACGAATAAACTTTTCCTGTCTAATAGCTAACTGTGAATTTGATTCTTTACTCATCACTGCACTACCTTCGTCAAAAGCCTTAAATGTTGGTGAAGTATCATCTGTACCATTATCACCATCATTCATATATGCACTTTTGATTAAATCTAAATCGTGCTTTGCTTTTTCAATTTTTTCTTGGATCAATATCTTGAACTCTGCAAGATCCTTATCGGAATATCTAACTGTATTTTCTGCCATAATTTTATATTTTTTGAATAAATAGTTTGGTATTTACATCATCAAAAGCAATTTCTATACCGCTATTTAAAGTTTCTACAATCTCCAACTTATTTGTTAAAGTTTCGGTCTTAATATATTCTAAATTTGTCTCTATTGCATTTTTGATAGTTTCATCTTTTTGAAACTGAACAAAAATCCTATCTGTCAATTCAAATCCAGAGTCTTTTCGCAAGTTTTGTATTCTATTTACCAACTCTCTTGCGATGCCTTCTTTCTTTAAATCTTCTGTTAATGTTACATCCAACGCAACAGTTAAAGCGCCTTGACTTGCTACGAGCCAACCTTCAATATCCTTAGATGTAATCTCTACATCAGATTGCTCTAATGTAATCATTTTACCGCTTATTTCAACGTCTAAAACTCCGTTTTGCTCGATTTTTTTAATGTGATCTGCTGTAAAACTATTTATAGCTTTTGCCACAGCTTTCATATCTTGTCCAAAACGAGGTCCCAAGACTTTAAAGTTTGGTTTGATCTGCTTTACTAAAATATCACTCGCATCTTCTAAAACCTCAACATCCTTAACGTTTACTTCAGATTTTATCAAATCTGCTACCGCCAGAATTTCTTCCTTTTGTTCTTTTGAATCAATTGGAATCATAATTTTTTGCAACGGTTGGCGCACTTTAATTTTCTCTTTAGCTCTTAACGATAATACTAATGAAGAAATTGTTTGTGCATTTTCCATTTTACGCTCTAAACTCTTATCTACATACGATTTATCAAAAACCGGAAAGTCTGCCAAATGTACACTTTCAACATGTTCTCTTTGTGTTGTTTTCGTTAAATCTAAGTAAAGTCTATCCATAAAGAAAGGAGCAATTGGTGCACCTAACTTGGCAATCGTAATCATACAAGTGTACAACGTTTGGTATGCCGAAATTTTATCACTTTCATAATCGCCTTTCCAAAAACGTCTTCTGCTTAAACGAACGTACCAGTTACTCAGGTAATCTTGCGTAAATTCTGAAATTGCTCGCGCAGCTTTCGTTGGCTCATATTCAGCATAAAAATCATCCACTTTTTGGATCAATGTGTGTAATTCAGATAAAATCCAACGGTCAATTTCTGGTCTTTCAGCAAGAGGAATATCTGCTTCAGCATAAGAAAATTTGTCCAAATTGGTGTACAACGTAAAGAATGAATAGGTGTTATATAACGTTCCGAAGAACTTACGCTTCACCTCCTCAATACCTTCAATATCAAATTTTAAATTATCCCATGGGTTCGCGTTCATGATCATGTACCAGCGCGTTGCATCCGCACCATAAGTATCTAAAGTTGTAAAAGGATCGGTTGCGTTGCCCAAACGTTTGGACATTTTTTGTCCGTTTTTATCAAGCACCAAACCGTTAGACACCACATTTTTATAGGCTACGGAATCAAAAACCATCGTACCAATGGCGTGCAGCGTATAGAACCAGCCACGTGTTTGATCTACACCTTCTGCAATAAAATCGGCAGGAAATGATTTATGATCATCAATTAATTCTTTATTCTCAAATGGGTAATGCCACTGTGCGTAAGGCATTGAGCCAGAATCAAACCAAACATCAATTAAATCACTCTCGCGTTTCATTGGTTGCCCTTTTGGAGACACCAACACGATTTCATCAACAATGTTTTTATGTAAATCTATTTTTGCATAGTTTTCTTCGGAAAAGTTGCCCACCTCAAAATCGTCAAAAATATCTTTTTCGAGCACACCTGCGGAAACCGCTTTTGCCATTTCCGACTTTAATTCCTCAACGGAACCGATGCAAATTTCTTCAGTTCCATCTTCTGTTCTCCAGATTGGTAATGGAATTCCCCAATAACGCGATCTCGATAAATTCCAATCATTTGCGTTTGCTAGCCAATTTCCGAAGCGACCGGTACCTGTAGATTCTGGTTTCCAGTTGATGGTATTATTCAATTCTACCATACGCTCTTTCACATCGGTCACTTTGATGAACCATGAATCTAACGGATAGTATAAAATGGGTTTATCGGTTCTCCAGCAATTTGGATAACTGTGTTTATATTTTTCAACCTTAAAGGCTTTGTTTTCGTTTTTTAATTTGAGTGCCAAACGCTCGTCAACGCTCAAATACTCCTTAAGATTAGAAATAACCGATTCTAAGTTTACTTTTTGTTTTTCGAGTTCTGTTTTGGTTTCGTCTTCATTTAAATATTCAGACTTTACATATTCTCCTGCAAAACCATAAAGTTCATCCTTTACCTCTTTTCTAAAACGACCTTGTAAATCTACCAATGGAACGAGATTATCGTTATCGTCTTTGACCAATAATGGCGGGATTTCTGGTGTTGCCTGTTTTGCAACCAATGCATCATCTGCTCCAAAAGTTGGCGCAGTGTGGACGATACCTGTACCATCCTCTGTCGTTACGAAATCTCCCGAGATGACTCTAAAGGCATCTTGCGGATTGTCATTTGGCAGGGCATAATCTAATAATTGTTCATAGCTGATGCCAACTAAATCTGCTCCTTTAAATTCTTTAACAACGAAATAAGGGATTTTTTTATCACCAGAGGTATAGTCTAATAAAGCAGCTTTATCTTCTACCAAATTAAATTTTCCGGAGAATTGATAATTGACCAATTTTTTAGCCAATATCACATTCATAGGTTGAAATGTGTACTGATTATAGGTTTCAACTAAAACGTAATCTATTTTAGGCCCGACGGTTAGTGCTGTGTTACTTGGAAGCGTCCAAGGTGTTGTTGTCCATGCCAAGAAATAAATATCACCTTCATTTTGCAAAAAGTCTGGTAATGAATTGGCATTGGCCTTAAACTGTGCAACAACGGTTGTATCGGTTACGTCTTGATATGTTCCTGGTTGATTAAGCTCGTGCGAGCTCAAACCTGTACCAGCTTTTGGCGAATACGGTTGTATGGTGTAGCCTTTGTAAATAAGCTTTTTAGTATAGATTTCTTTGAGAAGCCACCAAACGGTTTCCATGTATTTTGGGTCGTAGGTGATGTATGGGTCGTCCATATTTACCCAATAGCCCATTTTTTGTGTGAGGTCGTTCCATACGTCTGTATAGCGCATTACTGCTTTACGACAAGCTGCGTTATAATCTTCTACAGAGATGGTTTTACCTATGTCTTCTTTGGTGATTCCCAGTTCTTTTTCAACTCCTAATTCAATAGGTAATCCGTGAGTGTCCCAACCTGCTTTTCGCTTTACTTGATAACCTTTCATGGTTTTGTATCGCGGAAAAATATCTTTTATAGCACGCGCTAAAACGTGGTGTACTCCAGGCAATCCATTTGCTGAAGGTGGACCTTCAAAAAACACATAAGGCTCATTGCCTTCTCTTGTGGAAATACTTTTTTCAAAAATGTTGTGTTCTTCCCAATAGCTGAGAATGTCTTCTGCAACTTTTGGCAAGTCAAGTCCTTTATATTCAGGAAATTTAGCGCTCATGATCTATATATTCTAATCGTGTCGCGAAATTAAGGAATTTTAGTAAAAATGTGGTGGTGGTTTGGGTAAAAAAGGAGGGCTGGGATTTTAGTTGATTTTTCCTAACAAATTTGAGTTTTTATTTAATCTAAAGCTGCGCAATAGTCGTTGTAGTAATAGACCATTTCTATAATGTCTCCTCTTTTGTATTTTCTATCTTGTAAACGATCTACTATTTGAGGACAGTTTTTGAAAAATTTTGTTGCCACTTTTTTAAATTTAAAAACAGTTGTAAAATTAATAGCTTCTTCGTTTTCTTTTTTTGCATATATATCGAAAGATACTTCTTGATCATAACTATTTGGAACTCCTAAAAGATTATTTGATAATATATCTGGACTTCCTAAACCTCCTACATTAAAATATACAGTAAAAGGTAAAAGTGTGGAACTCGCTTCTGCAAAGATTGAAATTTCTCCCAGCTCTATAACCTCTAATAATCTAAGTGTCTTCCTACGATCTACTTTAATATATAAAAAATCAATGTCAACAAGTTCTCTGTGCAAGGTAATTCCCTTTAACATTAATTCTGTCCAAGTATCTGGCTCTCCATCTTCTGTTGTCTTGAATTTAATACGAGAAGTAACGGTTATTTTACCAAAACCTCTAATTGAAGTTCCATCATGAAAATGAATGGTCGCCTCTTCGTACTTATCAAATGGAATTGAATTTCCCGCAAATACAACACTGGAAATCATTAACATTAAAAGCAGATAAAATAACTTCATAATCTACTCTTGCCTATAATAGGAATTTTTAAAACGCCTTGCTTTTTCTAAAAGCAATTTGATGTCTTCATCGTTTGCATGTGCAGATGACACAACTTTTTTATCACCGTTCGTGTATATTTTTTTTTCCTTTTGATTAGGAGTTGAAGATTTTACAAACACCAAATTGTGATTATGAAAATAATAGTGCTCTGTAACGGTTACCTCTGCAGTTTCAATATTTTTTATTCTGAAAAGCTCTTTGGTATCCTTATCAAAAAGTACAGCATACTTGAAACGACCAATATCTTCAAAACCTTTTTCATCGGTTAGAGCACCTTCGGTAATCTCTTCTTTTAGATTTTTATTATTTTCAATTTTAGAAATATAAGTTTCTGTTGTGTTGATAACCGAAGTATCTGATTTAACTTTCTTACTTCCGCAGGAAACAAAAATCAATGTCACTATAAGCGTTGCTATTATTTTTCTCATGTTACGAAGTTAGTAAAACGGAAGTCAAAAAAGAAAGCCTATCCTCAAAAAAGAATAGGCGTTTTATAATTTTAAATAATAATTTAATTTGCTAAAATCTTTTTGGTGATTATGCCCGTTTCAGTATTAAAATAAGCAATATAAGTTCCAGAGGTTAATTTTGAAAGCTGTAGGCCATTGTTTAAGTCCTGGTAATCTACATCTTTAAACTCTTGAACTGTTTGACCTAACATGTTTATAATTTGAACTTGTTTTACGTTTTTTTCAAGTCCTTTTACATACAGTTTGCTGTTATCTGCATTAAAATAAATGAGGTTGTATTGGTATTCATTTTCTTCTGTGGATAAAGCTTCACTTGCCTGAAAAACAATTTCAAACCTGTTGTTGAATGTTCCAATTTCCGAAGAAAACTGATACGGTTCATTAGTTGTTAAATCAAACGTTTCTCCCGCAAAATTATCTTTTAAATAGATGGCTTGCCCATTATCAAAATTCTCAAGATCTGTGATTTTGATATTGTAATTGTTTGCGTTGGAAATTGTAATTGACAACGGAACAATCTTACTCTCTACAACAGCACCATACGCCTGAATCAACATTAGCTTATCGTCTAAAATAAGAGTCATATCGTTGCTGCTTGGTTCAAAAATTTCTGCTTCATAACCGTAATCAAAACCATCTGTTGTAAAATCACTAAACGCCAGTAACACTTCACGTCTTGCTGCTGGACCGTCGACAGAATTAAACTCTAAACGGATTTTCTGCATCACATTTTCTTCGGAAATTGAACCGTCTTGAGCATTTTGGCTAGACCTTAAAAATACCGAGCCATTATCCGAGGTTCCATCTGCGTCTGCTTCTTTTATAAAGATTCGTTGGCTGTTTTGGAAGATGACGTTTCCACTTGAGCTGATTTCTGTAGTGAAACCTTGACCAATAGGTAAATATCTAGTTGGCAGTTTTGTGCCTTCTAATCCGCCAGTAGTTCCACCATTAAAGCCAACAAATTGGGATGCTCTGACTGAGCCACTTAAATTATATGTTGCGTAACCGCCATTGTAGTCATTTAAGAAATGTGAATTTCCGCTCCATTGTTGCCATAATTGAATTGCACCTCCATTTCCAAGCACAGCGCTATTATCTGAAATAAATTCATTTAAATCAATTGCTGAAGGATAAGGATTACCCAATAAATAATCTGTTTTAGAAACCGAAGGCACAGAGCCTGAGCCACCAGTATCTATTACGTTTACTAAAATGGTACCGTTATTTGGTTTGCCTTCAAAAATATATTGTTGTTCTGTACCTGCATTTCCTGTTCCTTTTTGCGTGTACCCAACTCCTGGCTGGAGAGGTGTCGTTTCAATAATTGGTGCGTAATCATCGTAAACCACTCCGTTTTTATACACATATGTCCAACGCGTACTTACTTTATCTATTTGATTGTATGAAGTAGTGAATTGAACATTATTTCCATCGCCTTTTTTGAGCATATTAAGCTGAAAACTTGTATTGTTTGGGTTGCTCGTGTTTGAATTATTATTTATTAGCGTAGTTGAACCCAAAGCTCCTATTGGAGAAGCCCAATAGTTATACCAGTATGCGTTAGAACTTCCTTCTTGACGTCTTAAAATTTTACCTTGAGAGGATGTTGCCAAATCACTGTTTTCAGTTTGAATTAATTGAGAGTCATCTTGTAAATCTAAAGTTCCATTAAGTTCTATATACCAGGTATTCTCAACTTTATGATCTCCATTGATTGTTAATTTTTGATTGGTATCAATAAATAACCCTAAGTTGGTATGGGAATTTGTAGAGGTCACTTCATTCTTGATTTGAACGATACTCCAATCTTTATTATTAGACGCATTTTCAATATCCCAAACACTACCGTTAAGCCAAGTGTTTTGAGCACTCCAGTCTCCATTTGCAGACGTTTGAAAAGGCATTGGCGCTGTTTGTTCTTGTACGGAGTTGATATTTGTTATTTTAATCGTTCTTCCGTATTGTGAAAAATCATTTAGATCGTTTCCTTTTATATCGGTCATAGTATAATATGCCAAAAGACTAGACCATAAAATGTTGCTTGAATTAGACAATTCTATGATGTCCTTAGCGATTATTGTACCTCTAACATTTCCGGAGTTATTAAAAATTTCCTGAAAAACTTGTTGCTGAATTTGAGTATCGGTTAATGATGCATTAAACACTCTTACCTCATCTAATTCACCATTAAAATATTCTTTGTTTGGATTTTTACTTGAACGTCTCCCAATTTCAAAAGCGCCATTATTATTTGAAGTAAATTCAATATTTACGCCAATTGTTGGAGCAATATTAAAGCCGACAGATTCACCATCGATATACAATTCGCTTTGCCCTGTAATTGAAGAGTATGTCCCAGTTACATGATGCCATTCACCTTTATTTAAAGCAGGACCGGTAATTGAAAGTGTTGGGTTACCCACTGTTCTCGTTGAGAAACCTATAGTATTGCCATTTTCAACATATAATCTACAACCTAAATCTTCTCCTGCGATTGTCATAGTCCCAGAAGCTGAATTATCAATTTTAATCCAAGCCATTATGGTAACTTGGTCTAAGCCATCAATAAAACTGTTTCTTGTTAAATAATCGTTTATACCGTCAAACTCCAACTCTGCTGCAGTAACAGGATTAATATCGAACAAATCGCGATAATCGACATCACCGCCAGTTAATAAATCACCATCGCCATCTGGTAAGGATGAAGGATTATTAATATATTCATTTACATCAAAAACAGCATCGTTTGTGCCATTGGTCTCAAAGTTATTGTCTAAACCATCATTATCATCATCTTGTCCAGACAATGTATTTGCCATTCCGTTTTCTAGAATATCGGGAGTTCCATCATTATCAGAATCTGAATCCAAATAATCTGGAATGCCATCACCATCTGTATCTACAGGAGTTAAACCTCCAGTATAACTTGTATCAACTCCTGCACTAGAAAAACTTCCTGAAGGCTGAACGTAACCTAGTGTTAATTGCGCTTCTACATTATCTGGAATACCATCATTATCACTGTCTATATCTTTATAGTTTGGGATGCCATCATTATCTGCATCACTATAAGAGATTTGGGGATCTGTAAAATTATTTACACAAGAAAACTCTAAGCTAAAATACCTAACAATGTTGTTAACATTTGCATTAGCTATAATACCCATTTGGAAAGTTAGGCTTGAGGTATTAAAATATCTAGCTTTTACGTTTATGGTAGAAAATGCGTTTGAAGTTCCTTGGTAGTTAACATTACCAGAAGTAGCAATTAAAAAATCATTCTCTTGAGTAATAGTTACATCTGTTGGATTATCAATGACATAACTATAAGGTATTGAAATTTTTATACGCTCAAATTTGTCATTATCTCCATCAATATCATTTAAGTTTAAAAAGAATTCTGGTATTACTACCGGTGTAGTTGTTTCAGTTATAACAAATTCTAATGTATATTCAACATAGCCTTCTTGACCTGGTGTTAAGCTTGTAGATCTTACGCCTGGTTTTAGATACTCTGTTTGTGAAGAATTGTCGTCCAATAAGTCACATGTAGCATTTACTCTAGAATTTATTTTTAATAGTCCGTCTATTCCGGGTGCTACGTTAGCAAATCTAAAGACCTCGCCATCTAACAAAGTGGATATATTATTATCACCTATAATTTCAGTAGGCAAATTACTAAAATCAAAATCCTCTTCGCTACCACACTCATTATTTGTTACCGTAGAATTTCCTTTTTCAACGCTATCCAGAATTCCATCATTATCACTATCTTGATCTACGGTGTTTAAAACACCATCACCATCTGTATCTTGCGCAAAGGATATTTGCTGAACAGAAAAAAAAGATATTAATAAGAATAAATAAGGAAGTCTTGACTTCATAAAAGATAGATTAATTAAAATTTTGATAGATAGATTTTGAGGGACATCTATAATATAACAGTAAATAGAAATTACTACTTACGCTATGTATAGTGCAATATTACGTATTGTTTGTAATTTTAACCACTAAGGGATGAGTAAATTAGATGAAATGAATTGTAAATCAGTTGTATTGACGTTTCAATAAAATAAAAAAAGGATAAAAACAACCTGAACGTTATGAAATTTAAATGGATAATAGTTTTTAGATAAAGAAAACTTCACCTAAAATTTTTTTCTAATGTAGAATATGGTACTTGAATTTTACAGGAAGATTTTAATATTAATTTCATGGTTTTTAGCAAATCAAATCTATAATATCCTCAATTTTAGAAATAAGCTGAATTTTTATAACCGTATTCTTTAAAGAAATTTTATTGTATTTAGATACAAATATGGTTGAGAAACCTAATTTTTCTGCTTCTAAAATGCGTTGCTCAACTCGCTGAACCGGACGAACCTCTCCAGATAATCCAATTTCCGCAGCAAAACAAAAATCTTTTTGCAGAGCAATATCTTCATTTGATGATAAAATTGAAGCAACAACAGCCAAATCAATTGCTGGATCGTCTACTGTGATTCCACCGGTTATATTTAAAAACACATCTTTTGCACCGAGCCTAAAACCTGCTCTTTTTTCTAATACTGCCAACAGCATGTTTAAGCGTTTTGCATTAAAACCTGTTGCACTTCGTTGAGGAGTACCATAAACCGCTGTACTCACTAAAGCTTGTACTTCAATCATTAAAGGTCTCATGCCTTCTAGAGTTGCTGCAATGGCATTTCCAGAAAGTTCATCGTCCTTTTGGGAGATTAAAATTTCCGAAGGATTTGAAACCTCCCTCAAACCAGAGCCTTGCATTTCATAAATACCAAGTTCGTTTGTGGAGCCAAATCGGTTTTTATTGGATCTTAAAATTCTGAAAACGTGGTTACGATCACCTTCAAACTGCAACACGGTGTCCACCATGTGCTCTAAAATTTTTGGGCCAGCAATGTGACCGTCTTTTGTAATATGACCAATTAAAATAACTGGTGTAGAAGTCTCTTTTGCAAATTTGATAAGCTCTGTGGTGCATTCTTTTATCTGTGAAATACTGCCAGCAGAGGACTCAATGTAATCACTGTGCAACGTTTGAATAGAATCTATGACTACGATATCTGGTTCGAGATCGGTAATTTGCTTAAAAATGTTTTGTGTTTTTGTTTCGGTGAGGATGTAGCAGTTATTGGTATTGGGGTTAATACGTTCTGCTCGCATTTTTATTTGTTTCATGCTTTCCTCTCCAGAAACATACAAGGTCTTAAACGGTAATTTTAATGAAATTTGAAGTAGCAATGTACTTTTCCCAATACCAGGCTCTCCACCTAAAAGTGTTAGAGATCCTGGCACTAAACCTCCTCCAAGTACTCTATTGAATTCTTCGTCAACCGTATTTAATCTTGCCTCTTGCGATGTGTCAATTTCATTTATCTTAAGAGGTTTGGATATTCTTTTTGAAGATGTTGCAGCTGCTTTCCAATCGCTCTTTTCTGGTTTTTGTATGACCTCCTCTGTGATTGTGTTCCACTCTTTACAAGCGGTACATTGACCTTGCCATTTAGAATATTGGCTGCCACAGTTTTGACAGAAAAAGGTTGTTTTAAGTTTAGCCATGATTTTTTTCTACGGAAATGAGCTTTCTTGGTTAAAATTTTCAGCTAAATTAAGATATTTTTTGTAGACATATTTTTTTGATTTTCAAAAAACAGACAACCAATTTAAAACCGTTTGCTTAAGTGTTCTTAAACAAGAAAATTGAAAAAGTTGTTTTTCTACAATAGTTTTTAATACTTGATAATTGTATCAAATTATTAACATTATAGTTGCAGATATAATAATCATATTGCTTTTTTTCAAAAAAATTAAAACCCTATCTGCTTTTTTTTCGTAAATATAGTATAAGGCTGGACTATTTTTATATAAAAGTCTGGATTTTAATAACTTAAAAACTAATAATATGGAAAACAAGAAAGTTTTAAAAGTGAATCATCCTAAACGGAACACTTCTAAAGATAGACGTCAATTTTTAAAATTGAGTGGAATGGCTGTTTTAGGTTCTGGTTTATTAATGGCATGTAGCAATGATGACGATGGTTTTACATCTCAACCACAACCAGATGTCTTTGACCTTGGTTCTGGTGACCTAGGTGTTTTAAATTATGCTTATGCATTAGAACAATTAGAGGCAGATTTTTACACAAAGGTTGTAAATGGATCGTATTGGTCAAGTGCCTCTGCAATAGAAAAACAAGTTTTAGAAGATTTATATAATCACGAAGTTAATCATAGAGATTTTTTTAGTGCTGCAATTTCTGCTGCTGTAGGTTCAAATACATCAGCAAAATTACCAACATTGGAATTTGATTATGGAGGATTGGATTTTGGAAATAGAAATGCTGTTTTAGGAACAGCAAAAATTTTAGAAGACACAGGAGTAGCAGCATATAATGGCGCTGGAAAGTTAATAACTGATCCTGGCTATTTAGTATTAGCTGGAAAAATAGTGTCTGTTGAAGCTCGACATGCTTCTGCAATTAGAACTTTAATCAATCCTAATTCGGCAGATTTTGCAGGCGATGATGTAGTAGATCCAATAACAGGTTTAGATAGGGCTTTAGATCCATCTGAAATTCTTGCTGCAGTTGGAGATACTGGTTTTATCACAACGCCATTCACTGCAATGAATTTACCTTAATCAAATACTAATTTTAAAAAAAACATTATGAATATTATAAAATTTTTAGATGAATTTACCAACGAAAGTATGTTGGAAAAAAAATCATCCCGTAAAGACGTATTTAAGACATTTGGTTCTTTAGGTAAGAAAGCTGCTTTAGCTACAATACCTTTTGGATTAGCTGCAACTTCAAATAAAGCATATGCTCAACAAACTGGTGATCCAGTCGCTGCTTTACAATTAGCATTGACGTTAGAGTATTTAGAAGATGAATTTTACGATTTAGCACTTCAATCTGGTGTTATCACCGATAGTGGTGTTGAAACTGTATATATGCAAATATCACAACACGAACAAGCACATGTTGATTTCCTTAGAAACGGACTAACAAACGCTGGAGTAGATCCAGTAGAGAAACCTGATTTTGACTTTACTGCTGGTGGTCTTTTTGATCCTTTTAATCAATCAAATCCTGATGCTTATGAGCAATTATTAGCTTTAGCACAAGCATTTGAGGATACGGGAGTTAGAGCTTATAAAGGTCAAGCAGGAAATTTACAAGGCTCTCCTTTTTTAACAGCTGGTTTACAAATACATTCCGTAGAAGCAAGACATGCTTCTGAAATTAGAAGAATACGTGGTTTAAAAGGATGGATTACAAGAAATGAGAGAGGTATGGGTATGCCTCCACAAACTCAGGCAGTCTATGATGGAGAAGAAAATGTTATGCAAGGTGGCTTAGATGTTACAACTCTTGGTACGGGCAGTCCTTTTACTATTGATGCCTCTACCGAAGCTTATGATGAAATATTATCTGGTGATGATGCGGTTGCAATTGCAAGCTTATTTATTACTAGTTAATCTGTTGTCTCTTTTAATAAAAAAAAGCTGTTCAAATTGAGCAGCTTTTTTCGTTTATATTAAACAAATAAAACCTATGTTTTAATTTATATCCTTAAACAAGCTTAGTATAGAAAACAATTTTAGAGTGACAAGTTTTGACTTTAACTCTGAACCAAAAAAGTCTCTTATTTTTTCAGCTAAATAGACAAAAAAGTAGTCTGTTGAATATATACTTAGTTTAGTTTTCTTCATCGTCCTCATCTTCTATTTCTGTATCCTCCTCAACAAATTTCAAATCTTCTACATGAGCCATTATAAACTCCTTATTTATATGGGACATTTCATCTAATGCAAGAGCAGATTCATAAAGCTTTACCGCTTTTTTGGTTTTACCCGATTTTTCAGCATATAGCGCCATATAGTATGTGCCAAACGAAGAATTTGGATTGAGCTTATTTGCTAGCTTTCCAATTCTATAGACCGATTCGTTATCCTCGCGCTTTTCTGCAACTGTGATTAACTGTTGTAGTTCTACTTCGGAAATTGGCTTGAAAATTCCGAAGAGATCATCAATACGTTTGTAACGATCTATTATATAGTCATCAAGTGTACCTACAAACGGAAACACCTTTTCATCTAATTCTTTATCATCTAAAGGTTTGTAGAGTTCAAAAATTCTATCCATTGCTTTTGATAAAGCGCCTGTAACCAATGTGTAGTGTGAATCTCCTTTTAATTCATCAAAATAAAAGGTTAAATTTTGATTGTCTATTGCTTTGATGCTTTCATTGGTTTTTCTAATATTATCTCTAATGGGCTTTATATCTTCATCTGATGTTGCCATATAATAAAAAATTTCATTGTCTAACCACTTTAAACGTTTTGCAACATTTTCACTCATGTTACCCTTAAAATCTGGACTTAAGTTTATATACGCTTGAAATACTGGGGTGTCATGAAATAAAAATGAATTCATGAAATTTCCCATTAAGTCGTGGCCAACTGCAACTTTAAATTTACTTGTATTGTAATTAGCATCAATGTATGGTATTAATTCTTCTTCTATAAATTTGTAAAAACGTTCACCAGACTCAAATGGCAGACCAGAAACCTCATCGTAATAACTGTCATAAAAACGTTCTTTCCCTTGAACAATACCAACAATTATTGATTGTGGCATTTGATCAAAATGTGTTTGGTAACTTACCTGTCCATCTACTGGAGCAAATAAGTATTCTGCATCAAAAACGATGATTACTGGATGTTTTAAATCTGATTCTGGATCGTAGTTACTTGGGAGTTTGATTTTTAATTCTCTTGTAGAATTTAACTTTCGAGATTCGTATTTCTCATAAGTCACTTGTGCAAAAGATTGTGCACATAACACTATTGAGAAGATAAAAAGTAGGGCTTTCTTCATCTTAAGTAGGTTTACATTTGGGACTGTAAATATAATTAAAAATAGTTAAACTACTAATTTATTCGATGAAATGCACTTATTAATACGTTTTAATCTTGAATTTCGTAAATTTTGTCAAGTAACATGTCTTTAGTTATAAATTGGGATTCCTCTAAAAGTAGACCCGATTGATAACTTTGGAGTGCTTTTTTAATATTACCATCCATTTCATAATATTGACCAGCATAATATGCACTTATCATAGACTCAGAATATTCCTTTTTCGCTAGCTTAGATAAATCTTTCATGGATTCGATATCATTATTCTTTTTTGAAGCTGCTAGAATTGCTCTAAGATCGTTTTCGACTACTTTCTTTTCAAATCCGTAGAAAAACTCGATGTCTTCATACTTTTTCATCAAGTAAGCATAAGGGCCTTCTTCAAAAGTGAGCACTTTATCTCTATATTCATCTTTATTAATAGGTTTGTACAAACCAAAAATTTCGTTAATAGCTTTTGGAATCCCCAATCCCACTAATGAGTAATGGTCTGCATCTGTAAAATCATCAAATCTATAATGTACTTTTTCGTTATCTATAGAACTAAGAGCAGTATTAAATTGCAATATATTCTCTCTTAAATCACTCACATCATCGTCTGCAGTTGCTAAGTAATAAAAGGTGTCTTCTACAGTGGTAGATAACTTTTCAAGCAAACGATTTGACATCTCTGGTGAAAGATCTGGACTAAAGGCGATGTAACCTCTAAATAAAGGCTTCTCTTTGAATAAATAATAATTTAAAAAATTTGCACTTTGGTCATGCCCAACTACAATTCTAAAATTTGATGTTAAATACTTTTGATTTATGTATGGAATCAATTCCATTCCTATAAATTCAAAAAATTGGGTTCCACCTTCATCAGATGGAAAATAAGTTTCATTACTAAAAGATAAATCTGTACTTCTTGTTTTTGCTTGGTTAACACCAACAATTATAGACTTTGGCATATCTCCCCAATAGGAATGATAATCTGCATTTCCAATCATTGGTTCAAAAAGATAATCGCCATCAAAAACAATGACTAGTGGATAGAGAATATCGCCTTCTGGGTTGTAATTTCTTGGTAGCTGGATTTTAATCTCTCTGGTCTCTCCAAGTTTAGAGGATTCGATAGTTTCATAAATAACCTGGGATGTCATTGATTGAAAACAAAGACTACATAGTATAAAGAAGACTATTTTATTCATAACAAGAAAGTATTTATAGTTAAGCAAGGTAAAAAATTATTTAATTCTATTGTAAATTGGCAAATAAATTAAAGATAGTCCACCTAAAATTATTATTATAAATGTTTGTGAAGACCACATGATCCAACCAAAAGCGATACTAGGCTCTTTTGCAATTGCAAATATGGAAAATGCTGCGTAAACTGCTATAGGGTAAGAACCAATACCTCCATTTGTTGCTGCGATACTAAAACTTGCAGAAATAAATCCAATTAAAATTGCTGACAGTGGAATATCGTTTAAATCTGAAATTGCAAAACTTGTGACATAAAACATAAGTACATACATTGTCCAAATAAATATGGTATGAAAAATGAATGCCCATTTTTTTTTCATTTTAAAAATACTTAGCGCACCTTCTATTAAACCGTTGACAAAGTCTTTGATCTTTAAAGCGAATTTTGATTTACTTCGCTTTATAATTAAAAGAAAAATTGAAACCAAAAACAAAAGCCCAATACCACCTATTATAATCTTGGTTAGATTAAATTTCTCTGATAGAAAACTATAAATAAAATCAAACTGAAGAAAAAGCGTTATTGCTACTATAGATAGCATAACAATCATGTCCGCAATACGCTCTGCTACAATGGTACCAAAACCTTTTTCAAAAGGAACACCTTCATAATTAGTTAAAATTGAAGCCCTTGCCACTTCACCTGCCCTAGGTATTGTAAAATTGATCAAATAGGTTGCAAAGACCGCCATTATACTGTTGCCCAATTTAATTTTATACCCTAAAGGTTCCAACATAAAAAGCCATCTATGAGCTCTTGACAGATGACTAAGCAAACCAAATAAAGCGCCTAATAAAATCCAGTTTTTATCGGCTTTTTTCCAATACTCATAGATTGTCGATATTGAAACTTCGTTAAGAGAATACCATATTAAAAAAACTCCCAACAAAATTGGGAGTGTTATTTTTAAAATTTTGATGGTTTTTTTATCCAAAGTTTATTTTAATAAATTTGTAGCCTCATCTGGAAAGACCAATGATGGCTTGAACGTTTTAGCTTCTTCAATATCCATAAAACCATAAGTAATTAAAATTAATACATCTCCTGGAGAAACTAATCTTGCAGCTGCACCATTGAGTGTTATTTCACCAGTGTTTCTTGGGCCAGGAATAGCATACGTTTCTAAGCGTGCACCATTATTGTTGTTTACAATCTGTACTTTTTCACCTTGAATAATATTAGCTGCATCCATTAAATCCTCGTCAATAGTAATACTACCAATATAATTTAGGTCTGCTCCTGTTACTTTTACGCGGTGAATTTTAGATTTTACTACTTGTATTTGCATAGGGCAAAGATAATTAATTTAGTGCGATATTGTCTATTAGCCTTATGTCATCTGCATAGACTGCAATAAACGCTCTGTATGATTTTAGTTTTGATTTTCTTTTTACTTCTCTTAAGGTTTCTATGTCTGCAATAATAAAATATTCAAGTTCTAACAAACTATGATTTGCAAACTCATTGATAACCCATTCTGTGACCTTATTAGCACTATTTGTGCCAAACTTTCTTTTGGCAGTTTCAAGGGTTTTGTAGATAAAAGGTGCAGCCTCTCTATATTTCGGTTTTAATCTCATATTACGAGAACTCATTGCCAAACCATCTGTCGCTCTATGTATTTTACAACCAATAACTTCAACAGGAAGATTGTGTTTTTCTGACAATTTTTTAATAATCATCAGTTGTTGAAAATCTTTTTCTCCAAAATAAGCTTTATCTGGTCTTACGATCTCAAACAGTCTTTTTACAATAGTACCCACTCCGTCAAAGTGACCATTTCTAAATTTTCCTTCCATTTCATGCTCAAGACCATCAAATGAAAATGATACAGATGTCACACTATCTCCATAAATATCATCTACTGGAGGTGCATAAACAAGAATTCTTTCTTCGGAAATCTGCTTCAACAACGCCACATCACTCTCTAAAGTTCTTGGATATTTAACAAGGTCTTCCTTACTATCAAATTGTGTTGGGTTAACAAAAATACTTACTGCAGCAAAATCGTTTTGCTCCAAAGCTTTAATAATCAATGAAGAATGTCCTTCATGTAATGCACCCATAGTAGGCACAAAACCAAGTGTTTTGTTTTCAGACTTAAGTGAATCTACAAAAAGGATTAAATCAGCTTTATTTTCGAAAATTGTCATACCATAACAAAAGTTTAACAGCGTGCAAACTTAATATTTTACTGGCAATCTGCATAAATTTTTGTAATTTTGCATGTTTTTTATTTCTAATTCCAAAAACGAAAGATTCTATGAAAGATAAGAGAATATTGTATGTGTCATCTGAGGTTGTACCATATTTACCAGAAACAGAGATTTCTTCAATGTCATTTGAAGCTCCAAAAATGGTAAACAAACAAGGAGGGCAAATACGAATATTTATGCCTCGTTATGGAAATATAAACGAACGTAGACATCAACTACACGAAGTGATAAGACTTTCTGGTATAAATTTAGTAATCAATGATTTGGATATGCCATTGATTATTAAGGTCGCTTCAATTCCGAAGGAAAGAATACAAGTCTATTTTATTGATAATGAAGAGTATTTTAAAAGGAAGGCAACACTAACAGATGAAGATGGAAAATTATTTCCAGATAATGATGAACGTGCCATTTTCTTTGCAAAAGGTGTTATTGAAACTGTTAAAAAATTAAATTGGGCTCCAGATATTATCCATGTTAATGGCTGGTTAGCATCATTGTTGCCATTATATCTTAAGGAATTTTACAAAAACGAGCCATTATTTACAGAAAGTAAAATTGTGACTTCTATATACAATCAAACCTTCGAAGGAACGTTAGATAAGAACATGATAAATAAAGTGAAATTTGATAACATTGAGGAAGAGAAGGTTAAGATTTTAGAAAAACCAACCTACGAGAACTTAATGAAAGTTGCCATTGATAATTCCGACGCACTCATAAAAGGATCGAATGATCTCCCAAAAGAATTAAATGATTATTTAGACGCATCTCAAAAGCCTGTTTTAGGTTATTTCCCATTAGAGGATTTTGCAGACCAATACACAGAGTTTTACAATACCAAAGTTTTAGATTAGTAAATTATTTTATGAAAAAAAGAAAAATTGCCCTAAGAAATTTGGCAGTAATAACTGTTTTAATAAGTTCATTCGTTGCTTGTGACAAAGATTTTGCCGATATAGAATCTGACATTATTAATAATGACAATGCAACCCATTTTGACACAAACTCGAGTAAATTTGATGTGATTGCTTATACCAAAGCACTTGAGCCTGTACAAACAAATGCATTGCCTTTAAATTTGCTAGGAGTCTATACTGATCCAGGGGAAAGTTATGGTCAAACCACTGCTAGTTTTGTTTCGCAAATTAGAGGCACATTAACAGACCCAGATTTTGGTGGGAATCCTGTTATAGACTCTGTTGTAATGACTATACCATATTTTAGCACAGCTACAGGTATTGGTCCAAACGGTAGTACACAATTCCGTTTAGATTCAATTTATGGTTCAGGATCATTTGATTTATCTATTTATGAAAGCAACTACTTTTTGAGGGATTTTGACCCAACATCTTCAGATATTGATGAACCTCAAAATTATTATTCCAATATGTCAACTGGATCTACTATGATAAATAGTGCCCAGCTTGAAGGAACCTTGCTTCATGAAATTGAAAATTTCAATCCAAGTCCTTCTCCAATAAACCTAGAAGAAATTGTAGATGAAGAAACACAAGTTACAGCAACACTCGCTCCTTCTTTAAGGATTAAATTTAATGATAATTCATATTGGCAAGAAAAAATCATTGATATGTCTGGAGAACCTGAACTAAGTAATTTAAATAACTTCAATAACTATTTTAGAGGGATTTATTTTAAGGCAGAGTCTACTGATTCTTCTGGCAAAATGATATTACTCAATATGGCGTCCACATCATCTAATATTGTTATATATTACAAAAGAGATCCTTTTACAGCAGGTCTTGATAGAATTCAAACCACTTACACATTTAATTTTACAGGAAATAGGGTAAACTTTATATCAAATAACTTCACTATTCCTAACGGAAACGAAACGACCGGTGATGAGAATTTGTTTTTAAAAGGAACTCAAGGTTCCATTGCTGAAATAAAACTATTTAATGGAGATAATATTGATGATGATGAAACCTTGGATAATTCTTTTGAATTATTCAAAAATGAATTTGTAGAAACTGAAGACGGAAAATTTGTTAGCTCAAAGAAATTAGTCAATGAAGCAAATCTAATATTCTATGTCAATCAAGATTTTTTAAATGGTGGTGAACCAAATCGTGTTTATTTATACGATATGAATAACAACACACCATTAACAGATTATTTCTTTGACACGTCTAACACGTCCTCTCCAGAATTCTCAAGAATATCGCATCTACAACCTCTAGAAAGAGAAGGTGATGACGCTAATGGAGATGGAATAAGATATAAAATAAGAATTACAGAGCATATAAATAATTTATTACTAAGAGACTCAACCAATGTTAAGCTTGGTTTAGCTGTATCTACAAACATAAACATTGAAGGCACCTCTCCTCAATATGATCTGCTTACTGGTGATGATGAAGATAGAGTTCCCGTGAGTTCTATATTAACGCCTCGCTCAACAGTATTATATGGCAATAACACTTCAAATGAAGACAAAAAATTATATTTAGAAATATTTTTCACGGAACCTAATTAATTAAAAAATATGTGTGGAATTGTAGGCTATATTGGCCATAGAGAAGCTTACCCTATAATTATAAAAGGGTTAAAGCGATTAGAATACAGGGGATATGACAGTGCAGGAATTGCACTTTATGATGGAACTGATATAAAATTATCTAAGACTAAAGGTAAAGTAGCTGACCTACAAGAAAAACTTGAAAAAGAAATTACCACAAATGGTTCTGTAGGAATTGGACATACTCGCTGGGCAACACACGGAGTACCTAACGATGTGAATTCTCACCCTCATTATTCAAATTCTGGTGACTTAGTAATTATTCATAACGGTATTATAGAAAATTATGAATCACTAAAAAAAGAACTAATTAAAAGAGGTTACACTTTTAAATCAGACACAGATACAGAGGTTTTAGTAAATCTTATTGAAGATGTAAAGAAGAACGAGAACACAAAACTTGGTAAGGCGGTACAAATTGCATTAAACCAGGTGATCGGTGCTTATGCAATTGCTGTATTTGATAGAAATAAACCAAATGAAATTGTAGTGGCTCGCTTAGGAAGTCCATTAGCAATTGGAATTGGTGAAGATGAATTCTTTATTGCAAGTGACGCTTCTCCTTTTATTGAATATACAAAAAACGCTATTTATCTTGAAGATGAAGAAATGGCAATCGTTCGTCGTCATAAAGGCATTAAAATTAGAAAAATCAAAGATGATTCTTTAGTTGCACCCTACATCCAAGAGCTTCAATTAAATCTTGAGCAAATAGAAAAAGGAGGCTATGAACATTTTATGCTGAAAGAAATTTACGAGCAGCCAAGCGCAATTCTTGATACATTTAGAGGTAGACTTTTATCAAACGAAGGCATTATTAAAATGGCAGGTGTTGAGGATAATATGAAGAAATTCTTAAATGCCAATAGAATTATAGTTGTTGCATGTGGTACTTCATGGCATGCTGGACTAGTTTCAGAATATATTTTTGAAGACTTAGCGCGAATCCCAGTAGAGGTAGAATATGCTTCAGAGTTTAGATACAGAAACCCAGTTATATATGAAAATGATGTTGTTATTGCTATTTCCCAATCTGGAGAAACAGCTGATACTCTTGCTGCCATAAAGCTTGCAAAATCTAAAGGCGCATTTGTTTTTGGCGTATGCAACGTGGTTGGTTCATCAATTGCACGAGAAACTCATGCAGGAGCTTACACACATGCAGGTCCTGAAATTGGAGTAGCGTCTACTAAAGCCTTTACAACACAAATAACAGTCTTGACCCTTATTGCACTTCGTTTAGCTAGAGCAAAAGGAACAATCTCAAGTTCAGATTATAGACATCATTTAATAGAATTGGAACTTATTCCAAATAAAGTTAAAACTGCGTTGGAATCTGACTCTTACGTTAAGACTATTGCAGATATTTACAAAAACTCTAAAAACTTTTTGTACTTAGGAAGAGGTTTCAATTTCCCAGTAGCTCTTGAAGGAGCTTTGAAACTAAAGGAGATTTCTTATATTCATGCTGAAGGTTATCCTGCTGCAGAAATGAAACATGGCCCAATTGCATTGATTGATGAAAACATGCCAATCGTTGTAATTGCTACCAAAAAAGGACATTATGAAAAAGTAGTGAGCAATATTCAGGAAATAAAATCAAGATCTGGGAAAATCATAGGTATAGTAACTAAAGGTGATGTACAAGTAAGAGATTTAGCAGATCATGTCATTGAAGTTCCAGAAACAATTGAATCACTAGCTCCATTATTAACTACGATTCCTTTGCAATTACTGTCTTATCACATTGCTTTAATGCTAGGCAAAAATGTAGATCAACCACGTAACCTCGCGAAGGCAGTAACCGTAGAATAATCTTTTCCGAAGAAATTCCGAAGAAAATATACCAAAAGGCTGAAATTGTAATATTAACAATTTCAGCCTTTTTAATTATGTAAATCACATAATTGATAACCTAAATTTGAAAATAAACTATTATGCATGCATAATTTTTATGATTTTTTTATTTCAGTATCATTAAATTATTTATATTGCTTTACTAAAATTAACTAATTCCCTAAAATGAAGACAATTTTCAAGATTATGATGCTGTTTTGTTGCGCAATTACTTTTGCACAAACAACAACAGTCAAAGGTAAAATTATAGATGATAATGGCATCCCACTACCTGGCGCTAACATTATTGTCGTTGGTACAACCACAGGAACTATTTCAGATTTCGACGGAAACTATACTTTGGTCGTAAATCAAGCACCTCCTTTTTCTATTCAAGTGAGTAGTGTAGGTTTTGAAAGTATAACCAGAGAAGTTATAACAAACCCTCAAACTATTGATATTACTATGGTAGAGGGGACCTCTCTTGATGAAGTTGTAATTTCAGCATCAAGAACACCTGAAAGAATTTTTGAATCCCCTGTAACTGTAGAACGTTTTGGTTTAAAGGAGATCAAAAATACCGCATCTGCTGGATTTTACGATGGGTTAGAAAATCTAAAGGGTGTTGATGTCAATACGAACAGTTTAACTTTTAAATCGGTTAATACGCGTGGTTTCGCTACGTTCGCAAATACACGTTTCATGCAATTAGTGGATGGAATGGACAACTCTGCTCCAGCCCTTAACTTTCCGATTGGAAATTTGGTGGGTATGAACGAAACCGATGTATTAAGCGTTGAACTTTTACCTGGAGCTGCATCTGCACTATATGGAGCAAATGCCTTCAACGGTATTTTATTTATGAGAAGCAAGAATCCTTTTGATTTTCAAGGAGTTTCAGGTTACCACAAACAAGGTATTACATCACAAGATGCTGGAGGAAACAACGATTACAGAGACTCGGGTATAAGAGCAGCTTATAAATTTAGTGAGAAATTTGCTGCAAAAGTTAATTTTGGATGGCTTAAAGGAACAGATTGGACTGCGAATAACTATGATGGGAAGCCTGGAACAGGTGCAACAAGAGATGCATTGGGTTATGATGGGTACAATATTTATGGTGATGAGGTGTCAACTAACATTAGAACAGCTTCTGGCGGATTAGGAATCGTACCAGATGTGGTGGTTAGTAGAACGGGATATGAGGAAAGAGATTTAACAAATTACAACGCAGAGAGCATTAAAGCAGATTGGGGACTATATTTTAGGCCTTGGGAAAATGATTTTGAATTATCTTATGTAGGAAAGTTTGGAACAGGTAACACTATTTATCAAGGAAACAACCGTTATAACATTTCAGGATTTTCTCAACAACAGCATAAATTAGAAGTTAAAAATGATAATTTCTTTGTAAGAGGATATGTTGTTTCAGATAAAGCTGGAGATTCATATGATATGGTATTTACAGGAATCAATATTAATCGTGCATGGAAATCAGATACCGAGTGGTTTGGTGATTACATAAATACCTATGTAGGTGCAACACTCTCTGGCGCAACCAGTGATGCTGCTCATGATGCTGCAAGAGCTGCTGCTGAAACTGGACGTTTTGAACCAGGCTCACCAGAGTTTCAACAAGCATTTGAAGAAAGCATCAATAACCCAGATCTATCAGTTGGTTCTAAATTTCAAGATAACTCTAAATATTATCATTCTGATGCAAATTATAACTTCAGCCACCTTTGGGATGTTATCGATATTCAAGTTGGTGGATCCTACAGACAGTATGAGTTAAACTCTTCTGGGACGATTTATACTGATTTTGATGGACCGATTGATTATTCAGAATTTGGTATTTATACACAATTGCAAAAGAGCTTCGACTTAGCTAATGAAATGAAATTGAAGTTAACTGGTTCTGCACGTTATGATAAATCTGAATTTTTTGATGGCTTCGTGTCACCTAGATTTTCAGCAGGTCTAACAATTAACGAAAACCATAATGTTCGTGCCTCTGCACAAACAGGATTTAGAAATCCAACCACCCAAGATTTATTTATTGGATTAAATGCAGGTAGAGCAATATTAGTGGGTTCTGCTCCAGCCAATCTTGATCGTTATGTTAGAAATTATGATGTAAGTCCTCTTGGTCAAGCTATAGGTCAACCTGCTACAATTTCACAGTCAGGTGGCGCTGCTTATACTAATTCCTATCAAGCATCATCTGTACGTGCTTTTGCAGCATCAAGTGATCCTAGTAGTTTAGTTATTGGAAATTCAGACATTGTTAAACCTGAACAAATTACTTCATACGAAGTGGGATATAGAGGTAAATTAGGGAAATTGGTTATTGATGCTAGTGCTTATTATAATCAATACAAAGATTTTATCTCTGGTGAAGTTGTAATTGCACCGCTTTATGGAACTGTAGGAGACGGAAGTTTGTCTATAGCAGCTATTGCAAATGGAGATTTTACCACATATCAAACCTATACAAACACAGATGCCGATGTTAATTCTTATGGTGGATCTATTGGATTAAACACAAAGATATTTGGTAATTTTGATTTAGGCGGAAGCTATACGAATACACAACAAGACTTTGACAGGGAAGCTTTTCCTGATTTTTTACTCAGTTTCAACACACCTGAGCACCGTGCTAAAGTGAATTTTGGAAATACCGAATTAATCAAAAATGTTGGATTTAACGTTGCATGGAGATGGAGCGACAACTATTTTTGGGAAGCAACATTTGGTAGTGGAGCAGTGCCAGCTTATCAAACTGTTGATGCTCAAGTCAATCTTGATGTACCATCATTCAAATCGTCATTTAAAGTTGGTGCTACCAACTTGATGGGCCACGAATATTTTACAGCTATCGGTACTGCCGATATTGGCTCTATGTATTATTTTTCTTGGACAATTAATAACCTATAAGTTTTAAATAAATTATGAAAACATTCAAATATATCTTTTTGTCAACTCTTTTATTGGGAGCAATCTCATGTAGCGATGACGATATTTTCGACCCAAATGCAGTTGAGGAATCAGAACCTCTTCCTGCACTTACCGCTGGATCTGCCAACTTCTCAAAGTACGTATCTTTAGGTAATTCGCTTACTGCAGGATTTACAGATAACGCTCTGTTTATTGCAGCTCAAGAAAATTCATTCCCTAAAACTTTATCAGAAAAATTTGCCTTAGTAGGTGGAGGAAGCTTTACACAACCTTTAACAAATGATAATTTTGGCGGTCTAATTGCTGGTGGTCAAGTAGTTGTTAATCCTGTAACTGGAGATACACTTTTTAAACCAAGATTAGTTTTTGGAGGAGCTGGACCAGTGCCATTAGAAAGTTTAAATCCATTGGCGATACCAACTACAGATTTTATTTTAAACAACCCAACTGGGCCTTTTAATAATCTTGGCGTACCAGGTGCTGCAAGTTTTCATTTGCTTGCAAATGGTTATGGTAACGTGGCAAACTTTCCTGCTGCTGCAAACCCTTATGCGATTAGAATAACTGGAAATACAAACGCTTCCATTTTAGAATTGGCAATGGCACAATCGCCAACCTTTTTCTCTTTATGGATTGGTAATAATGATGTCTTAGGTTATGCAACTTCCGGAGGAGCTACTGGAGCTTTGACTGACCAAGCAACTTTTGATTTTGCTTACACAACATTAATAAATACTTTGACATCTCAAGGTGCACAAGGTGTAGTGGCAAATATTCCAGATGTAACAACAATTCCATATTTTACAACAGTAACTTATAACCCAATAGATCCTAATGATCCCGACAATGCTGAATTTGTGGCTCAAATCCCAACATTAAATGGGGTCTACGGTCAATTAAATCAAGTATTCGCTTTTTTAGGAGTTCCAGAGCGTAGTATTATTTTTTCTGATTCTGAATTAAATTCAGTAGTTATATCAGATGAAAGCATACCTAATCTTTCCGCTCAAATAACAGCAGTTTTAAACGGAAGCCCAACATTTCCAGCATTCGTTCAATCGTTTGGATTACCAGCTGAAGCTGCTCCAGCAGTAGCTAATTTATTTGGATTAATATACGGTCAAGCTAGACCTGCAAATGCCAATGACTTATTAGTTTTACCTAGTGCATCAGCTATAGGGAACCCTAACGAAGATTTTGCAGCGTTTTTAGGTTCTCAGGGACTCCCTCCAGCTCTAGCTGCACAATTTTCTGTGGAAGGAGTTACTTTACCTTTAGAAGATAAGTGGGTGCTTTTACCTAGCGAACAAGATGAAGTAGCGCAGGCAACAAATGGATTTAACGCAACAATCGCAGCAAGTGCATCTCAAGCAGGATTAGCCTTTGTTGATGCTAATGGTTTATTGACCCAAATAGCAAATGGTGGTATCGCTAGTGGAGACTTCACATTAACTTCAAACCTAGTTACAGGTGGTGCCTTTTCCTTGGATGGTGTTCACCCTACAGCAAGAGGTTACGCATTAATCGCAAACGAATTTATGAGAGCTATTGATGCAACTTATGGTTCTAATTTTGAAGCTTCTGGGAATTTTGTAGATGTTGGTAATTACCCAACTAACTACTCTCCTGCATTGCAATAAAATAGAGTTAAAATATATGGTTACAGCACCATCTTTCCGAAGTTATGAAAGATGGTGTTTTTTTATACTGAAAAAAGCCAAAAAATAGACTTTACTTTTAAATTAAAAAATATATCTTTGCAGCGCGAAAAACGAATGAGTTTTCAATCAAAATATCTAAACATTAAACACATAAGTAATGTCAAAAGTTACAGGTAAAGTTGCACAAATAGTTGGTCCAGTTATCGATGTCGAATTCGGAGCTGGTGCTGAACTTCCAAAAATCTATGATTCTTTAGAAATTAAAAATGCCGATGGCTCTATCTTGGTACTTGAAGTACAATCTCATATTGGAGAGGATACTGTTCGTACTATTGCTATGGATTCGTCTGATGGTTTAAGTAGAGGAACAGAAGTTACTGCAACTGGTGCTCCTATTCAAATGCCAGTTGGCGAGGATGTTTACGGACGTCTATTTAATGTAATTGGTGATGCGATTGACGGGTTAGGTAATTTACCTAAAGCTGGTGATGCTGGTTTGCCTATTCACAGACAAGCACCTAAATTTGAGGATTTATCTACATCTACCGAAGTTTTATTTACTGGTATCAAAGTGATAGATTTAATCGAGCCTTATGCAAAAGGCGGTAAAATTGGTTTATTTGGTGGTGCAGGTGTTGGTAAAACGGTATTGATTCAAGAGTTGATTAACAACATTGCAAAAGGACACGGTGGACTTTCAGTATTTGCTGGTGTAGGTGAGCGTACTCGTGAGGGTAACGATTTACTTCGTGAGATGTTAGAGTCGGGAATTATCAAATATGGTGATGACTTTATGCACTCCATGGAAGAAGGTGGATGGGACCTTCAAAAGGTTGATAAATCAATCATGAAAGATTCTAAAGCAACTTTCGTTTTCGGGCAAATGAATGAACCTCCTGGAGCTCGTGCTCGTGTGGCACTTTCAGGATTAACTATAGCAGAATATTTTAGAGATGGAGCTGGTGAAGGACAAGGAAAAGATGTACTTTTCTTCGTAGATAACATCTTCCGTTTTACACAAGCTGGATCTGAAGTATCTGCATTACTTGGTCGTATGCCTTCTGCGGTAGGATATCAACCAACATTGGCAACAGAGATGGGTGCAATGCAAGAGCGTATCACATCAACTAAAAGAGGATCTATCACATCTGTACAAGCGGTTTACGTACCTGCAGATGATTTAACCGATCCTGCTCCTGCAACAACGTTTGCTCACTTAGATGCAACAACAGTATTATCTCGTAAAATTGCAGAACTTGGTATCTATCCTGCGGTAGATCCATTAGATTCTACATCAAGAATTTTAACTGCGGATATTTTAGGTGCAGAACATTATGATTGTGCACAACGAGTTAAGGAGTTATTACAACGTTATAAAGAATTACAAGATATTATTGCCATCTTAGGTATGGAAGAATTATCTGAAGAAGATAAAATGGCTGTAGGTAGAGCTAGACGTGTACAACGTTTCTTATCACAACCGTTCCACGTAGCTGAGCAATTTACAGGTATTCCAGGTGTTTTAGTTGACATTAAAGAAACTATCAAAGGATTTAATATGATTATGGACGGTGAATTAGATCGCCTACCAGAAGCTGCGTTTAACCTTAAAGGAACTATCGAAGAGGCTATTGAAGCTGGAGAGAAAATGTTAGCTGAAGCGTAAAATTTAGTCCACAGTCCACAGTCCGCATTATGCAGTGACTGAAGACTGGAGACTGCAAACTGAAGACCATAAACTATGTATTTAGAAATCGTATCACCAGAAGCTACACTAGTTACCGGAAACGTAGAAAGCGTGACCGTACCAGGTGTTAATGGCGAGTTTCAAATGTTAAATAATCATGCTGCTATTGTTTCAATTCTTGATAAGGGCACAGTAAAATTTAAAGGTACGCCTGCAATTGCTGAAAGTCATCAAAATAGTTTTGTTCAAAAAGAAGGCAAATGGACCCTAGAAATCAATAGTGGGACCGTTGAAATGAAAAACAATAAAGTAATCATTTTAGTAGATTAAATATTCTTCGGAAATTAAAAATATATAAAAACGCCAAACGTAAAGTTTGGCGTTTTTTATTTATTGTTATTATACTTTTTTTATGACATTAGTGACAATACCCCAAATTAGAAAATTGTTATCCTCAGTAATATTTATAATGGGATAGTTTGGATTCTCTGGTTGTAACCAAACTTCGCCATCAGAAACGCGCAATCTTTTTACGGTAAACTCACCATCCAAAAAGCAAACTGCTATTTTATTATTTTCTGGCTCTAGACTTCTATCAATAACCAAAAGATCATTATCATCAAGTCCTGCTCCAATCATAGATTGACCGCTCACACGTGCATAGAATGTTGTTTCTTTGTTTTTAACCAACTCTTCGTCCAACGACAAGTGTTGCTCATTAAAGTCTTCAGCTGGAGAGGGGAAACCTGCAGAAATACCTGCATCAAATATTGGTACTGAAGCTCCTTCAATAGCTTCAGGAATAAAGAAAGTTAAACGTTCTGATGAATTTGTTACCATATTAAAATTGACCTTAAAATTTGAATTCAAAACATCTTTCTTAAATGAATAGAGATAATGAAACCAATCTACATAAACATATGTGTGAATATACAACAAATGTTTTCATTATTTTTTTTTAAAACAATACTCATTAATTTTATTCTTTTGTATATTCTAGAATATCTGCTGGCTGGCAATCTAAAGCCTCACAAATGGCTTCTAGTGTTGAAAACCTTATCGCCTTTGCTTTACCAGTTTTTAATATAGACAGGTTTGCTGTTGTAATACCAATAATTTCAGCAAGTTCATTACTTTTCATATCACGCTTGGCAAGTACTAAGTCTAAGTTAATTACTATTGGCATAGTTATATGGTTAATTCGTTTTCTTGTTGGATTTCGTTTGCTTTAGCTAAAACCTTTGAAAATAGAAGAAAAAATAATCCCAGAATCATGAGCATTATATAAAGGCCCTTAGAGTCTATATTTAAATATAATTGACTACTATAATCTTTTAAAAATAAAATATTTAACATACTAATTATTGAAGTTAAAAACCCAAAACTTCCAGAAATTAAAAACAGTTTACCAGATTTTGAGAAACTATTAATCAAAATTGAATTAAAAAAATCTCTTTTTAACAAATACGTGAGTTTGCTAATCAAAATAAATACTCCAAAGACAAATATCAACAAAGCAACACTCTTAAAAATAAAAATTAATTTAATATTAAAAGAAAATTCTCTTTTGGAATAGCTTGGATATAACACGTTAGAATCAAAGAATAACCCAATAGTAGATAAAATTATATTTCCTACAATTGAAATTACCAAGATTAAGAACAAAATTGAAATGAAAATTCTAAATTTCCTCATAAATACTTAATTTTATTATTGTTTTACGATAACAAATATATAAAAATTATCGAAAAACAATAATTTTATTTCAGAATTAAAAAATTTAATGTTTTCAGAATATGTGTAAAAACCACATCTCATTATCTATATTTGCATACATGGATTCAATTATAAGATACGCAGGCAAAATACCATTGTGGAGAACTATTGTTGGTATAATTTTAATTCTAACATCCATCTATGGATTTATATTTGTAGGCGTCATAAATGGATTTCTATCCTTAATAATTCCTATTATATTATTAAGAACCGAAGGCTCTGAAATTAACCTACAATCAAAAACCTACCGAAAAACAAATTCCATCTTCGGTTTTAGTATTGGAAAATGGCAGCCCTTACCAAATACAGAATATATTTCCGTTTTTTCAACTAGCGAAAATGAAACCATTCGTGCCCTAACTGCAGAAACCACAAACAGTCGAGATGTTGTTTTATTAAATATTTTTCACGATCGTAATCAAAAATTCACAGCCTATTCTACTACCAGTTTAAAAAACGCTTTTGACGTAGCTTCACACATTGCAGATGCATTAGCAATCGACCTATTAGATGCTACTTTAAAAAATGATTACAAATGGGTTGATAAAGATATCTTAAGGGAAAAAGGCGAAATTGTCTATATAGATTAATACCTTAAATGTTACCAAAAAAACTTCAAACAAAAATCGATGAGCGCAAGCAGGACAATGCGTTTAGACAATTAGGAAAATCCAATAATTTAATCGATTTCTCTTCTAACGATTATTTAGGTTTTTCAAAATCAAAACTCATTTTTGATAACGCTCACAAATATTTTGTTGACCATAATATGTTCCAAAACGGAGCTACTGGTTCTCGCCTACTCTCTGGAAATAACGAGCTTTTTACTCAAGTCGAACAACAGATAAGCGATTTTCATAATTGTGAAAGCGCTCTTATTTTTAATTCCGGTTTCAATGCCAACCTAGGTTTTTTCTCATGTGTACCTCAACGCAATGATGTTATTCTTTATGATGAGTTCTGTCACGCCTCAATTCGTGATGGTATCAAAATGAGTAATGCCAAAGCCTATAAGTTTGAGCATAATAATTTAAAAAATTTAGAGAAATTGATCATTCGTCATTCTCAACTTGTTTCAGAATCTCATCAAGACATCTACATCATCACAGAATCTATTTTCTCCATGGATGGCGATGCTCCAGACCTAACACAACTCTCAAAAATCTCTCAAAAACATAGTGCAAAACTCATCATTGATGAAGCACACGCTTTAGGAGTTTTCGGGAAAAATGGAAACGGATTAATAAACGAACTCCAACTAGAAAACCAAATTTTCGCAAGAATCATCACCTTTGGTAAAGCGCTGGGTTGCCATGGTGCAGCAATTTTAGGATCTAAACAACTCAAAGAATATCTTATTAATTTTTCGAGACCATTTATTTATACCACTGCACTACCACCTCATAGTGTGGCAACAATAAAAGTAGCTTATGATGAGATGCTGAAACAAGTTCAGCATGACAGAGCGAACCTTAATCTAAACATCCATTTTTTTAAATCTGAAATCAAACGACTCCAACTTCAGCAGTTATTTATAGAAAGTAATTCTGCGATACACTGTTGTATTATCTCCGGAAATTATCAGGTCAAGCACATTTCCGAAGCATTAAAAAATGAAGGGTTTGATGTCAAACCCATCCTCTCTCCTACCGTCTCAAAAGGGAAAGAGCGCCTTCGTTTTTGCCTTCATAGTTTCAATACTGCAAAAGAAATCACGAAAGTTTTGGAGTTACTCACTACCTTTACGTTCTAAATTGTTTTCTTCGGAAAAATGAGCGAAATATTCAAAACCATAGCAAGATACCAATACACCACCGAAGCCCAAATTATAAAAGGGCGCTTAGAAGCGGAAGGTATTGAGGTGTTCTTAAAAGACCATTTAACGATTGATACAGATCCATTGGTAAGTAATGCCATTGGTGGCGTAAAATTGCAGGTATTGGCAAAAGATGCCATGAAGGCTCAGCATATTTTGAGTACCATAAATCAATATTCCTTAGATGACGACGGTAATCAAATTGAATGTCCCAATTGTGGTAGTGGTAAAGTAGACCTCTTTTCTACAATTACCGATTTCAAATCCTTTTTCGCATTTTTAATTGGATTTGTATCTGGAACGCTTCCGTTTCATACACGCTATAAATACAAATGTGAAACCTGTAAAACCGAATTTACAAAAGAAGACATCAAACCCAAAAAACCCATTAGCTCACAATAAATGAACACTTATTTTATCACAGGTATTGGTACAGATGTTGGCAAAACTGTAGCATCTGCAATTATAACAGAGGCTTTAAATGCAGATTATTGGAAACCCATACAAGCTGGAGATTTAGAAAATTGCGATACTAAAAAAGTCCAGAATCTAATTACAAACACGACTTCAAAATTCCATAAAAACAGCTACGCTTTACAAACACCTATGAGTCCGCATGCTGCTGCAGATATCGACCAAATCTCAATAGAACTTAAAAACATTACAGCTCCCAAAACCAAAAACAGTCTAGTGATTGAAGGTGCTGGCGGATTGTTAGTACCCATCAACGAAAAAGAAACCATTTTAAATCTCATCAACCCAAATTATAAAGTGATTGTAGTGTCCAGACACTATTTAGGGAGTATCAATCACACGCTTTTAACTATCAATCTATTAAGAGAAAAAGGGTTTGAAGTTGCTCTTGTATTCTCCGGAAATGAGCACCAAACAACAGAAGCCATCATCAAAAAATTGACAAATGTCAAAGTGATAGGACGCATTGAAGAAGAACCCTATTTTGATAAAAACGTCATTTTGGAATATGCGGAAGTATTTAGAGAGAATTTAAAATCATTTTAGAAATCACTACAGGTTGTTTTTTCAGTAATAGAGTTAACAAAATAGATTTCTGACTTCATAGAAATCACAAAATTGTTTAATTTTGGTACAGGTGCAAAAGACCTCAAAGGTTTAAAAAAACCTTTAAAATCTAAGAATATATATAAACCCAAATCTAGAAACTTTAGATTATCAAATATTGAGATGTTGAATCAAGTTCAGCATGACTAAACATATGAGCCTAAAACAAAGAGACCAAAAACACCTTTGGCACCCGCTAAGACAGCACCATTTGCATCCAGAAAGCTTTGCCATTGTAAAAGCTAAAGGCTGTATTCTTACTGATGAAGATGGCGACGAATATATTGATGCCATTTCATCGTGGTACACTTCCGTTTATGGTCATTGTAACGACTACATTATAGAAAAGACCTACGCTCAAATGCAGCAGCTCGATCAAATCATGTTTAGTGATTTTACCCATGAACCTGCAATACGACTTTCCGAAGAACTTATAAAAATACTTCCGGAAGGTCAAAACAAGATTTTCTTTAATGACAATGGCTCAACTGCTGTAGAAGCTGCCATAAAAATGGCGCTACAATACCATTTTAATACAGATGATAAACGCAATGTTTTTATAGCTTTTGAAAACGGATTTCATGGTGACACCTTTGGTGCAATGAGTGTTTCGGGACTGTCGGTTTATAATGGTCCGTTTGCAGAATTTCTAATTGATGTTAAACGCATTCCAACTCCAGATGGCGAAAACCACGACATTGTTCTCAACACACTAAGAAACTTAAGTTTAGAATATGATATTGCAGGTTTCATTTACGAGCCTTTGGTGCAAGGTGCTGCGGGAATGAAAATTCACGATGTTGATGGTCTAAACGCCATTTTAGCATTTTGCAAAGAACACAAAATCCTAACTATTGCAGATGAAGTCATGACTGGTTTTGGTAAAACAGGACGTCATTTTGCATCAGACCATATTGAAACTAAACCAGATATTATTTGCTTGAGCAAAGCATTGACCGCAGGATTAATCCCAATGGCAATCACATCGTGCACACAAGTGATTTACGATGCGTTTTTAAGTACTGATATGGCCAAAGGTTTTTTCCATTGCCATACGTACTCTGCAAACCCAATAGCATGTGCTACAGCTATTGCTGGGATTGAGCTTTTAGTTTCTTCGGAAATGCAAAACAACATAAAGCGAATTTCCAAAGCTCACGAAGATTTTGGACGTCAAATAAAAGACCACCCAAAAGTAAAATCGGTACGACATATTGGTGTGATTTTCGCATTAGATCTCAACACAGAAACGGAACGTTACGGTGATTTAAGAGATCAACTTCTTAAATTCTTTATGGACCGTGGTGTGTTTTTAAGACCATTGGGAAATACGATTTACATACAGGTGCCTTATGTGATTTCAGACGAACAGCTTAAAAAAGTATATCAGGTTATTGAAGAGGCTTTAGAAATAGTTTAGTTTTGCAGTCATAAAAAATCAGTCTTGCAAAACCCAATTTCAATAACTGCCATTTCATCGATCTCACCATTAGGAAAAAACTCTGATGATATTTGGAATAATTACTTGAATCATTCCCATTGCTTTACTGAAAAAGATGGTGTTCTAGTTGCCACATTTCCGAAGGAATTAAAAGCAGACATTGAACAATTAAGGCAATCCAATTCTAAATACAAATCCTTAGACAATTCAGTGCTGTACGCTATTTTTGCGTCAAGACAGGCTATAAAAAGTGCCAATTGGAAATCAACCGATAACTTTGGGATCAACATAGGCTCCTCAAGAGGTGCCACCGCACTTTTTGAACATTATCACGAAGAATTTCTTCTGAATAAAAAAGCAGAAACCCTAAGCTCACCCACTACAACTTTAGGCAATATTTCTTCTTGGATAGCACACGATTTACAAACAAAGGGACCAGAAATTTCTCATTCCATTACGTGCTCAACCGCCTTACATGCGATGCTCAATGGGATTGCATGGATTAATTCTGGGATGTGCGATAAATTTCTTGTTGGTGGTAGTGAAGCGCCTTTAACGCCTTTTACCATCGCACAAATGCAAGCCTTGAAAATTTATTCAAGAGCAAATAGCCATCCAGAGCAAGGTGAAGAATCTCTGTCCCCAAACCAAGCCTTAAACCTAAACAAAACCGAAAACACGATGATTCTCGGTGAAGGTGCAGCCATGGCGTGTTTAGAATCTGGAGTAACCAAAAATGCATTGGCAAAAATAATCGGGATTGGTTATGCCACCGAAATTCTGGAACACAACGCCTCATTGTCTACAGATGCGATTTGTTTTCAACGCTCAATGGCAATGGCTATAGGTAACAAAAAGCCAGAAGACATCGACATTATCGTAACGCATACTCCTGGAACAATCAAAGGCGACCAGGCTGAAATCAATGCTATCCAAAAGATTTTTTGTAACAAAATTCCTGCATTGACTACTAATAAATGGAAGATAGGCCACAGTTTAGGTGCCTCCGGACTTTTAAGTATTGAAATGGCAGTAATGATGCTACAACATCAACAATTTATTTCTGTCCCATATTTAAAAACAGAAACGCCAAAACGCATCAAACATATTCTTGTGAATGCAGTTGGGTTTGGTGGCAATGCAGTGTCTATTTTACTATCAAAATAAATTGTAAGGCAGGTTTAAACGTCTTATATTACAGTATTAATTTTAACACTAACTAACTATGGAATGGTTTTCTGCTTTAGATGGATTCTCACAATTCTTTTGGATTATTGCGCTTCTCGGCTCTTTAATTTTTGTTTTTGTTATCATTACCACGTTTCTGGGAATGGATGGCGGAGACGATTTTGATGGCATCGATTCTGAAATTGAAAGTGATGCAGGAATTGGCTTTCAGTTTATAACCTTCAAAAACCTTGTTGGCTTTTTTACCATTTTTGGATGGATAGGAATTGCTTGCATCAATACAGGATTTTCAAAACCCGTTACCGTTATTACCGCTTTAGGATGTGGATTGTTAATGATGAGCATTATGGCTGCTATGTTCTACGGAATGAAAAAACTTGCAGATAGCGGAACCTTAAAATACAAAAACGCCATTGGAGCAGTTGGAGAAATCTATCTTCCCGTTGGTGCCAACCGAGAAAGTATGGGTAAAGTAAGTGTAAGTGTTCAAGGCACATTAAGAGAACTCGAAGCGTTATCTGATTCACTTATGGAATTAAAATCGGGCACCATCATACAAGTCGTTGATGTCACCAGTAATGGCATTTTAATAGTAGAACAAACAAAAAAACCTATAGAACCAATTAAAACTAAAACCTATGAACTACCTAGTGACACTACAAAGCTTTGATTTAGGCTTTCCTATTGCAGCAGTGGCTGCAATATTATTTGTCTTTGTCTTTTTAATCATTTTAATCAAACGCTATAAACGTTGTCCATCTGACCGTATTTTAGTGGTCTACGGAAAAGTAGGTGGCGGACAATCGGCAAAATGCATCCACGGTGGAGCAGCCTTTATCGTGCCTGTATTTCAGGATTATGAATTTTTAGACTTAACACCAATCTCAATTGAGGTTAATCTGGTAAATGCCTTATCAAAACAAAACATTCGTGTTAATGTACCGTCTCGATTCACTATTGGTGTTTCTACTGAACCTGGAGTCATGCAAAATGCTGCAGAACGTCTTTTAGGTTTAGGACAACAAGATGTGCAGGAATTGGCAAAAGAAATTATTTTTGGTCAATTGCGTTTGGTTGTTGCTTCTATGGATATTGAAGAAATCAACAACGATCGAGATAAATTCTTGACCAATATTTCTCAAAGTGTTGAAACCGAATTAAAGAAAGTTGGTTTAAAACTTATCAACGTAAACATTACAGATATCGTTGATGAGTCTGGATATATTGAGGCGCTTGGTAAAGAAGCTGCAGCACATGCTATCAACGCAGCACGTAAATCGGTTGCTGAGAAAACCAGAGATGGATCAATTGGTGAAGCAAATGCTGTACAGGACGAAAGATCTCAAGTTGCTGCTGCAAATGCGCAAGCTGTTGAAGGAGAAAATACCGCGAAGATTGCAGTTGCAAATTCAGATTCGTTACGTCGTCAACGTGAAGCAGAAGCTGAGCGTGTCGCAATCGCTTCAGAAAAAGTACAGAGCGCAAAAGCATTAGAAGAATCTTATGCTGCTGAGCAACAAGCAGAAGTTGCCAGAGCAGAGCGTGAGCGTTCATCTCAAATGGCAGATATTATTGTCCCTGCGGAAATTGATAAACGTAAAGTAGAAATTGATGCTGAGGCTGATGCTGAGCGCATTAGACGTAAAGCAAGAGGGGAAGCAGATGCGATCTTATTTAAAGCACAAGCAGAAGCTCAAGGTCAATTTGAAATCTTAACCAAGCAAGCTGCTGGTATGGAGCAAATTGTAAAAGCAGCTGGAAACTCCAGTCGTGATGCAGTGTTATTATTAATTGCAGATAAATTACCAGAATTAGTAAGACTTCAAGCAGACGCTATTAAAAATATTAAAATTGATAAAGTTACCGTTTGGGAAAACGGTGGAAGTGGCGAAGATGGAAAATCATCTACCGCGAATTTCTTATCAGGTATGTACAAATCGGTGCCACCTCTTCAAGAAATGTTTAATATGGCTGGTATGGATTTACCTGAGTATCTTAAAGGTAAAGATAAAAAGGATCATGAGGATGCTGAGATTCTTCCGAAGAAAAAAGAAGATGATAAAAGTTAATTTTAAAGAATCCGCTAGTTAGCGGATTCTTTTATTTCAGATTGTTAAAAAACAATTCATAATTACACTTCAGTTTTTAGAATTTCAGAATTAAAAAAATTATTTTTGACTTATGAGCGAAACAAAACACAACTGGACCAAAGAAGAAGTTTTAGAGATTTATAACAAACCATTAATGGAGCTTTTGTATGATGCTGCAACGATACATCGTGAGCACCATGATCCCAATACGGTTCAGGTTTCTACGCTTTTATCTATAAAAACCGGTGGTTGCCCAGAAGATTGTGGCTATTGCCCACAAGCAGCTAGATATCACGCCGATATTGAAGGTAATGACCTTATGACTGTGCAACAAGTTAAAGCACAGGCGTTGCGTGCAAAATCATCTGGGAGTTCTCGTGTTTGTATGGGAGCTGCTTGGCGAAATGTGAAAGATGGCGAAGAATTTGACCAGGTTTTAGAAATGGTGAGAACCATAAATAAATTGGATATGGAAGTCTGCTGCACACTCGGCATGATTACCGAAAATCAGGCACAACGACTTGCTGAAGCTGGCTTGTACGCTTACAATCATAACTTGGATTCTTCCGAAGAATATTATAAAGAAGTCATCTCTACTCGTGGTTACGAAGACCGTTTAGAAACCATTGATAATGTTAGAAAAACCAATGTAACGGTGTGTTCTGGCGGAATTATTGGTATGGGAGAAAACATTGCAGATCGAGCAGGAATGTTGGTAGCTTTGGCGACTTTGAATCCGCAACCAGAATCGGTTCCAATCAACGCACTTGTTGCTGTTGAAGGTACTCCTCTCGAAGATCAAAAACCAGTCTCTATTTGGGATATGGTGCGCATGGTGGCAACGACGAGAATTGTAATGCCAGAAACCCAAGTGCGCTTAAGTGCAGGTCGTACCGAAATGTCTCGCGAAGGCCAAGCCATGTGTTTCTTTGCTGGTGCCAATTCTATTTTTGCAGGTGATAAATTATTGACCACTCCAAATCCAGATGTTGGTGAGGATATGGAAATGTTTAAACTATTAGGCTTAAATCCACAAAAACCATTCATCAAAAAAATGCAACCAGCAACTGTAGAAGCTAATGATTCTCAGTTTCAAGCTTTGGGCGAAAAACCAAAATGGACGCGTCCCGACCACAAAATTGAACGTAACGAAGACGCCAAACAAAAAGCTAAAGTGCTTAAGTAAATGAGTCTCGCCATTGCAGCCATTTTTATTATTCTTGGGATTCTCACCAAATATGGGAAACTCTATTTTTTGATTGCTGGTTACAACACCATGCCAAAAGAGGACCAAAAAAAATATGATATTAAAGGCATTGCAACCGTTTTTAGAAACGCTATGTTTGGTATGGCGCTTTTAATGCTTTTGGGATTTGGAGTTTCAAAATGGCTCAATAACCCAGAGATTGAATCTTACGCTGTATTTGTTTCTATTATTATTGGCGTACCCTATCTTTTAATCGCATCCAATTCTGGTAAATACAAGATGGACAAGGATTCATAAATACGTGTTTTAAAATAATTTCTTCGGAAATGTTAGTAATCCAAAACCGTTATCCCTTTTTAAACGTATAAATTTTAACAAACAATTAAATTGGTTTCGTAACGATTTCTTAACTTTGAAGCCTAAATTTTTTTAATATTTGAAACTCAATCTTCAAGATATCCCTCGTGTTAAAAATATCACGAAAGAAGACTTTATAAAACACTATTTCAAACCGCAAAAACCTGTGGTAATTGAACGTTTTATTGAAGATTGGCCTGCATATAATAAATGGAGCTTAGATTATATAAAGGACATAGCAGGAGACAAAACTGTACCATTGTACGACGATCGCCCTGTAGATTATAAAGATGGTTTTAACGAGCCTCACGCCAAAATGAAAATGAGCGATTATGTAGATCTTTTAAAAAGGGAGCCTACAAAATATCGTATTTTTCTTTGGAATGTACTTAAGGAAATTCCGCAGTTACAAAAAGATTACACCTATCCAGACTTTGGTTTAAAATTGATGAAGAGCTTACCAATGCTCTTTTTTGGAGGTACGAATTCGCATACCTTTATGCATTACGATATTGATTTGGCAAACATTTTCCATTTTCATTTTGAAGGTAAAAAACTATGTATCCTTTTTGACCAACAGCAGAATGAGCATTTGTACAAAATTCCGCATTCATTAATTACGCGAGAGGATATTGATTTTTCAAATCCAGATTTTGATAAATGGCCTGCACTTAAAAATGCAAAAGGATGGCAATGTGAGTTAAACCACGGTGAAGTATTGTACATGCCAGAAGGTTATTGGCATTACATGAAATATTTAACTCCAGGATTCTCAATGAGTTTGCGCGCTATTGCGAGGCATCCAAAAAACTTGGGAAAAGCAATCTATAACGTTCTATTTATGCGCCATTACGATAATGTAATGCGACGTATTAAAGGACAAAATTGGATAGATTGGAAAAATGAACAAGCAATTATTAGAACTAATAAAACAACTTAAATAACCAGCAAATGTGCAAAACAGTTATATTTGCGCATTCTAAAATTAAATATGATGAAAAAATTATTGTTACTTATTGCATTGGTTTCAGTTTCATTTGTTAATGCTCAGGCATATGAAGGCAAAGGAGATCAAAAATTTCAAGTTGGTGCTAACATTCAAGATGAAGCTACAGGAATTAATGTGAGTTATGATTACGGTTTAGGTGAAAACATTTCAGTAGGTATTTCTACAGCTTATGCTTTAGGCATTGACGATCGCTTAGATGCAGACTTTGGAGACCGTTTTGATTTAAAAGCACGTTTTAATGCAAACTTAGGAAACGTCCTAAACATTGATGAGAATTTTGATCTATATCCAGGTTTGAGCTTAAGCTTAAAGAATTTTGGTGGTCATGTAGGAGCGCGATACTTCTTTACAAATGGATTTGGAATTTATACTGAAGCTACATTCCCATTAGCAAAATATAGCAATGATGAATTGGATATTGGTTACTACATCCACAATCAATTTGCTGTTAATATTGGTGCTAGTTTTAATTTATAATAGTTCAGTAAAACATATATTGAAAAGCATCTTAATTTTAAGGTGCTTTTTTTTATGGAATCAACTCTCGTATTTTATCATACACCAAATGGCTTTCCCAACCTCTGTAAAATAGATAATCTGCTAGTTTTTTACGTTTTTTTTGAGCGTTGGTCTCTCGTATGGTTTCCACTTTTTTTTCTGCCAGTTCATGAAATGTTTGATAGTAATCGCTATCACTTATTTCTTTTAAAGCTATTGTAATGAGGGTTTTGTTGATATCCTTTTTTCGTAACTCTAATTGGATGCGTTGTTTTCCCCATTTTTTTATTCTGAATTTTCCTCGTGCAAACGCTTTGGCAAAACGTTCTTCATTTAAAAAGTTGTGCTTTAATAAGTGTACGATAATTTGATCTCTAGCTTCTGGGATCATTTTCATATCATACAACTTTTGGGTCACTTCTTTATGACAACGTTCTTGATAGGCACAATAGGATTCTAAGCGTTTTTGCGCTTCATCGACAGTATACGTTTTTTGGGGATTATTCACTCTAAAAATAACGTTTTGTTAATATCTCCAAACATCCAAAGCCCTCATTTCTACGTAAATTAAAGTATATTTGTTCGTTTGTTTTTGCAAACAAAATTAATCCATTATCCCTATGAAAAAAAATTACTCCCTTTTATTAATAACTTTTTTGTGTCTTGTTTTGTCTGGTTATGGGCAAACAATTGTTAGCAATAGCTTTGAAGAAACTGCAGCTGATACGTGGACACCATTATCGTTTTCTACTCCTCCCTGTAATGCTGGTAATGGAGATCAATGGGATTATGACACAGCGTTAAGCTCAATAACACCTTCTAATGGAAGTCAATTTTGGGGTATTCAGGATTTAAATGGAGATTGTGGACCTACAGGTTTTGCAACTATTACGTTTCCAAGTTATAATGTTTCATCATTTACAGGAGTAACTATCTCATTCGATTATTATATAATAGGCTTTGATGGAGGAGATGATTTAGGATATGAAGTTTGGGAGGACGGAATAATGGTTGCTGACGTTGATAATTGGGATGGAAATACTGGTGGCTGGATAACATTGACTCATAATGTTAATAACGCAACCTCAAATGTTTATCTCGTTTTAAAATGTCGTCAAAATGGTGGTAGTGATTACGCTGCTTTTGATAACGTTATATTAGAAGGAACAGCATCTTGCACACCACCTCTTGACCCAACAGGTCCAATCACAGGAACAACTCCTGCATGTAACTCAACAACATTAACGTATACTGGAGCTGCGCTTCCAGGCACAGTAAACTACTGGCAAACCACTGCAACAGGGACCTCAACTGCAAATAATGCAACAGGCACTCTCAATGTAACCACAACAGGTACTTATTATGTAAGAACATTTTTAACCGCAACATCTTGTTGGTCTACAGGTGCAGTAGGTTATGGAGTTGTTATAAACACCGCACCAACAATTTCTAACCAACCAAATAATGCTACGCGAGTCATACCAGCAGCAGCTACATTCTCGGTTACAGCATCTGGTACACCAACACCAACCTACCAATGGCAAGTTAATACAGGCACTGGATGGAATAATGTCACAGGAGGTACAGGTGCTACAACCAACTCTTACAATACAGGTGCTACAAATGCAACAATGCACAATAACCAATACCGTTGCGTAGTTACAAATGTTTGTGGTGCTGTAAATTCTGGTGCTGCGACGTTGACACTTACAAATACCGCTACAAGTAATGTCACAGCAGTCCAAGGGTGTTTTGATGATGATAGCGTTACATTAAGTTGGACTGCGCCAGGAACTGGAACGCCAACTGGTTATATGATTTTTGCATTAGATGGAGGAACAGATCCTGCAGGTACTAAAACAGATGCCAATACATATACAGCTAACTCAGATTTTTCTGCTGCAACTCCTGTTACTCCAGCAAGTTTAGGACGAGTGGTCTATAAAGGAACTGCAACTACTGCAACAATAACTGGTTTAACAGAAGATAACAATTATTCTTTCACAGTGTATTCTTATGTTGGCGAAACTCTTACTGGATGGTCAAATGGAGGAACTAACGGAAGCACAGTTACTAATGAAACTGCCCAAGGTGATGTCACCAATTTAGTCGCTACACCTTTAACAAACCAAGTGAACTTAAATTGGAATAACCCATTACCAACATCTTGTTTTGACCAATTGATAATCGTAGCAAATCAAGGTCCAGTTGTTTTTACTCCAACAGGAACTTATGCAAATACAGATGTTGATTATTCAACACCTAACGGTATTGTTTATTCTACAACCGGAACAGTAAGTGTTAACTCTGTAAACGGTCTTGTAAATGGCACAAGTTATTGCTTTAAAGTTTTTATAAGAAGAGGCACCACTTGGACAGAAGGTGTTGAAGTTTGTGCTGTGCCATCTTTAACTTATTGTGATTCATTCGGAAATACTTCTTTTGATACAGGTACTACAGGAGTTGTTTTTAATACAATTAATAATCTAAATACAAATACAGATGTTGCATATTCAGACTTTACATCAATTTCTACAACAGTTACTCTAGGAGAAATATACAATTTAGATGTTAGAGTAAATACTGACGGTAGTTTTAATACTACTACAATGGTATGGTTTGATTGGAATAATGATGGTGACTTTAGTGACTCCAATGAAGATTACGAACTAGGTAATGCTTTTAACGTTGCTAATGGCTCTACAGATGGAAGTCCATTAGCTATAGAAATACCTACTAATGCTGTTATAGCATCTACTAGAATGAGGGTTTCTACTATTTATAATCTTACTCCAACAACTCCTTGCCAAACTGGTTTTGATGGCGAAGTAGAAGATTACACCATAAATATTGTGCAACCCGTGAATGGAGAAATGAATATTAAAGGAAATAATATTTCTATCGCCAATGGGTTTAATGCACCTTACGGTTTAAATAATACACTTTTTGGATCTACAAACGTAGGCTCTCCTGGCCCTGTAAAGACGTTTTCCGTAGAGAACATTGGGGCTACAGTTTTAAACCTAACAGGAACACCAAGAGTTGAGATTATTGGTGCAAATGCAGGAGATTTTATTGTGACTATACAACCAGCTGCAAGCGTTACTTATGGCACACCAACAACATTTAATATTCAGTTTTTTCCATCTGCAGATGGTACGAGAACAGCAACTGTGAGAATAGCAAATACCGATAGTAATGAAAACCCGTATGAATTCGATATTCAAGGCACAGCAGTCTGCTCTACAGTTTTAACGAGTAATATCTGGCCAGTTGAAGGTCCAGAAAATACTGAAGTGAACATAACTTCAGTTAATGATTTAACAGGAGCTACAGCTACTATAAATGGCATTTCTATGACTGTCGTTTCTACAAGTTCTACGGAATTAGTAGTTTTAATTCCCGCAGGTGCTACAAATGGAAATCTAGAAGTTTTATTTTCTACTGGATGTTCTTCAACAAACGCTTTTACAATTATTGACAATGCAATTGGTGGTTGCGAGACTGCAACGTCATCAATCGTGCCTGGAAATTTATTTATAAGTGAAATTTCTGATGCCCACACTGGAAGTTCTTCACTGATAGAGGTTTTTAACGGTACAACTAATACAATAAACCTTACAAACTATAGCATTCGAATCTTCAATAACGGAAGTGCGTCTCCATCTTTTACAGCAAACCTAACCGGTAGTTTAGCTCCTGGAGGAGTTCATGTTATTAGTGTTGGTACAACATCTTGTAATACCTATGCAAATGGTCTTAATGGTTCTTTACCTAATCAATCATTTGATGGTGCTGGAGGCATAAATTTTGATAATAATAGCTCTGATGCTATTCAACTATTTAATGGCTCTAGTGCAATCGATTCTTTTGGAGTTGTTAGTAGTGGTGACGTTACTGTTGCAGATGCAGCATCGTGGGCTAATGGCTTAGTTATAGATGGTGATGGTGTGAATTTTAGGAGACAAAACACAGCGACTCCTTTACCTTCAACAACTTTTGACATTACACAATGGGACCAAGTTGATTGGTCAACTTGTGGAGATTCGGATTACAGTGATTTTGGCATTTATGATTTTTCACTTGGTGTGCCTCCAACAGTATCTGTGTTGGCTGATCCAACATTTAATTGTACAGGTTCAACATTTTTATCCATTACAGGAACTGAAGGTGTACCTTCTGGATTTGGATTAGTTTACCAATGGTATTATTTAGCTCCAAATGACACGAATTTTGTTGTCGTGCCAAACTCTGCAGATTTTAATGGTGAAAACTCAGCAACCTTAGAAGTTGTGAATAACCTTGCTTACAATAATTATCAGTTCTATTGTCAAGTCAGAGAAAATAATGCAACATGCTATACTGCAAGTAATGCTGTTAAGTTATCTGCTGAAGGTGCTGTTTGGGATGGTACAAGCTGGTCTTCATCGCCATCTGATTCTAAAATTGTAATTATCAATGCAGATTACGATACCAATAACGGTACTAACGGACAAGATAGTTTTCAGGCTTGTCAATTGATAGTCAATTCTGGAGCTAGACTGACAGTACATAATGGTGATTTTGTTGAAGTCATTAATGATGTTGTTGTTAATGGCAATACAGCTCTCGATTATGGTGAAATTATAGTAAACACCCATGGTGCATTTATTCAAAGAGGTAACAGCACTGCTGCTGGAACGTTTACCCTAAATGGTACTGGGAATTCACAGGTTGTAAAATTCACAGCTCCGTTACAAAATTGGTATGATTACACATATTGGAGCTCTCCAGTCGTAAATGCCAGAGTAACTGATGCACTGTTTACCTCAGACCCAAATAGACGTTTTTGGTACAATGCGAATAATTATTTAGATAGCGATGGCGATGATATTGATGATAACGATAATGACTGGACTTTAGTAACTGGCGCATCAGATCCAAACGATATTATGACTTCTGGAAAAGGTTACGCTGCTACTCATGATAATATTGCCTTTATGCCTAACCAAGCATATCAATATATTTTTGAAGGCGCATTGCAAACAGGAGATGTTTCTTACCCTCTTGCTTATAATTCTGCAAACTCCAATCATTGGAATTTAGTAGGTAATCCTTATCCCTCTGCAATTGATGTAGATGATTTATTTGCATTAAATACAGCTATTAAAGATGTCGTTTATTTATGGTCTCATTACAGAGCACCTTTAGATACAAATCCAGGCAATGAAGTTTTAAACTTTAGCCAAAACGATTACCTCTTAATTAATGATGCCATGGAAGTTGGTAATGGTAGTGATTTGGATGGTGACGGTGATGTCGATGCTTTAGACATCCCAGAGCGCTACATACCAAGTGGACAAAGTTTCTTTATTAGTAGCTTATCTACTAATCCTATTCTTTTCAACAATAGTATGAGAATAAGTGGAGAGAACAGTAACAATCAATTTTTTAGAGTTGCTCAATCCAATAAGATTTGGATTAATTTAACTTCAAACTCCGGAGCTTACAGCCAAACAGGTATTGCTTATTTAAATACTGCAACAAACGGTTTTGATGGCATAGGTTATGATGCTAAAAGAAATACATCTGTTGATGTTGCTGCTAGTATTTATACTTTAATTACAGAAACGCCTAACACTAAATATGCCATCCAAGCAAAAGCAGAAGATGCACTCTCACTTAATGAGGTAATCCCTTTAGGTTTTGCAACCCAATTGACGCTTCCTTCAATTTATGAAATAAAACTATTGAAAAAAACAGGTGATTTCATGAATGAAAATACAGTTTACTTAAAAGATTATCTCATGAATATCACGCATGTTTTAAGTGAAAATGCGTATGCTTTTACTTCGGAAACTGGAGAATTCAACGACCGTTTTGAAATTGTATTCCAACCAGAAACGCTTTCAGTATCAGAGAATGAGATTTCCCCTAATGATTTATCTATAATAGAACTAAGTGATGGAAATGTTAAAATTTCCGTAGGAAAAAATATGACTATCAAATCTGTTGAGATCATGGATATGCTAGGGAGAACGATCTATAATTTAAAAGGTCAAAACAGCACCGAAATTTATGATTTATCTACACTTAGCCAATCAACTTATGTTGCGAGAGTCACACTTTCTAACGATCAGGTTGTGTCTAAGAAAGCTGTGAAAATGAAATAAAAATATCTAAATAATCTAAAAAGAGGTTTTGGAGACGTACTGCGGAAATCTCTTTTTTTTTTATAAGGTATAACGAAGTGAAAGAATAAAATTCCTTCCAGGAGCAGCAATTCCAGACGAGTAGGTTTGGTAACGTTGATCTGTAATGTTCTCTAAGGATGCGGTTACCGAAATAGCTTCGGAATAGCGATATCTCGTCCTGAAATTTAAGGTGTACCAAGAGGGTGAATAGGGGTTTCCGTTTGCATCTAAAGCGTATATATAATCTTTTGATTGCTCTGAAGGCGCCAACTCGCTAAATGATAATTCGTTGTTGTACTCAGCGAAAACGTCGGTTTGAAATTTTCCATTTTCCCATGCTAGATGCGTGTTCCCAAAACTTGGGGCAATGTGTCTTACAGGAACTTCTATACCATTTTCGTCTTCAGTTCCTCCAATGATATTGTATTGGGATGTGAGTTTAAAGTTTTCGGTAAAATTAAGTCGTATGCCTGCCTCAAAACCGTAAATCCAAGCTTTTGATGCATTTTGGATAGCTTGTACGTTACTTAATTCGCCATCATATTCTATTTGCGACTCGCCATTTAAAGTGGAATCTCTACGCACTAATGCGTCGTCTAAAAAGGTATAGTAGGTGGCTAAGTCAACAACAAAAATATTATCGAAATTTAGTTTAAGTCCTAACTCGCCTCCATAAGCATATTCTGGTTTTAAATCCTGATTTGGCACAACGACAGATCCAGGTTCGGAATCGAACACCTTACCAATATCATCGATATTTGGCGCTCTAAAGGCTGTAGATGCGTTTAATTTCCATTGCATTATTTCATTAGGAATCCAGCTAATTCCTGCTGTTCCCGTTAACGCTCCTGCATCAAGTTTTGTCGAATCAAAAGGTAAATTCAAATACTCATTATTCTCGGTAAAATCTGCGTTGGCAATGATATGATTGTATCTCAATCCAGACTGAAATACAAATTTTGGATTGGGCTTATATTTAAAACTGGCGTATGCTGCCATAGACTGCCAATTGGAACCGTCTGGATATCTAGATACTGTGGGGGTTGAGATATTTGTTTCTATATTTAACTCGTCTCCACTTGAATATATATTATTATACACATACTCGAGACCATAAAAAAGAGTGCTTTTACCACTCATTTCTTTTTCTAAATCTAAATTGAAAGAATAAGCATCTACTGCTTCTTCTCTAATATTTCTAATATTAGATTGAAAGTCTCTATCAAACCTACTTTCCTGAAAATTTTGATATGCTGAAGTGACCTGTAACTTATCATACAAATTAGAACGACTGCTCAATTTGGTCATTTGAATATTACCCATAAACCAACGTTGTGGGCCATAGTTCCACTCTGCAGAACGTAATTCATCGCCACGATATCGTATGAGTCTATCATACCTAGGGAAATCTGAAGTTGTTGTATAATACAAACCTAGATCAAAACTTAAATCTTCTTTTGGCTCATATCTTACTTTTTGTAAAAAATTAATTTGGTCATAGCCAGTGGGAGTTTGAATGCGAGGATTCTCGTTTTGAACAATCACATCTTCTCCATTTATGGTCTCTACATATTCTGGTCTTAGATAATCATCAGGACCGTGATTTCCCATTCTTAAATCATCAAAATCTGTATAACTTGCACTAGTTAGGAATGCCCATTTTTTTATTCCGAAGTTAACATCTAAATGACCTGTTTTTTCTTGATTGGCAGTTGCATACCTCGCTACAGCATTGGCGCTAAAAAACAGAGAATCTTTATAAGATAATTGTGGTTTTTGAGTATAGAAGCTCATCACACCGCCAATGGCGTCACTTCCATAGACTACAGATCCTGCACCAAGTGTTATTTCGGTATTTTGAATTGTAAATGGATCAATTGAGATTACGTTTTGGAGATTTCCTCCCCTAAAGGTGGCATTGTTCATTCTAACACCATCAACTGTAATTAAAAGTCTATTTGTTGAGAAACCCCTAATAATCGGGCTACCACCACCTAATTGACTTTTTTGAATGTAAACATTTCCTGTGCTCTCCAAAAGATCTGCACTGGTTTGGGGATTTTGAAACTGGATGTCTTTAGCACTAATGTTTACTATAGTTTGTGGAATATCTCGTTTGCTTTGTTCAAATTTTGAAGCAGAAATAACAATTTGATTTAAATCTTCAATTTTAGGAACCAGATAGACCGTAAAATCAAGATCCTTATTTGAGATTTTTATTGATTTCTTTTTATATAATAAATTCTGAAAATAGATAACCTCATCAAGTCTAAAATCATTTAGTAAGGCCTTACCATCCAAATCTGTAATAACAGATTTGTCTTTCTCCAAATTAAAAATACTTACACCAGATATAGGCTCATTTGTTCCCTCCTCCAAAACTGTTACCGTTTGGGAATTGCAAATTATAATCGAAAATAAGAGTAAAATTGAAAGCCTAAACTTCATAAAATTAATTAAAAACTTGGTTGAAAATTTGTAAAGATCTTGGTTTTTTAAAAGTGCCCAAATGTAATTCAAAATATAACAATAGCATTGCCAGAAAGGATTGTCTTTGTTTAGAATTCAATTTGATTTGATCTAGTGCATCAAAATTTATGCCTAAGAGCTGTTTTAGTATTGTTAAATTTTCACCAGAAATACTATAATTGTCCTGCTTTGTAGATTGGAAAAGACCACTACTTAGGTTAAAATACATTCGGTTTGTGTCTGAAATGTCTGGATAAAAACCAAGATGCTTAGTGAGATTTAAGAGAAACAGCAAGTGAAAATTAGAAAACTCATCTTTGACATCCAACCATCTAAAGGTGGTTTCTAGATAAGAATACAATTGTGTGTTCTCCTCCTCTTCTCTTAATACAGAGGCTAAAACTTCAGAAAGAAACATGACTATTGAACTTTTATAGAGGTTGGTATGAAGCGTTGTAAAATTGTAGTCTAATCTAACCTCTTTAATGAATTGCAAGGATTGGTTTTGCTTGTAATTCTCTTCAATTTGAAGTTGTGAGAGCAGTTGGTAATACGCTGCTTTAGAACTTCCTTTTTTGGTGTTTAAAACACCTTTTAGCAAATAACTTACCGCACCTCTATGCTGTGTAAAACATTTTACAATAAGGTCATTATCCCTATATTTTAATTTAGAGATAACTATTACTTTGGTTTTAATAAGCATATTGAAATTTATCTAACGACCAGTACTTTCAAGACCTTAGTTTCAAAAGAATCTAAATCTGAAATTAGAAATAAATATACTCCAGTAGCAACGATATTGCCTCTTAGGTTTTTGCCATTCCAAATACCCGTTCCACCATCAATTGCAAAATTGTAGTTTTGTCTAGAAGACCTTTGATTGACTCTAGATTGTGCTTCGGCAACAAGGTTTCCTTCAATGTCTGTTATTTTAATGTTGACATTTTCAGTAAGTCCAGATACTTTAATTCCGTTATTGATATTGTTTAAATCATCAAAACCTAGAATATCATATTCTGGTCTCACAGGATTTGGATATATATAAGCCTCGTCTAAAGTTTCTTGGGGTTTTGTTCCACCTGAAGAAAAGGAAACAAGGCCTCTGTTTGTAGCTATATAAACTTTACCAGATTCTGGATCTATTGAAATATCTGCAATTGAATTTGAAGGTAAGGGTGAATTGGCTGTAGTAAACTGGTAGATGGTTTCTTGTCCATCTGGTGAAAAGTAGAAAATACCCGAATCTAATGTACCCACCCATTTATTGTCTGATCCATCAACTTTTATATCTGTAATAAATTGATTCGAGAGTAATTCGGTTGGTATACCATCTTCTAAAATTACAATTTCATTAACGCTAGGATCTGGATCATCGACAAACCCTGATGTATTAAATAAAACTCTTAGTCCTCTAATAGTCCCTATCCAAAGTTGATTTCTACTATCTAATGCAATTGCTCTTACATGAGATGATGGCATATTTTGTTCTTCAGATGAAACATTTTTTATTTGTTGTGTTTCAGTATTATATCCAATAACTCCATTGGAAAAAGACGAAATCCATTTCATACCACCACCTATCTCTAAATCTCCAAATCCTTGTTCTCCTGAAAGTGCAGTAGGTATTAACTCAGAAAAGCTATATCCTTGCCATTGACCTGTAGAAGGATCGTATGATTTTAAAGCTCTATCTACTTTTGACGTTAGTGTCCACATCAATCCGTTACGGTCAAACTTTGACGCAGATTGACGAATACTTATAATATTTGGGTTGGTTGGTACAACAAGAGATTCTAGCCCACTATTATCTTGATCGTATAATATAGTTGCTTCCTCATTGTTCATTTCTAAAATACCATTTTGGAAAGAACTAATAAATACTTGACTAGGATTAAATGGATTGATTACTACATCAACCAAGTTTTTAGCATTGAGTAGGCTATCATATGGAATATTGTTCCATTCGGAATCTCTTAAAACGCTAATTCCTCTTGACCTTTGGGGATTAGGGTTAAATGAGACTGTATAATCCCCATAAGTTACCCACAACGCATCTACACCTGTTTGAATTTTAAATGCAGAATTACTAGAGGGTCCATCTGGTAAAATCAAATCAAATTGAGAATCTCCAGAAATTGTTTTTAAAATACCCGTTGAGTTTGTACCAATATAGATATCATCGTTGTTAATTGTTGCACAAGTAAAATCTGTATCATAATCAACACTAGTTGAAGCAGTTTGAATTTGTACAAAATTCTCATCATAAACAAACACATTTTCTTTAAGAGCGACTATTAATTTTGAATCAACCGATTTAACCTCTACCGGCAAAGTTGGATAGGTAATTAATGAATTCAAAATATCACTTACGACCTCATACAATATTTTGTTTTGATCAATTGTACAAAGATTGTTTCCTACAGTTTGGACTGCAACATAATTGCCAAAACTAATTGTAGACCATTGCTGGAAATCAATAAGGTTATCATTATCTAAACTTGCTTTTCTCAAACCACTGTTTGACCCACAGGCTGCATAAATAAAGTTATCAAAAACAGCTGTTTGATTTATTGCAATTTGACCGCCTCCATCTCCAATAAAATAAGTGTCCCCAAATTGCAATTGGTTTAAATCATAGACCGAAATCCCATAATCTGTAGAAATATACAAAAGCCCATCATGCTCATTAAAATGGTTTATTTTTTTTAGAACAGGTGAAATACTTTCTTTCTCTAAGATATCCACAACAGATAAAATTTCTTCGGAAGAATTAAAGACAATTTCCATAAGTCCCGTTTCATAACCTACAACGAGCAAATCAAAACTCTCACTATATCTAATTGTTGAAATTGTTTCTCCGGAAAGTCCTTCAATAGTAGTAATCTTATTAATTTCATTGGTTAAAACGTCATAACTAAAAATAGCATTTTCTGAAGCTGCAAAAATCTTATCATCTCCCTGTGTGATATCCTTGATTTCAAAATAAGAAAAGTATCCTTCCCACAAAGAAGAGAACTCTTGTGAAAAACTTTTAAAGGACAATAAAATTAAAAGGATAAATACTATTCTTTTAAACATATCAATAATTTTTATCAAATATATTTATATCTAACGACTTTTTATAGAATATAATATAGTCGTCCAAATAAAAAAAGCTTTCAATTTTAAACTGAAAGCTTTTTATTAAAATATTATTTTAATCTTTTAAACTACACCTTGAGCTAACATAGCATCTGCGATTTTCACAAAACCTGCAACATTTGCTCCCTTAACATAGTCTACATATCCATCTTCTCTTGTGCCATATTCAACACAAGACGCATGAATATCATCCATAATTTTATGAAGCTTTTCATCTACCTCTTCTCTAGTCCAACTCAGTCTTAATGAATTTTGACTCATTTCTAATCCAGATGTAGCTACTCCTCCTGCGTTAGATGCTTTTCCTGGAGAGAATAAAACTTTTGCTTTTTGAAATGCCTCAATCGCCTCTGGTGTTGTTGGCATGTTTGCGCCTTCAGCAACAATAATAACTTTGTTGTCAATTAAAAGTTTTGCCTCATCACCATTAAGCTCATTTTGAGTCGCACAAGGTAGTGCAATATCACAATTTACAGACCAAGGTCTTTCTCCTTCATGAAAAGTAGCATCACTATATTTATCTAAATATTCACTAATTCTACCGCGATTCACATTTTTAATTTCCATGATATGAGCTAGTTTCTCTGCATCAATACCATCTTTATCGTGAATGTATCCCGAAGAATCTGACATCGTTACCACTTTTGCACCCAATTGGGTTGCCTTCTCGCAAGCATACTGTGCAACATTGCCAGAACCAGAAATAATTACTGTTTTACCTTTTAGAGAATCTCCTTTTTCGGCTAGCATATTTTTAGCAAAATAAACACAACCGTAACCAGTCGCCTCTGGTCTAATTAATGAACCACCATAGCTAATACCTTTTCCGGTTAAAACACCAGTAAATTCATTTTGCAATCTTTTATACTGTCCAAACAAATATCCAATCTCACGACCACCTACTCCAATATCTCCTGCTGGCACATCTGTATTTGCACCAATATGTCTAAATAATTCTGTCATGAATGATTGACAAAAACGCATGACTTCATTATCACTCTTTCCTTTAGGATTAAAATCCGATCCTCCTTTACCTCCACCCATAGGAAGTGTTGTCAATGAATTTTTAAATACTTGCTCAAATCCTAAAAATTTAAGAATACTTAAGTTTACTGAAGGATGAAAACGCAATCCACCTTTATACGGTCCAATAGCAGAATTAAATTCAACTCTAAACCCTCTATTTACCTGAGTATCTCCTTTATCGTCAATCCAAGGCACTCTAAAGATTATCGTTCTTTCTGGCTCGACCATGCGCTCTAAAAGCATCTTACCTTTATACTTAGGATTTTCCTCAATAAAAGGAATTACTGTTTCTGCTACCTCGTGAACAGCCTGTAAAAATTCAGTTTCATGGCTATTTTTTTCTTTTACGAGCTTTAAAAAAGCTTCAATTTTATCTTTCATAAATTGCTATATTAATAATCTAAATTGATTTTACTAGTACAAAGATACATTATCTTTAAAATGTATAATTAATATTTTTAATATTCTCAGTGAAAAGTTAATTAAGTATTAATTTGACAATGTGTCGTTGTTCGGATAAATCTACATTTCGTCTAATTATTTGGTAGTTCATCTATATTTTATATATTTGTTTACCAATAAGCCTTGCTATAAATTATGACCTATGACGCTTAATTTTAAACAATTAACTTTTGTGCTAATTTTTATGCTGGGCATAAATGTAGGCCACTCCCAGCTTGGTTTTTCACATGAAATAGGCGTTATTGCTGGGCCAGTTGCATTTCAGTCAGATTTTGGAGAACGTACCGATCTTGAAACCAACGCTGGAAACACTGGTATAGGAATAGGAATTGTTCATTATATAAATTTCGCTTACAGGGCAGATTGTAACTGTTATTCAACAGATACTTTTTTTAACGATCACTTTAAAATACGAAATGAAGTTTCATGGAACCGCACAAAATTGAATCATTTTGGCAAGTGGGTCGATGCCTCACGTACTAGCGAAAATGCAGAACGGTTAAGAAGTCATTCAGGTATCGCACAAAATCTAGATATTGGTACACAACTTGAATTTTTTCCAAAAAGCATAAGATCATTTCAATCTTTTGGCTATTCGTTTGCACCATTTGTAAGTTTAGGAGTTCATTTTACATCTTACAATCCAGAGGTTTACACGAACTATAATGGATCAACAAATATTAATGACTCAAGTAATTTTTTCCAACCTTGGGTAAATGCAACCGACCCAAACTTTAATGAAGATCCATTTTTATTCACTGGTAATTCTACAGCGTGGTCTGTTGTTGGTAGTGTAGGGTCTCGTTATAAATTGACCGTTTTATCAGATTTAATGATTGATTTGAGATGGCAATATTTCTTCGGAGATAGAGTTGACGGTTTAGACCATAATCTAAAATCTAATAAAGCTAACGATTGGCTTGTTTGGTTAAACTTCGGTTATATCTATTATTTAAATTAAAATTAAATATATCATTATTAAGAAAGACCAAGTTGTAATCAACTTGGTCTTTTTAGTTTGTGTTGTTATTGAACTATTATCCTATCGCTTGCTTTAAATCTGCAATTAAATCATCTTCATCCTCTATACCAACACTTAATCTAATCAAAGAGTCTACAACACCTGTTTTTTCCCTTTCTTCTTTAGGAATACTCGCATGCGTCATACTCGCTGGATGTCCAGCTAAAGACTCAACACCACCTAACGATTCAGCAAGAGTAAATACTTTTAAATTTTCAACTAGTTTAATGGCCTCTTCATAATTATTACCTTTGGTTGTAAATGAAACCATACCTCCAAAATCCTTCATTTGTTCCTTTGCAATGTGGTGATTTGGATGACTTTCAAATCCTGGCCAATATACATTTTCTATGTTTGGGTGCTTCTTTAAAAAATGGGCAACAGCTTTACCATTCTCACAATGACGCTGCATTCTAATATGCAATGTTTTAATCCCTCTTAACGCTAAAAAACTATCTTGGGGACCACAAACTGCTCCACTTGCATTTTGAATAAAGTATAAACGGTCAGCCAAATTTTTATCTTTTACAATCAAGCCTCCCATAACTAAATCACTATGGCCACCTAAGTATTTTGTGGCAGAGTGCATAACGATATCTGCTCCCAAATCTAAAGGTTGTTGAAGATAAGGAGTTGCAAACGTATTATCTACCGCAAGAAGTATATCATGCTTTTTAGCAATAGTAGCTACAGCATTGATGTCAATAATATTTAACATTGGATTTGTTGGTGTTTCAACCCAAATCAATTTTGTTTTATCGTTCATATAATTTTCAATATTAGAAGCATTTTCCATACCTATGAAATTGAATTTGATCCCGAATTTTTCAAAAATACTTGTAAACAATCTGTAAGTCCCACCGTATAGGTCACTAGTTGAAATGACTTCGTCACCTGGCTCAAATAATTTAATAATTGCATCAATAGCAGCTAAGCCAGAGGCAAATGCCAATCCATAATTTCCATTTTCTATACTTGCCAGAGAATTCTCTAAAGCAGTGCGCGTCGGGTTTGAGCTCCTAGAATATTCATACCCTTTATGACCTCCTGGAGTTGTTTGTGCGTAAGTTGACGTTTGATAAATTGGTGGCATAACGCTACCATACGCTGGATCAAGCTTTTGCCCACCATGAATTGTTTTTGTATTGAATTTCATAAATTATATTTCAGTTAGAATTAGAAGATTCTCAATTATTTACCATTAAAATTTTATGTGGTTAATAACAAATTTAGGGTTTAATTCGTTGTATTCAAATCTTAAGTAATACCTTTATTCTATGTTTAATACTATCCCAAAAAAATTGAAAAATAATATTCTACTTATTGGAGTCTTGCTCTTAGTGTTTTCATGCGATAAAGAAGTGAAAATTGAGTTTGAAGAAGAACATATCGAAACAGCAGATGGTGCAAACGTCGCCATTAACTATCCAAAAGCAGAAGGCACAAAAGATATTGCCAATACAATTAATAAAACCTTGCAGGACTATATTGTAAGTCAAACTAATTTCTCTGAAGACGATACAAATCAAAAATCAATTGATGACGCGATCAGTCAATTTAATAATGAGTATAATAGGTTTAAACAAGATTTTCCTGACTCACAAAAACCATGGGAAGTGTTTATTGATGGAGAAGTGACCTATCGCACTCCAGAAATAATATGTATCTCAATCAATTCATATTTAGATACTGGTGGAGCTCACGGAAACACCAATGTGAGATTCTTCAATTTTGATCCTTTAACTGGAAAATTATTGAGCAAAAAAGACTTGATTTCAAATATGGAAGCACTTTCCGAAGTTATAGAAAAAAAGCTCAACAGTGAGGTTGAAAGCAATGCTAAAAACGAGCCTATAGAAGATTTTTTCTTCGGAAAAGATTTTCAGCTACCAGAAACGTTAGGCTACAGTGATGAAGGTCTTATCGTGTTGTACAACCCCTATGAGATTGCATCTTACTCTAGAGGCATTATTGAGTTTAGCATTCCTTTTTCCGAAGTAAAAGACCTTTTAAAAATCCATTAATCGGCATCTCTTGATAAACGTTTTATAATTGGCTCTACAGTTAAACCTTGCCCAATAATAGAGAATACTACGATTACATACGTAATAACCAAAAATAGTTCTCGATACATATCTTGGGTTAAGCTAAGTGCAAGCGCGATGGATATTCCGCCACGTAATCCTCCCCAAGTCATAATTAAATTAGTGTTTTTTACGAATTGAAGTTTTTTATCAAAGAATTTGATGGGTAGCCATAATGAAATATACCTGCTCAACAATACTAGTGGGATAGCGATCAAACCTGCTAGAATATAAGTCGTGTGAAAGGTCAATACGAGCATTTCCATACCTATCATTACAAAAAGCAAGGTATTTAAAAGTACATCGAGAAGTTCCCAAAATTTATCAACGTACAACTCTGTAACATTAGACATTGAGTTTTTTCTAACGGTATCGTTACCTACAATCAGGCCTGCGGTTACCATTGCCAAAGGTGCAGACAAATGCCATTGGTGAGCCAGCAAACTCCCTCCCATTACAGTTGCAATGGTAATGATGACCTCAACTTCATAATCATCAATAGATTTTAATAATTTATAAGTAATATAGCCTAAAACAAGCCCAAGTGCGATACCACCCAATACTTCCTGACCAAATAATGTGGCAATTGCACTAAACTCTATGGCTGCATCTGGTTGCGCTGCTATAGAAAATATGGTTAAGAAAACGACAACACCAACGCCATCGTTAAATAGTGATTCTCCAACAATCTTGGTTTCGAGTTTTTTTGGTGCTCCAGCTTTTTTCAATATTCCTAAAACCGCAATTGGATCTGTTGGAGAAATCAATGCTCCAAATAGTAAGCAATAAATGAACTCTACATCGAGACCGAGTAATTTAAGTAAGTAAAACGTGAGAATCCCAACCAAAAATGTGGACACTAAAACGCCTAATGTAGCAAATACCAATACTGGCCAACGCTGTATTTTTAGTTGGTTGAAATTGGTGTGCAATGCTCCTGCAAATAGCAAGAAACTCAACATAATATCCAATAAAACCGTTTTAAAATCAATTTGCGAAATGAGTGCTTTTTCTCGTAATAATAAAGTGTCATCAAACTGCCCAATAGCTACTACAATCATCGTAAACACTATAGTTATGAGCATTAAACCAATGGTAATTGGTAGTTTTAAAAATTTGACATTTATATAACCAAACAGTGCTGATAATACTATTAAAACAGATGCAATTGCATAATAATCCATAAACTTAAAGTGATTTTTTTAGTGCGAGAATATAACCTAAATGGATGCCTTCATGGAAGTTATTAAATTCAATAGCTTCCAAAACATTGGTTAAGGTGTTCTTAGTTGTTACGGTATAGGTATGAAAACTGGTGAATATTTTAGCATCGTAATCTTCTTTAGTCTTTTCAATTGTTGAAAACAGCAGTCCTTTAATTTCATCAACTTCCGCCTGTGATAAATCACGCTCAGGTTTGGTCCCTTTTTTAAATGTGTTTATCATTTCTTCGGAAATTACTGGTGGCAACCCAGATAATTTATAAACTAATGATTGTTGCACTGCAATGGTGTGAGCAATGTTCCAAATAATGTTATTATTAAATCCTTTTGGAATTTTATTAAGTTCTTCTAAAGTATAACTTTCTATAAACGATTTTAAAACCGCTCTATTTTTTAAGGTAATGTCAAAAGCCCAGTTCATATCTGTAATTTTTTTTAAAAGTAACTAAATTTCTTTTTAAATCCGTTTACTTTGCAATTCTAAAACTAAGCCATGAAGACTTTTTTTTATCTAAAAAGCTGCAGCACTTGCAATCGGATCATCAAAGAACTCGACCTTCCGAGTGATATTGAATTACATGATATAAAATCCAGTCCAATTTCCGAAGAACAAATTAATCACCTCAAGGAATTAGCAGGCAGTTTTGAGGCTTTGTTTTCTAAAAGAGCCCAACTTTACAAATCTGAAAATCTAAAAGATAAAAACCTTAATGAAGAGGATTTTAAATTCTACCTCTTAAAACATTATACATTTTTAAAACGACCAGTTTTAGTTTATAACAGTCATATTTTTATTGGTAATAGTTCAAAAACCGTAGAAGCTGCAAAGGCTTTTATTCAAAAAAATGAATAGTCGCACATTTGCCCTAATTGCATTGTTTATGGTGCAATTGCTCTATGGATTGAACTATACTTACGCCAAAAGTGTAATGAACGAAAATTTCGTCAAGCCTTTTGCTTTTGTAGTGCTTAGGGTTGCTGGAGCAGCAGTATTATTCTGGTTGATGGGGTTGGTTTTTAAGAGCGAAAAAATAGCGCCAAAAGACTATATTACTATATTTTTTGCAGCTGTTTTTGGAGTTGGTATCAATATGATTTTATTCCTAAAAGGATTAGAACTCACCTCACCTATACATGCGTCTGTGATAATGACGATTACACCTGTAATTATCATGATATTGTCTATTTTCTTTTTAAATGAAAAACTGACCAGACTTAAAATTGGAGGTATTCTATTAGCGTTTTTTGGAGGTGTTCTATTAACAGCTCTAGGAGATTCTGACCGTGTTGGAGATAACGTTATACTTGGTAATATTTTTATTTTTATCAACGCTATTTCGTACAGTATCTACGTGATTATTGTAAAAAAATTAACTGCCAAATACCATCCGTTTTCATTTATCAAATGGCTTTTTCTTTTTGGTTTGATTCTCGTATTGCCATTTGGATACGGACAAACAACAGAGATCATATGGAGCAGTTTCTCGCCATACATTTGGTTCTCGGTTCTGTTCGTTATTATTGGAGCCACATTTGGAACTTACTTCTTAAACCCGTTGGCATTAAAATCACTCAAAGCCTCAACCGTTGGTGTTTTTATCTATTTACAACCAGTCATTGCTGGACTTTTTGCAATATTGATGGGAGCAGATACTATAGACTCCATTAAAATTATAGCGATGTGCTTAATTTTTTCTGGTGTGTACTTGGTCACCAAAAAACCAAAGGTTTTAACTTAGATCTTGAGGTCTTTTCCCAGATTGGCGTGTATCTTGTTTTGTTAGCGTTTTGAAGTTTGATGACTTCGGAAATTTCGCCACCAAATCCTTTAGATATTCCGGAAGAATGGTCAAGCTTCTCGTTTTTAAATCCATCCAAGCGCCCAAAATATCGCAAGTTGCCACATGTTTTCCTTTTTCATTGTAAAAATTGTGCTCAAATTTAAAGAACATGCCATCCTCACTAAGTCCTGCAACAGTAAGCGTAACGGTTAAGGTTTGCCCTAAAAAGGATTCTTTGAAATAGTGAATCTGCTCAGAAAAAACCACAGGACCAATCCCGTATTCTATGAGTTTTTTCATGGAGAAACCATGTTCGTTTAAAAAGCCAACTCGTGTATGGCTCATAAAATTTAAGTAAGCAGAATTTGCCAAATGCCCATTACCGTCAACATCACTCCATCTAATTTCAAAATCTTTTTTGTACATATCTTATTTTTTAAGTCTGCAAAGTTATTGTTTTTTATAAAGCCTAGCGTTGCGCTTTATAACTTTATGATTTTCGTTACCTTTGCTCAACTTTAAAACTCGTGCATGATACAATCAATGACAGGATATGGGAAGTCTGTTTTACAACTTCCGACGAAAAAAATATCTATAGAAATCAAATCTTTAAATAGTAAAAATTTAGATCTCAATACACGTATGCCTTCGATGTATCGTGAAAAGGAATTAGCCATACGAAAGCTTATTTCTTCGGAATTGGTGAGAGGAAAGGTCGATTTTTCATTGTACATGGAAATTACGGGCGAAGAAACCTCTACACAAATCAATAAAACGGTTGTAAAGCAATACATCAAACAATTAAGAGAAGTGGTTGATGGCGATGATACCGAATTATTAAAAATGGCGATTCGTTTACCAGATGCTCTAACTACAGAGCGCGATGAAATAGACGAAGATGAATGGAAAGAGATTTCTGGCGCAATTGATTCTAGCATAGAAAAAATACAATTGTACAGGTTAGATGAGGGCAAAAGTTTGGAAGCAGATTTTAAAGATCGTGTAGCAAATATTTCCCGTCTTTTAGATGATGTTATTGAAATGGATCCAGATCGTATTGATGGTGTGAGAGAGCGATTAGCAAAAGGTATCGCAGACATTAAGGAGAAAGTTGATGAGAATAGGTTTGAGCAGGAACTCGTTTATTACATAGAAAAATTTGATATTACCGAAGAGAAAGTACGTTTAAAAAACCATTTGGACTATTTTCAAAAGGCATTAAAATCTGAAGATTCTAACGGAAAGAAATTAGGTTTTATTTCGCAAGAGATGGGACGTGAAATAAACACCATTGGCTCAAAATCAAATCATGCTCCAATGCAAAAATTGGTCGTGCAGATGAAGGATGAATTAGAGAAAATTAAGGAACAATTATTGAATGTGCTTTAAAAGTTAGCAGGTTCTAATCACAAAATCCAATACATTATTAAAACGTTTAATTTGTCAGAAATCAAAAATAAAAACAGAGGTAAATTAATTGTGTTTTCAGCCCCTTCAGGATCTGGGAAAACAACGATTGTTAGACATTTATTAAGACAGAAGGAACTCAACTTGGAGTTTTCAATTTCAGCAACCTCAAGAGAAAAACGCGGAAATGAAGTTCACGGGAAAGATTACTATTTTTTAGACAGTAAAGATTTTAAGAACCGCATAAAAAACGACGAGTTTTTAGAATGGGAAGAAGTGTATCGTGATAATTTCTACGGAACATTGAAAACCGAAATTGAACGCATTTGGGGAAAAGGAAAGAACGTTATTTTTGATATAGATGTGTCTGGAGGATTACGAATAAAAAAGAAATTCCCTAATGAAACATTAGCTGTTTTTGTAAGACCACCAGATCTTAATGAACTTGTTATTAGGCTAAAGGAACGAGGTGAAGAAAGTGTAGATAAAATTAATATGAGAGTTGCAAAAGCTCCAGCAGAATTAGCCACAGCTCCACTTTTTGATGTCACTGTACTTAACAAGGATTTAGACAAAGCGTTGGATGATGCGTATCAATTGGTATCCAATTTTCTTAAAAAAGAATAGATGAAAATTGGTTTGTACTTTGGGACTTTTAACCCAATCCACGTAGGTCATTTAATTATTGCAAATCATTTAGCTGAGCATAGCAGTTTGGATAAAATATGGTTTGTAGTGACACCTCTGAGCCCTTTTAAAAAGAAAAATTCACTTTTGGATAATCGCCAACGTTATGAAATGGTGTATCGGGCTACCAAAGATTACATTAAACTAGAGCCAAGTGATATTGAGTTCAATTTGCCACAACCTAATTACACTATAGACACATTAACCTATCTTTTAGAAAAGCATCCTAAACATAAATTTTCATTAATAATGGGAGAAGATAATTTGAAAAGTTTCCATAAATGGAAAAACTATGAACTTATCTTAGAAAACCATGATATCTACGTTTATCCTAGAATTTCCGAAGGAACAATTGAAACACGATTTAATGATCATGATAAGATTATTAAAATAAATGCACCCATAATAGAACTATCTTCTACTTTTATTCGTACATCTATTAACGACGGTAAGAATGTAAGACCAATGTTGCCAGAAAATGTGTGGGAATATATTGACGAAATGAATTTTTTTAAATAAACAGCAATAATAGCCTTTTTCTTACGTTAAACGTTTAGATAATGATAAAACTAAATTCCTAAAATAGTTTTATACATTAAAAATTATCAATATTTTTATATTCTAATTTGTAATTATAAATGAGTACGACACTTATTATAGGATTTTCTCTCGCAACCCTTTTGATATATAAGATATTAGAGTGTGTTCGTCGTAATAATTTAAGTAAAATGGGGAAAATTAAGTTCTCTATTTCGGCGTTATTGATAATTTCGTATATAGCTACAAGTTACTTTTTGAACTATCCAGATTCTTTATATTGGTTTATCTTTTTAGCGGTAATAATTTTATCTTTTAGCGTATCTTCAAAATTAGTTAGAAATGAATTTAACCGCTATCTAGCTCTAAATAATAAAGATAAAGTGATTAATGCTTGTTACTATTCGTTAATCTTAATTAGTTTATCAATCTTTTTTTAAAAGTGATAAAAGGCATTTTCTAAATGCTCCAAAGTCATTCCCTTTTTATTTAGTACGATGGCGATAATATCAAATCGCACATCAACATCCATATCATTATCATTTACAAAAAAATCTACTGCTTTAATAATACGTTGTATTTGCTTTGGTTTTAAAAATTGTTGAGGATCACCAAAATCTGCACTGGTTCTTGTTTTAACTTCAATTATAGCTAAAATATCTCCTTTTTTTGCAATGATATCCACTTCTGCTTTTTGATAAACATAATTACGAGCTACTATATCAAATCCATTTTTAATTAAAAAATCGACAGCAATCTCCTCTCCTTTTTGACCAAGTTCATTGTGGTTTGCCATAATTACGGATTGTTTTTACCTTTTTTGCTATTAATTGTAAATTTTTCAAAAGACAAGTCGGATTATAGTAAGGTTTATATGAATCGTATTAAGTCATTTATTCTCTTAAAATAACCAAAGATTTATCACCTGCAACATTAAGTTCAATGTCTTGACCAAGTATAAGCGCATAGTTGTTTTTTTCATGTCCAGCAGGCATCCCAAACGCTATTGGGAAATCGTAATCTGATAGAGCATCCACGATAAGTTGTTCAACAGATGTCCCCCAAGGTGTCGTATTTTTTCTCATCCTGCTCATATCTCCAACCAAAACTCCTGCACAATTGTCAAAATATCCTGCCCGTTTTAAACTCTGTAACATACGATCAATATGGTATTTGTATTCTCCGATTTCTTCAATGAAGATGATTTTCCCCTTGGTATCTATACTTTCTTTTGATCCCAACATGGTATGAAGTATCGTTAGATTACCACCAACCAATTGTCCTTTTGCATTTCCTAATCTATTGTAGGGAGAGGCTTCTAAATCATATCCTACAGGCTTCCCAAAAATGGCATTTTTAAAAGTCTCAATGGTATAATCTATGTCGCTTAGATCGGTGGTCAAACTAACGCACATCAACGCATGTATGGATTTAAAGCCTTCGTTATGAAGCTGATTATGTAGTGCTGTAATATCACTATAACCTATAACCCATTTTGGTTTTTTCCTGAATTTTGTATAGTCCAGTTTATCTAAAATTCTTACCGTACCATAACCTCCTCTAGCACACCAAATAGCACTAATTGTTGGATCATCCATCGCTTTCTGGAAGTCCTCACAACGCTCTGCATCGGTACCTGCAAAATGATTGTCTTTACTAAACACGTGTTTTCCAATCACTGCATGCAAGCCCCAACTTTTTAAGAGTGCTACTGCTTGGTCAACTTCATCAGTTCTATTTTTTAAAATTCCTGAAGGTGCTACAATGGCAACGGTATCTCCAGCTTTAAGATATTCTGGTTGTATCAAAGCAGTTGGTGTTTTTTGATTAACAGTTTCTTGTGCGGTTAGATTTCCGAAGAAAAAAGATAGCGCTAACAATAGTATTAAAGTTAATTTTTTTGACATATTGTAAATGTACACGATATTTCACAAAATTAATAACGCTTATTCATACTTTTTATGCCAACCAAAGCCATAATTAATACCTATACCAGCATAACTATACTTTGAAATGTTGCCATATAATTTGAATCCGAAACTCCTACCAAAAGATGTTGGTTTACCAATAGGAATCAAACCATAATAAGCTCTAAATCGCTTCTTTGCTTTTTTAAACCATTTAATATTGATCTCAAAAGGAAACCCAAGATACTGTTGTGATTGTTTTAGCAATTCTTCATTATTACGTTGTTCACCAATAGAATAATTTGTAGAAATACCTCCCGAAAAACTAAAAGAATGACCATCTTTCACATAGCGTTGACCATAAAGAAGACCAATTTCATGGTTATTTAAAGTTGTTTCAATTGAGGGAATTCCAATAAAACCAAGAGATGTGCCTCCAAACGTTGCAAAGGTTTGATAACCATATCTAACTGTAAACAAATCATTTTTATTTTGGTAATTGAGTTCGCCACCAACCACAAGCCCTATTCCTTTTCCTCCAGCCAATCCAAAATATAACTCAGAATAAATTATCGGGTTCGTTTTATTAGGAATCGAATCCTGTTCTTTCTGTGAATGACAAAATGATATGCTACTAAGAAAAATTATTGCGACTAGTAATATTTTCATAGTTTTTTCTCAAATCTAAATTAAAGAAATCTGTTATAAAAGAACATATTGGTTATTTTTGCTTCTAAATTATTAGAATTCATGTCTAAAGAACCAAAACGATATACAATTACCGCAGCATTACCATACACAAACGGTCCAATCCACATTGGTCATTTAGCTGGTGTGTATGTGCCTGCAGATATTTATGCACGCTACAAAAGATTAACAGGAAACGATGTGGCTTTTATCTGCGGAAGTGATGAACACGGTGTACCAATTACCATCAAAGCTAAAAAAGAAGGCGTTTCGCCTCAAGATATCGTTGATAAGTATCATGCGATTATAAAAAAATCGTTTGAAGACTTCGGAATAACGTTTGACAACTACTCACGTACCTCTGCAAAAATTCACCATGATACTGCCCAAGAGTTTTTTAAAACACTCTATGACAAACATGAATTCGTAGAAGAAATTACTGAACAATTGTACGATGCAGAGGCTAAACAATTCTTAGCAGATCGTTTTGTTACAGGAACATGCCCAAAATGTGGAAACGAAGAAGCTTACGGTGACCAATGTGAAAACTGCGGTTCTAGTTTAAATGCCACAGATTTGATCAACCCAAAATCGGCAATTACGGGTAACGTACCTACTCTTAAAGAGACAAAACATTGGTTTTTACCATTAAATAAACACGAGCAGTTTTTAAAAGATTGGATATTAAAAGGACATAAAAAAGATTGGAAGCCCAACGTCTACGGACAAGTAAAATCGTGGATCGACGATGGTTTACGACCAAGGGCAGTAACACGTGATCTCGATTGGGGAATTCCCGTTCCTGTCCCTGGAGGCGAAGGTAAAGTGCTTTACGTCTGGTTTGACGCGCCTATTGGCTATATCTCTGCAACCAAAGAATGGGCAGCTCGCGAAGGTAAAAACTGGGAAGATTACTGGAAAGATGAAAACACCAAACTCGTACATTTTATTGGCAAGGATAATATCGTGTTTCACTGTATTATTTTCCCGTCAATGCTTAAAGCCGAAGGTTCTTATATTTTACCAGATAACGTGCCAGCAAATGAGTTTTTAAACTTAGAAGGCAATAAATTATCTACCTCAAAAAACTGGGCAGTTTGGCTTCCAGATTATTTAGAGGATTTCCCAAACCAGCAAGATGTGTTGCGCTATGCATTGACAGCAAACGCACCAGAATCTAAGGATAATGATTTTACTTGGAAGGATTTTCAGGCTAGAAATAATAATGAGTTGGTGGCTATCTTCGGAAATTTTATAAATCGAGTCGTCGTTCTTACCAACAAATATTACGAAGGTGTTGTACCAGAAGCTTCAGAGTTTTCTGAAGTTGACAATGAAACCTTAGCAGCCATAAAAGCCTATCCAGCAGTGATTGAAAGTTCTATTGAACGCTATCGTTTTAGAGAAGCAAGTCAAGAATTGATGAATCTCGCTCGTCTTGGAAACAAATACCTCGCAGACGAAGAACCTTGGAAACTGGTAAAAACAGATGAAGCGCGGACAAAAACAATTATGTTTGTAGCGTTACAAATCGCTAGCGCTTTAGCAACTTTGAGCGAACCTTTTTTACCTTTTACTTCAGCAAAATTGAAAAATATGCTTTTCGCAAATTCAAGCGGAATCGAAAATTCTTGGAAAGATATTTCAACAAAGAAAATACTCATCCCTTCAGGACACAAAATTGGAGAAGGTGAATTGTTATTCAGTAAAATTGAAGATAAAACCATTGATGAACAGTTAGAAAAATTAGAAGCAAGTAAAAAAGCTAACATGATAGAAAATGCTAAAGTAGAACCTCAAAAAGACCTCATCGCTTTTGAGGATTTCACAAAATTAGATATGCGTGTGGGCACTATTATTTCCGCAGAAAAAATGCCAAAAACTAAAAAACTGCTCATATTAAAAGTAGACACTGGGATTGATACAAGAACCATCGTTTCTGGGATTGCAGAAAGTTTTTCTCCAGAAGAAGTTGTTGGTAAACAAGTCACCGTTTTGGTCAACTTGGCACCAAGAGCTTTAAGAGGTATAGAAAGTGAAGGTATGATTTTAATGACCGAAACTGCAGATGGCAAATTGGTTTTTGTAAATCCTGATAGACAGGTTAAAAGTGGTTTGCAGATAAGTTAATTATCGATGGCCTAATTTTTGGAGTTACCAAAGAAAATTTAAACATTATGAAGTTAATACATATAAACATTGTTCTGGCGCTCATACTCTTGATGAGTTGCAACACAAAAAAAGAGGTTAAGACAAATTCAAGTGATTCTAATACTGAAATTGAAATCACAGATAACGAGACTTCAATTGAAGACATAAAATGGAAATTAATAACATTTATGGGAAATAACATAGCAGATAAAAATCTTCATATAACATTTTCATCAAAAGATAATAAAGTCTATGGCAATGCAGGTTGTAATAATTTTAGCGGAACATATGAAGTTGAAGAAGGTTTTCGATTAGAATTATCAAAACTTATCTCTACGAAAATGGCATGTCCAGATATGTCTATTGAAACTGAGTTTTTAGCTATTCTTGAAAAAGTAGATAATTATTCCATCAACGGAACTAAGATGACATTGAATAAAGCAAAAATGGCAGCTTATGCTACTTTTGAAGCTATAAAATAAATGGATTACATTTTAATCACTTAAGCCTCTCAACAAAAATTGAGAGGTTTTTTTATTGTAATTATCTTATTCAATAAGGTTAAATTAAATTATAATGATTTTTAAGTGCCTTTCAACTACATAAGTCATTAACAAAAAATTAATACCAAAATATAGTAAATGAAGTAACAATTAATTGAATTGCATCATTTGTCGTCATTGTTGATGATTACATTAGTATCAACTAAAATAACAATCATGAAACAGTTTATAACATTATGCATAGCAATTTGTTTTCTTTCCTGCGGAACCTCCAAAACGGTTAGAACTTCAAAAAAAGTGATTAAGGGTAATTGGACACTTAATAACATTTCTTATAGTGAAGCAGGCGCTTTTGATGTGACCTTACTAAACGATTCAAAAAAAGAGTGCTTTGAAGGTAGCGATTGGCAGTTTATACCAAACAATAACACTGGTATTTATACCATATCAAAAAGCAATTGTACTACTGGACCACGATACTTCAATTTTACAATTCAAGAGGTAGATGAAGCAACAGGGTACTACGATTTCCTTTTAAAACCGACAAATGAGAAAGGAAAATCGGAAAGCAATGTTGGCTTTCGTCTTAATTTATCCAACCTTTCTGAAAGCAATATGCAATGGCAACAAACCCTCACTGTTGAAGGTGAGCCTTTTACAATAACTATGAACTTTACAAAAACCCAATAATTATGAAAAGATATATAAATAAAATAGCTGTAGTAAGTTTAACTTTACTACTCACAATAAGTCTTACCAATTGTAAGGCAGTAGATAATGCCAACAATAAGCAAAAAGGCGCTGTCATTGGAGCTACAAGTGGAGCCATCTTAGGGGCTATCATTGGTAACAATGTTGGAAAAGGCGGTAATGGAGAGTTAGGAGCTGTCATTGGCGGTGTTGTTGGTGGTGGTGCTGGTATTCTTATTGGAAACAAAATGGATAAGCAAGCTCAAAAAATCGAAGAAGAAATTCCAGGAGCTACAGTAGAACGTGTTGACGATGGTATCGTTGTTACGTTTGACGAGAACAGTGGTGTTTATTTTGACACTAATAAATCGAACATCAATAGTGCATCACAGTCAACTCTTAATAAATTAGCTGGTGTATTTGCAGAATATCCAGATACCAATATATTGGTAGTTGGACATACAGATAATACTGGAGCAGATGATTACAATATGGAATTATCTAAAGACAGAGCTTACTCTGTAACGAATTACTTGACAAATAAAGGATTATCTAGCGGAAGATTCACCACCAACTGGTTTGGTGAAACACAACCAAAATACGATAATTCTACTGCTGAGGGACGTGCTAAAAATAGACGTGTAAATGTGGCTATATTACCAAATGAACAAATGATTGAGAATGCTAAAAAAGAAGCTGGAAATTAATTTTCAAATATAAATTTGTATATATCTCGTTTTCAATGTTAATTTGAAAACGAGATTTTTTTTGAAATAATTTTAAGTAATATCCTTTTTTAATATATGGTTAAAGAAGAAAAAAGCAAGTTAGCAGAGTATTTATCATTATTTGCTCTAATAACTTTAACCGTTATAGCTATAGCTAATAAAAACATTAGTGTTTTTTATATTATCTATTTATTTTGGTGGGATGAGTTAATAAAAAGTATTTTCGATATTTTTAGATTTTGGTTTAAAAAAGACCAAATTAATGATACTAAGGTATACTTCTCAAACATGAGTGGTCGCTTTTTTTTCTTGATGATTTATTTCGTTTTTATACTTGTATTTTTTGGTTTTATGATAGATTTTAAAGATTACGACTTAGCAGGTTTAAATTTTGAAGTCTTATTCTTTATGAATCCATTGTTCAATTTTAGTCTAGCAAGTTTTCTAATGCGCGAAATATACTTATACAAATTTAATGATATAGAACTTAAACCTCACCATGTGCTATCCAGAGGCATTATCACGCTCCACCTATCTATAATCTTAGGGATATTTTTGTGGGCATTGATAACTATGAAATTTCAGTCTCTTGAGGCTTATGCAACTCTTTTTTCAATAGTTCCGTTTTTACTTTTCAAGATCTTTTTTGAAATTCAAGAGATTAAGTTTAATCATAAGCTGAGACAAAAAAGTAATTATTAATAATCTTTTACTTTTGCGCCATTGTTATCAAATACGCCTTTTGCAATATGACCTGTTTTATTATAGGTCATTTGACCAAGACCATTGATTTTATCGTCAATAAATAGTCCTTTAAAAATAGAACCATCTACATAAGTGTAAATACCATAGCCACTACGTTTACCTCCTAAGATGTAAGCTCCAGTATATTTGCTAGTATTACTCCAATAGTAAGTACCTACACCATAGCGTTGATTTTCTTTGAAGAAACCCCAATATTTATCACCATTGCTGTAGGTGTAATTTCCAAATCCTTCGGTACAATTTCCTATACAATTTCCATTCTTTTTTCCAGCTCTAAAGTCTTCCGTATAATCAGAAATTAAAATTCCATCTTCAAAAAGCCCACCAGATGTAATGGCTCCTCCTTTATTGGAAGTGTAACCTAAACCGTGTTGCTTTCCATCTTTCCAACCACCTATATAACTGTTTCCGTTTGGCCAAACATAATAACCAATACCTTCTCGACGATTATTCACGTATTGTCCATGATAGTAAGAACCATTTGGATAAGTAATATATGCCAATCCGTCAATAGCAGAATTTCTAAAAGTTGCATCAGTAATTATTTTATTTACAGTAACACGTCCCCAACCTTCTTTACAGTCGCCTTCTACACATTTATAGTCAGAAATACCATTTGTAGTTGATGTTGTTGTTTCTGAATTTTTTTGTGTTTCTAATTCGTTATCATAGACCTTACCCTCATAAATCTCATCGTCTTTAGCGGTTTTGAAACCTAGCAAAACATACATTGGTTTGTCATCAATAAAAATAACTGGATCTCCATTGGTTAAATATTCAAACTTTGCTTTTTTATAATCAATATGTTTTCCTTTCACCACAATAAAAAAGTTGTCTTTTTCTAACTCACGAGTATACAATACAGAAGTAGTATCTGTTGTAAATAAATTCATCTCTTTTACTTCTTGGTCTTTGATATTCTGGTAGTTCTTGACAACATATGTTCTTCCTACATTTTTCTCTATGCGATAATCAACCATGTGTGGTCCTAAAAATGAAAATTCTCTTGACTTTACGCTATTTTGACCATATACATAATTTATAAACATCCCGTCATAAGAATAACTCATGTAAGGTCTTCCTTTAGAAAGCACAGTGTTTCCCGCAATTCTCGTTTCTATTGTATGATTTTCTTCAATGACATCTGGAATTGAATAGTAGGTTTCAGTAAGCCCATCATACAACACCTTTTCATTAGGTTTAACTCCTTTGCTAATTACAATATCTGTAGCTTTTTCTCCATTAAGGTATGCAGTAGTAATTTTTGTCGCTGTATCTCCTGTTCCTGAGAGGAAATAACCCAGTTCTATTTTTGTTGGTTTGTTAATATCACTGTAATAACGATTTTGAGTATCAAAATGTTTGGGATTAGCCTTACTGGTTTCATAAAAATCAACCTGATTTCCTTTACCATCTACTTCAATTTTATAAGTATAAGTTCCTGAAAGTAATATTTCTTTTACAATATATCCATTTTCATAATGATACGTAAAATTAGAACCTGGCTTGCGATCTTGATTGGTATATTGTAATGAAACTATTAACGTGTTTCCAATTTTGCTGTATGTATAATCAATTTCTTGGTAAAAAACATCATTACGGTTTACGATCGTTTTGATAATTCTGTTTTGTGAATCATAGACATATGTTTTATCTTCACCATAGGTATTGGTTTCATAAGTCAATAGGTTTTTATCATTAAAAGCATATGTGTTTTTACTTCCGCTATGGTACATAAACATAATTATACGTCCACGATTATCATATGAGAACGTATCATTGTAATTATTTCCAATAATTTTTCCTTGGTTGTTGTAATAATATCGTGTCCCATAATTATATAACAGTTTTCCATCTCTATCAAAAATCTTTTCTGCTGAACTATAAATGTCACCCTTTAAATTAAAATGCTCTTTCTTATGTTTGTAACCTATTGGGTTTCTTGGAGCATTGATCATATCTACAACTTGAGCAGAGGTACTAAAAAAAGTTAAACATACAATGCAGAAAAAAAGTTTAGAATATGTTCTCATAATAATCTTTTTATTGTTTGTAACAAAAATACCTTTGAGACAAGTACAAAACCATACGATAAATGTCGTATATTTTTAGAAGAGATAAACTTGTTATATTTGCTTTTCAATTTATTTAAACCCATTTCATGTCTTTGATTTCATATGTTATTTCCCAAACACAATTACCAGAAGTTTCCATAAAAAACACCATTCAATTATTAAATGAAGACTGCACTATTCCTTTTATTTCCCGTTACCGAAAAGAAGCAACAGGAAACCTAGATGAAGTTCAAATTGGAGACATCGTAAAATACAAAGAGCAATTTGAAACTTTAGAAAAGCGAAAAGCAACAATCCTAAAAGCTTTAGAAGAACAAGAGGTTTTAACTGCGGAATTAAAAGCAAAAGTTAACGCCTGCCAAGACAGTACAACACTTGAAGATTTATATCTTCCTTATAAAAAAAGCAGAAAAACAAAAGCAGAAACTGCTCGTCAAAACGGATTAGAGCCTTTGGCAAAAATCATTATGTCCCAAAACAATAACGATCTAGAGTCTACTTCGCAACGATTTGTAAAAGGCAATATTTCTTCTTCGGAAGATGCTCTGGAAGGCGCAAGACATATCATCGCAGAGTGGATTAATGAGCGGTCAGATATAAGATCAAATCTTAGACATCAATTAGAGCGTCATGCCATGATTTCGACCAAGGTCGTAAAATCTAAAATTTCCGAAGAAAACGCACAAAAATTTAGAGATTACTTTGAATGGGAAGAAGCCTTAAACCGTATTCCCTCACACAGGCTCTTGGCAATTTTACGTGCTGAAAGCGAAGGTTTTGTTCGTGTAAAAATCGATATTGATAATGAACGCGCTTTAAATCACATAAATCGCAAAATCCTAAAGAGCCAAAATGATTGTGCAGATCAAATTGAATTGGCAATTGTAGATGCCTATAAGCGTTTGTTATTCCCATCACTAAGCAACGAAATCTTACAAAAAGCAAAAGACAAAGCAGATGAAGCTGCGATTTCCATTTTCGCTAAAAATTTAAAGCAGTTACTTTTGGGTTCCCCTTTGGGGGAAAAACGTGTTTTAGCAATAGATCCTGGATATAAATCTGGATGCAAAGTAGTTTGCTTAGATGAAAAAGGAGATTTAAAACATAATGAAAACATCTATCCTCATGCGCCAAAAAATGACCAAATTGGCGCCATGAAAAAAATCAGTTTTTTAGTTGAAGCCCATAAAATAGATGCCATTGCGATTGGTAACGGAACCGCATCTCGAGAAACTGAAGCTTTAGTTAGAAAAATAAGATTCAATAAAGACATTCAAGTGTTTGTAGTTAGTGAGGCTGGAGCAAGTATTTATTCGGCATCAAAGATTGCCCGTGATGAATTTCCTAATTATGATGTAACGGTTAGAGGATCGGTTTCTATTGGCAGACGTTTGCAAGACCCTTTGGCTGAGCTTGTAAAAATTGATGCCAAATCCATTGGTGTCGGGCAATACCAACACGATGTTGATCAAACTAAACTTAAAAAAGAATTAGATGTCGTTGTTGAAAATTGTGTAAATGCGGTCGGTGTTAATATCAATACTGCAAGTCATAGTTTATTGAGCTATGTATCTGGTATTGGACCAAAATTAGCAGAAAATATCGTTAATTATAGAAGCGAAAAAGGGGCTTTTACATCTAGAAATGACATTAAAAACGTTTCAAGATTGGGTGATAAGGCTTTTGAACAAGGCGCAGGTTTTATGAGGATAAAAGATGGTGAAAACCCGTTGGATGATTCTGCTGTTCACCCTGAAAGCTATTCGATTATCGAACAAATGGCGAAAGATATGAGTGTTTCCATTTCCGAATTAATAGGAAATAAGACCATTCTACAACAGATAAATTTAAAGAATTACATCACAAATTCTGTAGGATTATTAACACTTGAAGATATTATAAAAGAGTTGGAAAAACCTAGTTTAGATATTAGGGAACAGGCCAAAGTATTTACATTTAACCAAAATATTAAAACGATTAATGATTTACGTGAAGGCCAACTATTGCCTGGAATAGTAAATAACATCACTGCTTTTGGATGTTTTGTAGATATTGGAATTAAAGAAAGCGGATTGATTCATGTATCCAACCTATCAGATACTTTTGTTAAAGATGTGAACGAGCACGTGCACCTACACCAACAAATCATAGTCAAGGTTTTAGATATTGATGTGACTAGAAAGCGAATCCAGTTGAAATTACATACTAAGTAGATGCTAAAAATTATGTTATTAATAATTTACAGGCTTGAATTTAATTAATTTTAAAGTTTAGCATTCATATTTTATTAGTTTAATAAAATGTATCTAATTGTTTTTGGAAGATTTTAAAATAAAAACTTATAATTGTATATTGCTTTTATAACTAACTAATTTTTTTACTATGAAAAAAACTACTTCTTCTAAATTTTCTGAAAAAATTGCAAAATATGGTGCTTTAACTGCTGCCATAGCTGGTGTTGCAGATGCCAGTGGACAAATAGGCTATACAGATATAGGTCCTCCAGATTTTGTTGGTGGAGCTAATCTTGAGTATATGCTAGATTTAAATAATGATGGTGTAAATGATTTTAGGATTTATAATGTCAATTCTATCTACAGCTCTTATGGTTATAATTATACTTTAAACAATTTGTTTATAGAACCTTTAGCTGCCAGTAATGAAGTGCTAGGGTCTGGCGGAGCTACTTACGCTTATCCTTTTGCACTTAATAATGGTGATTCTATTTCTGATGGCTCTACTGGTTGGTATAACAATGGTTTTGCTAATGGTTATCAATCTTTAAATTATGGCTCTTGTGATTTTGGTGATTGGTGTAATATTACTGATGGCTACCTAGGACTTCGTTTTGATGCTGGAGGTGGTAATATCCACTATGGTTGGGCTAGACTTGATGTTGGAGCTGGTGGAGATGTTTTTACTATAAAAGATTATGCATGGAATCAAACTGTGAATGAGTCAATTATTGCTGGACAACAAACTTTAGGTATTGGAGAAAACGCATTAAATGCTATAAAAATAGTAGCTTTAAATAAAAGTATAGGATTATATAATTTACCAGAAGCAACTAATTATCGGTTAGTTAACATGACTGGAAAGGAGGTTTTAAATGGAAAAACTTCAAGTGAAGTATTCGTAATTGAAGCTAATACAATTTCTAATGGTATTTATATTATTGAATTAACAGATGCTAATTCTAAAGCAGTAATAAGAAAAAAAGTAATTATTTAATTATGTTATAGAACATTATAATTTAAAAGCGCTTACGTTGTAAGCGCTTTTTCTTTTAAACTTTATTTCTATATAAACTCTTATCTACAGAAGATTCCATTGCATTTTCATCTAAATCTTTTCCTACAAAAGACTTTATTTTTTTAACCGTATTTTGAGTGTTATTTATAGCATCTTTATAATCAATATATATTAATTCTACACCAGGCTCTTTTTTCTTCCAAACCTCAACTTGTTTTAAATGTTTCTCGTAAGCTTGAAATAATTTTATTGGTAAATTTTCAGTATCTCTACCTATCATTTTTTGTTGTGACTTTACAACTTCATTTAAATCTCTTGTCATAAAAATTACTTTATAACGATACTTTGGGTCTAGAAATTTTAATAATGGTGCAACAACTTTAAGTGATTTGTTTTGTGCTTTATCTAACCAACTATTATCTTTATGCAAAGCCATTACAGGATCATATTCTAAATAACCCTTTGGATTTGAAACATCTGCCTTTCTATTTGAATCTGTTAAAATATCTAATCCTCCTTTTTGGAGCATTTGCATCATAAGCGATGTACCAGATCTTGGCAAACCAGAAACAATTACTATTTGATTATCATAAGGTTTATTAGTGTTTTTATCATTAAAATTTAATGAGCCAAACTTTTTTTCTTCAATGTTTTCTATCGCTTTTTCAGCACGATAATGCGTTTTAGGCTTCATTGCTGCTGCTGTTTCATAAGCTTTTTTTGCATTATCTAAATCTCCTAATTTTTCTAAAGCTTCACCAAGCGTATAGTGTGCCTCAGGAAAATATTTGACAAGTTCTATTGCAGTAAGAGCATGTTCAGCAGCTTCTTCATAATCGTCCATTCGAATTAATACAACCGCCAATGCTTGATGAAACTTTGCGTTATCTATTTCAAATTTCAACGCATTTTGAAAAGCACTTTTAGCATCTTCAAATTTGTTTAATCTTGTGTAAATTTTTCCCAATTGAAAGAATACTTCTCCATTAGGTTTATTGTTTTTTGCTTTTAGAAGAAGTTTGAGCGCTTGATTTACTTTGTTTTTACTCAATAGAATCTTTGCCTCAGAAAAGTAAGTATTAATCTCAAATTTTTTGTCCCTACTTCTTAGCTCTGTAAGGTAGATTTCAGCTTTACCAAACTCTTCCTGATCTAAGCTAATAGTTAATAAATCCATATAATAAGGAATAATATCTATTTTAGATTCACCAATTTTTATTCCATGCTTTTGTTTTTTATTTTCTACTTTTTTTAGATCATCTTCATCATAATTAGGGTAATGATTATTAATAAGCTCTAATAAAATAGCCTTTGCCATTTCGTAATCCTTTTTGCCCATATGCACTCTAGCAAGATTATGCTTGAGATCACATTTTGTTTTTAATATGGCGGTTTCAATATTCTCATCTGGTCTATCTATATAACCTAATTCAATTAGCTGCTCTAAAGTTTCTTGATCGTTCAAAACACTATCTTCTTGATCTTTGCTATTGAAATGTTCCCCAAAATCACCTTCAACATTCTCCCAACTATCAATATATGTTGGAGCTTTTGAATTTTCAAAAATATCTAAAGCTACTTTTCCATCCATGTCTTTACCAATAGGCAAATTGAACATCTGTAGTATTGTAGGAGCGACATCAATAAGTCCCAAACCAAAAACTTTTTCGTTTTTTTTAATGTTTGGTCCAGCTGCTACAAAAATCCCAAATTGTCTATGCTCTAAAGCTGGTGCTGCCTGATATTTTGGCATTTCTAAAATACGTTTATTTCCAGACTCGTAACCATGATCAGACATTACAATAATAGTTGTATCGTCTCCCGCTAAAGCCATCATGCGTTCTAACATCATATCTTGAAAACGGTAAGCTCCAGAAATAACATCTTTAAAAATATCAAATATATCATCTGGAATTGCTTTTAGCTTAGGAGGATAAAATTTCATAAACGCATGACAAAAATGATCTATGGCATCATAATAAACTGCCATAAAATCCCAATCTGAATTTTGCATTGCATGAGTTGCGACACTATGAACCGAAACATTTTCAGCTAGAATTTTACTAAAAGTGATTAAACTTTTACTTTCTTCTGTATTAATTTGACCTGCTTTTGGAATAAAAGGTAATATGTGTGCTTCTGTAACCTCATGAGGAAACATTCTTAAATCATGTATGTCATCTAAATAACTTTCAGGATGAACGGATCCTTTTGGAATAGGATTAGGTTTTCGAATATCTTTATTTGCTTTTTGAAAAGTATCTGAGACAACAATCCCATTTATTGGTTCTGCGGGAAAACTTGGCCACCAACCTATTAAATTACTTTTTAAACCTTGATTATGAAAAATATTCCAAAGTGCTCTTGATTTTCTTGATAAAACAGTCACAGGCCTTATCCCTTTTAAATCTGGCATTAACTCCAAAAAGCCCAATACACCATGCTTATCTGGTGTTTTACCAGTAGCAACGGTTGACCACAACATAGGAGAATAAGGTGGATTCATTGTACTCATATTACCATAAACACCTTTGTCAATAAGTTTTTTTAGTGCTGGCATTTCTCCTTTAGCTAATAATGGGCCTATAATTTTCCAATCGGCAGCATCCCAACCTATTAAAAGTACTTTATTTTTTTTCTTCATCTTTTTTCTTTTCTCGTGCTTCTTTCTTAAATTTTCTCCATGCTCTCAAACCTATATCACCCAAAGCTAATAAACCAAGTGATCCTTTTTCTGTTATCTCAAAAGGTTTATTTTCTAATTTTTTCTTCATAATAATGGTATTGGTGTGCCTAAAAATAGTATAAATCTAAGATGTATATTTGCATTTTGAATTTTTATAGATAAAATGCTTAAAATAGCTTTTCATCCCATTTACAAACATCCGTTACCAGAAGGTCACCGTTTCCCAATGCTTAAATATGAATTGTTGCCAGAGCAGCTTCTTTATGAGGGCACGTGTACCAATTCTAACTTTTTTGAACCAGAAAGACCAACTGACGAAGATATTTTGAGAGTTCATACAAAAGAGTATTATCAAGATTTAAAGGAGCTAACGCTAGATAAGCGAGCTGCTCGAAAGATTGGTTTCCCCTTGAGTGAGATTCTTGTAGAGCGTGAAATTATTATTGCCGATGGTACTATAAAAGCGAGCGAATTTGCTTTACAGCATGGCATTGCGATGAATATCGCTGGAGGTACACATCACGCTTACACTAATCGTGGTGAGGCTTTTTGTTTGTTAAACGACCAAGCTATTGGAGCAAGATATCTTCAGCAGAAAAAATTAGCACAAAAAATTTTAATTGTAGATCTCGACGTGCATCAAGGAAATGGTACTGCGGAAATTTTTGCTAATGACCCTTCTGTATTCACATTTTCAATGCATGGCAAAAGTAACTACCCGTTTAAGAAAGAAATTAGCGATTTGGACATTGCTTTAGAAAATGATGCCAATGACCAGACGTACCTTAATATTCTTTATGAAATACTTCCGAAGTTAATAACACAGGAGAAACCAGATTTTATATATTATCTATGTGGCGTTGATGTCATCGCCTCTGATAAATTAGGAAAATTAGGCATGACTATTGTGGGCTGTAAACAACGAGATCAATTTGTTTTAGAGAGCTGCAAAGCAAACAAAATTCCTGTAATGTGCAGTATGGGTGGCGGTTACTCGCCAGAAATCAAAACAATTGTAGCTGCTCATGCAAATACATTTAGGTTAGCTCAAAATATTTTCTTTTAAGAACTCAGATAATTTGAAAGTATTATTCATCATTTTAATCACAAAATCAACTAAAAGCAATGAATCAAAAACTCTTATTCCAATTTCAACATTTACAATATGCTTTTTTGGTAACATGCATGTTTTCATTTTTTAACACGCGCAGCCAAAATCAAGATAAAATATCTACAGCATATAGTAACTACGTAAAATTACCAAGGGAAGTTACCTATGCCCATCTGAATAAATCACTTTATTTAAAAGAAGAAACCATTGGTTTTAGTGTTTATGTTTTTGACAAAGCGAGTAAAACACGTTCTAATGTAACAACAAATGTATACTGTTCTATTGAGGATAGTAAAGGGAAAATTTTAAATAAGGCTCTTATTCTTTCTGAAAATGGTGTGGCAAACGGTAGTTTTTTAGTTGACAGCACCTACGCTTCGGGAAGCTATACTTTTAAGGCATACACCAATTGGATGAAAAATTTTGATGAGCAGAATTTTTATCTTCAGAATATTAAAATTATAAATACAGATCAAGATAATAAAGCAAAAATTTCAACCGAAGCGCCTGTTTTAGATACTCAATTTTTACCAGAAGGAGGTCACTTAATATCAAATATTAAAAATACGGTTGGTATCGTAATTAAGAACGAAAATGGTTACGGTATTAAAGAAGCAGAGGGTATTATTAAAGATTCTAACGGAGAAGTTGTCACAAATTTTAAAACAAACCAATTTGGGATTGGAAAGTTTATATTGATCCCAGAAGAAGGGAAAGAGTATTCCGCAGAAATAAAATATGGTGATCTCAATTCAATAGTAAATTTAAATCCAGCCGAACGCGCTGGTATTAATTTAAGTCTTAATGATTTAGGCAGTAAAATTGCTCTAACCCTTAGAACAAATGAAAATACATTAGAAAATATTAAAGGAAACGTTTTTAGAATCATTGTTCACAACGGTAGCCTAATAAAAGCGCTGGATATTAATTTTGAAGAGCTGAAGATTACCAAGTTAATAAATCACAGTGATTTATACTCTGGCATAAATATTATTACAGTATTTGATGACAGGGATAATCCTATTTTAGAGCGTCTTTTTTTTAATTATGACGGAATCTCAATTCTTACTTCGGAAAAAGAACGTGTAACAAAATCTCCTGATTCACTAACTATTTCTGTTCCGTTTGATAATATAAAAAAATCAGATTTTCATAATTTGAGTGTTTCTGTGCTTCCATCTCAAACTACATCTTATGGCAATAATCACAATATAGTATCATATACTCATTTGCAACCATATGTAAAAGGCTATATCGAGAACGCACGTTATTATTTTACAGACATTGATAGAAAGACAAAATTTGAACTTGACAATTTACTGTTAACTCAAGGCTGGAGCAGTTATGAGTGGAACTCTATTTTTAATCATAAATCTGAAATTAAATATGATTTTGAAAATGGTATTACGTTAAACGCCAACATTAATAAATCTAAGAGCAACACATTTATCATATACCCAATGATTAATAGTTCTACCCAGACTATTGAAGTACCAGAAGATGAAAAATCTTTTGTAGTCAAGGGTTTACTGCCAGTAGATAAAGAGAAAGTTTCTTTTGGATCAATTGACAAAAGGGAAAACGTAAAAAAACCAAATCTCTATGTTCAGTTTTCACCCTCTACAATACCAACTATAAATAATTTTGTAAAAACGTTGCCACTTAGAGTAAACTCTATTTATGATTCTAAAATTGAAGAGTCTGTATTTAAAAATTCAATCTCTGATGCCCAAGAATTGGATGAGGTAGTTATTAATGCTCAAAAGGAACAAGATAGAATTGATAAAATAGAACGTTCACAGCCTACAGGTACTATTGAAATTTTTGATGAGAATGATCGCTACAGATATCTTGATTTCGCGTCATATATTAGTACAAAAGGTTATAGTGCAAATCAAACCGCAACATCACTGTCAATCAATATTTTGAGGAACGTCTCATTAGGTATGAGCAATTCACCAGTAATTTATTTAGACAATTTACGTTTATCGGAGTTTAGTGTTTTGTTGAGTTTAGATATGAGAAATGTTGATTATATAGTTGTCGATAAATCTGGGCTAGGAGAAGGAATGAGAGGAGCTGCGGGCGTTATAAAAATTTTTACTGATCCTAATTTAAAATTTGGAGAAGATGTAGCAACAGATATTTCACAAGAATCTAAAATTCCTCTTACCTTTACCTCGCCTAAAAAGTTTTACGCACCATTATATTCTAGTTACCGTAGTAACTTCTTCAATCAATATGGTGTTATTGAATGGATTCCTAATGGGAAATTAGATGAAAACGGAAATTTAATTTTTAATATTGCAGATAAAGGCATTGAGCAAATAAAATTGTTTATTGAAGGTACCGCTAATAATGGTAGTTTCATTTCCGAAGAAAAAGTGATTACTTTTAATTAGTTTCAATCAAATTTTTGATAAAAAAAAGGCTTCCGATATGGAAGCCTTTTTAATGTTCATATTTACAGTGAGTTATTTACCCAACATCAAAAGTTCACTACATATAATTTCGGTTGTGTAGCGTTTTGTTCCATCTTTATCATCCCAAGAACGATTTGTTAACTTACCTTCTATGGCAATTTCCTTACCTTTGGTGATGTATTCTTCTACCACTTTCACAAGTCCGCCACGTACGACAATATTATGCCAATATGCTCGCTCTACTTTGTTGCCTTGTTTGTCTTTGTAGCTGTCATCTGTAGCCAAAGAGAATTTTGCCATTTTGTTTCCGTCTTGGAAATTAACGATTTCTGGATCTTGCCCTAATCTTCCAATCAACTGTACTTTGTTTCTTAATGTGTTCATGTGTTCTAAATTTTAATGTTAAACAGTTAATACTATTGAACCTTCATTGATTCAACACTGCAAAGATGGGATGGTTTGCAAATGTTAATCGGTATTTAACTGCTTAAATTCGTTTGTAAACATTTGTAATCGTTTGTAAATGGGTAATATCTTGAATATAATGGCATCTATATACAATTTACCACAAGAAACTAAAATTTGATTTTTAAGTGAAGGAGATCACTTTTTTTTGAAGTACGTAATTCATTTAACCGTCTACCGTTTACCGCTAATTCAGTAAATCCGAGATTGAGCATCCTGCCGACCATCCAAGGTCTAATTAAACTATTACATTCAATGAACTTTATTTTTTACGAAACTGCTTCGTAAACTCATCTTCTTCCGCTCCCAATGGGAACAGAACATAGTACCAAAGGCAGTTAAAGCAGTATCTAATTAGCCTTATCGTCCTTGATAGTTTCTTTTTCATTCTTTTGTGTTGACACTTTTAGAACGTCGTCTAACGTACCCTCTATTTTTAATCTTCTATTATTCTTTGCGCTGTTTTTCTTATTTTTTTTTGTCATGTCAGAATCATTTAATATAAAATCCGAATGTTCTTTAAATTCAGCTTTTATCTTATTTCCCATTGGATAAATATAAATTAAAATTCCTTCTCTTCTAACTAATTTCATGGGCGAAACAAAATCGGAATCTCCAGCCACTAAAACAATTTTGTGAATCGTATCCCTGCTTGCCATCCAAGCCATATCCAAGCCAATTTTCATATCTACTCCTTTTTGCCTAAAATCAGGAGAAGGGTCTCCTTTTGGATGATATGGGCTTAACCTCCATCCATTGAACGAAAGCTCACCAAGCCTAAGAGCCATTTGGTCAATTTCAGTTAAACTATTTATAAATTTAGTTTGTGAGTTGAATAATTTTGATTCTCCAAAATCTATTTGACTACCATCAGGATGTTTGATAACTTTGTCAAAAGGAAGACAATCGTAATAGTATGAACGAAATAAAATATCTTCTGAGTCTTCCCCAGATTTTTTTTTAATTTGGTTGATAATGTCTGTAATTAATGTTTTGACATTATATTTGCTAGGATATTTACCATGTTTCTTTTTGAAACGTTGTTTATAAAAGCCACCATCAATAAGAATAGCTACATTACTTATTCTTCCCATATACAAAACTATAAAAGCCACCCCTTTCGAGATGGCTTTGATGCCGACCTATCGGCGTTTGGATTTTTGTTAAAGGTAACTAGTTATATATTCTAGTTAACTACAACAAATATAAAAAGAATTGTTATCGTTGTTGATACATATCAATATTATTTACCTATACATGTACAGAAAACTATAATCAATTACTATACCAATACTATGACAACTTTGTTAATCTCTTATAACTCAAAGGACTTTCGCTTTCAACCAAAAACTTTTCAAAGCGTTCTTGACTATTCAATCTGCGTGTGTTAAAGCGTGCGCTATACTCGTCTAAATAACGTTCTAAATGCTTGTCACTTACTTGATGGTAAACACCGTAAAGACCACGCTTTAAAACGCTCCAAAAATTCTCGATAGTGTTTGTATGAACACTGCCCTCAACATAAATATTAAGCGCATGCTTAACATTGTCGTGTGTGTAATACTTTTTAAGTTGATGATATGCAGGAGCTTCATCTGAATAGATCGTAGCATCCTGCGGTACGTGTGTCGTCACAAAATCTACCATATTCTGAGTAGTCTCGCCACTAACGTACTTTAAAGCCACCTTTCCATCACGCTCAATAATTCCTATAACCGTTTTCTTAGGCTTATAAGCCTTGCCCTCGTTAGTCAATAGGTTATTATCACGTGAACGTCTCTTGTTTAAATGTTTGTTACGTTCCTTGCCACCGATATACGTAGCATCGGTCTCTACCATTTTACTCTCTCCCAACATTTGCGGAGACTTCTCTCTCAGCATTTCTCTAATTCTATGTAATACGTGCCATGCGCTTTTTTGAGTGATCCCTAAATCAAGAGCCAATTGAACAGAACTAATGCCTTTCTTATGGGTTGTAGCCAAAAATATAGATGCGAACCATATTCTTAAGGAGATATTTGAATTATGGAAAATTGTTCCAGTAGTAACCGTAAAATCTTTTTTACATTCGCTGTCACCACACCTAAAACCTCTTTTGGTTGTGTAAACTTTTAGTGATCCACAATGAGGACATGCAGGCTCACCGTTCCAACGAATTTGAGCGTAATATTCTTTACAGGTCGATTCTTCTTTGAAGTGATCTAAAAGTTGTGGAAGTGATTTAAAGTTCATGGTCATTGGTTTTTATATATACAAATATAACCGACATTATTTGTATATGCAAATAAAAATACAAATATATTCGGTTTTTTTTGTAGTTTTGCTCCATGACTACATACAAAGAGAGGAAAGAAAATAAAACTAACTACGTATTACTTAGGGATTGCGTGGTTATAGGTACGTACGGAAATCTAAAAAAGATTACAGAAAATGTAGAAGATTCTAATTTTCCAAGTTATTGGACTTTAGTACGTAATAAAGAATACCCTATTGAGTTTGATAATTATCAGATTTTCAAGGTTAAACATTATTAATCATATTGAGTAAAACAAAGATATCAACAGGTTATTAACAATTTTATTTAGATATTTTATAAATTATCGTTAAATTACACAATCAATGCAATAATTTTCCTACAAATATACACTTTATCGAACGTTATATGTGATTTTAAGATAAATTTTAAAATATATTAATATTTTATTTGTTTTTATATGTTATTTGTATGTCTTAATTATATATATTTGTAGTGTTATATCTTCCCTATTTGAATTTATAGCCTCAAATATAAATATTGATTAATGGCATCTTCAGATCTTTTAGTAAAGGAGTTGGTTAGAACAAAAGACAACTTCATTCAAATTCGTCATATGATAAATGACAATATAACGGGTATTATTGATGTATTGCACCAAGTTGGTTACGATGAAAGAGGTAATAATATCAAAGTAGCTAGAAATATAGTGATTAAAGACTTGCTTAAAGATAATTTTGCATGGGATAATTTTCCAAAATTCGGTAGAACCGACAAAAAAATATTATGGCTTTTTGAAAATTATTTCAATAAAGGGGTAAAGCTATCAGTAGTTCAAGAAAAAGTGAATAAATTTTCAGAAAAAGAAACAAGAATAGACAACGTAGTCAGAAGATTGAAAAAAGAAGGATATTTAGTTGTTGTAAAATATAATATGTCCAATAAATTAAGTTATTGGGGTATTCCTTCTTGGGTTAAACATGATAATTTTGATATTAAATATAGACCAGAAGAAAATGAATTACCTTCCAACATACATATGTCGGAAGTAAGTAGATAAAATAAATAAGGAGATGCTGTAACATCTCCTTATCTGCGGATTGGGAAAATCCCAATCTTTAATTAGTTTAACTAAACACCAAGTCCAATGGCAAGAGTAGTTAGAACAACTCGTAGAGTAGTAAGTGTTCCCGCAAGGAGAGTCACTATCACTCGTACAGTTAGAGTTACTACACGTGTAACACGTAAGTAGCTCTAATTCTTAAAGGAGATGAACAATAGTAGTCTCCTTTATTTCATTATTTCAAGGTTGTAATATTGGGAGGTTGAAGCCAGTCTCATTAGCTGTAAAATGAGTATCATCTCACTCAGCTTAAATCAAGTTTAATATACTCAATTCCAATATTTCAATTTTAACTAAACCTCGAAGTTCATGCTTCGGGGTTTTTTTATTTTTACAAATATAGTCGAAAAGAAATCAAAGAACAAATATATATGCAGTTTATGCATTTTTTATTATATTTTTGTGCAAAATCTATTCATTTTGCATATTGATGATAAGAAGATAACTAAATTATTTGTCGTTATTCACGACAGTGAAGTCATTTCTATTTCTAAGACGGTTCAAGAAATGTTAAGGGATTTCAAGACTATATATCCAAAATTCAAGGACAGAAATATAATTAGTGAACATTTCAAGTCGAACAAGTTTTACTATATTCAAAACCCAATTACTGGGAAGCGTTATATTATACAAAAAATCGTAAATAGTAATAAGTAATTCTTATATGTCAGAAGAAAAGAAAACACCAAAACTAACACCTGCGATGCGAGAGGGAATCAATTTAAAGATACTTCGTAGGGTAAAGGAAAACCCCGAACTAGGAGAAATGATAAGAGAAAGAATGAGAGACCGTAACGAGAGCAACAAGTGACCCTATACGAGTTCAACGTACTATCATTCGAGAACAAACAATCTACCGTTTGGGAACTTGGTACGTTCCTAGATAACTACGTGACAAAGGACGTTAGGATAAACTGCTATGCTATTGATATGTTCTTTGTAGAGGTACATTACAACGCAGAACACAATACTATCACAGAAATAACCTCTTTCAAAACAGGCAAGAGCCTAGATAAGTACTCTAAACTATGAAAAGACCCTTCAATAAAAAAGAGAGAACCTTTCTAGCTATTATGTTAGCTGTTATAATCTTCAATTTTGTTGTTATTGTTTGGAGGATGAACTAAAAATATTCAAAATGGGCTTGTGGTAAATTGTATATAGATGCCAATATAATTTTCGTACTTTCGTCAATAATGACAAGACTTCTAAGCTATATCGTACCTAAAACAAAAACTGTTACATCTCAATATTCAGGTGAATTGGAAATCACAATAAAAAACGGGAAGAAACACCTCAACACAAAAAATGCGAACTATAGTTATGGTGCATTACAAAAGGTTTTAAAGTTTGGTTTGGAAAAAATTAACCTACAAAAAACTAACTCAGTTTTAATTTTAGGCCTTGGCGGTGGAAGTGTAATTGAAACTCTAAGAGACGATTTTAAATACGAAAAGCAAATCACTGCTGTTGATATTGATCCTGTTGTTATCAAAATTGCAGAAGATGAGTTTGGCATAAAAAATAACGATAAGCTAAACATTATTTGCCAGGACGCATTACTCTTTGTAGAGCAGAACACTCAGGAATTTGATCTCATCATTATTGATTTATTTATTGATGTTGATATTCCGAAGCCATTTTTAAAACTTCATTTTTGGAGCCATATTCTCAATTTAAAATCTTCTAATGGTGTCATTTTATTCAATGCTTCTTTAGAGAAAGAAAAAACAGATGACTTAAAAAAAATCATCGCTTTTTTAAAAAGTAAAGTTTATAAAGTTGATGTTTTTGAGAAGGTTAATGATGTCAATACTGTTCTTATATCCAAAAATTTATAATATAAATGTATATATTGTAGCAACAAGCAAATTAAATGATGCAAAAACAGTGTCCGGAATGCGGTGAAAAAATAGTTGGTCGTGTAGATAAGAAATTCTGCAGCGATGGTTGTCGAAACGCTTATAATAATAACATTAACAAAGATCATAAAAACCTAATTAGAAATACCAATAACAGGCTTAGAAAAAATTATCGCATTCTCGAGGAACTCAATCCAGAGCAAAAGAAAAAAATTTCCAGAGCACGATTAGTAGAAAAGGGATTTGACTTTAATTACTTCACAAGCATCTATACTACAAAGGCAGGAACGATTTACTTTTTTGTTTATGACCAAGGTTACTTGCCCTTAGAAGATGATTTTTATGCGTTGGTCAAAAGAGAAAGCTAGACTTGTAACCTTATGGTTGAAACTATGACTTATACTAAACAACAACCGCAACTATGCCAACTTATTTAATTATAATACTCGCCTTTTGTGCGATAGGTCTATTTGTTTTTCTAGCCTATTATTTCAACGGAAAACAGGTAATCATTAGAACCTTATCTAAAATACCTAATAAACCAGCTTCAAGCTTAAAAACGAGTGAACTCTCAAAAGTAAGCGGAAAAGCGTTGCATGTTGAAGAACCATTAAAAGCTCCATATTCTGGGAGAAGATGTGTGTTTTATCAAATTGAAATTCAGCAAAAAGTTAAAAGCGGTAAAAGCTCTCATTGGAAAACGTTAGTTTCCGAAGAAAAGTTTCAAGACTTTTTTATAGATACAAATGGTGATTTTGTGATTATACAGCCAAACAATCATCCCAGGAATTACATATGTCATTTGGTAAAGGATAAAAACCAGTCTTCTGGCACATTTAATGATCCTTCACCAAAATTTGTTTCATTGCTAAAAAGATATAATATTGAACCAGAGAATTTCTTTGGTTTTAATAGAACCTTACGTTATACTGAAGGCATCATTGAGATTGGAGAATATATTACTGTTGCAGGAATTGCAAAATGGAAATCATTAAACGAGCCATTACCAGAGTACCCTTACTCCAAAATTGCTACTCTTGAAAGCGAAGGCAAACAAAAACTGATTATAACAGATCTACCCGAAGCTCTGCCAAACAGAAACTTAAGATAGCGAGCCTATTTCCAATTCTGTCCTTTCAAATCCAATGCAGCTTTTAAAATATCTTTCTGGCTAATCTGCCCAACTAACTTACCATTTTCTACAATTGGAAAACGACGAATTCTAGATTCTAAAAACTTATTGGCAGCATCAAAAACATTCATGTTCCCATCAATAGTCTCAACATTTTTAGCCATTCTTGTTTCAACCGTATGTTGTTCCATTGGCATGTTATGATAACGACTTTCACTAATATCCTTGAGGCAATCACCTTCCGAAATTATCCCAACCAGCTCATTATTGGAGTTCACAACTGGACCTCCCGAGATCTTATTTTTAATGAGTGACTGGATCACCTCTTCAACAGATTGCTCAGGTCTAAACGTTATCAATTCTCGCGACATAAAATCACTTACTTTAAAAGCATTGACCTCTACCGTATTTTGCTGTTGCTTTCTAGCACCTTGAAAACTTTTTATACCCATGACAATTAATTTTTGTGTGAACTTAAAGTTACTGAAAATTAGGCAATAAAACCAAAACAATAATGAGATCAATAATTTGTAAATTTGAAACCATCAAAAAAACATTACCATTGAAACCAAAAATTTGTGTCATCGGTTGTGGCTGGTTGGGCTTGAGCTTAGCAAAACAGCTTATACAATTAGACTATCCTGTAAATGGCTCCACTACCTCAAAAGACAAATTATCACAGTTAGAGAAGGAGAAAATCAACCCTTTTTTAATTGAATTTTCTTCGGAAGGTGTAAACGGTAATCTCAAAGATTGTCTCAAAGATTGCAAAACATTAATTCTCAATATTCCGCCAGGACTTCGTAAACATCCCGAAAGCGATTACGTCAAACAAATGAAACATATTGTTGAATACATTGAGAATTCAACAATTGAAAACGTACTTTTTATTGGCTCAACATCGGTTTATGATGATTATGAAGATTTCCCGATAATTACTGAAAATTCTCCGACATCAAATAACAACACCGCAAAACAGCTCTTAGCAGTTGAGGCACTTTTTCATAAAAACAAAAACTTTAAAACCACCGTTTTACGTTTTAGCGGATTGTTTGGCCAAGACAGACATCCTGCAAACTATCTCTCGGGAAAGACAGATCTAAAAAACGGAAACGCTCCAGTAAACTTAATTCACAGAGAAGATTGCGTGGGTATTATCATTTCCGTAGTAAAAAATAATATTTGGGATACTACAATAAATGCCTCTGCACCAAATCATCCTAATAAGAAAGAGTATTACACATCGGTTTGTGAGGCGTTGGAAATTGCAATTCCTCAATTTGACGACCAAACCAAAAGCAAAGGAAAAATTATCGATTCTTCTAAATTGGTACAACTTTTGAAATATGATTTTAAAGTAAACATCTAATAATTTGCAGACTTTTAAGAACAAATGCCAGATATTTTTTTAGTTTTGGCGCAATTAATTACGAAACACAATTAATACACACATGAAAAAACTTATCTTTTTATTAGCAGTAGTAACCACATTTGGTGCAACCGCTCAAACAAAATCTGAACTATTAAAACATTTTGAAGCCTACTACAAAGAAATGAAAGGTCAAGGAGACGTACAGGGTGTAATTAACGCTATGACGCATCTTAATGTTATACAGCCAAATCAACAACGGTTAGATACACTCGCTTACATCTATGTCACCGAAGGTAGAAACCTTGAGGCTTTAAACACAGTTGGCATTGATCAAAACCCAACAGACTCAGATATTAACACAGAGGTAAAAGCAATTGCTTTAAAAGGCATCAACCAACCTCAACGAGCATTGGCATTTTATGAGGAGTTATTTAAGCGTGACGCCAATTCGTATATTGCTTATGAGATTGCAGATTTAAAAACGCAATTACAGGATTTTGCAGGTGCAAAGGCAAGTGTTGATTTTGGTTTGACCAATGTAAAACCAGATATGAAACGCGGGTTTTACGAGTCACAACAACCTTATGAAGTCTCTCTTAAAGCAGCATTAACCTATATGAAAGCATTGATTGTCTTTAATATGAACCAAACCGATAATCTCGATCAAGCTATAACTCTTTTAAACGAAGCGTTGACTATGGATGCTAATTTTAACCTAGCTAAAATAAGTAAAGATGCACTCGCTGCTAGAAAAGCAGACCAAACAAAAAAAGAGTAAAAACTTCTTAATTCCTCTTTCTACGGAAATAAAAAAAGCACCCAATTGGGTGCTTTTTATTTAATAAAAATTTGTGTTTTACCAAATTCTAACACGCTCTTCTGGAGCTAACCACATTTTATCACCTTCTTTAATATCAAATGCTTCATAGAACGCATCAATATTTTTAAGTGGTTGTGTTGCTCTGTAAATACCTGGAGAGTGAGGATCTGTTTTGATTTGTGTTCTCAAAGCGTCGTCTCTTGTTAACGTTCTCCAAACCGTAGCCCAAGACATAAAAAATCGTTGCTCTGGTGTAAAACCGTCGATATTTTCTGGTCTTCCGTTTTCTTCGTAATATAATTGTAAACCGTCGTATGCTCCAAGTACACCTCCAAGATCTCCAATGTTTTCACCTAATGTGAATTTACCGTTGATGTTTACACTATCCATCACTTCAATGGCACTATACTGTTCAGCTAAGGCATCTCCACGTTTTGTAAATTCCTCTAGGTCTTTATCTGTCCACCAGTTTTTTAAGTTTCCGTCGCCATCAAAACGTGCTCCACTATCATCAAATGCATGTGAAATCTCATGACCGATTACAGCTCCAATACCACCATAATTTACAGCTTCATCTGCTGTCCAGTTATAGAAAGGTGGTTGTAGAATTGCAGCAGGAAACACAATCTCGTTATTCATCGGGTTGAAATACGCATTCACCATTTGTGGTGGCATTCCCCATTTTGATTTATCTACTGGTTGTCCAATTTCTGATAAATTTTTCTCACTAGCCCACTTACCTACAGCCATCATATTCTCTGCATAGGTATTACCTTCTTTTACCATCATGTTTGAGTAATCTTCCCATTCATCTGGATAAGCGATTTTTACGGTAAACTTATCTAATTTTTCAATGGCTTTGGTCTTGGTTTCAGGTGTCATCCAATCTAATTTCTGGATTCTATTTTGAAAAGCAGTAATAACGTTAGCGATCATTTTTTCTGCTTTTGCTTTAGCCTCTGGCGGAAACTTTGCATCGACATATAATTTACCAATTGCTTCTCCTACTGCTCCATCAACTGTACCAAGTGCACGTTCGTCTGCTGGACGCATTTTCTTGGAACCATTTAAGGTTTTTCCGTAGAACTCCCAGTTTGCTTTTTCAATTTCCGTAGTTAAAAAACCTGCAGCACCATCTATTGTGCTCCAGTCCATTAGGGTTTTGATATCTTCAATAGGTGTAGACTTTAAAAAGTCATTCATTGCAGCCATATATTTTGGTTGCATCACATTTACGGTATCCATCTCTGCTGTAATCCCTAAATCCTTGATCATTTTGTTCCAATCAATAGCTGGTGCCATTTTTTGTAAATCCTCTAAGGATGTTGGGTTGTTGTAATTACGAGCATCTCTCATAGCAACCTTATCTAATCTAGGCTCTGCCAATGTAGTTTCCATTGCTAAAATCTTTACAGCTGCTGCATCTGCATCTTCTTTGCTGTAGTTGATGTATTGTAACATTTTAGAAACATGGGCTTTATATTTCTCTCTTATTTCTTTTGATTTTGTGTCTTGGTCTAAATAATAATCTCTTTGTAATCCCAACCCATCAGGATATACCCAAGCCACATTCATACTACTATCATTTAAATCTGCATTTGCGCCAATACCTGCAAAAGGTGCTCCAACTCCAATTGTTGTTGCATATACTGTTTGCATGTCATTGAGGTTTTTGATCCCATCAATCTTATCCAGCATAGGTTGTAAAGGTTTGATCCCTGCTTCATTTCTTGCAATGGTATCTAACTCAGTCTCAAAAATAAGAAGTGCCTTTTTTTGGTCTGTGCCTTCTTCGTATTTTCCTAGTTCCTTAGAGGTATTCATGATCTCTAAAACATCTTTACGAGTGTCTTTTCTTAAGACCCCAAATCCTCCCCAACGTGTTTCGTCGTCTGGGATTTGTGTAGATTTTGCCCAATTTCCATTGACATAATTATAGAAATCGTCTTTTGGACTTACAGTTGTGTCCATGTTGTCAAGGTTAATTCCAGGAATTTCCTCAACCATTGCAGTTTCTTCTTTAGGTTCTTCTTTGCATCCTAAAAATGCAAAAAGACTTAAAACAGAAACCGCCAAAATACTTTTGATATTGGTTTTCATAATGTGCTTATTGGTTAAATTTTAATAAAATTAGTTATTAATTAGAAGCATTAAAACTCATTTTGTTACATATTAACAAAATATTAAGAGGTGTAAATCGAGCATTGCCTTCCTATTCTGGTTTGAGAATGTTGTTTTTTTCAAACTCAAACTTCTTATTCATCTGTAAATTTAAGTTTGACACTGTTATCAAATACTCTTTAATAGCTTGTAATTTCTCTTGTTTACTAATATTATCGATCCTCAAAAGGCTATTAAGTTTTTGAATTTTTGTGTCTAATGCAGTAATTCTGGCTAAAATCTCATTACTTCTAAGTTGTTTAGGCATTTGCCCCTTCATCTCTTGCATGAGAGTGGTAATCAATAGTGGATCGCCAGAAAAATAGCTCAAATCGCCATTTTTCAATACTTCAGTTTGTATATTTAAATCCTGAAATCTTTGCCAATCTGTGACTGCTTTTTGAGAATCTGCACTTAGCCCATAATCGTCGTAACGTAAAGATTCAATATCTTTTTGAGTTATGGTGTTATCCTCTTTTTGCTGTTGTGTTACTTCGGTAACTTCGGAAACTTTCTCCCTTTTACAACTGGTGACTAAAAAACAAAAACTTAGAAAAGCTACCAAAAAAATGCGCATCATTGGAAATATTCAATTTGGAGTAAATATAACTAAAGTGCAAATATCTTAGATGCAATTAACAAAAAATAAAGAGTAACCTCTTTGTTTTAGTTTTAAACCGAAAAGCGAAGAATGAATCATTATATAATTTTCTTAAAATAGGTTTATACTGTTTTATTCTTTTTATTTTTGAATGCAGAATAAAAATAAATTATATGCCTAGAATTTTAATTATTGGTGCTGGTGGACAAATAGGATCTGAACTTACATATAAGTTAAGAGAAGTCTATGGTTCTGATAATGTTGTAGCAAGTGACATTGGTTATCATAATACTGAAATTATAAACTCTGGAATATTTGAGATTGTAGATGCACAAGATTATGCCTCTGTTAAAGTTTGTATTGAGAAACACAAGATTGATACTGTTTACCTCTTAGCAGCTATGCTTAGTGCTACTGGAGAGAAATACCCAATTAAGGCTTGGGATCTAAATATGGATTCTCTTTTTCACGTATTAAATCTGGCAAAAGAAGGTTTTATAAAACAAGTATTTTGGCCATCAAGTATTGCTGCTTTTGGACCAACTACGCCAACAACAAATACACCTCAACATACCATAATGGAGCCTACAACTGTTTACGGAATCACAAAACAAGTTGGTGAGCGCTGGTGTGAATATTACCATAAAAAATATGGTGTTGATGTGAGGAGTATTAGATATCCTGGTATTATCAGTTGGAAAACGATGCCTGGAGGAGGAACCACAGATTATGCTGTAGAAATTTACCACAAAGCTATTATAGATAAACATTACGAATCTTTTTTATCTGAAAACACAGAACTCCCAATGATGTTTATGGAGGATGCTATAAATGCAACTATTCAAATAATGCAAGCTCCTGCAGATGATGTAAAAATTAGATCTTCGTATAATTTATCTGCTATAAGTTTTACACCTAAGGATATTTCCGAAGAAATTAAAAAACATATTCCTGAGTTTCAAATCACATATAATCCAGATTTTAGACAAGAGATTGCAGATAGCTGGCCAAAATCTATTGATGACTCTGCTGCGAGGTCAGATTGGAACTGGTCTTACAGCTTTGATCTTGAAAAAATGACAACCGAAATGATTACTCAGTTACGAGAACGTTACAGGGATCTTTAATTTTATAAAGATTACTAAAATGCAAAAAGCACTTTCGATGAAAGTGCTTTTTTTTCTTTTACATACCAATCTTTATTTAATCTCGAAACTTTTTTTATAGACTCTTTTTCCAGATTCAAGACGTACATAATAATCTCCTTTTTCATTAGCAGATAATCGGTAAACTTGAGACAAAACACTTTTTCCTTTTAACTCGTCTTTTAATATAAGTTCATCGTTATAATACAATTCGATTTTTAACGGTTGCTCATTTAAAGACATTTGAGAAACCAATAATTGATTGTCTCTTGATCTCACTACAGGTTTGAAAACTGTTGTGACCTTACTATCTAAAAAGACAACATTCTTGGATTGGATAATAAATGGTGTTACAATAATTTCAAAGTCTTTTTCTAATTCTACAGTATATGAACCTTCGTTTAATGCTGTAAAATCGAATTTCTTTGAGAATGAGCCATTACGTTCAATCGTCTCTTTAAAAAGAACAACACCTTCATTGTCTATAATTGTATATTGGTGTCCTTTCTTTACATCTGAGAATTTTAAAACTGTAATTACTTTTGCTGAAACATCATTTGCATTTTCATTTGCGTAGCCTGTTACCATTGTCAACATTATAGCTACTACTAATAATCTTTTAATTGTTTTCATCATTTTTGGGTTTTATGATTACATGACAAAGGTATAGTGTAATAGGCTTTTAGAAAACAACAGATTTGGCTGATTTATATTCTATTTTACCATTATAATTGTTATAAAAGTTTATATATGTTAATATAGCATAGTTTAGTGCGAATTTTGAATACATTTCTAATTTCAATTGTTTTAAATTTGCATTAATTACAAATCTATGATTCAAAGAAAACCTGCATTAGAAAAGATAAGTCCAAATTTTGGGAGTTCTGTTTTTGTAAAGAAAAGTAACTCTAACCACAACGGTGACCGAAAGCCCTATTGGCATTTTCACCCAGAAATAGAATTAGTATATGTAGATAAAGGTCAAGGCAAACGCCATATTGGTAGTCACCTTTCCTATTTTAATAACAGTCAACTCATTTTAATTGGCTCTAACTTACCACATAACGGTTTTGTTGATCGCCTAACTCAACAGGGCTCAGAAGTTTTGGTACAATTTAAACCAGACTTTTTAGGTGAAGACTTTTTTGATCTTCCAGAAATGGTAAAAATCAATGCTTTATTTGAGCGTTCTAAAAATGGAATTCTTTTTAAACCAGAAACCAAAAGACGTTTGGGCAAAAAAATCCAGAAATTAAATGAAGTAGATGGTTTTGAGCGCGTTTTACTTTTACTGAAAATCTTACAAAAATTAGCCGAAGTAAAAGACTATGAAATATTAAATGCAAACGGATTTGTTTTTGAAACAGAATTACAGGATAGCGCTAAAATAGATATCGTTTACAAACATGTCAATAATAATTTTCAAAGCCATATATCGCTAGACGAAATTTCAGATAAGGTAAGTATGACAGTTCCTGCATTTTGCAGATACTTCAAGAAATCAACGGGTAAAACGTTTACGCAATTAGTGAACGAGTATCGCATTGTACACGCTACAAAACTACTCTCTGAAAGTCAAATGGGTATCTCTGATGTTGCTTTTGAGTGCGGGTTCAATAATTTCTCACATTTCAATAAACTCTTTAAGGAATTTACAGGAAAAAGCGCGCTAAAGTACCGTAAGGAATTAACCCAAATTATGCACTAAATTATTTCTTCCCATCCCACTCTGCATAAAATTGATCTAAAAACTGTTCCATATATTGGTGTCGCTTTTCCGCAATTGTTTTACCGGTCTTAGTATTCATTCTATCTTTTAAGAGTAATAGTTTTTCATAAAAATGATTAAGAGTTGGTGCTTCAGAAATTTTATATTCTGCTTTAGTCATCTTTAGATTAGGCTTTATGTCTGGATCAAACAATTTTCGGTTTTTAAACCCTCCATAATTAAAAGTTCTGGCAATTCCAATGGCTCCAATGGCATCTAAACGGTCTGCATCTTGCACAACATCCAATTCCGAAGAAGAAAAGGTTTGTGCCTCATTTCCGCCTTTGAAAGATATATGTTTAATGATGTTCACGACGTGTTCAATTACGGTAGAATCCACATTGTTTTCAAACAGAAATTGTCGTGCCTTTTGAGGCCCAATAGTTTCGTCTCCCTTGTAAAATTTGCTATCTGCAATATCATGCAGCAAGGCACCAAGTGAAACAACCAATAGGTTTACACTTTCGTTTTTAGAGATGAGCATTGCGTTTTTAAATACCCTATGGGTGTGAAACCAATCGTGACCACCTTCGGCATTTTCGAGTTCTTTTTTTACAAATTGCTTGGTTTTCTCTATTATTTCTACGGAAGTATGCATGACCTAAAATTAAAAATTCCTTTCAAAAGTTGAAAGGAATTTTATGTGATTTACGAATTGGTTATTTTAATCGAGCAGGCTCAACCCATTTAAACTGATAGGAGTTTTCTGGAATCTTCATTCGCTCTGCGAGGCGCAACATTCTTGCTGGTAAATTCATTAAATAATCACGCGCTTTTTCGGCTTCGTCGTTGAGACCTTTGGTATTTCCAATATCCCATCGGTCAATCAGTTTTTGTAAAATATCAACATAATCTGCAGATGTATAAACGCCAATGCGTTGTGCTGTATTTGAGAACTCTTCAAAAGCTGTACTTATTTTTTCTCCAGATTCTCTTAAAAAATGAGCTGGCATAGCGATTTTTTGTTTCATCATATAATGAAATGCCATCATCATTTGGTTTGGATCTACCTCAAAGATGCGCTCAACAAACTCAGAGTAAGCATGGTGATGTCGCATCTCATCTCCAGAAATGATTTTACACATTTTCGCCAATTGCTTGTTTCCTTTTTCCTTTGCCATTTTGGCAACACGGTTGTGGGAAATATAAGTGGCCAATTCCTGAAAACTAGTATAGACAAAGTTTTTATATGGGTCACGATCTGTACCAATATCAAAACCATCTGCAATAAGATGTTGTGTGGTTTTTTCAATCTCGCGCATGTTCACGCGACCAGATAAGTACAGATATTTATTGAGGACGTCTCCATGTCGGTTTTCTTCCGCAGTCCAATGTCTTACCCATTTTGACCAGCTATTTCGTTCCATTTGCCCTACGCCTTCCACATCCATTAACCAAGATTCGTATGTTGGCAAAGCTTCTTCGGTAATCATATCACCAACCAAAACCACCCAAAAATCATATGGTAATTCTTTTGAGAGTTCACGAATTTCTTTAACCTCTTCATAAAAACTCTCATTTTCAGAATTTGGTAAAAAATCGGTCGGTTGCCAGATTTTTTCAACAGGAATGAGGTATTTTTCTATAAGTTGATCAACATCCTTTTCTAGGTGCTGCATCACTTCTAATCTTATGTTTTTTAGGGACATAAACTATTTTATTAATGAGTAATAGCATTGACAATAATGTTTTCTACATCTGTTAACAATGCCTGTCTATCTGTAAAGTTAGCGATTTCTATGGGTTTATGTATAGTGAATTTAATATGATTTCCAATTCCCATTGGGAATTTTCCGTAGCGAAACATTTTCCAAGAATTATTAACGGTTATTGGCACAATTAAAGAGGATGGCATTTTTTTGATTAAAATTTCTACACCTTTTGTTTTAAAAGGCTTTGGGTAACCATCTTTACTTCTAGTACCTTCAGGGAAAATGACACCTGCTCTATTAGTCTTTTCAATATATTCCGCAAATTTCATCATTAGAGGTATAGAACGACGTGGATTTTTTCGATCTATTAAAACCGAGCCACCATGACGTAGATTGTAAGACACACTTGGGATGCCTTTGCCCAATTCTTTTTTTGCAACAAATTTAATATGATGTTTTCTCATATACCACATTATAGGCGAAATATCATAGGTGCTCTGATGGTTGGATATGACAAGTAAAGGTTTGTTTGTTGGGATGTCATGAGGATTGTCCCAAGTAAACCGTGTACCTAGAATATTGAGACAGCGCATTAAGCAAAACTGCAGGGCATCAACACTTTTTTTATGGGCTTGATAGCCTAAAACATTAAAACAAAACCATTGTATTGGGTGGAAGATGATTAACGTCAACCCGAAGACCAAATAATATAAAACGGTTAATGGATATGCCAAAAGTTTTCTCATGTGGTAAAATTAGCTGAATGAAAATAAAAAATGAAAATAAATCATAAAAAAAGCCACGATTAAAATCGTGGCTTCATTTCTAACTATTCATTGAAATAGCGTTATTTCTAACAGTGACTGTTGTAAGCATCCATTAAATTGTCTGCTATTAATTCCGCTGGACGACCTTCAATATGGTGACGTTCTAACATGTGCACTAATTCTCCATCTTTAAATAAAGCGATACTTGGTGAACTTGGTGGAAATGGCACCATGTGCCCTCTCGCAGCATCAACCGCCTCTTTATCAACACCTGCAAAAACCGTTACAATATGATCTGGACGTTTTGCATTTTGTAAACTTTGTCTCGCTCCAGGACGAGCATTGGCAGCTGCACAACCGCAAACCGAATTAACGACAACTAATGTTGTGCCTTCTTTTGCTAAAGCAGTATCTACTGCATCTGCTGTTTGTAATTCTTCAAAACCAACTTTGGTTAAATCCTCACGCATTGGTTTTACTAATTCTGCTGGATACATATATTTTATATTTAATTATTATTGATTTAAGTTACAAAGATACCAATTGTGTAACAAAGTCTATACCATTTATACTAACAAATAGTATATTTGAATATAAATAAAATCTATAGTTTATGAGTTTTGCAAAATGGATAGGAGGTGCTTTGGGCTGGTCTTTTGGTGGGCCAATTGGTGCTATAATTGGACTTGCCATTGGAAGTTTGATCGATGGTGCTGCAGAAGGTGGAGGTTTTTTATTGGGAGAAGGAAACTCTGGACCAAAAACACAGCAAAAACAGCGCACAACATATACAAGATCACAAACCAGGCCTCAAACCCGATCTGGTGATTTTGAGGTAAGCCTTTTAATACTGGCATCTGTAATTATCAAAGCAGATGGTAAACAAGATCAAAGCGAACTCGATTATGTGCGCCAGCAATTTGTAAGCATGTACGGTAAAGATAGAGCCAATCACGCATTTAGACTCTTCAAAAACGTAAGTAAGCAACAAATCCCAACCCGTAAAGTATGTTTACAAATTCGTGAAATGATGGATCATTCTTCACGATTACAATTGCTTCATTTTCTCTTCGGAATCGCAAAAGCAGACGGTATGGTTACCGAAGATGAAGTCTCTCAAATCTATATGATCTCTGGCTATTTAGGCATCAGTTCCCGAGACTACGGAAGCATAAAGGCCATGTTTTACAACAGTAGCGATAACGCTTACAAAATTTTAGAAATCACTAAAGAAGCAACCGATGATGAAGTTAAAAAAGCCTATAGAACTATGGCAAAAAAATACCATCCAGATAAAGTAATTCATTTAGGTAAAGAACATCAGGCAGGTGCAGAAGAAAAATTTAGACAAGTGCAAAAAGCTTACGAGCAATTACAAAAGGAACGCGGTTTTTAATTAATGTTTATTTTGCCTTTCCTTTATTCGCTTTTCAACGTCTTTGAAATAACGTTCAGATTTATATTTTCTGAACATAAACAATGCTAAAGCCAGCATTGCAAGCAGCATAAAACCTACTTTTCCTGTAATAAGATTTAAAAAATCCATTAGTAATAAATTTATTGATGTAGATGCCTATTAAACACCTCAAAAAAATGTTATTCAAAATTATTGATTTTTTTTCAACCATGATTTAATATTAACATTCTCTTTTTTTAAATTAACTTCATAAATTGAGGAGACCTTTTTAAATATTGACCATTAATAAGTAAAAGCATGTATGAGTGATCAAGACATTTTAGTACTTTTTAAAAACGGTCAACGGGATAAGGCATTCAAAAAACTTTATCATCTCTACCCTAAAATTGAAAAACTAGTACTTTCAAAAGGTGGCAGTAAAGATGATGCGAGTGATGTGTTTCAAGAAGCACTGATTATTTTAAATCGAAATCTTCAAAAATCAGAATTCAAACTCACCTCTTCGTTTTATACCTATCTATATTCGGTATCCCGATTTGTATGGTCTGATCTTCAAAAGAGCCACACCAAAAAACAATTACAAGAACTCAATGCGCAAGACGTTCAAGTATTTCAAGAGGTCATTGAAGAAAAAAAATACCAACTTGCCGAACATGCTTTTCTAGAAATTGGAAAACGATGTCAACAACTCTTACAACTGTTTTATCAAAAAGCGATGTCGTTTAATGACATCTCAAAAGTGATGCAATTCAAATCTGCAAAAATTGCAAAAAACCAGAAGTATAAGTGCTTAAAAAAAGCAAAAGACATTTATCAAACCAAACTAAAATCGGTTCAATCCTAAACACAGAACGCATGGAAACTTACACACAATATATAGAACTCATTAACGATTACCTCAACAACCTGCTTTCAAAAGAAGTGCGATTGAATTTTGAATCTAAACTACAAAATGACAGTGAATTCAATACCATTTACCAACAACATATCGTCTTTGTAAATGGCATAGAACGCATAGAAATTAAAACCGATATCCAAAAAGCAAAACGCGCTTATAAAGTTGAGAAATGGTTAAAAATTGCAGGAATATCTATCGTGATTCTTGGAGCAATGGTGATGTTGTACACGTTGGTTTTTAATACTTCCGAAAATGAACTAGCTCCAAAATCTGATAACTCTAAAACCACAGTTATTGATTCTACTTTTATTGAAAATAATGAAATTGATTCAAGTTTAGACGTTTCCGAAGACATAACAGATACCATTGAAAAACAATCCAGTTACCAAGTAAGTTACAAAACAACATCAAATAGTTCAAAACTCGGTATAGCGTCTACAACTAATCTTGAGATAAAAAAACGACCGCAAACCATTAGTTTTAATACTCAAAACGATACCACTATAATATGTAAAGAGGGAACCGTTTTAAAAATTAGTAAAGGGTCTTTTGTCAATTCCAAAACGGGAAAAACCATAAACGGAACAATAGAATTAAAAGTCACAGAATATTACAAACTCTCAGATATCCTTTTGGCAAATCTTTCCACAGTGTCTAACGGAAAACAACTAGAAACTGGAGGTATGCTTTTTATTGAGGCTAAACAAGGTGGTACAGATTTGAATTTAAAAGACGATAAACCGATAGAAATCTCATTTCCGACGAAAAACAAAAAGAAAGGAATGCAGTTATTTAACGGAGAATGGGAAGATGAAAATATTAATTGGACGCTTCAAAACGATGAAATATTGGAAGACCTAGATATTTCCGAAGAAGAAATTGAAGACCACATTGATGTGCCTTTTAACGTAGTTGAGCAAGTTCCAACTTTCCCAGGATGTGAAAATGAAGGCACAAATGAAGCTCGTAAAAAATGTACAAGTGATGCTATTTCTAAATTTATAACAACCAGATTTAATACTAAGGTTGCGATAGGGTTAGGATTATCTGGGAGGCAGCGCATCAACTCCATATTTAAAATTGACAAAGATGGAAATGTGATTTTTATTCAATCTAGAGGGTCTCACCCAAGACTGAGCGAACAAGCAGATCGTGTGATTGGTTTATTGCCTAAAATGATTCCTGGGATGCAACGTGGGAAACCTGTTAACGTGCCTTATTCTTTACCTATTGTTTTTGAAATTGATGGCGAACAAAATTCTAGTCAGTTTGATACGGAAAATGGCTCTGCAAATTTTATAACTACTAGAATCCAAGATTCTATTGGAATAAATCGACAAGTTGTTAGTGGTATTGAAATGGACACGCTCTATTCTACTTCAAGAGGTATTGTGCAGACTATACGAGAAGTGATGCATGACAAGGATTTCCCTGTAGATTCAACATTCGCAGATAAATGGAGACAATATAAAAAAGAAAAATTGATTCGCCTCTTTGGTGTTTTAGGTTTAGAATCAGAACCAACAGTAATGTTACGCAAGCCATTATTTGAGATGAAAAACACAAAATTTAAAATTCTTGAGGATGATTCTATTACTCGAGGAGGACATATCATTAGAAAACTTTGGGGAACTACTCAAATACCATCAACACGTATTTTTGAATTAGTACCTAAAAAAAGATTTGCAGTTGGCACAGAAGTTATAACTACAAAAGAATTTGAAACAAGATTAAGCGATGTTGATGATGTAAGCATTTCATCAAAAGACGTAGGTTACTATGTGCTCAGAACATCAAATTTAGGTTGGATCAATTGCGATCGCTTTATCAACGGAAGAAAAAAACAAATAACATATAAACTCAAAATAAAAGATGCCGATGGCGCGAGTATAAGCATGGTATTTAAAGCTTATAACTCGGTTTTACCAAGCTGGAAAACGAATGGTTTTTATGATTTTAGAACTATTGCAGACAATGAAGACATCGTTTTAGTAGCTATAAAAAGGAAAAACGGAAAACTCTATTACGATATGGTTGAAACGAAAACAGAAATAAATCCAAATATCAATTTGAATTTTAAAGAGGTAAGTATCGATCAACTCAAAACCGAATTAGAACAATTAAATAGTAACTTTGATAAATTATGAAACATCTATTACTCTTATTATTCCTGTTCCACGCATTTATTTTAAATGCTCAAGACGTTGCTGGTGTGTATCAAATAAAATCAGATACCGATGAGTTTAGCCACATACGCAAACTCACCTTAAATCACGATGGAACTTTTGAGTTTTATCATTATAGGTTTATAGCAAACGGAATTCCAAAAGAAACCCGTTCTTACGGAAAAGGCACATGGACTTTAGAAAACAAAGTCATAACTTTTTCTGCGGAAGCTTCAGATCTTGACTCAAAATACACACTCGATTTTAATAATTCTAAAGCGCGATTTAACACAAAATCACCAAGGGATAAAACCAACAGAGTGTTTGCAGATTTTATAATCTTTTACAAAACCGATGTAGTACTTGCCCAACGATTAAAGTTGTTTAAATATTCTACTTTATGATATTTACTTCGCACCAGTTATTGTAAGCGTCTTGTAATTGTTTTACGATTTCAGGATGATCTTCAGAAACATCATTTCGTTCGCCAGGATCATTTTCAATGTCAAAAAGCTTAATCGTTAAATCATCTCTAATTGGTGCGATGTATTGATTGGATGGTTCACTTTTCCAATGGTTTTCTTTGGCATTGGTAATTTTCCATTTGCCTTGTCTCGCTGCCCAGGTTTTCTGCCATTTCCAAACTAACAATCGATCGTCTTGTGGACTGAACAAATCAATACCGTCAATATCCTTATCGGTGACTGTTGCACCTCCTGCTTTTGCTAATGTTGGCAAGATATCTGTTGCAGACACATATTGGGTAACTGTTTTTCCTGCCTCAATTTCTCCAGGCCAGCTTACAGCCATTGGCACTCTAATTCCGCCTTCCCAAAGTGAATATTTTCCACCCGTTAATGGAGCGTTATTGGCTCCAGTTAATGGTGAACCTCCATTATCTGAAATAAAAACTATAAGCGTATTTTTTTCTAAATCGTTTTCTTTTAAAGCATCCAATACCCTACCAATATTATCGTCTAGACAGTTGAGATTTGCTAAATAATAATTTCGTAAATCTGTTGTATTTATAGCTCCAACCCTAGAATACTTATCATAATAAGCAGAGTAAGTTCCCTCCTTATGCTTTCCATAAGCCACTAAACTATCGGGATCGTAATTTGGGATTACCTTTACATTATATTTATCCAGATATTTTTTAGGTACTTCATGTATTAAGTGGTGAACCGCATTGTAAGACAAGGTTAAAAAGAAAGGCTTATCTCTTTTTTGTTTCATGTAGGCTATAGATTCATCAGTAAAAATATCTGTCAAATACCCTTCTTCATAACTTTTTTCTCCCATATTATGCATCAATGGTCCAAGCAAGGCGCTTGTACCATATGGATCTGGAGTACGCTCTTTTATGCTTTGTGAGTTTAACCAGTAATCATGTGCGTGAGCAGAAAACCCTAAAAATTCGTCATAGCCATGGTTTAAAGGGTATTCTCGCACATCATTTTTATGAAAATTTCGACCTAAATCATTCTTTCCAATTCTTGCTGTTGCGTAACCTGCTTCTTTTAAATATTCTGCAATCGTTTTGACACTATCAGGTAATCCTGGCCCCCAACTTGCTGGTTTATCCCAACGAAATTGATTTTTACCAGTCAAGATTCCTGCTCTTGAAGGACTGCAAACTGGAGCAGTGACATAAGCTTGCGTAAACACAGTGCCCGAGGCACCAAGTCTTGAAATGTTTGGTGTAGAAACCGTTTCATCATGATTATCAAAAGGCGTAAAATCGGCATATCCCTGATCATCCACAACAATCAAGATAATGTTTGGTTTGTCTTGCTTTTGGTTTTGGCTTTCGCTTTGAGAAATTTCTATATTTTCTTTTTTAGAATTACAAGAAAACAATACTGCAACAAGCATTAGAAAAAAAGAATGTTTCATTTTTATAAATCTTTTATGGTAATTTATTTAGTCAACTATAGTTACTTTAATATCTTTCTCTTCAAGCTTCTTTTTAATGGAGCTTGAAATTCCCTTATCTGTTATAATTTCATGAATTTGGGACAAATCACAAATACGAGCAAAACTCTTTTTCCCAAACTTAGAAGAGTCTGCCAAGACAATCACTTTTTGAGCTGCGTTGAGCATTTTCTTATTTAATTCCGCTTCTTCAAGATTCGTTGTGGATAATCCATAATCTAAATCAATACCATCTACACCTAAAAACAGCTTACTACAGGACACGTTTTTTAAAATATACTCTGTATAGTTTCCAATTACAGATACAGAACTGTGCCTTATATAACCACCCAATTGTAAAATCTCAATGCTCTTATCGTGAATTAAATTTAGAACCACATGTAGGGAAGACGTAATCACAGTGAGCTTATTTTGTGCTTTTACAAACTTGGACAAAGCTTGTACCGTTGTACCAGACGCAATTAGGATAGAGTCGTTTTCAACAATTCTTGTTGCTGCCAATTGAGCAATCCCATTTTTTTCTTCTACGGAAATTTTCTCCTTATCAACAACCGTCCGCTCATTTATATACGGGTTTTCTAAGGATGCTCCTCCATGAGTTCTATGAAGCAACCCTTTTTGTTCCAATAATTTTAAATCTTTTCTAATCGTTACCGCAGACACGTCTAAGATCTCACATAATTCTAAAACCTCAAGATGTTTTTCCTTCGCAAGTCTATTCAATATGTCTTGATGTCTTTTCATACAGAAGCAAATATAATAAAACGAAACTAAATGAAATATTAAATTATAAATTATATTTCATTTTATTAAAATATGTTTCATTTTCTTTCGTATTGGATATTATTTTATATATTTGAAATTAATTGTAACAACAAATTTGTGTTTAAAAGGGAAAACTTACTAAATCAGTTAAAATCTACTCAAGACTGGGATGTTATTATCATTGGTGGTGGCGCAACAGGGCTAGGAGTAGCTTTAGACTGTACAACAAGAGGCTATAAAACGTTGCTTTTAGAGCAAGTTGACTTTGCCAAAGGCACATCGAGCCGAAGCACAAAATTAGTTCACGGAGGCGTAAGGTATTTGGCCCAGGGCAATATTGATTTAGTTCGCGAAGCACTTTACGAAAGAGGCCTGATGCTAAAAAACGCATCACATTTGGTTAGCAACCAATCATTTATTATCCCTAATTATAAATGGTGGGACAATATATTTTATACAGTCGGGTTAAAAGTTTATGATTTCCTTTCTGGCAAATTAAGCTTCGGAAAATCAATTAGAATAAAAAAATCCGAAACCATTTCAAGATTATCAACGCTTGAAACAAACAATCTTAAAGGTGGTGTCGTTTATCATGATGGTCAATTTGACGATTCAAGACTGGCTGTGAATATTGCACAAAGTTGTATAGAACATGGCGCTACAGTACTTAACCATTGCAAAGTAAAACATCTTTTAAAAGATGAAAAAAACCTAGTTAATGGCGTTATTGCTATTGATACCGAAACTAACGAAGAATATAGTTTACATGCAAAAACCGTCATCAATGCCACAGGCGTATTTACAGACGATATTTTAAAAATGGATAATCCTTCAGCAAAAAATAGCATTAGACCCAGTCAAGGGATCCACTTGGTTTTTGATAAATCATTCTTACCTGGCAATGATGCCATTATGATTCCCAAAACAGATGATGGTCGCGTACTATTTTTAGTGCCATGGCACGACAAAGTGGTAGTTGGCACAACAGATACACTATTAGATAGCCACAGTTTAGAGCCAAAACCTTTGGATGAGGAAATCAAGTTTATCATTGACACTGCTAATCGATATTTAAATAAAAATGTATCTAAAGACGATGTGCTGAGTATTTTCGCTGGCTTGAGACCTTTGGCTGCTCCAAAGGATAAATCTGAAAAAACCAAGGAAATTTCAAGAAGCCATAAGATTATCGTTTCAGACTCTCATTTAATTACCATAACAGGTGGCAAATGGACAACTTATAGAAAAATGGCACAAGATACAGTCGATAAGATTATTGAATTAAACAAGTTACCAAACAAGGAATGCAAAACAAAAGATTTGTTGATTCATGGCGCGAATGGACCCGTAGATCGCACAAATCATTTGTATATTTATGGAACAGATAAAAAAGAAATTGAGAAGCTAAGTCAAGAAAACCCAAGCCTATCAGAGCGTTTACATGAACGGTTACAGTTCACAAAAGCCGAAGTGCTTTTTGCTGTAAGACAAGAAATGGCAAGAACTATAGAAGATGTTTTGGCAAGACGTGTTCGGGTTTTATTTTTAGACGCTAAGGCAGCCATTGAAATCGCACCTTTGGTTGGTGAGATTATTCGCAAAGAGCTCAATCAAACAGACGATTGGCGCATGAAGCAAATTTCAGAATTTACAGAAATTGCAGAGCAATACGTTTTAAAATAATTTACTCTTTTTCCGATTTTTTTCTTCGGAAAGCGTAACTAAAAATAACCATATGGGAAAATATATACTATCATTAGATCAAGGCACAACGAGCTCAAGAGCCATTGTGTTTGATAAAAAAGGTAATGTAGTGTCTATGGCACAAAAAGAATTTACACAATATTTTCCCAAACCAGGATGGGTTGAACACGATCCAACCGAGATCTGGTCAACCCAAACTGGTGTTGCTGCAGAAGCAATTGCCAAAAAAGGACTCGATGTTAAACACATCGCTGCCATTGGCATTACTAACCAACGTGAAACCGTTATCGTTTGGGATAAACATACAGGCAAGCCTATTTATAATGCTATCGTTTGGCAAGATAAAAGAACATCAGATTATTGCGACGAACTCAAAAAAGAAGGAAAAAACGATCTTTTTAGACAAAAAACAGGATTGGTAATAGACTCCTATTTTTCTGGCACCAAAGTAAAATGGATTCTTGACAATGTTGATGGAGCCCGTGAAAAAGCAGAAGCTGGCGATTTAATTTTAGGCACGATAGATACTTGGCTTATTTGGAATTTCACCAAAGGCGAACAGCATATTACTGATGTTACAAATGCCTCAAGAACTTTAATGTTCAATATCAATACGATGGATTGGGATGATGAACTTTTGGAAATCTTAACAATCCCAAAAAGTATGTTGCCAGAAGTAAAGCAATCCAGTGAAGTTTACGGTCACACAAAATCTACTTTTTACGACTCAAAAATACCAATTGCTGGTATCGCAGGTGATCAACAAGCAGCACTTTTCGGTCAAATGTGTACAAAACCAGGAATGGTCAAAAACACCTATGGTACAGGTTGCTTTATGTTGATGAATATTGGTGAGAAACCAATAGTTTCTAAAAACAACTTATTAACCACTGTAGCCTGGAAAGTTAACGGAAAAACAACATACGCCTTAGAAGGCAGTATATTTATTGCTGGCGCAGTTGTACAATGGCTTCGTGATGGATTAAAGATTATTAGAAATTCTTCGGAAATAGAAAAACTGGCAAATTCCGTAGAAAGTTCAGATGGCGTTTATTTTGTTCCCGCGTTTGCTGGTTTGGGTGCACCACACTGGAACCAACACGCAAAAGGGACTTTATTTGGTTTAACACGAGGAAGCACAGATGCACACATCGCCAGAGCAGCTTTAGAATCTGTAGCATTTCAAACTATGGATATTCTAAAAGCTATGGAGGCAGATGCTGAAATTTCAATTGAAGAATTACGCGTAGATGGCGGAGCAACGATAAACAACATGATGATGCAATTTCAAAGTGACGTGCTAAATACACAAACGGTGAGACCAAAAATAGTAGAAACGACTGCAATGGGAGCAGCTTTTTTAGCTGGTTTAGCAGTTGGTTATTGGGAGAGTACAGATGAAATTCAAGATATTTGGCAAATTGATAAAACCTTTAAGCCTACTACAGATAGAGCAGAAACCGAAGCGAATATCAAAGGCTGGTACAGAGCTATTGATGCTTTGGAATATTGGACAAAAAGCAATTCAAAATAAAAAAATATGACACCATTTATAGCAGAAATTATAGGTACAGCTATTTTGATTTTATTAGGAGGCGGTGTAATTGCAAATGTGGTTTTAAATAAAACCATAGGAAACAACAGTGGTTGGATCGTTATTACTACGGGATGGGCTTTAGCGGTTTACGTCGCTGTTGTTATTGTTGGACCTCATAGTGGTGCGCATATTAATCCTGCGGTGACACTGGCATTAGCTGTGGCAGGAAAATTCCCTTGGGCAGATGTGCCCATGTATATTTTAGCACAGATGATTGGCGCCATGATAGGATCTTCCTGTGTTTGGGCAATGTATAAATTACATTTTAATGAGACCGAGGATGCAGATACAAAAAAAGCAGTATTCTGCACTGCACCAGCAATTAGAAATACATTTTCGAATCTATTTAGTGAAGCTATTGGGACATTCGTTTTATTGTTTACTATCTTATATTTTACAGATGCCAGTATCAATGATACCGAAACCGTTGTTGGTTTAGGTTCTTTAGGCGCACTACCTGTAGCGCTTCTGGTTTGGTCTATTGGTCTATCACTTGGCGGCACAACAGGTTATGCCATAAATCCTGCTCGTGATTTAGGACCAAGAATTATGCATGCTATCCTGCCAATAAAAAATAAGGCAAATAGTGACTGGAGCTATTCTTGGATTCCTGTTATTGGACCTCTGGCTGGTGGTTGCTTGGCTGCTTTACTTATGCTGGCACTTTCTTAAAAAAGACAATTTTATTAATTAAATTTAAGATGTCAATTCATTGTGGATTGGCATTTTGTTTGTTCAGTTTCTAAAAGTATCTTTACATAGTCTATGAAACACCTACTCTCAATTATATTCCTTTTTTTGGGCTTGCAAACTCACGCGCAGGAGTTGCCTCCTATTGAAAAATTCTCATCTGCAGATTATAATGGAGACAATCAAAACTGGATGATTTCCCAAGCAGAGAATGAGTTTATTTATGTAGCCAACAATAAAGGTTTATTGGAATATAATGGTTCCGTTTGGACCAGTTATGTGTCACCAAACAATTCGGTTATGCGTGCAGTAAATGTTATTGATGACAAAATATATACAGGCTGCTATGAGGAATTTGGCTATTGGCAAAAGAACAAATTGGGTCGATTGGACTATATGTCTTTACTTCCGAAGTTAAAAGATAAAGAGTTTAAAGACGATCAAATCTGGAACATCCTTGACTACGATGAATGGATCTTGTTTCAATCTGGTCACGAACTCTATTTTTATCACAAAGTTGACGAAACTTTCAAAATCATTTCTTCGGAAAGTATCATCTACAAAGTATTTCTAGTTGGTAATCAATTATATTACCATGTCGCAAATGAAGGGATTTTCAGTATAAAAGATGGCAATCCAACCTTGGTAATTAATGACGCTGTCGTTTTAGAAGATCGTGTTATAAATATTTTTGAACGTGAGAATAAATTGCTTTTGTTGACCAGAAATTCCGGATTTTATTACCTAGAAAACGATACCTTAAAATCTTGGGAGGTTTCAAGTAATTCTGAATTAAAAACACTCAACGTATTTAATAGCATCCAGCTCGATGATGGAAGTCTAATTTTAGGAACAATCTCCAACGGGATTTTAAAAATCAGCACTACAGGAGCTATTGATTATTCGATAAATCAAAAAAAAGGGCTTGCCAACAATACTGTTTTATCACTTTTTGAAGATAAAACGCACAATGTCTGGGCTGGGTTGGATAATGGGATCAATTGCATAAATGTAAAATCTCCAATTAGAACGTTTATTGATTATGAAGGCGTTTTAGGAACTGTTTATTCTACGATCATTTTTAAAAATCAATTGTATGTTGGTACTAACCAAGGGCTTTTTTATAGATCTTTAGATGACAAGAATCAAGCTTTTCAATTTGTAGAAGGCACAGCTGGTCAAGTTTGGAGTCTATACAGTGATGGTGAAAACTTAATGTGCGGTCATCATCTTGGCACCTTTTTAATTGATAATAATACTGCGGAAAAGATAAGCACAATTTTAGGTGCTTGGAATTTCAAAAAAATCCCTAATCATCAAAACTTACTATTGCAAGGTAATTACAGCGGACTTTATATTCTTGAAAAGAAAGACAGCTTATGGAGTTTAAAACATAAGGTTGAAGGTTTTGGCAATTCTGCGAGATTTTTTGAAATTAATGATGATAACGAGATATTTGTTAATCATGAATACAAAGGTTTGTACAGTATGCAAATTGACAATTTTTATAGAAAAGTTGATTCTGTAAAACTCCACCCAGAAGTACCAACCAGCAAAAGCTCTAGTTTGATATCTTATCGCAATGCTATTTTATATGCAGCAAATGAGGGTATTTTTAGGTATGAAAAAACTAAAAACGTTTTTATCAAAGACTCTTTAATGAGTGCATTACTTACACCAGAAGATTACACCTCTGGCAAAATGGAAATAGATAAAACAGGGAAACTCTGGATGTTCTCTAAAAATAATATAAGCTATATTAAAAATGATGATCTTACGAATAATCCAGAAATCACCAACATCCCTATACCTTCTAATTTAAGAGCAGGTGTTTTGGGTTTTGAGAACATTCAGCATATAAAAAATGAAACTTATGTTTTAGGGACAACTAACGGTTACCTTACTTTAGATCTTTCAAAAACAGATTACCAATATGATTATAATGTTTATTTAAACAGAGTTACAATCAAAAATATTGACGAGCAAACAAGAGCTTTATCAATTTCAGAAAAAGGCGAGTTTGATCACAAAAAAGGTATTGTAACATTTCAATATTCGGTACCTCAATATGATAAATACCTCGACATCACATATCAGTATAAGTTAATGGGACATATTGATAATTGGAGTGATTGGACTAACAAATCTAGTGTTCAATTTGAGAATTTGTCTTTTGGAGATTACACTTTTGAAGTAAGAGCAAAAGTAGGTAATCAAATATCACAAAACAGCAATCCATATAATTTTAAAATAAACAGACCTTGGTATATTTCTGATTTTGCAATCGCCATCTATGTCTTAGCTTTAATTGGAATTGGCTTTTTAGTTCACAAAGCTTATAAATTTTATTACGTTAGAATTTTAAAGCATGAGCAGATTAAGAATGAGAAAACCATTATCCAGATTAAAAACGAGAAACTTAACCAAGATATAGAAAGTAAAAATCGTGAGCTCGTCATTTCTACAATGAGTATCATCAAAAAGAATGAGTTACTTAACAAAATAAAGAAAGAACTTAAAAAAAGTAATACTAAAAAAGATCTTGGAGATGCAATAAGCTTAATAGATACCAATTTAAACAACACCAAAGACTGGAAATTCTTTAAACAAGCATTTAATAATGCAGATAAAGATTTTTTAGATAAGATTAAAGCGCAACATCCAGATTTAACTCCTAACGATTTACGTTTTTGTGCCTATTTAAGACTTAATTTATCATCAAAAGAGATTGCGCCTCTTCTCAATATTTCAACCAAAAGTGTTGAAACAAAAAGGTACAGACTTAGAAAAAGATTAAATCTTAACCATGATGACAGCCTAGTTAATTATATCTTAAAATTTTAATACCTCGACAGGGCTGTTTTCTACCTAGACTTTACCACTACATGAGCAATAAATCACCCATTTTATTGAGATTTACAGTAATTTAACATTCGTTAACAAATAATAGTATTTACGGTAAACACGAGGCTATATTTAAAGTCATTTTACGTCAAAAATTACGATGTTCGTTTTTTATCGTGGTATATTTTATCAATTTAACAACGAATTGCATTTAAATTTACGAAAGCTTAATACTGAACATTAGAACAGTTTTAAGTCTAATTATAATTTTGACATTTAATAAACTAAACCAAAATTCATGAAATTAAAATTTCAAAAATTTAGAATTGAAACATTCTTATGTCTCTTTTTACTGTGTAGTTCATTTTCATTAATGGCGCAAACTACAGTAAAAGGAAAAGTGCTTTCAGCAGCAGATAATATGCCATTGCCTGGAGCATCTGTAGTAGAAAAGGGTACATCAAACGGTGTATCAACAGATTTTGATGGTATGTTTACATTGGAAGTAACAGACGAATCTGCTATAATCGTAGTCTCTTATTTAGGTTACGACACTCAAGAGCTTACAGTTACTACAAGTGACATGACTATAAGTCTTAAAGAAGGTAATGCTTTAGACGAAGTCATTGTTGTTGGTTATGGTACTCAAAGAAAGAGTGACGTTGTTAATGCTGTAGCAAGTACAGATATGGAGAAAGCAATGTTGTCTCCAGTATCAGACGTTAATGAGATGCTAAGAGGTAGAATTGCAGGTCTTCAAGTAGATGTTGGAGGTGGTACATTACGTCCTGGTGGAACTTCAGAAATTTTATTAAGAGGTCGTGGATCAATTGAAGGTAATATTAGTGCTATTTACGTAGTGGATGGTATTATTAGAGATGGTGGTATTGAAGATATCGATTCTGATGATATAGAATCTATTGAAGTTTTAAAAGATGCATCTGCTCAGGCAATCTATGGATCAAGAGGTGCTAATGGTGTTGTTTTAATTACAACCAAGCGTGGTAAGGCTGGCAAAATTAGTGTCAACTATCACGGTTTTTATACGACTAAATCTATTGAAAGAAATTTTGATGTTTACAGCGGACAAGAATTTGCGCAATTGCGAAGAGAAGCTGTAAGAGCTAATAATGATGGTGATGTCTATTCCGAAGACGAAGAGATTTTTTCAGAATTGGAATTAGAATCTATAGCTAATAATGATTTCGTGGATTGGGAAGAATTATTGGTGAGTAATGGTAACGTCAATAGTCAAGCGTTTAGCATTTCCGGAGGAACAGAAAAAACAAAGATCTTTGGTAGTATTAACTACTTTAAAGAAGAAGGGATTATACCAACTTCTAATTATACAAGAAAAACATTCCGTTTAAATGTAGATCAAGAAATAAGTGATAAGTTTTCTGTGAATTTCGACGTAAATATTTTAAATGATGATATCAATAGAGCTGCTAACGTTAATGTAATTACATTCTCTCCTTTAGGAAGAGCTTTTGATGAAGACGGTAATCTAACCCAATTTCCTAGTGGTGAAGAGTTATCTGCAGTAAATCCACTTTGGAATCTTAGAGAGCAAAATAATTTAGAAAAAGGAAATGATTTTGTTGTAAACATCAGTCCTATTTGGCAAATTACAAACAACTTAAAGTACCAATTAAAAACAAACTTTACGAGAAGAACTTCAGAAAGAGGACAATATTTATCATCTTTAAGTTCGGCTGGAGATGATGTTAACGGTATTGCTAGAATTGATAATAGATTACAGGAATCCTATTTAATTCAAAACGTCTTAACATATGATGCCAAAATTAATGATGACCATAAATTTGATTTTACAGCAGTACATGAAGCTCAAGAATTTAATTCTTTTAGAACCTTTACCCAAGGAGAAGGATTTACAAACGAGAGCTTAGGTTACAATGGAATCTCGAATGCAATCGGTAATGTATTTGTAGAACGTGATGATCTAGGTAAGGTAAGCCTTACTTCGGTTGCTGGGAGATTACGTTATACGTTATTTGATAAATACCTTTTAGAAGGGTCTTTTAGAAGTGATGCTTCTTCTACAAATGCAGAAGGAAATAAATGGAGTCAAAATGGTGGTGGATCCGTAGCTTGGAAAATACACAAAGAAGATTTTTTAAGTAACACCAATGCTGTTCAAGAATTAAAATTAAGATTGAGTTATGGTTCATTGGTAAATGCATCACGTTTTGCTTATAGGTCTCTTTTTACTGCAGAAGGTCAAAACTACATTTTTGATGGTGAGTCTGCTTCAGGGTATTCTCCATCAACAACATTACCTAACCCAGATTTAAGATTTGAAAGAATTACGACTGCAAATGTTGGTTTGGATTTCTCATTATTTAAACGTTTTTTATTCGGAAGTATCAACTGGTACGATGCTCGAACTACAGATTTACTATTAAGAAGAGGTGTGCCATCAACCACAGGATTTACTGATACTTATTTTAATGCTGGTGAATTACAAAATACCGGGTTTGAAGTTAATCTTACTGCAAATCTTATCAACACAGAAGACTTTAAATGGTCGGTTTCTACAAACTGGTCTAATAATAAAAATAAGATTATCGAGCTATATAACGACGGAAACGGAGATGTCATAACCGAAGACAATACATTCAATTACTACGTAGGTCAACCAGTTGGAGTAATCTACCAGTATCAATTTGCTGGTATTTGGCAAGAAGGTGAAGATTTTGAAAATGCACCACAGGCAAATCCAGATTCTGCATTACCACAAGAAAATTTACGTCCTGGAGATATTAAGATATCAGATGTTAATGGTGATGGCATCATTACTCAAGACGACCGAGTCTTTATAGATCCAAATCCAGACTGGTTTGGGTCATTATCAACAAACCTAGAATATAAGGGATTTGATTTATTTGTTGATTTTTACTTTGTAGAAGGTGCTACTAAAATCAACCCATTCTTATCAGATTTTAATAATGGTGGTACACTTTCAGGGAAATTAAATGGTGTAAAAGTAGATTACTATACACCAGAAAATCCATCTAATACATTTCCAAGACCTAGTTTTGATACAACTCCTTTATATCTAAATTCTTTAGCAGTAAAAGATGCATCTTACGTAAGGTTAAGAACGGTAAGTTTAGGATATACTTTAAATAACGAGACAGTTTCACAAATTGGACTTGAAGGATTAAGATTTTACATAACAGGTACTAATTTATTTACAGATACTGATTATATTGGGTATAGTCCAGAAGTTAATATTAGAAATACGTTTTCTAATGCAGATACAGGCTATCCAGATTCTAGAGCGTTTACATTTGGTGTAAGAGCAAACTTTTAATAAAAAAATAAGATACATATGAAAACGAATTATTTTAATTTAAAATTAAAAAGCAGCATGCTGATGGCATTGACACTTGTATTTATGGTGTCATCATGTGAAGATTTTCTTGAAGAAAATCCAAGTACTCTAATTGATGCAGAATATATTTATACTACCGAAGAAGGATTAAAATCTGGTGTTGTAAGTTTATATAAATTTGATAGAGATCGTTATGATGCAGGCACAGAAGATTACATGGGAGGCGTACTCATGTCTTCAAGAAGTGATTTAGCATTTAGTAGAACCGGTTACACAGGTTTAATGGGAAGATACCAAAGAGGTGTTTCTCCTGTTGATCAAGGCGCTAATTTTGTATCCTCCTTATTTTGGAAGCAATATTACAATATGGCAAATAAAGCCACTGCTATTATTAATGCTGCGGAAGTTGTTGAGGATATAGATGAAGACTCCAGAAATCAAATTATAGCAGAAGCTAAGTTTTTTAGAGCTCATGCCTATTTTTATTTATACAGAATGTTTAATAACATTTATGTAACTACTGAGACCGCTACTGTTGATAACGCATTTGACGTAATAAATGATAGATCTTCGGAAGAAGAAATTTTCGCACTTTTAAATAGCGATTTAAGCTTTGCAATAGAAAATCTAGAATGGACTGATACTTTTGGACGTATCACAAAGGGAACCGCAAAACACGTGAAAGCTAAAGTAGCAATGTGGCAGGGTAACTGGACAGAAGCTAAAAACCAAGCTTTAGACGTTATTGAAGGACCAGATAGTCCACACAGTTTAGTAGGATCTACAGCAGATGTATTTTCAGGAGATCGTAATCATTCCGAAGCATTATATGTTATCCAATCCCAAGACGATCTTCTTGGAGGTGGTGGTACCACAATGATTAATGCTAATTATGTTACGCAATATTTTCAAATACCTGGTATAGAGGCCAATATAGAACAAGGTGGAAGAGGTTTCTCTAGAGTATTACCAAATTTATATTTATTAGGTCTTTTAGCAGACGATCCAAATGATACTAGAGATGATGATACTTATTTCAGATTGAAATATTATTACACATCTGGTGACAATATTGGTGAAGAAATTGATATTTATCAACCTATTACAGATTTAGATAACCCAAGTAGCAATTACACCCAATATTATCAAAGATTACATCCTTCATGTATTAAATTCGCTCAGGATGATGACAATCCAGATTCATATTTAAACAGAAGTAACATTTTGGTATATCGTTTAGCAGAAACCTATTTAATTGCTGCGGAAGCTATTTTAAATTCTTCTGGAGATCCATTGCCATACATCAATGCTGTTAGAACTAGAGCAAATGCAGCTCCTTTAACGAGTGTAGATCAACAAGCCATTTTAGATGAGCGTGCAAGAGAATTAGCTTTTGAAGGTCAACGTTGGTTTACTTTAAAGAGAATGGGGCAATCGGTTATAAATTTCCAGATTACAAATTATGCTGGAGATGGAGAGTTTTTTCCTAATAATCTTGGAGAAAGAGATCCTAGAACAAATTGGCAACCGCATTATATTAATTTCCCTATTGCTCAAATTGACTTAGACTTATTAGGTCCTGGTTACCCACAAAATGACGGGTACTAAAATTTAATTATCTTAAAAATTTCAACTCATCATTATACTGTTTTGTAATGTGTATAATGATGGGTTTATTATAACTTTTATATAGCTCGAAAATCCCTATCCCTAATTAATAGCAGCTATGATTATCTGCGAAACTGTATGATTCGCCTTAAAGCCTAAACTATGCGTTATATATTTTTTGTTTTAGTCTCCATTTTAGTAATGTCCTGTGAGTCTTCTAAGGTAAAATATATAGATTTTGCAGATAATAAAGTTATAGCTCATCGAGGCGCATGGAAAACTCAAAACTTACCAGAGAATTCTATTGCAGCCCTAAGACAAGCCATAGCATTAAATTGCACTGGCTCTGAGTTTGATGTTCGCATGACAGCAGATAACGTTTTAATAGTAACCCATGATGCTGACTATAACAATCTTAAAATTGAAAATTCCACTTACGAAGAGTTAGCAAAATTGAAACTTTCTAACGGTGAAACACTACCTAAACTTAGTGATTTTTTAAAGGCAGGAATGAAAAATAATGATTCTACAGGTTTAGTTTTAGAAATAAAACCTTCAAGCATCGCTGGTCGCAATATCAAAATTACCAATAAGGTTCTCGATTTAGTAAAAGAATTGAACGCAGGTTCCCACATCTCCTATTACATTAGTTTTAGTTACGAAATTTTAAAACACATTGCTAAAGTCAATCCAACTGCAAAAACTCTTTACTTGGATGGTTCTAAAGCACCACAAAGCTTAAAGAATGACAGTATAACTGGTTTAGACTATTTGGTCTATAAATTGAAGAAAAAAGGGAATTGGATCAAAGAAGCTCAAGAATTAGGTCTAGTTTTAAACGCATGGACAGCAGATAAAACGGAAGATATAGATTGGTTAATCGCCAATAACTTTGATTACATAACCACCAACGAACCCGAATTGGTTTTTAAAAGGCAAAAAGCAAGTCCAACCAATGACAGTTACAAACTAGTTTGGAGCGATGAGTTTAATGACGACGGAAAACCAGACCCCTTAAAATGGGATCACGAAATTGGGTTTAAGAGAAATCAAGAGAAACAATATTATACAGATAGTTTAAAAAACTCAAGAATTGAGGATGGTTACCTCATCTTAGAATCCCATAAAGAAAAAATTAAAAACGCAGCTTTTGAAAGTAAAGACGTTAAAAACTGGCGAACAAATCAGCCCTTTGCAAACTATACAGCATCAAGTTTGACCACTAAAAACTTAGCAGAATGGACTTACGGTCGTATAGACATTAAAGCTAAATTGCCAGAAGGCGTCGGTTTATGGCCTGCATTTTGGATGTTGGGCGCAAATTACAGCGAAGTAGGCTGGCCAGAATGTGGCGAAATAGATATTATGGAACATGTTGGATTTAACCCAGACTCTATTTTTGGCACCATCCACACAAAATCGTATAATCACATGAGAGGTACACAAAAAGGTAAAACCACCTATGTTGAGAAGCCATATGATACCTTCCACATCTACTCTCTCGTATGGACACCAGAGTACATGGATTTTATTCTCGACGGAAATGTCTACAACCATATAGAAAACGAACATAAAACCACTCAAGAATGGCCATTCGATCAAGACTTCCATTTGAAGATCAACGTTGCCATTGGTGGAATGTTAGGCGGAAGAAAAGGAATTGACGATGAGAGTTTCCCTAATAAAATGATCATAGATTACGTACGAGTATATCAAAAAGAAAATTGATTATGAAATTTAGTTTATTCGCTGCAGGACTATTGTTTTTTTGTTTTTTCACAAATTGCAATACAACCTCTAAACCCGAAACACAAACCGAAACCGAAAACCTGCAAACTGCCATGTCGAACAACTTAAAAGTAATGACTTACAATATGCGCTTAGATGTTGCTTCAGATGGAGAAAACGCTTGGCCAAACAGGAAAGATTTTTTTACATCCCAAGTGCTATTTTTAGAACCGGATATTTTGGGAGTTCAAGAAGCGAGACCCAATCAAATTGAAGATTTAAACGCATCACTGAAAAACTATAAATTTATTGGTACTGGACGTGATGGTGAAAAAAAAGGTGAATACTCTGCTATATATTATAATTCAGAAAAAATAAAAGTAGAACAAGAAAACACCTTTTGGTTATCCCAAACACCAAATGAAATGTCACAGGGTTGGGATGCTGCTTACCCAAGAATCTGCACCTATGGTTTGTTTACCGTTTTAGAAAACAATCAAAAAATATGGGTGTTTAATACGCATCTCGATCACCAAGGAGCAGAAGCTCAAAAAGAGGGCATGAAACTTATTCTAGAAAAAATCCAATCTGTAAATACCAATGATTTTCCAGTAGTGATTACGGGTGATTTTAATGTAGAACCCAATAGCGAAGTCATCGCATACACAACAAATTCATTTCATGATACTAAAAATTTGGCAGCCATTACTTTTGGTTCAGAAGGTACATTTAATGGTTTTAAATATAATGAACCCGCGACGAGACGAATAGATTATATACTACTTTCAAAATCTACTAATCTTTCGGTAAAAAAGTATGCAGTGTTTTCTAGCGCAGTAGATTTTAAATATCCTTCAGACCACTTTCCGGTATTTGTTGAATTAGAATTCAAATAATATTATTAATGAGAAGATTATCACCATCGTTTTTCTACAAATTTGTGATCTTATTTTTTATAGGGATCATTATACTAGTTGTTTCTAATACTTTAAGAGCTCAAGAAAAACAAAATCCAGATCAACAACTACAATATAAATCAGATCATTCAGCAGACATTGAAAACACTATTTTAAATGAAAAAGTAGATTCTGTCTTAGCATTAATGAAAATCAATGAAAAGATTGGACAATTGGTTCAATATAGTGGTGGTTGGGATGTTACAGGGCCTTCATCCTCAAAAGGAGATCAGCACAAATTAGACAAGTTAAAAAAGGGAGAAGTCGGCTCAATGCTTAATGTGACTTCTGTGGCTTCCATTCGCGAAACGCAACGTATCGTTATGGAACATTCGAGATTAAAAATTCCCTTGATTTTTGCTTATGATGTCATTCATGGTTATAAAACGATTTTCCCTATTCCGTTAGGAGAAAGTGCGAGCTGGGATTTGGACATGATTGGGCAATCTGCTTATATCGCAGCAAAGGAATCTGCTGCATCAGGTTTAAATTGGACGTTTGCACCAATGATTGATGTGTCAAGAGATGCACGCTGGGGAAGAGTGATGGAAGGTGCTGGTGAAGACACGTTTTTAAATGCTGAAATTGGCGTGGCAAGAATTAAAGGCTTTCAAGGTAATAATCTCGCTAACGTTAACACCATCGCTGCATGCGCTAAACATTTTGCAGGATACGGTTTTGGAGAAGCTGGTCGAGATTACAACACCGTACATATTGGTGAATACGAATTGCACAACACCATCTTACCTCCTTTTAAAGCTGCTGCAGATGCTGGAGTAGCAACGTTCATGAATTCCTTTAATGATATTGATGGCATTCCTGCAACTGGCCATAAAGTATTGCAAAGAGATGTATTAAAAGGCAAATGGAACTGGGACGGATTCATCGTTTCAGATTGGGGAAGTATAGGAGAAATGGTTGCTCATGGTTACGCTTTAGATAAAGAGCATGCTGCTGAAATTGCCATGAATGCAGGTAGCGATATGGATATGGAATCTTATGCTTACGAAGCTGCTCTTGAAACGTTGCTCGATGAGAATAAAGTAACAATTGCTCAAATTGACGATGCTGTTAAACGTGTTTTAAAACTGAAATTTGAATTAGGTCTATTTGATGATCCTTATAGATACTGTGACGAGGAGCGCGAACGTACACAGGTTTACACACCAGAACATCTTTATGTTTCTCGTAATGTAGCAAAGAAATCTATTGTATTGCTCAAAAATGAAAACGAACTTCTTCCGCTTTCTAAAACCATAAACAGTATTGCTGTTATTGGTCCATTGGCAGATGATAAGAATTCTCCCTTAGGAAATTGGAGAGCTAAGGCAGAATATAATTCTGCTATATCATTGTTGGAAGGTGTAAAAGCTTCCGCAGATAAAAACACGACAATTTATTACGAAAAAGGGATTGATCTCACGATCCCAACTGTAGAACCTGGACAAAATCAATTTTTGCATCCATTACAATTTAATACAACCGATCGCTCCGGAATTGAAAAAGCGGTGAAAGCTGCAAAAAAAGCAGACGTTGTGTTGTTGGCCATTGGAGAAGATGCCTATCAAACAGGAGAAGGCAGAAGCCAAACCGATATTGGATTTAAGGGACTTCAAATAGAGCTTTTAGAAGCTGTGCAGGCAGTAAATCCCAATGTCGTTGTTGTGTTGATGAATGGTCGCCCAATGGATTTATCGCGTCCTACGGAACTCGCGCCTGCTATTTTAGAATGTTGGCATTTGGGTTCGCAATCTGGTTATGCCATTGCAGATGTACTTTTTGGGCGTTATAATCCCTCAGGGAAATTGCCAGTTTCGTTTCCGCACAATGTCGGTCAAGAGCCATTATATTACAATCAAAAAAATACGGGAAGACCTTATAACCCTAAGCATGTCACGTTTTCTGGATATCGTGATGCACCAAAAACCGCATTATATCCATTTGGTTTTGGGTTGAGTTACACCACTTTTGAATACAGTAATTTAAAAACTTCAAAAACTGAAATCAACACAGATGGAAGTTTATTAGTTACTGTAGATGTTAAAAACACTGGAGACGTTATGGGTGAAGAAGTCGTACAACTTTACATTAGGGATTTGGTAGGTAGTTTAACCCGTCCTATCAAAGAGTTAAAAGGCTTTCAAAAAATACAGCTAGAACCTGGAGAGACTAAAACGGTCACTTTTTTATTAGACAAAGAGCGTTTACAATTTTATACCATCAATAAAACATGGGAAGTTGAGCCAGGACAGTTCAATATTTGGGTTGGTGGTAGCTCTGAGGCTTCTTTAAAAACTAGTTTTACTGTTGTGGAATAGTTTTTTTTCTTCGGAAATTTTAAAGCTTAATTGTAAATTCATTTTCTTTATGTTTTCAATCTACAAATAATCAAGATCTTTTTTGTAAAAACACAAAATACTTGTAAAAAGCATAGTAATGTTACATATAGTGCATACTTTGTTACAATATTTTTAAGTATAAACACAGACTTCAACTAATTTTATCATCTATAAACCAGGCACTTAAAAGAGTCTTAAAATATATGGTGATGAAAACATTTTTACTTATTACGGGATTTCTAATATTCGGATTAACGTCCGCTCAAAACTCCATAAACTATAAAGCTATTATAAAAGACAGTAACGGTAACGTTCTTGATACCGAAACCATATCGGTTAGGTTTGGTATTATAGATGAATCTACATCGACTACTGTATATCGAGAAGAATTTGCTTCTGTTGAAACTAATCAGAATGGTCTTATTATTCTAGAAATTGGAAGTGGTAGTGCATCTATAGGAACATACAACGCGATAAATTGGAATAGTGGAAATAATTATATGCTAAAAGTAGAGGTTGATCTTCAAGATGGTTCTGGTTATGTCGATATGGGAAATAGCCCTTTTAACGCTGTTCCATTCGCGAAAGTTGCGTCAACAATTGCAAAGATACCAAGTAGAACTCTTGAAGTTGCGGGAGATGGATTACAAAGATTAAGAATCAATTCAGAAAATGGAATAACGACATCTCTTGAGCTTATGAGAACTGGAGCCTTTACAGACTGGAGAATAGAAAATTCAAGTACTTGGTTGGATTTTTTAATATCTGAAGACGATTTTAGCTCTAGTGAGTATAAGTTTTCATTTCATAAAGATGGACGTTTGGGTATAAACAATAGCAATCCTGTTGAAGAACTTGATGTCACTGGAACGATTCGATCGTCTGATCTCGCTGGTTCAGGTACGCGCAACCTTGTTGCTGACGCACAAGGGAATCTAATCGTAGACAACCAAACAAAATTCATATCTATTAATCCAGTAGCTTTTCATGCAAAAACCCCAATTGGAGTAGAAGTAGCGACGACTGTTATTACTGGGAATGCACTATCAGGACAGTCTGGAGATAAGCTTTTTCAAACGAACCTAAACATTCCTCATGGAGCAACCCTTACTGGTGTATGGGTACACTATGTCGATAATTCAGCAGCCTCAAATATGACTTTCCAAATGGAAAGAAGACCAGTGAATAACAATACTTTCGTTTTAGTTGTTGACGGTGCCTCTTCGGGAAGCAGCTCTGCACATAGAGTTTATACAGTTTCTCCGTTAGGTTTTACTAATATAGATAATTCTAGATACACTTATATAATGAAAGTGCGTTCAACCAATTGGCAAAATCAAATGTATGTAACAGGTATTGTAATTTCTTATATAGACTGAATATTATGGCTACCCTCTAAACAAAAAGAAATCATCCTTCATGTCTTCAATTTGAGCATCCTCATTTGTGATAATGTAATCAATAGCTTGAGTGGTAAATTCATCCCCTTTTGGAGTTAACGACACAATCTTGTTATCTATCATAATCATATTGTTTTTTAAAGCCAAGTCTAAAACAGTTTTAGAGCGGACTTTTTGCCAATTGATATGTTCGTTTAAATGATTGACGTGACGTTCACGTTTATCGTCGTGGTTTTTAAGGTGTAACAGAAAAGTAAGTAAAGACACTTCTGTACGTTGTTGTTTCTCTCGGTACATAACAGCAATAACGCCTTTGCTAGGTGCAAATAGATACACAAATAAAAATAAAACTCCGAGCATAGTAGTAATGGATCCAGAAATAGACGCATCTAAATAATGTGCTAACCAGTATCCTGAGATAGCGCTAAATATTCCGAAGCCAATAGACAACCACAACATTTTCTTTAAATCTGTTGTGAGCAGATATGCAGTGGCAGCAGGCGCAATCATCAAAGCAACAACCAAAATAGCGCCAACTGCATCAAAAGCGCCAACAGTCGTTACTGAAGATACGGTCATTAAACCATAGTGGATGATCACCGGTGAAAACCCTAAACTTGCTGCCAAGCCCTTATCAAAAGTGCTCAGTTTCAATTCCTTGAAAAAAGCAAGGAGCAACACAATTGTAATCATCAAAATACTACCAACAATCCAAATGGATTTTGGCCCAACATCAACTCCAGAAATCATCAATCTATCAAAAGGTGCCAAGGCGAGTTCTCCAACTAGAACAGCATCAATATCTAAATGTACATCGTTTGCTTTTTTGGCAATCATCAAAACACCAATACTAAATAAAACAGGAAACACTAAACCGATTGCTGTATCCTCTTTTACCAATCCCGTTTTTTGAATATACTCTACCAAAACTACTGTGATTACTCCTGTTAGAGCTGCCAATACAATCAATAATGGAGAATTTAAATCTTGGGTAATAAAAAACCCAACCACTATCCCTGGAAGTATTGAGTGACTGATGGCATCGCTAATCATGGCCATTTTCCGAAGTACTAAAAACGTACCTGGAATAGCACATGCAACAGCAACCAAACTGGCAATAATTTGTATTTCAATTTGCGCGTTACTCATCTTTTTTGTTTAATTGGTTGTACAAATTGGCAGCAGATTCAAAACCCTCACTGGTCAAACTCCATGTAGAACCTTGTAAAGTCACATAATTTTTCTCAACTAATTTGTTTAGTGTCGCTCTGGTATAACCTTGAAAACTATTTAAGATCTTAATTTCGTGAGGATGCGAGATATTGTTATGAGTTTCAGCAATATTGTACATAAAGGCTAGTGTTTTATGCAATTCTAGATCACGACGGTTTTTTATAAATCGTATTTGTTTAAACAATAATCCTCTACTTGGAGAAAACAAAAAGGATATTAGTACAAAAACTGCTGCAACTAAAACGATCACTGGTCCTGTTGATAAATTATTTTGGCTTGCGCTGATGGCTGTTCCAAACACTCCGGAAAATGCTCCAAATATCGCTGCTAATAGTACCATAGTTGCGAGACTATTTGTCCATTGTCTTGCAGCTGCTGCAGGAGCTAACAACATCGCACTCATTAACACCACACCAACGGTTTGCAGACCTAAAACGATGGCCAAAACAATAAAACTCGTGATTAAAACATCAATGGTTTTTGTATTAAACCCCAAGGTTTTTGCATAGTCTTTGTCAAAGAGTAAGATTTTAAATTCTTTCCAAAACAAAAGTAGTACGAACAGACAAATCCCTGTAACAATTGCCATCATCCAAACGTCGCTTTCTACAAGTGTTGCTGCCTGCCCAAATAAATATTTATCCAGTCCAGCTTGATTGGCATTTGGTTGTTTTTGTATGAATGTGAGCAAGAGCATTCCGAAGCCAAAAAACAAAGATAAAATTAAGCCTAGCGCAGTATCTGCTTTGAGATGGGTTTTGGTGACGATTCCCCTAATCCAAAATGTGCCAATCAAACCACTAACCAAAGCACCCAATAGCAACGTGTTACTGTCTTTTGCGCCTGTTATTAAAAATGAAATTGCGATACCTGGCAATGCTGCATGTGAAATTGCGTCACCCAATAAACTTTGTTTTCTCAATACAGCAAAACTTCCCAACATACCAGTCACTGCACCAAGAATTGCAGTTCCTAAGGTGATGGTTCTCAACGTATAGTCTGTAAAGACTAGAGAAAAATAGTCTTGAATATCCATTATTCTTGTATGCTCACTTTATAATTAATCCCATAGGTCTTTGTAAGATTATTGTCATTAAAAATATCCTTAACTGGACCTGTGGCAATTTTCTTAACGTTTAAAAAGGTCACCCAATCAAAATATTCAGGGACGGTTTGTAAATCATGATGTACAACAATTACTGTTTTTCCTGCCTTTCTTAAATCTTTTAAAATATTGATAATCGCAATTTCTGTAGTTGCATCCACACCTTGAAATGGCTCATCCATAAAATAGATAGAAGCATCTTGTACCAAGGCACGCGCTAAAAATATACGTTGCTGCTGTCCGCCAGAAAGCTGACTTATCTGTCGGCTTTTAAAGGATAACATCCCAACTTTTTCCAGCGCTTCTAAAGCTAGTTTTTTCTCTTTTTGGCGAGGTCGTTTGATCCAGCCCAAACTTCCGTAGGTTCCCATTGTAACCACATCAAGAGCTGTGGTTGGAAAATCCCAATCCACACTACCTTTCTGCGGAACATAAGCTACCAAAGACCGCTGTTTTTCATAAGATTTGCCATAGATCGAAACACTTCCTGCTATGGGTTTTAAAATTCCTAAAATGGATTTGATAAGCGTGGATTTGCCCGCTCCATTTGGCCCAACGATCGCCATTAACACGCCTTCCGGGATTTCTAAATCGATATCCCAAAGTACAGGTTTGTAGTTGTATGCTACGGTTAAATCGTCTACTTGTACTGCTATCACTCCTGCGGAGGCAGGAGTCTCTTTGTCTTTTGTTTCTCTATTCATCTTTTTAAAAGATTTTCTCTAAAAACCCACTCTAAAAAATTCATTAAACCAATGTTCGGTATCTTTTCGACTGTGAGATTCCTGCCTTCGCAGGAATTTACTTCAAAGCATCAACTATCGTATTTACATTATACTCAAACATTCCAATGTAAGTCCCTTCGGGAGTTCCTGCATTTCCTAATGCATCGGAATATAAAGTACCTCCTATTTCTACATCGTGTCCTTTAGATTTTACTGCTGCCTGTAAGGCCTCAATGGTTCTTCTTGGCACTGAGCTTTCTACAAATATAGCTTTGATTTCATTCTCAATGATAAATGCCGAAAGCTTCTGCACATCTTGTACTCCAGCTTCGGTAGCGGTAGATAATCCTTGTAAGCCAACCACTTCAAAGTCGTACGCTTTTCCGAAGTAATTAAAAGCATCATGCGCTGTTACTAATATTCTTTTTTCCTTCGGAAGGGTTTCGATCTTTGCTTTTAGCTTTGTCTGTAAATCGTCTAATTTAGCCAGGTATGCCGACTCGTTTGCTTTAAAAGCATCTGCGTGTTCTGGACTTTTTTCTGAAAGTACTTTTGTTACTTTTTTAGCAAATTGTTTGAAATACGCAATATCAAACCACACATGAGGATCGTAATTTGACGCAAAATAATCGGACCCTATCAAGGTGCTTTTATCCAATTCTTCGCCAAGAGCAATTGGCGTCTTGGTTGAACTTCCCATTTTCTCAAATACCTCAACAAGCTTTCCTTCAAGATGAAGCCCATTGTAAAAAATCACATTGGCATTTACTAATTTGGTGACATCACCTTCACTGGCTTTATAAAGGTGTGGATCTACTCCACTGCCCATCAACCCTTCTATATTCACATAATCTCCACCAATATTTTTTACCAAATCGGTAATCATGGTTGTCGTAGTGACGATGTTTAATTTTCCGTTTTGTTTTGCTTCTTGTTTACAACTGAAAAAAGCTGTTATTAAAAGTATGGCTATTATTTTTTTCATTTTAAAATTTTCTGTTTTCAATTTTGTTTTAATTATTGAATAGTCTAAGACTGGCTCCCAAACCTATTAAGATATCCTGGCCTTTGGTGATACTCCTTCCGAAGTAAGTGTCAATTTGTAAATCGTTTGAAACTAAATACGTTAGTCCAGCATCCCAATAATGGTTGGCTTTACTGTCTTCTGGCAAGTCACCATAAAGCTCTGCGTACATTCCAAATTTCTCTGTGAAACTATAGCCATACGCTACTGTGTAAATGGCAGCAGCTTCTGGGGAATCGTTTCCCCACTGACCTCCAATATTATACGCAATGCTCGAGTTTTCGCTTAATGTGTGGGATAATGAAAATCTAAAATCTATTGCTGTTGTTTCTGGACGATAGTCCTTTGATGCAGAAAAAAGCGGAAACACATGTCCAATCAATGCTATTTCTGGCATGCCATTTTTCTCTTCAGCAATATCAATTTTCACACCTAATAATAAAGGTGATAAACCGCTAGTGACATTATCCAGCTTATTGCCATTGACTTTTGTTGTCCCTTCAACGAAGTCCCAACCTAAGCGAAGTTCTAAATTATCAAGAATTCCATAACGTACTAATGTAGTGTTATAGGTATAGTTTTCATTCTTTATAGAATTTTCTTCAAAGGAATCATATAAACCACCAGACTCTATTTGGAGGATGCCTTTACCTACTGTCGATGACGCTTCTGTTGCATCTGGTCTATCTGTAACTAATGGCTGAGAGGATTTTTCTGATTCATTTTCATCTTGAGCATATAAAGCTCCGGAGCCTATTATTAAGCACCATAAAAGGATAATTTTATTTTTCATCAACATAAATAATTTTTGTAAAATCTTCATTTAAAACAATCGTATTTGACCCAATACTGATTTGAGTCATTTTATTAGTTACGAATTGTTTGGAGACGGTTAACGTATTTCTATATTTTATTTGGTTTTGATCGCAAAAATCAAAGAATTCTTTATCATCACTCATTAATCTGGATATCATATATGTTTTTCCTTCTATTGCTTCGGAAAGCGAGATAGATGTATCCTCTGTAGTGATTTCACCATTTGCATTTGGGATAGGATCGCCATGAGGATCAAATTTTGGATGGCCTAAATATTCACTTATTTTCTCTGCCAACAAATCTGATGTTTGGTGCTCGAGTATTTCTGCTTCCCGATGGATATCGTGCAGAGACATATCAAACATTTTAAATAGAAAGGCTTCCCAAAGTCGGTGTTTTCTAACAACGTTGAGTGCCATTTTGGTGCCTTTTTCGGTAAGTTGAAGTTCTTGGTATTTTTCGTAATTAAGAAGATCTTTCGCAGCTAATTTTTTAGCCATATCTGTTGCTGCTGCATTAGAAATACCTAGCTTTTTAGCAATATTTCCAGGCTTAGTATCTTTAATATCATGTTTTTCATTTTTGTAAATTGCTTTTACAAAATTTTCGATAGCTACAGACATTTATAATGACTTTAATTAATTTTTAAGTGGACTTAAATATTATACAAATGTAACTAAAATTTTAGTATTTTGTTAATCAACTTTTTATTACCATCATTATTGGATTAAATTAGAGTTATGAAAAAACCTGTATTATTATTTTTTATTAATTCTATTTACGAGTATTTCAAGAATTAAAGCTCAGACGTCATTCATCAAAGATTCGCTGAGTGTCACTTCATTTTTAGAGTTTGATAGAATAGCAGATTTTGAAAATTATCAAGTTAAATTTAAAAAAGTATTCTCAGATTCCCGTTGCCCAAAGCACGTAACATGCTTTAGAGCTGGAGAAGCAAAAGTAGTGGTCACTATATTTGAGAATGGGAGGTTTATAGAAAATAAACACATAACTATTGATGCAAGTGGCTATGTTGTCAAGGAGAACAATCTAATATTTAAAGCAACAAAATTTAAAATCTTCGGGATGTCTCTCAATCCCTATCCTAAAGCCACAAATAGAATTGCAGATGAAGATTATACGTTAGAAATTGTTTTTCAGCCTAAAAATTAAATTAGGATTTTTTTTGAATAGATTTTAGTGACAACCACAATCATCTTGTCCACAGGCTTTAGAACCTGCTGTTTTTTTCTTAGGAAGAATGCCATATGTATTCAATAAATACCATATTGCTAAAGCAATTGCTATACCTACTAATATGTTTTGAATAACTGTGTTCATTATATTTGGTCTTTTCTAAATATACTAATTATTTTAGAACTTGATAGGCTACTAAAGCGACAATATAGGCGAAAGCACTCATAATAACCAATTGGTACATTGGCCATTTCCAAGAATTGGTTTCACGTTTGACAATTGCCAATGTACTCATACATTGCATGGCAAATGCATAAAAAAGCAAAAGAGAAATACCGCTGGCAAAATTAAATAATGGTCCGCCCAAAATTGGGTTGACCTCTCCTGCCATTCGGTTTTTTATGGTTTCTTCTTCGTCGCTTCCAACGCTGTAAATGGTTGCTAAAGTTCCCACAAAAACCTCTCTTGCTGCGAATGAGCTTACGATGGCGATTCCAATTTTCCAATCGTATCCTAATGGTCTAATAGCAGGCTCAATGGCATGTCCAGCAATCCCGATAAAAGAATGTTCTAACTTATGAGATGCTAATTTTTGTGCAAATTCCTCTTGTGATAAATTTTCCGAAGCATATTGTGTAGATACAATATTCTCTGCATTATTAAAATCATCTCCAGCTCCATAAGACGCTAAGAACCACAACACGATTGAGATTGCTAAAATAATTTTACCTGCTCCAAAAATAAATGACTTTGTTTTTTCCAAAACTGTCAAAGCCACATTTTTAAATAATGGTACTTTATAATTAGGCATCTCAACTACAAAAAAGGTCTTGCTTCTAATTTTTAAGATTTTATTTAAAATCCAAGCAGATACTATTGCTGCTCCAAACCCTATAAGATAGAGGAACATCAATGTTAATGCTTGGTAACTCAACCCTAATACTCTGCCTTCTGGAATTACCAAAGAAATGATGATCAAATAGACAGGTAATCGGGCTGAGCACGTCGTAAAAGGTGTGACCAAAATAGTGATTAACCGCTCTTTCCAACTTTCAATATTTCGGGTTGCCATAATTGCAGGAATTGCACATGCTGTTCCAGATATTAATGGTACTACGCTTTTACCGCTCAATCCAAAGCGTCTCATAATGCGATCCATTAAAAAGACAACGCGACTCATGTAACCACTTTCTTCTAGCACTGCAATGAATAAGAATAAAAATGCTATCTGCGGAATAAATATTACGATACCACCTAATCCTGGTATGATGCCTTCGGCAATTAAGTTGGTAAAAGCGCCATTTGGCAGTACGTTTTTAGTCCACTCGCTTAACGATGCAAATGCACCATCGATAAAATCCATCGGGACACTTGACCAATCATAGATAGCTTGAAAAATCGTTAAAAGAATCACTCCAAATATTAAATAGCCCCAAACTTTATGGGTTAATATGCGATCCAGTTTTATTCTAAGATCTTTGGCAGATTTTAGGTCAATGGTCTGCCCTTGTTTTAAGGTATTGTTTATAAATTGATAACGCTTAATGGTTTCTTTTTGCTGAAGTCGTTTAAGATCTGCTTTACCTTTGGTTTTAAAACTGTTGATGGCATCAATTTCATTTCTGTCTACTTTTCCGAAGTTAACATCTTGCGTAATGACCAACCATAACTTATATAATAACTGTTTTGGAAATGCTTTTCTAAGTTTGTTGAAATATTCTGGATCAATTTCCGAAGCATTTAAACAAGGTGATGTTGGGAGCTCTTTGTAATTTGTAATGAGCTCTTTTAAGCTTTCAATACCTTTCTTTTTTCTCGTGCTTACAAGTGCTATTTTAGTTTGAAGCTCTTCTTCGAGATACGGAATATCTAGCTGTATGCCTTTATATTCCATACGGTCAGCCATGTTAATGACCAAAATTGTAGGAATTTCAAGATCCTTTATTTGCGTGTATAAAAGAAGATTTCGCTTTAAATTTTCTACATCGCTTACAACAACTGCAACATCTGGAAAATCTTTGTCATTTCTATTGAGAAGCAACTCAATAACAACATTTTCATCTAATGAAGATGCGTTTAAGCTATATGTACCTGGTAAATCAATAATATGAGCTTTAACGCCTCTTGGGAGTTTGCAAATTCCTTCTTTTTTCTCAACAGTTATACCAGGATAATTACCTACTTTTTGATTTAAGCCTGTTAAAGCGTTAAATACAGAAGTTTTACCTGTGTTTGGATTTCCAATAAGCGCAACATTAATTTGTTTAGCCATTAGAAATTTCTATTAAAATGTGGATTGCGGTTTCTTTTCTTATGGCCAGATGCGTCCCATTAATATTAAGATACATTGGGTCTGCAAAGGGTGCGACTTGTACAAGTTTTACCAAATTACCAGGCAAACAACCCATTTCCAACAGTTTGAGAGGGATGTGTATTGAGGAAACATCGGTAATTACACCTTCTTGACCTCGTTTTATATCTGCTAAAGTAACTTTCAATATTATTTAGATTGATTTTAATTAAGCAAAAATAAAGTAAAAAACTAGCGTAAAAAAATTGTAGTTGGTTTTTATTGGTATTCCTTTTTAAGAGTCTTGATATCTTGAATTAAAGAATCAACAGACGTTGGACTTATCCCATTGTATAACCCCCTAATTTGCTTGTTTTTATCTATTAATGCAAAGTTTTCTGTGTGGATCATTCCGTAGTCTTCAGAATCATCATCTTTGACTACTAAATATGATTTTCTTGCAAGATCATAGATTTCTTTTCTATCGCCTGTGACGAGATTCCATTTTTTATCATTAACTCCTTTTTCAATAGCATAGCGCTTTAATTGTGCTACGGAATCAATTTCTGGAGTTACAGAATGTGAAAGTAACATGACCTCATCATCAGTCAAGTACTCTTGTTGTACTCGAGACATTTGATCTGTCATTATTGGACAAATAGATTGACATGTCGTAAAAAAGAAATCGGCAACATAAATTTTATTCTCGTAGTTTTCTTCAGTAATCGAATCGCCATTTTGATTGATGAGTTTAAAGTCAGCAATTTTATGGTATTTTTTTTTGTACTGAATAGTGCTATCCACCAAAGAAGCATCCACTTGATTAGGTTGGTAAATAGGCAAACGTTTCTCTTGATCTAAAGCTGAATATATCAAATAAATTATAACTGCAGAAACTAAAGCCAGAACGATAAAAAATACTTTAAGCTGTTTCAAATACCTCAACATAAACTGATAATTAAGAATTTAACGGTTGTGATTTGTAAGTTTGGAGTGCAAAAATACGTCACAATACTAACAAATTGACTACTTTTAACATGCTATCTTAGATTTAAGAAAAATACATTATCATGAAATTACGACTACTTTTTATATTCGCACTTTGTACTGCAACATCCTTTTCACAAGACTATAATGAAACTTTGGATGCCATTCGTGAGTCGGAAGCAAAATCTGCATTAAATCACATGATGCAGCGCTCAAATCTAAACACAGGGAATTACGATTTAAAATACCACAGACTCGAGTTGGATATTGATCCTTCCGTAGCATTTATTGCAGGTGATATTACGAGTTATTTTGAAGCAAAAAGCGACATGTCAACTGTTACATTTGACCTTACTTCAAATATGGTTGTCTCACAAGTAATGCAAAGAGGAAATGTATTGGACTTTACTCAAAACGATGCTGATGAATTGGTTATCACGTTACCAGTAACTCAAACCACAGGTGTTTTAGATTCACTTACCGTAAGTTATTCTGGCAACCCAATAAGTTCTGGTTTTGGATCCTTTGAGCAAACAACACATAATGGAGACCCAGTAATGTGGACACTGTCTGAGCCTTATGGTGCAAAAGCTTGGTGGCCATGTAAACAGGATTTGATTGATAAAATTGATTCTATTGATGTCTTCATGACCACTCCACAGTTTAATCCTTCAAGCGAAGAATATATTTCTGTTTCTAATGGGCTCGAGCAAAGTCAGGTCATTGAAGGCACAAATAAAACAACTCATTTTAAACATCGTTATCCAATCCCAGCATACTTAATTGCCATAGCAGCTACTAATTATGAGGTATATTCACATACGGTTCCAAATAATGGCAACCCTTTTGAAATCGTAAATTATGTGTATCCAGAAAGTTTAGCAAATGCTCAAGCAAACACACCCATTACTGTAGATATCATGAATATTTACACAAGTTTGTTTGAAGAATATCCTTATGCAGATGAAAAATACGGTCACGCTCAATTTGGTTGGGGAGGCGGTATGGAGCACACCACAGTATCTTTTATGGGAAGTTTTGGTCGCAATCTCGTGGCACACGAATTGGCCCATCAATGGTTTGGAAATAAAATTACCTGCGGAAGCTGGAAAGACATCTGGCTCAATGAAGGTTTTGCCACCTACCTTTCTGGAATTACCATCGAAAATTTAGATGGCAATGATGCATTTAGAACTTGGAAGCAGCAACGAAATAACTCCATTACTTCTCAACCAGGAGGAACAGTTTATCTTACAGATAACGATACCACAAGCGTGAGTAGAATATTTAGCGGACGTTTATCTTATAATAAAGGCGCAATGGTATTACATATGCTTCGGAAGAAACTTGGAGACACTCAGTTTTTTCAGGCATTACAGACGTATTTATCCACTTCGGAACATGCTTTTGATTATGCCAGAACTGAAGATTTTATCGCTATTGTTGAAACATCAAGTGGAACAGATTTAACCGAGTTTTTTAGTGATTGGCTCTATAATGAAGGTTACCCAAGTTATACCATAAACTGGAACCAACCCGCAACTAATGACGTTTCAATAACTATAGAGCAAGTGCAAAGCCACCCTTCTGTCTCCTATTTTGAAGCGCCTGTTCCTGTTCGTTTGATCGGGACACTTGGTGAAACTCTAGATTTGGTTTTAGATAATACGTTCAACCAGCAAAATTTTTTAGAAACAGTGAATTTTGAGGTTCAAGCTCTTTTGTTTGATCCAGAATCTGATTTAATTTCAAAAAACAACGATGTGCTTCTGGGAGTCAATGATGGGTTAATAGATCGGGAATTGGTATTGTATCCCAATCCAACTTCCGAAGTATTGCATATTAATAAACCCGAAAGTTTAGATATTTCCGAAGTAAAAATATTTAATCCGTTAGGGCAACTCGTCAATAAGATGCCTTTTACTCAAACCATAGACACATCGTCCTGGACTACTGGATTATTTTTTGTCCAATTTCAAACCAAAGATGGAGTCATTACTAAAACGGTGTTAAAAAAATAAGCATAAATCACCCTAAAACATTACTTTTGTCGCTTAGAATTTTTATGATTAAGAATACATGGAGTTTGTAATAAGAGTATCTCAGTTTTTATTGAGTCTTTCACTACTAATCGTGCTACACGAATTAGGTCATTTTATACCAGCAAAATTATTTAAAACCAGAGTAGAGAAATTTTACTTATTTTTTGATGTCAAGTTTTCTTTGTTTAAAAAGAAAATTGGAGATACGGTTTACGGTATTGGCTGGCTACCTTTGGGAGGTTACGTGAAAATTGCAGGAATGATTGATGAGAGTATGGACAAAGAGCAAATGTCCCAGCCACCTCAGCCTTGGGAGTTTCGTTCAAAACCAGCTTGGCAGCGTTTAATAATTATGTTAGGCGGTGTTACGGTTAATTTTATTTTGGCGTACGTCATCTATGTTTTTGTTGCATTTATATATGGAGACAAAACAACTAAAATAGATAGTTTAAAAGATGGTTACTGGATAGAAAACCAACTATTACAGGATATCGGTTTTAAAACTGGTGATAAGGTCGTCAAAGTTAACGACATAAAAATTGTCAATGATTATGATGTGCGCTCTAATATTATTGGTGCAGAAACCATAACCATTAGAAGACAAGGTGAAGAAAAAGTCATTACGTTACCTGAAGATTTTCTTGGTCAATTTTCTTCTGCGGAAAGCAGAGAGTTGTTCGAGCGTCGTATTCCATTTATGGTTGGTGCTGTACAGGACTCTTCCTTGAACAAATCGGCAGACATCAAACCAGAAGATATTATCACCTCTATAGATGGAAAGCGATTAAGATATTTTGATCAATTAGACTCAATCATGAGTAACTATAAAAACAGGACCTTAGAAGTAGAAATATTGAGAGGCGATCAAAAAATCACGCGAGATCTCAAAGTTAATGATAAAGGCAAACTTGGCATCCAGGCTGCCTTTGATAACGATCGTTTTGCAGAATTGGGTTATTATGACATTGCAATTCAAACCTACACTTTTGGAGAAAGCTTTGGTGCTGGTGGCGCAGATTTTGTAGAGACGGTACAAAAATATGGAGCTCAATTAAAAGCTATCTTTAATCCAAGCACAGGAGCATATAAAGGTGTTGGTGGGTTTAAAGCAATTTATAGTATATTCCCTAGCGTTTGGAGCTGGCAAGCATTTTGGGTGCTTACTGCATTTTTATCAATTATGTTAGGTGTTCTAAACCTATTACCAATACCAGCCTTAGATGGTGGGCACGTAATGTTTTTATTATATGAAATCATTTCTGGACGTGCACCAAGCGATAAGTTTTTGGAACGTGCTCAATTAGTTGGGTTTATCATATTAATTGCTATGGTACTGTCTGCCAACATTAACGATTGGATTTAAAAAAATTAAATTTTTTTTTAAAAAAAGTTTTTGACATACTTAAAAATTAATATATATTTGCGCTCGCAAAAGCGATAAAACAGTCCTCCTTAGCTCAGTTGGTTAGAGCATCTGACTGTTAATCAGAGGGTCCTTAGTTCGAGCCTAAGAGGAGGAGCAAACAAAGTTCAACAGAAATGTTGGACTTTTTTGTTTAAATCATTCACTTAAAAATAATATTCAATTTAAATTCTTCTCATTAGGAAGCACCTCTATTTCTTTTGAAATTAAATAAATATCCTTAATTATTACTTCTTCCTTTTTTAAACTATCTAAGATTTTCTTAGGCATACTAGATTCTATGTCATTTTTATTAATAACATAATAAAGTTTAAATTTATAAATACTATTTGAATACAAAGGCAAGGCAAAAGTTTGATCTCCTGAAACGTTGTAGTCTATTGAAAGAGGCAAACTTAAAATGGATTTAACGTTTATACTTTCGTTTGGGGCTAAAATTTCAAAATTACTTAACCTTTTTTCGTCATCATAAGAATTATAAATTGTGATTTCTTCTGCTAGACTATCTTTTTCATATTGTTGAATCACTTCATTTGTTAAACGAGGTAAATCATGTAAACCAAAAGGAATTGGATATAAATCTTCATTTTTACTACTTTGGATTTGGTAATACAAATTAGAAGTTTCAATGTTATCTCCTTTATAAAAGTTATCAGTAATTATGTTTTTTGTTAAGACAAACAACTTTTCATTTGAATTATTAGTAAGTTCGAATTTCACATTGTTTATAGATTTTAACCAGTCATTATTATTTTGATAACGAAAGTATACACTATTCATGATAGCACGTCCACTTGAGTCTTTAGGACTGTCAAATATAGTTGCGTAGTGTAATTTCTCATTTAACAAATTGAGCTCAATGTCTTTTTTTTTGGTACAGCTAATCGTAATTAATAACGCTAATGCAATAATTAGTTTGGTTTTCATAATTGAAATTTTAGAACCTCGTACACAAATTTAACTCAAAATCCATAAGCTTAGTATAAGTTTTGTTGGATTAAAACAACCGCATCTGTCCATCTTTATAAAACTCATGCAGTTCAATATTTAACTTTGGCATCGCTTTATCTTTAAAATATTTTAATCGTGCCAGTTTAACCAAGTCATTAATTTGTTTTGCAATTTGACCTTCACCTTTCATGCGCTGTCCAAAACGAGAATCGTTCAGTGTTCCTCCATGGCAATCTTCAATTTGATGCAAAACTTTTTCTGCACGATCTGGCATCGTTTTATGAATCCAATCTGTAAATATGTCTCCTATTGCTCCGTTTAATCTCACAATGGTATGTGCGATACTCAAAGCTCCAGCTTCAGAAACTAATTTTGCCAAAGGTAAAATTTCATGACTATTTATAGACGGGATTATTGGCGCTAACATGACATTTACAGGAATCCCGTTGTCACTTAAAATCTTTACGGTTTCAAGTCGTTTTTTAATGGTAGCTGTTCTTGGTTCTAGAATTCTTCGGGTAGTTTCAGATAGGGATGTAATAGATATGTTTATGCTTACCAAATTATCTTTTGCTAGTGCTTTCAAAATATCCAAATCACGAAGAATTAGAGCGTTTTTTGTAATAATACCAACAGGGTGTTTATACTTTAGAAACACCTCCAGACAATTTCGGGTAATTTTAAATTCCTTTTCCGCAGGTTGATAGCAATCTGTATTTCCCGACATGACAATAGGATGAGCTTTCCAACTTTTACGCTTAATAAAAGCCTCTAATAATTTTGGCGCCTCTTTTTTAACCAAAATACGACGCTCAAAATCCAATCCTGCACTAAAACCCCAAAATTCGTGACTATTTCTAGCATAACAATAAATGCAACCATGTTCACAGCCTTGGTACATGTTCATAGAATAACCCATTCCAACATCTGGACTGGTCACTTTATTGACTATTGTTTTAGGAAAGACTGGAAGATATAGCGTTTTATTTTGATCTACTTCTTCACCTTCTTTAGCGCAGTATTCTAAGAAATCATCTCGCTGTTCATGGCTTAATTCGAAAAACCGATTGGGCACATTACGTTGAGCACCCCGACCTTTCACAGCAGATTTATCTAACATATTATTAATTTTTTGTAAAATTACAAAAATAATATGCGCTTAATATAATTTAAATTTTGAATTGCAAACAAATTACAGAATTATTTTCCTGGAAAATCTGCCTTGCGCTTCTCTAAAAACGCAGTAGTTCCCTCCTTGAAGTCTTCGGTACCAAAGCATTTACCAAATTGTTTGATTTCAATTTTATAACCATCAACGCCATCTTTAAAATTCGCATTAACAGCTTTTATAGCACCTTTAATTGCTACGGAAGAATTTCTCATTATTTTCCCAGCTAGTTTTTCAGCCAGCGCAATGACCTCACCTCCAGCAGTAACGTGATTTACCAATCCATATTCTAAAGCTTGGTTGGCATCAATCATACCAGCTGTCATAATCATTTCCATTGCGCGACCTTTTCCTACTAACTGTGGTAAACGTTGTGTACCGCCATAACCAGGAATTACGCCCAAAGATACTTCTGGTAACCCCATTTTTGCATTCAAACTTGCTACTCTAAAATGGCATGCCATTGCCAATTCTAAGCCTCCGCCAAGCGCAAATCCGTTTACAGCAGCAATAACGGGAGTAGAAAGTTGTTCTATAAAATCAAATAAAATTTCTTGACCTTTTGCAGCTAATTTACCGCCATTTTTTTCATCAAAATGAGCAAATTCGCTAATGTCTGCACCCGCAACAAAGGCTTTTTCTCCGCTACCCGTAATAATAATTACCTTGGTCTCTTTACTTTTATTACAATCATTTAAAGCCTCGTGAAGCTCTTCAATTGTGTCTTTATTTAAGGCATTTAATTTATCAGGTCTATTAATTGTAATTGTAGCAATACCGTTGTTTACAGTGCTTAAAATATTTTTGTAACTCATCGAAAATTTATTTTCGTTCCCGAGAAATCGAGAATCTTATTAATATAATGTTTAAAAGCACTTTTGTCAACTTTAGTGCTAGTTTGTAGTTGCTTTCTCTTTATTGGCAGACTCCTTTCTTCAAAGGAATTTTATATTTTCTTCGGAAATGCAACCGTAAAAACAGTTCCAAATCCTAGCTGAGATGTAAAGGTAATATTTCCTTTATAAGTTTCTACAATATTTTTTACCATCGCCAAGCCTAATCCCATCCCACTGGATTTTGTAGTAAATTTAGGTTCAAAGATTTTTATTTCGTTGTCTTCGGAAATTCCCAAACCATTATCTTCAACAGATATAATTACCATTCCGTTTTGTGAGCCAACATTAACTTCTATTCTGGGATTTTCTCTTTCTTCTGGTATTGCCTGGATACTGTTCTTAACCAAGTTAGTGACGACCCTAATCAATTGGGTACGGTCAAAATTGGCTAGAATTTTATCTTCTTCCGCAGAAAAAATAATATAATCCTCGCTAAAAATATCCAATCCCAACTTCACGATGCTTACCACATTTAACGTTTCGTTTTGCTGAGCTGGCATTTTTGCGAAATTTGAAAATGCCGACGCAATGGAGCTCATCGTATCAATTTGCTGGATTAGGGTTTGACTATATTCATCTACTTTTTGGTGGATATTTTCATCCTGCGGATCAAACTTACGCTGAAAACTCTGAACACTCAATCGCATTGGTGTTAACGGGTTTTTAATCTCGTGAGCTACTTGTTTCGCCATTTCCCGCCATGCTTGCTCTCTTTCACTAGTGGCTAATTTTACTGCACTTTCCTCGAGTTCGTCAATCATGCTATTGTAAGAATTAACTAAAGTTGAAATTTCTTCGCTAGAGGATGAGATATCGATTCTCTTATTGCGTTTTTCCAGACGTGTTTCATTGATTTTATCTGAAATTGTCTTCAACGTTTTTGTGATATATTTCGACAATAATAATGCTAGTAAAATTGCAATGAGCATCATAAAAACATAGGCGTACGCTAAACGTTTTAAAAATTCGTTGAGCTCTTTATTGAGAAAATCGTCATTCTCTAAATAAGGTAAATTTAATATGGCAAGCGGTTTGGACCTTGCATCGTAAATGTAAGTATACGACGATTGAAATGTTTCACCGTTTTTTTCATTTTTTACTACATAGCTGTGGTTTGCACCATTAGAAATCTCGTTTAAAATGTTAACATCTATGCAACTAACTACCGAATCTTTTGTGATACTCGCTTTTGAGGATTTTAAAAGTGTACCATCTAAATCGTAAAGAATAACCCGTAGGCCATGAATGGCATCAATACGATAAATTTCATCTTTAAAGATTAGTGGCACTTTTTCGGTTTCTACGGGATATGTTGTTTCTCTAATAACGTAATTGATATCACTAATAATGGCAGATTCCTTTCGTTCTAATCTTTCTTTATGATAGTCTCTTGCCTCCTCATTATATTGGTAAATTGTTACTCCTGCAATTAACACAGATGCAATAAGCACCAATAAAATCATTGCAAAAAATATTCGAACTCGTAAAGACAGTTTGTTTAACTTCATCTCAATTTTTGTAGTGCAATAAATGTAACAATAATTAAGCCAATGTTAGGCATCTGGATTTTTGCTTCTAATGTTTTTGTATATTTTGAAACCAAGCATCAATAAAATGCCCAATACAAGAATTCCTATAACGCCAAAAATCCAATTAATGGCACTTTTGAGAATAACAAGGAATATAACTGCAAATAGAATAAAGGTGGCGCCTTCGTTCCAAAGTCTCATAAAATTTGAAGTTTTTTTAACCTCATCCCGTTGCAACTGCTTGTAGTATTGATGGGTTTTTAAGTGATATAAAAAAAGTAATGCTACAAAGACTAGCTTTACTTGCATCCACGGAATTTCTAATAATACCGGGTTTAAAAACAGAAGCACAACTGCAAAAGAGGTCGCTAAAATTGCAGAGGGCCAAGTAATGATATTCCACAAGCGTTTTGCCATAAGTTTGAGTTGCCTACCAAGAATTTCCTTTTCTGGAGACGGTTTGTGAAATGCTTCTATTTGATACACAAATAATCTTGGGATATAGAATAAACCGGCGAACCAAGTCACTATAAATATGAGGTGTAAAGCTTTTATATAGTTGTAATATTCCATTAATTTTCAACAAATAAGTAATTCAATTGCTTTTCATTAAATGCTTTATTAAATGCTTTAATTTCATCATTAATCAATGTATTGAACATTTTTAATTGCTCATCAATTTTAGCAGTTAGTTCGTTTTTTACAGCAAAATCTTGATCTGTTGGTGCAAAATCTCCCATACCAACCAACGCATTTAGATGTCCCAACTTATTAGTTAATCGAATAGGAAAATTCAAAGGATCTTGACCACTTTTATTTTGTGTTTGGTATAAAGCCTCTTCAATTTTAGTAAATTCCTCTTTAAGCTTTTTGGCATCATCCAAAAGTGTTTTCAAATCTTCATTGCCTTTATATTGTTCTTCAAAAGCAGTCAACTGTGTTTTAATATTTCTAATTTTTTTAATCGATTTATGGGCATCATCCATCGTTTTATTCACATCTGTTATAAAAGCAAATTGCTTTTCCATGTCTGCTTGAGTACTTTCTGCTCTTGGGTCTGCAACAATAGTAAACGTCTGCGGAATAGCATTACCATTCACATTCAAATGAACCTTGTAAGTTCCAGGAATAGCTTGAGGTCCATCTAAACTTGCCCACCATAAAATCATGCCTTCCAGTTTTTCTGCACCATCATACGTCATATCCCAAACAAATTGATTCATTCCTTTTTTAACCTCCAACTTATCCTCTTTCTTATTTTTTGTAGAAAACGTTTTTATCGTATCACCTTTGGGATCAAAATAAGTTAGCGAAACCTCATCGGTTTTTTCATCATAACTTTTCAAATTAAAATAGGTAATCACACCATTAGGATGATTCGTTCCAGCGGTTTTGCTTCCAGTTCTACTTCCACCACGCATTCTATAAGTGTCTTTTGGTTTGAAAATTTTATGTTCTTCGGAATTTCCTTCGGAAGCTTCGACATACAATTGATGCAAAACCGTCAAGTCATCAATCATCCACAAGCTTCGACCTTGGGTAGCAACAATTAAATTATTGTCTTTAATCGCCAAATCGGTAATAGGAACGATAGGTAAATTCAACTGAAACGGTTTCCAGTTCTTTCCGTCGTTAAACGAAATGTACATACCTGTTTCTGTTCCTGCATATAGTAACCCTTTTTGTTTTGGATCTTCTCTCAACACTCTTGTAAAATGTTCTTCATTGATGCCATCTGTGATTTTCTTCCATGTTTTTCCGTAGTCTGTAGTTTTATACAAGTAAGGTGCAAAATCACCTGTTTTATATTTTGTTCCTGCCACATAACAGGTTCCTGCATCAAAAGCACTAGGCTCTACACTATTGATCATCATCCATTCTGGCATGCCTTTGGGTGTGACATTTTCCCAATTTTTGCCACCATCTTTAGTAACATGAATTAAACCATCATCACTACCAACCCAAAGCAAGCCCTCTGTAACTGGTGATTCTTGTGCAGCAAAAATGGTACAATAGTATTCAACCGAAGTATTGTCTTGTGTTATTGGTCCTCCCGAAGATTTCAATTTCTCAGGATCGTTTCTTGTTAAATCCGGACTAATAATCTCCCAACTCTGACCTTCATTTTCGGTCACATGTACATGTTGTGAGAATGTATATAAGCGGTCTGTATTATGCTTAGAAAAAACAATTGGGAAGTTCCATTGAAAACGATATTTCATGCCTTCCGCTCCATGACCCATTGGGTTATCTGGCCACACGTTGATTGCTCTAACAGTTCCGGTTTCGTGATTTACCCTTGTGAGAAAACCATCGTAACTTCCGCCATAGACAATATTATTATTTTTTGGATCTACTGCTATATGAGCAGACTCTCCACCTGCAGTTTCTTTCCAATCTTCATCAGTTATAGAATATCCATCGGTTCTATGCGGAATTCTAATTGTCGAATTATCCTGCTGTGCCACATAAATACGATACGGGAATGCATTATCTGTCGTCACACGGTAGAATTGTGATGTAGGCTGATTATGATACGTACTCCATGTTTCGCCACCATCATAAGTGACTTGCGCTCCACCATCATCTCCAATAATCATACGGTTTGGATCTTCTGGGGCAATCCATAAATCGTGATGATCTCCATGAGGTGCATTATAAGTGTCAAACGATTTTCCACCATCTGTACTTTTATGGTAGCGAACATTTAACACATACACCACATCTGCATCTTTGGTATCCGCATAAACCCTTGTATAATACCATGCTCGTTGACGTAGTTTACGTTCGTTATTAACTTCATTCCAGGTTTCACCACCATCATCACTCCTATATAAACCACCGTTATCTTTATTTTCAATAATAGCCCAAACGCGTTGGTTGTTCACTGGAGAGACGGTTACTCCAATTATTCCCAAAGTACCTTCTGGGAATCCTTTTTTGGTTGAAATTTCAGTCCAAGTTTCGCCTTTATCTGTACTTTTCCAAAGTGCTGAACCTGCTCCTCCAGAACTCAAACTGTAAGGTGTACGTTGCACTCTCCACGTAGAGGCGTATAAAATTCTAGGATTGGTTGGGTCGATTAATAAATCTACGACGCCTGCATTTTCATTGGCGAAGAGTGTTTTTTTCCAAGTTTTACCGCCATCTGTACTTTTAAAAACTCCTCGTTCTTGTGTTGGTTTGTAGATATTTCCGAGGACACCAGCATAAACAATGTTATGATCGGTTGGATCAATTGCTATTCTTGGGACGTGACGCGAATTTTTTAATCCTGCGGAAGCCCAAGTTTTCCCAGCATCGACACTTTTCCAGATCCCATAACCTGAAGACACATTACCACGAACCGTTTTTTCTCCTCCTCCTACATAGATCACGTTGGGATCACTTTTTGCTACGGAAATTGAGCCAATACTACCACCAAAGAAACCGTCTGAAATATTGTCCCAAGAGCGTCCGCCATCCAAAGTTTTCCAGATACCTCCTCCTGTAGAACCAAAGTAATATAAATTTGGTTTATTGGGAACTCCTGTGACTGCAGCACTTCTTCCGCCACGAAATGGACCGAGTAGCCGATATTCTAAAGCATCATATTGGGATTCTTCAAAAGACTGAGCTTGTAAAGTGGTTACATTTCCGAAGAGAAAAAGGCATAAAACTGTGGTGAGTAATCGCATGGTGTAAAGGTTTTTTACTTTCAATAAAAATAAGCATAAAATAATATTATGCCGACACCTTATTTAATTTTAATCGAATCTCACGACGCAAAAAGAACCAAGTAACAATTGTAGACAGCACATCTGCGATTGGGAATGACATCCAAATCCCTAATTCCCCAAAAAATAGAGGCATAATGTACATGAGCGGAATAAAGAAAATAGCTTGCCTCGTCAATGTTAAAATCAATGCGGGAATAGCTTTGCCAACCGCTTGAAAATAAGCAGAGCCAATGAGTTGCAATGCCAAAATTGGGATTGCAGCAAACGTCCAGCGCATATTGGTTGGAGTAATGTTAATCACATCTACATCTTGTGTAAACCATTTGGTAATAACTTCTGGAAACACCATCAAAACAACAAACACAATACCTGCGAGAATGGTTGCATATTTAATCGCTGTATAAATGACTTCCTTAACACGATCATATTGAAAAGCGCCATAATTAAAACCTGCAATTGGTATGAACCCTTGTGTAATCCCAAAAACAGGAAACAGTGCAAACATGCTCAACCGACCAATAATAGCGTAAGCTGTGACCGATGTCTCACCTCCAAAATTAAAAAGCGCATTATTAACGAGCAAAAATGTAACACTCACTACCGCTTGTCTGGCAAGGGTTACAAAGCCCAAAGAACCAATTTCTGAAACGATGGTTTTCTCTAATTTAAAATGGGAGAGATTGATTTTTAATTCCGAATTTTTAGACAAAAAATACCATAAAATAAATAGAAACGACACCACATAAGATCCTGTTGTGGCCCAAGCTGCACCTTCCATACCCAGATCCATCACATTTATAAATATGTAATCCAAAAGTAAATTTCCAATAGATGGAATTAACATCGCGTACATAGCAAATTTGGGATTGCCCTCTGCCCGAATAACGTTGTTTCCCATCATGACAAATCCTAAAACCGGAACACCATAAAGGATGATTTCGTAATAGACTTTCGCTGGATCAAAAATGTTACCTCTACCTCCAAATGCTGGAATGAGTGTGTCTACATAAATTAATCCAAATATGGCAAATGAAACAGTAAATAAAAAGGTTAGGGTAATTTGATTTCCGAAGGTTTTAAAAGCTTTTGCAGGATTATCTGCTCCCAAAGCTCGTGAAATTATAGAGGAACCTCCAATCCCAATCGCCATTCCCAATGCTGCAATAAAAAAGGATACCGGAAGCACAACATTTATAGCTGCGATTGCGGTTGAGCCAATCCAATTTCCGACGAAAATAGTATCGACCAAAATATTGAGTGACATCACTAAAATCCCAATAGACGCAGGAACTGCCTGCTTAATGAGAAGCGAACCAATGGGCTGTGTCCCCAAATCTTTAGACGATGTTTTTGCCATTATGTGGTCACCGTTTCGGCTGTTGCCCAATCATTGATCCAGTTAGATAATAATTCTACAAACTCTTTGTCATCATTTAAACATGGGATGGTCGTAAAGTCTTTTCCTCCCATTTCGTGGAAAATCTCCTCACCTTCCATCGCAATTTCTTCTAAGGTTTCTAGGCAATCACTTACAAATGCGGGTGTAACGATAGCCATTTTTTTAATGCCCTCTTTACCCATTCTTTCAATAGTACGATCTGTATACGGTTGTAGCCATGGATCAAAACCTAAACGTGATTGAAAGGAAGTTGAGAATGTCCCTTCTTTTAATTTGAGTTTTTCACCAACCAGTCGCGTGACTTCTTTACATTGGTGTTTGTAGCAAAACACGTGTGCTGGCGACGGAGTTTTACAACACAGGCAATTTTCCTTATCGCTTGGTTTACAATGTGATTTAGTGATATCGCTTTTTCTAATGTGTCGCTCTGGCACGCCATGATATGAGAACAATAAATGCTCATAATCTTTTCCTTCTAAATGTCTTGCGATAGAATTTGAGAGTACTTCGATGTATTTTGGCTGGTTATAAAACGGTTTTAAATCTGTGATTTTTATCTGCGGAAAATGTGCTGCTCTAATTTCTTCTGCTAAAACTAGAATCGTTTCGGTCGTTGCCATTGCAAATTGCGGATACAACGGAATAAGAAATACCTCATCCACTCCCTTATCTACCAATTCCTGTAATCCATTTTTAATGGTCATACTTCCGTAGCGCATTGCTAAACTTACTGGAATATCGGTTTGGTTTTGGATTCCGCTTTGCAAACGTTCAGACAAAACAATGAGAGGTGATCCTTCATCCCACCAAATTTTTTGGTAAGCAGCAGCCGATGCTTTTGGTCTCGTATTCAAAACAATGCCTTTAACAAGCAAGGTTCTTGCCCAAAGAGGCACATCAATCACGCGCTCATCCATCAAGAACTCGCCTAAATATTTTTTAACATCTTTAGGGCTTGGGCTATCTGGTGAGCCTAAATTTACTAGTAAAACTCCTTTCATCTATTTTCTTTTTAGCAACTCAAAATTCAAAATTTAGATTTAAAATCTATAGCCTATTCTAAGGTGTAGATTCACAGCTACATCTGAATCGTCGAGCACAGTAATATTTTCTTTTTCAAAAATATGAATATAGCCTACCCCAATTCCCGCTTCATAATTGAAGTGTGATCCAATGTTTCGTCTAATTCCCCATGTTGGTATTATTGAAATGTCACTCAAAAAAACCACATTTTCAGGAAGATTAATTGTAAACAAATCTGGATGGTAGCTTGTTTTAATTGATATAAAATTACCACTATTACCATCTATACGTTTTGATTTTCCTTTACGTTTTTCTAGATTATAATACCAACGTGGCTCTAATGTGATTACTGGACCAAAAAAAGTAGACGTATTTTCATAAATACCTCCTCCCAATATTCCTGCATCTAAGCCTAATTCGGTTCTTAAAGCTATCGTTTTTGATAATTGCGATTCATTATGAATCCATACCCCTAAAAAACCTGTTTGGATACCAAAGATTGATTTCTCAACACTAGCATCCTGAGCATTCAAACTTAAGGTAAGCACAAATACAACTAAAGTTAAGAGGTGTTTTCTTTTCATAATAGATTTAGTTTGTTTTTATCAATTCTGTTCTCACACTCTCAGGAACAATCGAATCTACTAATTGCTTCATAGCATCGTCGTTTCCTATAAATTTCCACCCATCATATTTAGGGTCTTTAATAGCGAACATTGTTGCGTCCATATTGATAACCAAAGACATATCCGTTTGATTTGAAACCACATTTTCTGCTCCAAATTGGGTGTCCATAGTTACTTTCATAAAATCTAAAAAGGCCTTTTGATCTTCCTCTGGTTTATCCTTTTCAGACAAGAATGTCATTTTCATTTTACTGTTGTAAAATACTGCAGCATACGTAATTCCATCCACTATTTTTTCTTCGGAAACTTTAGTCACATCATTAGAAAGAAATTCAATTTTCATTTCTGGAGAGCTGAACATTTGCTCCATTCCTGCTTTCATTTGAGCTCTTGGAGCCATTTCAAAAACCTTTGGATACATATAATCCAACACACCATCAAAATTTTGATTGGTCATGTAATCGTAATAGGTTTGGGCATTTTTCGTGACCTCTTCTTTATGGGATTGCGCAAACGTTGAGATTGAAATAAGTAAGACAAGTATTGAAGTGAAGATATTTTTCATAGTGTGTTTTGTTTTTGCAAAAATACGATTTTATTAAAAAATATTCAATTGGTTATAGTTAAGAATATTTTAACCCAAAGCCATCAAATACTTCTTTGGTGTCGTCCCATATTTCTTTTTAAATGCTGAAATAAAATGACTCGACGTACTGTAACCTACTTTTAAACCAACCTCATTGACATTGTGGTTTCCAGCTTCTAACAATTTGCGAGCGACTTCCATTTTGTAATCAAACAAAAAACTAAATACAGAGTCTCCATAAATTTGTTTAAAGCCCTCTTTTAGCTTTTTAAGACTGAGACCAATTTCTTCGGAAAGCTCTTGAAGTGTTGGTGGTTCTGCCATACGAGTGATCATAATATCTTTGGCTTTTCTAATTTTGATGACGTTGGTCTCATCTACTAAAAACGGACATTGCTCAATATCTGCATCCTCACTCCTGTTAAAATACAAACTCAATAACTCTAAAGCCTTACCTTTAAAATAGAGCGTTTTTATAGATGAATTGAGATTGTAATTGATGATTTGATTAAGAGCAATCGCCATAGATGGTGAAATCTTTCCATCTTTATAATATTTTTTATCCTTATTGTCAACGCTTAAAAACGTGATGTAATCTGCTTCTTGCGAGAAAAGACCGTGAAATTTTTTAATCGATACCAATACAGACACCAACCAAGACTTAGAATGCACTTCTAAATGAATAGGCAAATCACGTTGCGGATTATACAACAACAGCGAATTCTCCTCTTCAATCTTTAAACGGTAATTCCCATTATTAAACACAAACTCGCTCGATCCCTTAATGCAAAAATGAAACTGTATATAACTACTATCGATCTCACGTTCAAGAGTTTGAATCGTGTTTTCATTATTTTGGTAGGTAAGTACAAAAAAGCCATCATCTAATTTTGTTTCGTTAAATGAACCTCTAGCGATATTTTTTAAGTCTGAAAAATCCATATTTATTTTGTTCTTATTTAGATTGGTTCTAAACTAAAGTATTTTAAAGCCTTGATATGACTACAAAAATATAACATTTATAAGGTTTTATTAATAAATACTCTCAAAAAACCACAAACGATATTAAAAGTTCTTCTAGCGTTGTTTTTTGTCGGTTAAGCTTTTTACTTTTGCTACCGCAAGTTTTCCTGGATAACTTTCCAAATCAAGTATGGAGCACTATAACATGTCGAGAGGCACAACATTTTACGCAATCGGGCTAAGCTATAAAAAAGCTGATGCAGAAATTCGTGGTCATTTTAGTTTGGATGAAGATTCAAAACTTGCAGTATTAAATCAAGCCAAGCACAATGGCATTGAAAGTTTAATACTCACTTCTACATGTAACAGAACCGAAATATATGGTTTTGCAGAACATCCATTTCAACTTATTCAATTGCTCTGTGACAACACAAAAGGAACTGTTGAGGAGTTTCAAAAAGTAGCATACGTTTATAAAAATAAAGATGCTATTACCCATATGTTTCGTGTTGGTTCTGGTTTGGATAGCCAAATTTTGGGCGATTTTGAGATCATAAGCCAATTAAAAGTAAGCGCTAGGTTATCAAAAAAACATAAATTATTCAATCCGTTTTTAGAACGATTGGTAAATGCTGTCATTCAAGCTTCCAAACGTATCAAGACCGAAACCGATATTTCTTCTGGTGCAACATCTGTCTCTTTTGCTTCTGTACAATACATTATGAAGTCGATTGAAAACGTTTCAGAAAAAAATATTTTACTCTTCGGAACAGGGAAAATTGGAAGAAATACCTGCGAGAATTTAGTAAAGCACACCAAGAATCCTCACATTACGTTAATCAACAGAACCAAAGACAAAGCGGAAGCTATTGCAGGAAAGTTCAATTTATTGGTTAAGGATTATTCCCAACTTCAGGAGGAAATCAACATTTCTGACATTTTAGTAGTTGCTACTGGAGCTCAAAACCCAACGGTAGATAAACACTGCATCCAAACAACTAAGCCTCTATTGATTTTGGATCTTTCAATTCCGAAGAATGTCAACGAAAATGTTTCAGAATTAAACAATGTTACCTTAGTGCATCTCGATGATTTAGCTCAAATTACAGATGATACATTAGAGCGCAGAAAGGCGCACATACCTGTTGCAGAAAAAATTATAGAAGAGATCAAAACCGAATTCAATGCATGGCTCGCAACACGTAAGTTTGCACCAACCATAAAAGCATTAAAACATAAATTAACTGATTTTGCTACTGCAGAATTAGATACACAACGCAAAAAAATGAGTGATTTCAATGAAGCGCAGGCGGAATTGATAAGCAGTAAAATTATTCAAAAAATCACTAATCATTTTGCACATCATTTAAAAGGCGATGACGTTTCTACAGACGATAGCCTAGAACTCATAAAAAAAGTGTTTCAACTCGAAGCAACCAAAGAGAATGTCTAAACTCATAAGAATAGGAACTCGTGATAGTCAATTAGCACTATGGCAAGCCAAAATTGTACAAAGTCAACTCGAACATTTAGGCCATAAAACAATATTAGTTCCCGTAAAGTCTACGGGAGATATCGTACTCGATAAACCCATTTACGAACTTGGAATAACTGGTGTTTTCACAAAAACATTGGACATTGCAATGCTCAATGGAGATATTGATATCGCAGTACATTCTTTAAAGGATGTTCCAACAGTTTTACCAAAAGGCATCGTACAAACTGCTGTTATTAAACGCGGAAATGTTAGAGACTGCCTAGTATTTAAAGATAACGAAGAGTTTTTATCACAACGAGAAGCAGTTATCGCAACTGGCAGTTTAAGGCGTAGAGCACAATGGCTAAATCGTTATCCAACCCATACAATGGTTGGTTTGCGAGGTAATGTCAATTCACGACTGGAAAAACTGGAAAACAGTGATTGGAATGGTGCCATCTTCGCAGCTGCGGGATTAGGTCGCTTAGATATAAAACCCGAAGAAAGTTTTAACTTAGAATGGATGGTTCCTGCGCCAGGGCAAGGTACCGTTATGGTGACTGCTCTAGAAGATGACGAAGAAACCCGAACTATTTGTGCAGAAATCAATCATGAGGAAACCGAAATAGCAACAACCATTGAGCGTAAATTCTTAAACGTTTTAGAAGGCGGATGCTCTGCTCCAATTGGCGCATTGGCATTTATTAAAAACGAAGAAGTACATTTTCAAGGTGTGCTTTTAAGTCTCGACGGTAGCAAAAAAATTGAAGTTCAACGTACAGTTGCACTTGGCGCACATCACGATCTCGCACAGTTTTGTGCAAATTACGTTATTGAGCGTGGTGGCAACCGACTTATGGACAGCATAAAAAAGTCGTCACGAAACATAAATATCTATTCTACCAAAACGTTGACCGAAGATCAAAAACAAATGTTTTGCGACGAAGTGGTTAGTGAAAGTTCAGATTTTATTAAAATAAGTTTAAACCGTATGACGCAAACCGTTTTAAGACCAATGCCCAAAAACGTAGTTGTCACGAGCAAAAATGCGGTACAGGCATTACTTACAAATTTTTCTTCGGAAGAGTTGAAATTCGAGAACATCTATTGTGTTGGAAGAAAAACAAAACGATTTGTAGAGCGTAAAATTGGTAAAGTCAAACATACCGAAAATAACGCAAAAGCACTGGCAGAGCACCTTGTTGAATTTATTGATGGCACTAATGTGACCTATTTTTGCAGTGATTTAAGACTAGATGACTTACCAACAATTTTGGCTGAAAACCATATAAATGTTAATGAGGTCATTGCTTATGAAACAAAGTACGATTCAAGAAAAATAAAGGATGGCGTAGAGGGAGTTATGTTCTACAGTCCGTCAACTGTACAAAGTTACAAACAAGAAAATGACGATGATATTATCGCATTTTGTATTGGAGATACTACAGCAAAAGAAGCTAAAAAGCATTTTAAAGATGTGAGAGTTGCTAAAATGCCTACGGTTGAGAGTGTTGTAAAGTTGGTGAATGAGTATTATGAAAGCCTTTAGCTTTTTGCCATTGGCTTTTAGCTAAACTTGTCTTACTAGAATTAAATGGCTAAAGGTTAAAATAAATGACCTGTAATAACCTGTATTATGAGAAATTTCAAAAAGCTTGAAATTTGGAAGAATGGAATTGAGATTGTAAAACAATTATATCCTTTAGCAGATTTATTGCCTTCCGAAGAAAAATTTGGATTGAAAAGTCAAGTTACACGAGCTTCAGTTTCTATACCGTCTAATATTGCAGAAGGCTGTAGTAGAAATAGTGATGTTGAATTTAAACGATTTCTTGAAATTGCAATGGGTTCTCTTTTTGAAGTTGAAACACAATTAATAATAGCACAAAAACTAAGATTTATTCCAGAAAACGAATTAAAAACTATTTTTGAGCTTCTTAATAAGGAAGCCAAAATGATAAATAGTTTAATAAATAAAATTAAAATGGGCTAAAGGCCAAAAGCCAACAGCCAAAGGCTAGTTATGAAAAACGATTTATTTCTAAGAGCATTAAAAGGAGAAACGGTTGAGCGTCCACCAGTTTGGATGATGCGTCAAGCAGGTCGTTACCTTCCAGAATTTATGGAAATCAAAGCTAAATATGATTTCTTTACACGTTGCCAAACCCCAGAATTAGCGAGTGAAATCACAGTACAACCTATTCGTAGATACGGTATGGATGCTGCGATTTTATTTTGCGATATTCTGGTAATTCCTCAAGCCATGAATATTGAGGTACAAATGAAACCAAACTTTGGTCCCTATTTACCAAATCCTGTTCGTACTCAAAAAGATGTCGATAATGTGATTGTCCCAGATGTAAAAGAGGCTTTAAGCTATGTTTACGAAGCTATCAAAGCAACCAAAGAAAAGCTAAATGATGAAATCCCGTTAATTGGTTTTGCTGGTTCGCCTTGGACGATTTTATGTTATTGTGTACAAGGTCAAGGTTCTAAAAACTTTGATAAAGCCAAAGAATTTTGTTTTACAAATCCAATTGCTGCACATCAATTATTACAAAAAATCACAGACACGACGATTGCCTATTTGAAAGAAAAAGTAAAAGCAGGCTGTAACGCTGTTCAAGTCTTTGATTCTTGGGGAGGCATGCTGTCGCCTGTGGATTATCAGGAGTTTTCTTGGCAATATATCCAACAAATTATCGATGCTTTAAAAGATGAAGCACCAGTAATTGCGTTTGGCAAAGGGTGTTGGTTTGCATTAGACAAAATGGCCAAATCTGGAGCCTCTGCTTTGGGTGTAGATTGGACGTGCTCTGCACAAAATGCACGTTATTTAACTGGCGGAAACATTACATTACAAGGTAATTTTGATCCAACACGTTTATTTTCTCCTCCAAGTGAGATCAAGAAAATGGTGACGCAAATGATTAATGACTTCGGAAAAGATAAATACATCGTCAATTTAGGTCACGGGATTTTACCAAACATACCTTTAGACCATGCAAAAGCATTTATTGATGCTGTAAAAGAGTATGAGCATCCTTGAAAATTTCCGAAGAAAAAATTAAAATTTTAGTTGATGAAACATACATTTCAAAGATTCGCTAAAAAGTATGCATTACTAAAACAAGGTTGGACACCTCAACAAAACCTATTTTACGGGTTTTTAACTTATATTTTGTTGGGCTCATTGTTGCTTTGCCTACCTATTTTTCAAAAGACCAGTGCGTCTATATTGGATAACATTTTTATAGCAACCTCAGCTGTTTCAACAACAGGTTTAGTTACAGTCTCTATTTTTGACACTTATAATTTCTTTGGCCAGTTTATAATCATGATCCTAATACAGTTGGGAGGTATTGGGTATTTATCGTTTACAACGTTCATGATTTTATCAACGACTCGTAAAATGACCTTATGGCATAAAAAAATTCTTTCTACGGAATTTACGCTGCCAAATACCATTAAGATTACAGATTTCCTAAAATCTGTGGTGCTGTTTACACTCATCATGGAACTTCTTGGAGCGGTTCTGTTTTTTATAGCTTTCAAAACGGAAGGGATGCCAACATTAGATGCGATTTGGTCTTCTGTTTTTCATAGTATAAGTACATTTTGCACAGCGGGTTTTAGTCTTTTTAACGATAGTTTTATGGGCTATGTTGATAATGATTTTATTAATTTCATTATCTCAATGCTGGCTATTTGTGGCTCGTTAGGTTTTATTGTGATTACCGATTTTGGATTAAAAATTAAAGATAAGACCCATAAATTGAGCTTTACTACTAAGATTATTTTCTTTGGGTTTTTAATCTTGCTCACTTTTGGAACCGCATTTTTTTATTTTGAGCCATCCATAATGGATGCGCATGGAGAATCTAGATTTCTCGCTGCATTTTTTCAATGTATGAGCGCCATGACCACAGTTGGTTTTAATACGGTAGACTTTGGGCTCTTTAATCAAGCTATGATGCTGGTTTGTATATTTTTAATGTATATTGGAGCATCACCATCAGGTACCGCTGGTGGTATAAAAATCACTACTCTAACTGCTGTTTTCGCAATCATGAAAAGCAGATTAAAAGGCAGTAAGAATATTACTTTTTTAGGACGACGTATTCCTTATGAGCGTCTATATATTGCAACGTCTGCTTTTATATTTTATACCATCATCATTGTACTAGGTACTTTTTTTATAACACTTACGAATGATTTTAAATTTGAACAAATTTTATTTGAAGTATCATCTGCTTTAGGAACTGTTGGTCTAAGTACAGGAATTACAGGAGATTTAAATACCTTTGGTAAACTAGTAATAATTATTTTGATGTTTATTGGTCGCTTGGGAGTATTAACTTTTGGATTGGCGATCTGGTCTAAAGATATTAGCGAAGAAGATCGAAAAGTTTTAAAAGAAGATATCGCAGTATAAATGATGTTTAAAAATATTTTAAAAGGTATACAAGCCTATTCTGGTAGTCTTACTTTAATTTCAAAATTGAAGCTTTGGAAGTATTTTTTAGTGCCTATCATCATCAGTATTATTACTGCCAGTGTAATCGTTATTTCAACCTACGGACTTTCAGACAACATAGGAAATTTCATTTCTAGGGTTTGGCCTTGGGATTGGGGAAAAGAGGCATTTACTTCTTTTTCAACGATTCTTGGAGCAATCGTCATTTTTGCGATAGGCTTAATTTTGTACAAACATATCATTATGGCGTTATCTGCGCCATTTATGAGTCCTGTTTCAGAAAAAATAGAAGCTCATTTAATGGGTGTTGAGAAGCACAATCATAGAAATACTACGTTTAGCGAACAACTTTGGAGAGGTATAAGAATAAACGTTAGAAACTTATTGAAAGAACTATTGATTACGATTCCGCTTTTGATTCTCAAATTTATTCCAGTGGTCAATATATTTTCTACGGTTCTTTTATTTTCAACTCAAGCCTATTATGCTGGTTTTGGTAATATGGATTATACGTTAGAACGTCATTTTAAATATCGTGATAGTATTAAATTTGTGAGAAATCATCGTGGGATTGCCATTGGTAACGGATTGATTTTCATCCTATTTCTTATCATACCTGTGATTGGAGTTATTTTAGTTCTACCAATGAGCGTAACTGCTGCCTCAATAAATACCGTAAAATTGCTGAAAGAGGAAAACAGACTTAATGAACAAATAACAAGGCTTTAATGATCGCTCAATTTGATGGTTTCGAAATTAATGCTATTCACGAAGGCGATGCTTGGAAGATTTGCGATTTTGCAATTGCTAATACAGATCGTTTGAAACGCTATTTTCCGAAGACATTAGAACAAAATTTGAACCCGACGTTATCTCAAATTTATGTGGAGAAAAATGTCAAAGCTTTTTATGAAAAAACACAGTTTGTGTTTACTTTAAAACAAACCGTAACTAGAAAACTTGCAGCATTAATTATCATCAAAGAACTAGATTGGAATATAAAACAAGGTGAATTTGCGTATGCGATCGACTACAATTTTAAAGGTCAAGGATTAATGTCTAAAGCTATAGGTAAACTCTCTACATATACCTTTGAAAATTTAGGTTTAGAGCGTTTACAAATTATTGTAAATAAAGACAATATACCAAGTAGTAATGTTGCCACTAATAGTGGGTTTAAGTGGCAAAAAACCTTAAAAAACGAATTTACACCCAATGGTGAAGCTCCTCTAGACATGGAGTTATATGAATTATTTAAAAGCGAACCGTGAAAGACAAATTCTTTAAATACATACACGAATTACAAGATACAATTACAGCAAAGCTAGAAGCTGTAGATGGTAAAGCTAGCTTTAAAGAAGATATTTGGGACCGTCCCGAAGGTGGTGGAGGACGAACACGAGTTATAGAAAACGGAAATGTTTTTGAAAAAGGAGGTGTCAATATCTCTGGAGTACACGGTAAATTACCAGACAGCATGCAAAAGTATTTTGGTGTAGAAGATGCCGATTTTTTTGCCTGCGGAATAAGCCTCGTGCTCCACCCAAAAAGTCCAATGGTGCCAACCGTTCATGCCAATTGGCGCTATTTTGAGATGTATGATAAAAATGGAAATATCGTTGACCAATGGTTTGGCGGTGGTCAAGATTTAACGCCATATTATTTGTTTGAAGACGATGCCAAACATTTTCATCAATTTTGTAAAACAGCGTGTGATAAGCACAACTCAAGTTTTTATTCTCACTACAAAGAACGATGTGATACCTATTTTTACAATACGCACAGAAACGAAACTCGAGGTATTGGCGGACTTTTCTTTGATTATTGCAAGAAAACCGATGACATGTCCATGCAAAACTGGTACGATTTTGTAACCGAAGTTGGTAACAGTTTTTTGGATGCTTACGTTCCAATTGTTGAGAAAAGGAAAGATTTAGAATACACAAAAGCCCAACGTGATTGGCAAGAAATAAGACGTGGTCGTTATGTAGAGTTTAATTTAGTTCACGATAAAGGCACGCTCTTTGGGTTAAAAACAAATGGTCGTATTGAAAGTATTTTAATGAGCTTACCTCCTCATGTGCAATGGGTTTATGACCATCACCCTGAAGCTGGTAGTGAAGAAGAAAAATTAATTACTGTTCTAAAAAATCCTATGGATTGGATTAAAAAATAAACACATTATGAATCAAAACATAAACACTTTAAAAATGTATCCATTAAGAAGAAACCGAAGATTAAGAACCAACGCATCAATACGAAGCTTAGTTCGTGAAACCATCATTTCTCCTAATGATTTTCTCGTTCCCTTATTTATTGTCGAAGGCAAAGGGATTAAACAAGAAATTCCATCTATGCCAAATTACTACCGCTTTAGTTTAGACTTACTGGAAAAGGAAGTGAAGGAACTTTGGGGCTTGGGTTTAAAATCGGTGTTGCTTTTTGTGAAAGTGCCAGATCATTTAAAAGATAACAAAGGTACAGAGGCTTTAAACTCTAACGGTCTTATGCAACGCGCTATCAAAACAATCAAGAATGTGTGTCCCGAAATGTTGGTCATGACAGATGTTGCTCTCGATCCCTATTCGTCTTTTGGTCATGATGGGATTATTAATGAAGGAAAAATAATCAACGATGATACCGTAAGTGTTTTAGCTGAAATGAGCCTATCCCACGCTCAGGCTGGAGCAGATTTTGTTGCTCCAAGCGACATGATGGATGGACGCATTTTTGCGATACGTGAGACTTTAGAAACTGAAGGCTTTACAGATATTGGGATTATGAGTTATTCGGCGAAATATGCATCTTCGTTTTACGGACCGTTTCGTGATGCATTGGATTCTGCTCCTGCAGATGTCAAGGATATACCAAAGGATAAAAAAACCTATCAAATGGATTTTGCCAATCGTTTTGAAGCCATCAAAGAAACCCAAATGGATATCGATGAAGGTGCAGATATTGTGATGGTAAAACCAGGATTGTGCTATTTGGATATCGTTCGGGAAATAAAAAATGCGGTCGATGTACCTGTTGCTGTCTATCAAGTATCGGGAGAATATGCGATGCTCAAAGCTGCTGCCGAAAAAGGTTGGTTGGATCATGACGCAGTGATGCTAGAACAAATTACAGCGATTAAACGTGCTGGTGCAGATGTCATTGCTTCTTATTTTGCTAAGGATGTAGTGAAATTATTATATTAGAGTTTGAAACAGTTTATTTTCATAGCAACGCTTATCATTATTGCTGGTCTAAGCATATTAATTATTGCGGTGAAACCAAAAAATGCCTCAACAACTACGTCTGCTCTAAACAATTCTAATTTCTGCGGAACAAATGCTTTTTATAACGAGAATTCTTCCGAAGGAAAAAAACTTTTCAATGCCAATTGTGCGTCCTGTCACCAATTGGATAGAAAAATGACCGGACCAGCACTTAGAAATGTCGCTCAAAAATATGATTCTATAACAATTCTCAAATTTCTTCATGGTGAAAAAACAGAAATCATGAATGAGGATTATGGTATGACTTGTGTTAATTTTCCGCAACTAACATAAGAGGATATTTCCAGTCTGCTGTCTTATACAAATTAGGGGTTTTCAAAACCTCTTTAAATACTATTTTCAGGACTATTTTATATAGATTTATTTACAAGTATTTTTAGTCGTATTTCAGTAAAAATTATTTTCAAAAAAGCATACTTCTATGAGCGCCAATAAATTAACATAATTCTAATTTGGGAAAGGTTTTTTTACAATTTAAGGTCAAGATATTATTGATTATTTAAATTAATTATTATACTTGTGGTACTAAACTTACTACTCAAATGCTTAACAACCTAAAATTTCCTGGCCTACTCATAATCTTTTTTCTCTCTTTTAATTGTATAAACGCCCAACTTGAAGCCTTTGAGCTTGATGGAGAAGGCTGGGCAAAAGGAGACTTTATAGAATTTGCAATTAATTCTAAAGGTGTTTATGGAGCTCGAACAGAAAACACTCCTGCAAGCTTTCACGACAATAGAGAGCAGGATGGAAACGAATTATTTGGATTTCTTGCAAATCCGTTAGCAGATGGTTGGGTTGATTATGATGGTGATTTCTTTACTCCTGGATCTCCAGAAGAAGGTTTTGCTATTGAAGTTAGTGGGCAAAACTTCAACAATAATAATACAAGTGGTCTTTTTCAAATTCCGGGTGAGATAAAAGGAGTTAACGTTATACAATCGGACTGTTTTGAAGATACTGCACAGATCACCTGGGAAGGAAATGTGGTTGGGCTCAATCTAAAACGTTATTACAGTATTACAAAAGATGGGCTTTTTATACAAATGACTACCATTATTACAAACGTTTCCGAAGAAATAAAAGAAGACGTTTTTTTCATGCATAATGTAGATCCAGATAACAATGTTACATTGAGTGGAAATTATGAGACCGATCTTGAGCTGATATCACAGGCATCTTCTGCTGATGATGATATTTGCCTAGTTAAAGCCTCTCAGCCTCCTATTGGAAGCTCTCAGGACATGGATGGATCAAACGTAAGTTTTTATGCTCAAAATGAGATTGCCAGAGTTAGTTATGGTGGGTTTGAAAACCGAAACGCAAGTGCTGTTTGGAATGGTACTGGATATTCTTCTGCGGAAGGAGACTCTGTAAACTTCCTGGATGAAGCCATTTCAATCGCTTTTAATTTGGGTGATTTGGAGCCTGGCGAAACCACAAGATTCACATATTATTATATTCTTGAGAATATCGATGAAACATTTATTCCATTAATAGTAAATGTTTTTAAACAAAACCCATCAGTTTGTAGTGGTGGTGATGGGCAAATCGTACTTTCTGGTTTAGAGCCTGGAGAATCATATGTTATACAATATTTAGATGATGGAGTTTTAATACCTGACACTACCTATATTGCAGACGAAAATGGAGATGTTGCAATTTTAAATTTAGATGCTGGAAACTATACTAATTTAATGTTGAGCTATAGTGGTTGTTCTACAAATATCGATACTGTGTTTGAACTGCTGGATCCCGAACCACCAAACTATACAATTACAAGCCAAGAGTCTACAGATTGTGTTAATCAAAACGGAGTGATACGTTTTTCTGGTTTAACTCCTTATACAAATTACAAATATCAATACACATACAACGGTGAGCTTTTTGGTCCTGAAGTTGAAACTGCAAATGAGATTGGCGATATTATTTTAAACGATTTATCCCCAGGAACATATGCTAATTTTGTATTAGAACAATATGAATGCGTTACGAGCGATTCTTCAATAATTGTAATTACTGGCCCTCCGGTTCCTGATACACCATCTATACCAAATCAATTTTACTGTGATGAAGATCTAGACTATGTAACATCAATTGATTTGACGCCATTAAATGCCTTTGCTTTGGGCAGTTACTCTTCATCAACACATACCATTACATACCATGAAACAGAACAGAATGCAATAGATGGTGTCAATATTTCTGCTTCTAATTATACAACGTCGGGTGCTGTTACTTTTACTTTATATGTAAAGAGTACAGATAATGATTCTGGATGTTTTTCTTACAGTCCTTTTGGTGTCACTATTAATATACCTCCAGATTTTGAATTGACAGATGGTAAAATCTGCTTAAACAGCGATGATACCGTAAATTTAGATTACGATCCACCTATTTTAACAACAGGACTATCAAATACACTTCATAGTTTTGAATGGTATTTTGAAGGTGATGTTATTCCTGGAGAAATTTCAAATGAATTAACTGCCACGAATTTTGGAAACTATTCCGTAAAAGCCACTTTAATAGAAACTGGATGTGATATTATCGAACAAGCTGTCGTAACTCCATCTGGACCTCCACAAACATTAGAGGTAAATATTATATCTAATCCTTTTTCTGAAATTCACATGGTTGAGATCATTGCAAATGGCTATGGAGTTTATAACTATAGCATTGATAATGGCCCATACCAGACCTCTCCTCTATTTTCAGAAGTAATGGCTGGATATCATGAGTTTAGAATCATAGACGTTAATGGATGTGGACAAGTAATTGTAGAAAAAGTATTTGTCGATTACATGAAAGTATTTACACCAAACAATGACGGTGTCAAGGATTATTGGCAAATAATAGGCGTTAAGGAACTGATACAACCTATAATTTACGTTTATGATAGATATGGTAAGCTCATCACTACCTTAAATGATGATTCCATTGGATGGGACGGTACTTTAAACGGGAAACGTTTACCTGCAGCCGATTATTGGTTTACTGTTAAGTTTTTAGATGATAAATATGTTGAAAGACAATTTAAATCTCATTTTGCTCTTAAACGCTAATAATCTTTAGAGTATTTGTGCGTAGACCCTTTTTTAAAAAACAGAATAAGGTAAAAGGTTAATTGATAGTTATCAAAATAGTGGATTGGAATTTTGTAAATTAGCATCAAACTAAAATAATTTATGGGATTACTTATATTTTACGCACTTATATCTATCTTCTTTTCATTTTTATGCTCCATTTTAGAAGCTGTTCTATTAAGCATAACACCTACGTTTATCAACGTTAAGAAGAAAGAAGGCAAACATTACGCTGCAACGCTAGAAGAGTTTAAAAAAGATGTTGACAGGCCTCTAATTGCTATTCTCACTCTCAATACAATTGCACATACGGTTGGAGCGATTCTAGTAGGTGTACAAGCCAAAGTAGCCTATGCAGAACTTTATGGAAGCGAAGAGACCAGTGTATTCGGTATCGCCTTTACAGTAGATCTCATGGTTGGTATTGTTTCCACCATAATGACGATTTTAATTTTAGTTGCTTCAGAAATCATCCCAAAAACAATTGGTGCAACCTACTGGAAAAAACTCGCCAACTTTACAGCCAAAGCATTGCGAATCTTAATTTTTCCTTTAAAATGGACAGGAATTCTATGGCTTTTGAGATTAACCACAAAACTTATTGGAGGTAAAGGTCATGGCAGTGTCTTAAGTAGAGAAGGCTTTATGGTGATGGCAGATATGGCACATGAAGAAGGTGTTTTTCAAGAAAACGAAAGCAAGATCATTAGAAACTTACTTAACTTTAAAGAGGTCTTTGCAAAAGATGTTATGACGCCAAGAACCGTCATGAAAGCAGAAGACGAAAACACGACGATAGCAGATTTTTTCGGTAAAAATATGAACCTACGTTTTTCTAGAATTCCTATTTATTCTGGTGATGCAGATAATATAAAAGGTTTAGTACTTAAAGATGAAATCTTCAGGGAAATGGCCTTAGATAATGGTGATAAAAAATTATCTGAAATTAAAAGACATATCATTGTTATAGATCGAGAATTACCAATCCCCAAATTGTTTGAGCAATTGGTAGATACCAGAAACCACATGGCATTGGTTGTCGATGAGTATGGCTCTGTAAGCGGTTTGGTAACTATGGAAGATGTTATAGAAACACTACTCGGTCTTGAAATTATGGATGAAAGCGATAACGTATCAGACCTGCAAAATATGGCAAGAAAAAGCTGGGAAGCTAGAGCCAAAAAACTTGGTATTATAGAAGATACTGATGAAAAACAGGATCCCGAAAACAACAAATAATTCTTGGAGCAGTGTATCATTAAATCACCTTTAGGTTATACCAAAATTGTTGGTGATGATGAAGGGATTTCCGAAGTTGTTATTTTAAATTCCGAAGAAAAGGAAACAGATATTATTCCTACGGAATTAGAAGATTGTGTGATACAGCTCAAAGAATATTTTGAAGGTACTCGTAAATCGTTTGATTTAAAACTGAATCCACAAGGTACCGATTTTCAAAAGCTCATTTGGGAACTTCTGCAAGAAATACCTTATGGAAAAACCATTTCGTATCTCCAATTGTCAAAAAGATTGGGCGATGTTAAAGCTATTAGGGCTGTTGCAAATGCCAACGGTAAAAACCCAATTTGGATTATCGTACCATGCCATAGAGTTATTGGTAAGGATGGTAGTCTAACAGGATATGCTGGTGGTCTAAACCGTAAAAAATGGTTGATAGAACATGAAAATCCATACAAGCAACAACGCTTATTTTAAATAAAATAATTGCATATATTTAGTCTACAAAGCATTACAAACCATGAAATATTTAAAAAAATTCCTTAAATGGACACTTATCACCATTGCAGTATTGGTTCTATTACTGTATGTTTTTGACTACGGTTATATTTTAAGGGGAGTTCGCGTGGTTTATTTAACTGGTCACGACACAGCATTTATTGACGATTTCCCGTATTTTGAAAACGATACCATAAAAAAAGGAGCTCAAATCGATGCTTGGCCAAACCATAAAAATTACAACACCGTTTCTTCCACTAAAACTTTAGAACAGTCTAACCAAGATTGGGGCACTATTGCCTATGTCATCATAAAAAATGATAGTATTTGGTTTGAAAAATATTACGAAGGTTTTGATGAGAACTCCAAAACTAATTCGTTTTCTATGGCTAAAAGTTATGTTTCTGGGTTGCTGGGAAAAGCAATAATGGATGGTTACATAAAAAGCTTAGATCAACCTATAAGTGACTTTTATCCAGAATATAGCTACGCCAAGACAACGGTTGGAGATCTGGCATCAATGGCTTCTGGCTTAGACTGGGTTGAGTCTTATACAAGTCCGTTTTCTGTAACAGCACGAGCTAATTATGATGATGATCTTGCTGAAACCATTTTAGACCAAAAAGTAGTAAAAACACCTGGAGTAGAATTTGAATACTTAAGTGGTAGCACACAATTGTTAGGCATGATCATAGAAAAAGCTACAGGCAAAACGTTATCAAACTATCTATCTGAAAGCTTTTGGAAACCTCTTGGATCATCTGATAATGCGTTATGGCAATTAGATGATGAAGACAATAGATTGGCAAAAGCATTTTGCTGTATTGGAAGTAATGCTAAAGATTTTGCTCGCTTTGGAAAACTCTATAAAGACCATGGTAAATGGAACGGGAAACAACTTTTAGACTCTGCATTTGTTTCCAAATCAATAACACCCCGTTTTGCTCAAAGTCCTCAATATGGATACGGGTGGTGGCTGTATGATTATATGGGAAAAGAGTTTTTTATGATGCGCGGTCATTTGGGACAATACGTTATAGTAGAACCAAATGACAACATCATAATCGTGAGATTAGGACACAGAAAATCTCCAGACAACAATGCAAATACATTTAGTAATGACATTGGAGTATATATAGAAGAGGCTTATAAAATGCTGAACACCAAATCATAATATTTTGTTATTTAACAATTAGTTAGAGCTAGTTTTCTTGAATTATACTTTTTTTGATAAAAATCAATCAATCATGAAAACGACAGTACTCTCAACAATCACACTTTTTTTATACGCTCTTATATCTGCGCAAACCTCTCACAATTTAGATTTTGAAATCCTTGAAAACGATAGCGCTAAAGGTTGGACAACCTTCGGTACTGGAGATTACAAAGTCTCTTTTGATACCTCAGTCGTCAAAAATGGAAAAGTCTCTGGAGCCATTGAAAGCACGGGAGCCAACACACAATTTAAGGCATTAGCCTACACTATTCCAGCCAATTTTGGAGGTGAAAAAATTAAGCTCACAGGTTATCTCAAAACGGAAAACGTTAATGGTTTTGCAGGTTTGTGGTTGCGTATCGATCCACAGATTGCATTTGATAATATGCGATCAAGAAAAATAAATGGCACAAATGACTGGAAAAAATATGAAATTGAATTAGATCTGGATAATCGTGCACAACAAATAGTGTTTGGAGGACTACTTTCGGGTTCTGGGAAAATATGGATCGATAAATTAGAAATAACTATTGATGGTAAACCTTTAGAACAAGCTCCAAAGAAAGCGTTGGACAAAGTACAATTAGATCAAGAATTTGATAATGGTTCTAATATTACCTTCGGAAATTTAACTACTCAAAAAATAGAGAACTTAGATTTACTAGGACGTGTTTGGGGATTTTTGAAATACCATCATCCTGAAATTGCCAAAGGCAATGTTAATTGGGATTATGAATTATTTAGAGTTTTACCAGATTATCAAAATGCAAAAACCATTGAAGAACGTGATGCTATTCTAATCGCTTGGATTGATCAATTAGGTACTGTTGAACTCTGTAAATCTTGTAAGGAAGTATCTAAAAATGCCTTTCTAAAACCCAATTTAGACTGGATGACTTCTAACTCAATCTCCAAAGAACTAAGTAACAAATTACAGTACATTCAAAAAAATAGAAATCAAGGTAACCATTATTATATTGGTATGATGCCAGGTGTTGGGAATCCCGAGTTTAAAAATGAGAATCCCTATTCAGAAATGAAATATCCAGACGCTGGTTTCAGGTTATTATTTGTGTATCGCTATTGGAATATGATTAACTATTTCTTTCCGAATAAACATCTAATAGATAAAGATTGGGATAGTTGTCTTTCAGAATATATTCCGAAGTTCATAAATGCAAACAATGAATTAGAATATGAGTTGGCAGCACTTCAAATGATTGCAGATATCAAAGACACACATGCCAATCTTTGGGGAGGAAATGATAAAATCCAAGAACAGCGTGGTTATTATTTTGCACCCGTTCACGTAAAATTTATTGAAAGCAAACTAGTTGTAGACGATTTTTTCGATGAAGAAAAAAGTAAAGACACTGGATTAGAAATTGGTGATGTCATTACACATATCAATGATAAACCTATTGATTTATTAGTAGAAGAGATGAATGCTTTTTATCCAGCTTCGAACCAACCTACGCGATTAAGGGATATTAGTTTTGATATGTTGCGTTCTACTAAGCAAAGTTTGCAATTAACTGTAAAACGCAAAGAAACTACCAGAGATTTATCTATAGACCTATTCAATAAAAACGAGATTAAAGGATATTATAGATGGTATCCTGAGCGCACTGAAAGCAGTTTTAAAAAACTAAATGATGATATTGGATATGTTACCTTACAAAATATTACAGATGAAGATATTGATTTACTAAAAGAAGAATTTAAAGATACCAAAGGCATCATTGTAGATATTAGAAATTATCCTTCAACCTTTGTTCCGTTCAAACTTGGTAACTATTTGAACAGTAATCGTTCATATTTTGTTAAATTTACACAAGGCAGTATAAATCAACCCGGAGAATTCACACATCGAGATGGCCATAAAGTTGGTCGAAAAAGGGGTTGGACGTATAAAGGTGAAAAGGTTATTGTCTTGGTAAATGAAATATCTCAAAGCAATGCAGAATATACTGCAATGGCATTTAGAGCAGGCGATAAAACAACAATAATTGGTAGCACCACAGCAGGAGCAGATGGCAATGTATCATCCATTAATTTACCAGGAGGCTTAAGCACTATGATATCTGGAATTGGAGTTCAATATCCAGATGGTAGCGAAACACAACGCATAGGGATTGTGCCAGATATAGAAGTAAAACCAACTATAAAAGGCATTACAGAAGGTCGTGATGAAGTATTAGAGAAAGCCATAGAGCTCATCAATCAAAATATAACTCAAACCGAAACTATAAAACACTAATGATTTCAAAACTCAATTTAGAACACATCTTATTCTTAGACATCGAAACAGTTCCTGAGACTGAGCATTTTTCTGAATTGGATGACGTCAAACAAGACTTATGGTCCCATAAATCACAATATCAAAGACGTGACGAATTTACTGCGGAAGAATTTTACGAGCGCGCAGGCATTTGGGCAGAGTTTGGTAAAATAGTTTGTATTTCGGTAGGGTATTTTAAAATGGAAGGTGATGTGAGAACGTTTAGGGTCACATCTTTTTTTGGTGATGAAATTAAAATTCTGAAAGATTTTAAAAATCTTCTCATCACTCATTTTAGCTCCAGCAAACATTTGCTTTGTGCGCACAACGGGAAGGAATTTGATTTCCCGTATATCGCACGTCGTATGATCATTCACAATATAGAGTTGCCTTATAAATTAAATCTCTTCGGAAAAAAACCCTGGGAAGTCCCACACGTCGACACATTAGAACTCTGGAAGTTTGGAGACTATAAAACCTATACCTCTCTTAAATTACTAACCAATGTTTTAGGCATCCCATCACCAAAAGATGACATAGATGGCAGCGAAGTGTATCGTGTCTATTACAAAGAAAAGGAAGTAGACCGCATCATTACCTATTGCGAGAAAGATACAATAGCAGTGGCTCAGATATTTTTGAGATTACGTGGAGATGAGCTACTTCATGATAATGAGATCATTCACGTTTAGGCAACATATTCGTAGCTAGTTAAGTTGTAAATGGAAATAAATTAAAGGGAAATTATGTACTAGTCTAAAACTTTTTTATGACTAAAATCAATTAATGGCATTCGTAGTTTTGTAAATGTGTATAAGAGATATAGAACATTTCCTGAGTGTAAATTTTATGGCGTTGGTTAGTGAAATCTCGAACTTTAACCCTATCAGAATCTTTCAAAAGCGAGACTGGAGCTTCTGTCCAAATAATGAGATTATTAAAGTTAAATACTTAAACTCCTTTAGTTGCACCAATGCTTTACTTCATGTTTACTGATTTCTATACTTTTCCAATTTGTTTCATTATCAGTTGAATTCTTTGGTTCTAAAAAAATTTTCAAAACAAAAAAATCCAGACACGATGTCTGGATTTTTAATATCAACTAATTAAATATATTTATTGTTTGATAAACTTACGGGTTTCAAATTTATCATTGACGTTAAACTGTACAAGGTAAAGTCCAGGTTTAAGATTGCCAACATCAATAGTGTTTGATGATGTACCTTTAGCAACTTCTTGACCTAACATATTTACAACAGTAAACTCTAGATTTTCAATATTAGATTCAATAAATAATTCTCGACCTTTAACTGGATTAGGGTATAAAGAAATCTGAACATCTAAATATTGAACAAAACCTTCATCTGTTATTCTAGCGGTACCACAAGGTCCTAAATTAATCCAACCTGATGATGTTCTTTCATATAGAGAACCTTGATACGTTACTTTATCTCCAATAGAGTAGGATTGACTTCCATTATATGGTGCAACTCCTGCACATTTATCTGCAGCTCCATTTGTTAAACTTACAGCGTCAACTGCCATATCACCTTGCCAGGTTGTACCTGTAGTTCCATCAAAACGAAGTTTTATATTAGAATTAGCATAAGACGATAAGTCTACATTGGCATTTAACCAAGAATTACCTTGATTGCCTGATCTTGTCCAAATTGTAGTCCAAGACGATCCATTATTTGTACTCACCGCTAATTTTAAATTACCCATTGCAGAAGTACCATACATATGATATTTAAAATTAAAAGTCGCTTGACTTTGTCCTGATAAATTAAAACATGGTGACTCTAAAATAGCACGCTTTGTTGAGTAGTTTGGTGAAGATGATTCCATAAATATGTATTGAGAACCTTCCGTTGCACTAGTAGGACCTGTATTGCTTGATGGTGTTGCGCCAGAACGTCTCGTCCAGTTAAAATCATCATTAGTTGCTTGTGTCCAAGCTCCAAATCCGCTCTCAAATCCTTCATTATAAGGAAATGAAGATACACCACCTGTACAACCCGTTGGAGGATTTGTTCCACCTGTAGTTATATTTACAGTATAATCTTCAACTTCTCCATAATCAAATGTCTCACAAGATGTTGGCGTACCATTATATTTCATAGATACTCGCAGTCTCTTATCTCCATTTGTGGTTCCTGCAGGTACTGTAAATGTTCCGCTTACTGGTGTTGTTTGGGTTGCAGCAATAGATAAAATTTGTTCTCCAGAATCTGTAAAATCCCCATCGTCATTATAATCTATCCATGCAGCATAACCCTCACTATACGTTGTACCCGTCCAGGTTGGAGTTACGGTTAACGTATAATTAGAGCCTTTATTTAAATCTGTTGAAGTGCTTGTAAAATCTGAATATGATTGAGCACCAGAAGATTTATTGATACTTCCCACTTGTACTCTAGAAATATACTCATCTGCAACACTGTTACCTTGTGAGTTACAATATTGATTACCTGTTTGACATGGGGTACATGATCCTCCACAGTCTACTCCTGTTTCATTTCCGTTTTGAATACCATCATTACAAGTTGGCTGTGTTACAGCTCCACATTTATCTGACAATGCTAAACTACGTCTAGCACCACCTGCAGCCAATACTGCACGCATTCTATTTTTTTGGCCAGTTGTGAATAAGTTCATACAAGAGTCATTTGTGTAATCCATATAGTTTTGAACCATATCTGTAGATCCACAAGATGTTTGTCCTATTGGACATCCTCCATTAGAGGTTTGATGAGTTGGTGTATCACTTACAAAATCATTTCCGCAGTTAGCATCTCCCCAAATATGACGAAGGTTAAAAAAGTGACCTACTTCATGAGTTGTTGTACGACCTCCATCAAATGGTGCAGAAACATTACCCGTTCTTCCAAAATAGTTATAAGCCATAACAACACCATCTGTAGCAGCACTTCCTCCTGGAAATTGCGCATAGCCTAAAATAGTTCCTCCATTACTTAACATTTGTGGCACAATCCACATATTTAAATATTCTGAAGTATTCCAAGGGTCAATCCCACCGGTTGATGATCTTTTCATGTCATCACTAGTTCCCCAGTCTCTTCTCGTTGTTGATTTTCTGGTAATACCGGTTGTTGCGTTACCATTAGGATCTACGGTGACTAAACAAAATTCAATTTCAGAATCTGCTGCCTGAGACCAAACATTGTCTGCATCTGGATTGGTTCTTCTAAAATCTTCATTTAAAACGTCTAGTTGTGATTGAATTTGGGCAACACTTATGTTCTCTGTACTATTTCGATACAAAACATGCACAACAACTGGAATGGTAATTATGCTACCATCAATTCTGCTATTTTGCATCTGCTCAATTTTGTTTTGAGTAAATATTTCAATCTGTTGCATACGGGCTTCAAGAGTTGGATCTTGTTGTTTCCTCGTTGCTAGATTTTCCATTGCTCCGCAGTTTCTCTCTTGTACATCTTGGGCAAATAAAGAAGTAATAGTGAGAAAACACAATAATGCTAAAGTAATTGTTTTTTTCATGTTAAATGTGTAATTAATTGTTGTTAAAAATAAATATTGTGTCGTGAAAGTATTAAAATATTGTTAATATCAAAACTTTACTATAACGTTTTCGTTGAATTACAATATTTGTTTTTTTGGTTACGGTTTTTCCGTAATTTACGTGAAGAAAACAACTACATTTCTTGATATGGAAGCTATTATAATGAGGAAACCTCTTTATCATGTAAACAAGATAAAGAGGTCTCACTAAGTAAATTTATTAAAAAATCTAATCTATTGTTTGATAAACTGTTTTGTAATGATTTCTCCTTCCGAAGAAAATATGATTCTATAGACTCCTCCGTTTAAATTACTAATGTTCATAGAGTTGTTTTTTACAATTCCTGCGGAAACTTTCTGTCCAACCATATTGTAAATTTCATAAGAAAGGTTGGAATATTCAGACTTTATATAAAGTGTTTTTCCTTCAACCGGATTAGGATATAAAATGATTTCCTTTACTTCATTTATTTCTGTGGGTTCTTTAGATATATCAGTCATATTTCTTGAGGAAATAGAACTGGTTGATAAATTAACATTATCAATGGCAATATCTGCTTTCCATACACTACCCGTAATTCTGTTGAATCTCAATTGTAAACTTCCTCCAGTATAAGCAGAAAGGTCGATATTAGCTGCGTTCCAAGAATTACCTTGATTTCCTATACTATTCCATATGCTAGTCCAACTTACTCCGTCATCTTGACTAACCTCTAACTCTATAGTTCCCATTTCTTTGTCTCCAAACTGGTGATAATTAAAACTGAATGTAGCTGAAGTTTCACTGCTTAAATCAAAACATGGTGAGTTTAAAACAGCTTGTTTGTTAGGATATCCCGTATCCCCTGATGCTTCAACATAAACATAATAAGTGCCCTGTGAAGCACCTGACGGTCCTGTACCTGTCGATGGTGTCCCAGCTGAATTGACCATCCAGTCCGTATCGTCAATTGACGATTGCGACCAGGCTCCCAAAGTGTTCTCAAACCCCTCCGAATATGGGAAGGAGCTGATACCATCCAAGCATCCGTTACCGGTGTTTGAGGAATTACCAGTACTACCCTCAGATAAATAAACATCGTCTATCGCGACATCCCCTTGCCATGTGTTACCGGTTACTCTATTGAAACGCAATTGTAGACTTCCTCCTGCATAGGCTCCAAGGTCTACATTTGCTGTTAGCCAAGTATCTCCCAAATTTCCACTACTGTTCCATATGGATGTCCAGGTCGTCCCATTGTCATCACTCGCCTCAAGATCGATGCTTCCCAGAGCATCTGCACCAAACTGGTGGTACTTAAAGCTGAAGTTCGCATCTGTTAGGCCTGAAAGATCAAAACACGGTGAGTTTAGGATTGCTTGCTTTGTAGGGGATCCCATAGGCGCAGAGGCTTCTACATAAACGTAGTAAGTGCCCTGTGAAGCACCTGAGGGTCCTGTACCTGTCGATGGTGTGCCATCTGAATTGACCATCCAGTCCGTGTCGTCAATTGACGATTGTGACCAGGCTCCCAAAGTGTTCTCAAACCCCTCCGAATATGGGAAGGAGCTGATACCATTCAAGCATCCGTTACCGGTGTTTGATGAACTATTAGTATTACCTTCAGATAAATAAATATCGTCTATCGCGACATCCCCTTGCCATGTGTTACCGGTTACTCTATTGAAACGCAATTGCAGACTTCCTCCTGCATAGGCTCCAAGGTCTACATCTGCTGTTAGCCAAATATCTCCCAAATTACCACTACTGTTCCATATGGATGTCCAGGTCGTCCCATTGTCATCACTCGCCTCAAGATCGATGCTTCCCAGAGCATCTGCACCAAACTGGTGGTACTTAAAGCTGAAGTTCGCATCTGTTAGGCCTGAAAGATCAAAACACGGTGAGTTTAGGATTGCTTGCTTTGTAGGGGATCCCATTGCAGAGGCTTCTACATAAACGTAGTAAGTGCCCTGTGAAGCACCTGACGGTCCTGTACCTGTCGATGGTGTGCCATCTGAATTGACCATCCAGTCCGTGTCGTCAATTGACGATTGCGACCAGGCTCCCAAAGTGTTCTCAAACCCCTCCGAATATGGGAAGGAGCTGATACCATCCAAGCATCCGTTACCTGTGTTTGAGGAATTACCACTACTACCCTCAGATAAATAAACATCGTCTATCGCAACATCCCCTTGCCATGTGTTACCGGTTACTCTATTGAAACGCAATTGTAGACTTCCTCCTGCATAGGCTCCAAGGTCTACATCTGCTGTTAGCCAAGTATCTCCCAAATTACCACTACTGTTCCAAATGGATGTCCAGGTCGTCCCGTTGTCATCACTCGCCTCAAGATCGATGCTTCCCAGAGCATCTGCACCAAACTGGTGGTACTTAAAGCTGAAGTTCGCATCTGTTAGGCCTGAAAGATCAAAACACGGTGAGTTTAGGATTGCTTGCTTTGTAGGGGATCCCATTGCAGAGGCTTCTACATAAACGTAGTAAGTGCCCTGTGAAGCACCTGATGGTCCCGTACCTGTCGATGGTGTCCCAGCTGAATTGACCATCCAGTCCGTGTCGTCAAATGACGATTGTGACCAGGCTCCCAAAGTGTTCTCAAATCCCTCCGAATATGGGAAGGATGTAACTTCTAAAGGACACTCAGTAGTAAAAGTAGGTAGTAATGTGACATCATCAATTTCATTCAAATATTCTTCAATACCAACATATCCACTAGGCCACACGTATGTTGTGATATCCTGGCTTTCATTAAAACCCTTATTAAGCATCCATTGGTTGGGAATACCATCATTATTCGTGTCAAAATTTGAAGGATGTGTATTTATGGGCTGAGTACTTACACTAGCTTGAAATGCATTATAATGAGCTGTCGATAGATTTGTTTCAGGAGTAAAATTTACAAGAATATCATTTTGAACATTATTCAAATAAATAGAATCTGGATTATCTATCTCTTCAATATTGTTTCCATTTTCATCCAAACGAGCATTAGCTCCTACATTGTATCTTACATCTTCAAAAGCGTCAACTGCAGATTGGATTGCAAAAGAACCGCCTAGAAGTGGAAATTGAGTATTTGCTTTAAAATCTGTTGTGAGTTGGCTGTTGGTTGGTGCTCCAGAATAGGGCGTTCCAATAGGATTAAATCTCCATCTCCAAGTAAAGTAATTATCTGCATTTGGATTTGTCAAAACATCACTTATGTAATTACCACTTGTGTATATAGATGGGAATTGAGTTACAGGTGCTCCCGTTGCTTGGCTAAAAGGATACCAGAGATTCCATCTTGATTCATCTGCAGCTGGATAATTAGTAAAATATTGATAATAATTACCTATATGATTTAGGTCATGCCCTCCTTGACTCACACTAATAAGCGTTCTAAAATTCCAAACTACATTATTAATAACATCTACTCTTCCGTTGGATTGATAATTAGGAAATCTTTTGCTACAATTATAAAACATGTTGTTTATAAAACTCATATTCTCAGATTGATCAACATCTCCGCCCAATATCATTCCCGTTTTATTACTTTCAGCAAATAGATTTCTTTGCCAAGTAAAATTACTACCGTTACCAGCATCTGCAGTTTCATCTGTACCCCAAGATATAGAGCAGTGGTCAATAATGTAATTGCTACAGTGGGAGATGTTAAGAGCATCAAGCTCTGTAGCAGGATAAGCAGGATAACTAGGTCTGAATCTTACATATCTTATTATAAGGTTATTCATATTTGAAATTTCAAATCTAGCTGATGAATTAGCACCTACAATAGTAATACCTCCATCTGGAGATGTTTGTCCTGCAATAGTAACATTATCTTGATCTCGGAAATGTAATTTATTAGTGAGGACAATTGTACCAGATACAGCAAAAGTTATAATGCCTCCATCGGTATTTTTTGTGTTTTCTAAGGCTTGTCTAAAGCTCCCAACACCAGAATTATTTAAATTAGTTACCACATACACAGGCTTACCTCTTCCGCCTGTTGCATAAGCTCCTGCTCCATTTGCTGTTGGAAAGGCTTTAAGTGTTTGAGCATTTAATGCTGTGAAAGAGAGAAATATTAAAAAAGAGAATAATATAGTCTGTTTAAAAATGTGATTCAATTTTGAATCACCAACTTTATTTTTATTTATTAAACTATTTTTTACTGAGGTATTTAATGAATTTATAGATTCATTTAAAACATTGTCAATTTTACACATCATGCCGACTTTATCAATTTATTGATTAATTCAAGATTTAAAAAAACTGTCTCACAACAGATTTGTGCGTAGAAAATTGAAGTTTATTATGAAAGGGGGTAGCGGAAAATCTAACGTAAAAATTTCACAATTAGAAGGCGCAAAACTATATATATTTTTAAACCTCACCTAACACAAACCAAAAATAGTTATTAACATTTTTTAAAATAAGTTAAGTGTTTTCAACAAATCTTAATATCAATACTTTTCGAAAATGCTCTATATCACCTGTATATCAGCACAAAACAAAAATATAAATCGCATTCATAGTTGTTAATTAATATCTTGATAAAATCAAAAATTTATTTGAAAAAACACCCGGTTTAAGTAATACAATTAGTTTTTATCCTAAAATTGTTCTAAAATTTCTAATTGATAAAATTAGAAAATAACTACATTTACTAATGCTTAAAACAAAATTACTTGATGTCAAAAACCTTTCAATTTCTTTTTCTTCGGAGAGCATTGAAAAAGAGATTATTCATAACATTTCCTATTATTTGCATCCAAATGAAATTTTAGGTGTTGTGGGAGAATCTGGTTCAGGAAAATCGGTATCCTCATTAGCGATTCTTGGTTTGCTTCCGAAGAAAATTTCAAAAATCAAAAATGGACAGATTCTATTTGAAGAGCGAGACCTCACCAACCTTACATCCAAACAATTTCAAAACATAAGAGGTAACGAAATTGCAATGATATTTCAAGAACCAATGAGTTCTCTAAACCCTTCAATGACCTGCGGTGAACAAGTTCAAGAGGTACTTTTGCAACATACAACTCTTTCAAAACCTAAAGCAAAAAACGAAACATTATCCCTTTTTGAAAAAGTAAAATTACCAACACATCAACGTGTTTACGACGCGTATCCTCATGAAATTTCGGGAGGACAGAAACAACGTGTCATGATTGCCATGGCAATTGCCTGTAAACCCAAAATATTAATTGCAGACGAGCCAACAACTGCGCTTGACGTTACCGTACAAAAAGACATTATTTTGTTGCTAAAACAGTTACAAAAAGAGCAAGAAATGAGCATTATCTTTATTTCCCATGACTTGTCACTTGTTTCAGAAATTGCAGATAGAATTATGGTGATGTATCGCGGAGATATTGTTGAACAAGGTGACGTTGAGCAAGTTTTTAAATTTCCGAAGCATTTATACACCAAAGCATTAATCAACTCAAAACCATCAATGGACACGCGACTTAAGCAATTACCAACCATTGATGATTTTATTAATAAAACTGCTAAATCAGATATTATTTCTTCGGAAGAACGCTCTCAAGCCCACAAAACATTATACGATAAAAAACCTCTTTTAGAAGTCATAAATCTCGAAAAGGAATTCATATCAAAATCTGGATGGTTCTCAAAACCAGATACTTTTAAAGCTGTGAATAATGTATCCTTCAAACTATACAAAGGGGAAACTTTAGGCTTGGTTGGAGAATCTGGATGCGGGAAATCAACACTTTCAAACGCTATATTGCAATTAGACAAAGCTACTGCTGGCTCCATTTTATATCAAGGTGAAGACATTACCAAACTTTCAAAGTCTGAAATTAGAAAACTTAGAAAAGACATCCAGATCATTTTTCAAGATCCCTACGCATCACTAAACCCAAGACTTACAGTGGGAAACGCAATTATGGAACCAATGAAAGTTCATCATATTGGCACCTCTGAAGTAGATAGAAAACAGCGCGTTTTAGATCTATTGTTAAAAGTTGGTTTAGACGAAACTTATTTTAATCGCTATCCTCATGAGTTTTCTGGCGGACAAAGACAACGTATTGGCATTGCTAGAGCTATTGCCTTAGAACCTCAACTAATTATTTGTGACGAATCGGTTTCTGCACTTGACATTTCAGTTCAGGCCCAGGTTTTAAACCTGCTTAATACACTTAAAAATGATTTTGGATTTACCTATATATTTATTTCACACGACATGGCTGTGGTTAAATATATGTCTGATCAATTGGTTGTAATGAATAAAGGGGAAATTGAAGAAATGGGAGATGCAGATGAACTCTACAGAAATCCTCAAAAAGAATACACTAAAAAACTTATTCATGCTATTCCAAAAGGATTATAGCATGAATATTTTTTTAGTTAGGGTTAAGATATTTTTGAGCAATCTCATTGTGTTTTGAAAACCAGCTAAAAGCTTGCTTTCGGTATTAGTAGGGTTTGGTAAATTTGGGGCAAAAAAGTTCATTCAGTTAAATTTTATGATAGATTTGGGGCAAATCATAAAGTTAGGTTAAACATTAAATATCTTATTCCGATTTGGTTTTGTAAACATAATATGATTTTTCAAATAATCAGCCTAAATACATAATTAATCGCTGTAATACATAATATTTTAACATTTAACACCTATTTAACAGATTTTTCTTACAAATATTTGTATTCTTTAATACTCTTCGGAACAAAAAAAAGCCACTCTAAAAGTGGCTCAATTAAAAATTTGAAGACTAATGCCTAAACATCCATTTCTGGAATATCACCTTCTATAATCAAAGTTCCTTCCGTAGCATTGTTAATCTCCTCTACCGAAACTCCCGGAGCGCGCTCTAAAAGTTTAAAACCTTTTGGTGTTACTTCTAAAACCGCAAGATTCGTTACAATCTTTTTAACGCATGCAACACCTGTTAATGGCAGTGAACATCGCTTTAATAATTTTGATTCTCCTGCTCTATTTGTGTGCATCATAGCAACAATAATGTTTTCTGCACTGGCAACTAGATCCATTGCGCCACCCATTCCTTTTACCATTTTACCCGGTATTTTCCAGTTGGCGATGTCTCCTTCTTCAGAGACTTCCATAGCACCAAGAATCGTTAAATCAACATGCTGACCACGAATCATCGAGAAACTCGTTGCTGAGTCAAAAAAACTTGCTCCTGGTAATGTAGTAATGGTTTGTTTACCAGCATTAATAATATCTGCATCTTCTTCACCTTCAAAAGGAAAAGGACCCATACCAAGCACTCCATTTTCACTTTGAAATTCTACTTCTATATCGTCTCTTACATAATTTGCAACTAGGGTTGGAATACCTATTCCAAGATTTACGTAATAACCGTCTTGTACTTCTTTTGCAATTCGTTTTGCGATTCCGTTTTTATCTAACATAATTAACCTCTTTGTCTAACTGTTCGCTGTTCTATTCTCTTTTCATATGTTTCACCTTGAAAAATACGTTTCACAAAAATACCAGGAACATGAATTTGATTAGGGTCTAATGCACCAACTGGCACTAATTCTTCAACCTCAGCTACCGTTATTGTTGCTGCGCCACACATATTAGGATTAAAGTTTCTGGCAGTTCCTTTAAATATTAAGTTTCCTGCTGCGTCCCCTTTCCAGGCTTTTACGAATGCAAAATCTGCTTTAAATGCATGTTCCAAGACATACATTTTACCATCAAATTCTCTGGTTTCTTTACCTTCTGCAACTTCGGTTCCATATCCAGCAGGTGTATAAAATGCTGGAAATCCTGCTTGTGCTGCTCTGCAACGCTCTGCTAAAGTTCCCTGCGGGATTAACTCGACATCCAACTCGCCAGACAGCATTTGTCGTTCAAACTCATCGTTTTCGCCCACATAAGAGGAAATCATTTTTTTGATTTGTTTTTTCTGAAGCAATAAGCCTAAACCAAAATCGTCAACTCCTGCGTTATTAGAAATACACGTGACGTTTTTTACGTTTCGTTTTACAAGTTCTGCAATGGCGTTTTCAGGAATACCCGAAAGCCCGAAACCTCCCAACATAAAGGTCATATCATCTGCCACTCCATCAAGAGCTTCTTGAACATTCGCTACTTTTTTACTGATCATTTTATTTGTTTTTAGCTACGGAAATTTACGAAATAAAAAAGCCATTCAAAAACGGAATGGCTTTATATTTTTCCGAAGAAAAATAAATATTTATATGGCTTTCATGATGTCTTAAAATTCCGACCACGAGATTCACACCTGCGCAGGAATGTGTTAAAAATCAATAACACCATCTAAATCATCATCTGGATCTGCGTCATCGTTTCCATTACCTTCCCATTTACTACAATCTACTTCTATAGATAGATTTTCTGGTTTTTCAAAATTCTCTTTTGAAATCCCCAACTCCTCATCTGCATAACACGCTTTCATATATAATCCCCAAATTGGCAATGCCATTGAGGCTCCTTGACCGTAAGTTATCGATTTAAAGTGTGCTGCTCTATCTTCTGCACCAACCCAAACTCCTGTTACAAGGTTAGGTACCATACCCATAAACCAACCATCACTTTGGTTTTGTGTCGTACCTGTTTTACCCGCAATAGGGTTTGTAAGTTCATAAGGATAACCTGTCATAATCTCTTTATAAACACCTTGATCTGCTCCCCAAGTTCTTGTTAATCTTGCTCCTGATCCTGCCTCTACAACACCTTGCATCAAATTAACCGTAGTATAGGCCACTTCTGCGCTGAGCACATCTTTTGTTTCAGGCGTAAATTGAAATAACACGGTTCCGTTTTTATCCTCTATACGTGTCACCATTACTGGTTTGTTGTAAACCCCCTTATTTGCAAATGTGGCGTAGGCTGCTACCATTTCATAAACACTAATATCTGGAGTACCCAATGCAATTGCTGGTACTGCTGGTATATCTGAATCTATCCCCAAATTATGCGCCATGTCCACAACTGGTTCTGGCCCAACTTTATCCATTAAACGTGCAGTTGCGGTGTTTACAGATTCTGCCAGTGCCTTTTTTAAGGTTAAAAAACCATCGTAACGACCATCTGAGTTTTTGGCTGTCCAAGGTAATGGGTTTCCAAATTTATTAGCTTCTATTGTAATTTGTTGTCTCGGGATCGTATCACAAGGCGATAAATGTAATTGGTCAATTGCTGTTGCATAAACAAAAGGTTTAAATGTAGAACCTACTTGACGTTTACCTTGTTTTACGTGATCGTATTGAAAATGTCTATAATTCATACCACCAACCCAGGCTTTGACATGACCTGTTTGAGGATCCATAGACATCATTCCTGGTTGAAGGAATGACTTATAATAACGCATGGAGTCTATAGGTTTCATGATGGTGTCAATCTCTGTTGGCTTACCGTTTCTCCAAGCAAAAACTTCCATTTGCGTAGGCTTTTGAAAAGATGCTATGATTTCTTTTTCAGATTTGCCTTGAGCCTTTAAAATTCTCCAACGCTCAGAACGTCTCATTCCTGTATTCATCAAGCTTTCTATTTCCTTCTCATCAAGTTCTAAAAAAGGTGCTGTTTTATTTCTATCTGGAGTATTTTGGTTATCAAATTCTGCTTGTAATCTTGGCATATGTCGACCTACAGCATCTTCTGCGTACTGCTGCATTCTAGAATCTATCGTGGTGTAGATTTTTAGTCCGTCGTTATAGAGATTAAAACGTTCACCATCTGGCTTTGGGTTGTCTCTAATCCAATCTTTCATGAACTTATCAAGATACGCTCTAAAATAAGTTGCAGTCCCTTCTCGATGGGATTCAGGCGAATAATTCAAATCGAGTTCTGTTTTTTGAAGACTATCTTTTTTTACTTCGGAAATGTACTCGTACTTATACATTTGTGCCAAAACTACATTTCTTCTATTCTTTACACCTTCAGGATTACGATGTGGTCTTGGGTTGTACAACGATGAGTTTTTGAACATCCCAACGAGCATTGCAGATTCTTTTAGATCTAAATCTTTTGGTTCTTTCCCAAAGTAAATACGGGATGCGCTTCTTATTCCATCGGCATTATTTCCGAAGTCATAAATATTAAAATACATTGCTATGATTTCCTCTTTAGTGTATTGACGTTCTAAACGGATAGCAATGACCCATTCTCTAACTTTTTGGAATAGACGTTGAAATTTATTTGAAGACACTTGTTTTGTAAACAGCTGTTTCGCCAATTGCTGGGAAATGGTACTGGCTCCTCCACCGCTTCCCATTTTAACAATGGCTCTAAGGGTTCCTCTAAAATCTATACCTGAGTGGTCATAGTGTCTTATATCTTCGGTCGCGACTAAAGCGTCAACCAATTCTTTTGGCAATTCTTCGTAATCTACAGGTGTTCTATTATCATCTAAATAAAATTTACCTAATGTTTTATCATCTGAAGAAATGATCTCTGTTGCCAAAAATGTTTTTGGATTTTCTAGAATGGTGTGATCTGGCATTTCTCCTAAAAGTCCCCAAGAAGCCAATAGAAACATAAAGAAAAATGCGAAAACGCCTCCTGCAAATAGGATCCAGAATCGTCTTATATATTTTGAAAAATCTTGAGCGCTATTTTTTGTGGATTTTTTCTTTGCTACAGTTTTTTTTGCCATAATCAATTTGTTTGCGAATGCTCTATTCTAAAACCGACATCTGTGATGCCTTCTAATTTGTCAATGCCATCGACACTTCCGTTTTGCCTCATGGCATGTTGTAAATAAATGGTGTATTCTCCTTTTTCTTCAAATACAAATGGTTCTTTATACCCTTTGTACCACAGCTTATTTTCTTTGATATCTGTAAATCCATCACCTAAAAAAGTACCATCTGGATTTGCCATTTTATATTCTAATGTATCTTTTATTGTTTTACCGTTTGGGTAATTGAGCTCTGCAATTAAAAACAAATTACTGTATTTAAAATCTTCTGTGTTTCTAAGGTTTACGAATAGATTGTAAGCTTTTGTTGTATCTGGAGGTGTTACCTTGAATTCAATTTTATTGTCTTTATCCCACTCATCTGGTACAGATTTATACTCATCAAAAACACGATTAGAATCACATGATGCCAAACTTAATATAACCATCAAACCAATGAACCCATACTTATTTTTTTGCATTACTACTGTTTGGTTTTTTTGTACGCTGTCTTTGCTTGCCTTTATTATTTCTACGTTTCTTTTTACGTTTTGGACCATCGAAACGTGTTAAACTATCTTGACCAACAACGTTTTCAAACTCTGTTTTAGTATCTTGTATGAGCTGGGATGCGTATTCTTCAAGACTTGCAACTTTTTCTCTCTTCTTATTTTTATCAATAATTTCGTTAGCTTGTTCTGTAGTTAATACGTGCCAATTCATCCATTCTCCTTCGTAGGCATACCACATATGACCTTTAAATATGTCTGTTTTTTGGCACACAGCTTTTCCTTTTTCAGTAAAAAGTTTTACATCTGTTTTTGGAAATGCTTTTAATGCATCTAAATAGGCATCTAACTCATAATTTAAACAGCATTTTAGCTTTCCGCACTGTCCAGCAAGTTTTAAAGGATTAAGAGATAATTGTTGGTAGCGAGCAGCAGATGTGCTTACAGATCTAAAATCTGTTAGCCATGTGGAGCAACATAGCTCCCTTCCGCAGGAGCCAATACCTCCAAGACGCGCTGCTTCTTGACGAAAACCAACTTGTTTCATCTCGATTCGAGTTCTAAACTCTCTTGCAAATAACTTGATAAGCTCTCTAAAATCTACCCGTTCTTCCGCAGTATAATAAAATGTGGCTTTGCTTGCGTCTCCTTGATATTCTATATCTGAGATTTTCATTTTAAGCTTTAAATCAATAGCAAACTGTCTTGCCTTGACTTTCATTGGCTCTTCTTTATCTCTTGCCTCAGACCAGATATCGATATCCTTTTGGCTAGCTTTACGGTAAATCTTTAAGACATTTTCTTCATCATCAATCTTAATTTTTTTACGCTTCATTTGTACTCTTACCAATTCTCCAGTAAGTGTAACCATACCAATATCATGGCCAGATTGTGCTTGAGTAGCTACAATATCTCCAATGCTAAGGGTTAAATTTTCTGTATTTTTGTAGTATTGTTTTCGCCCGTTTTTAAAACGAACTTCAACACCTATAAAAGGTTCTTCACCTTGTGGTAACGACATGTTGGCCAACCAATCAAAAACAGTAAGTTTATTGCAGCTATCTGTGCCACAGGTACCATTGTTTTTGCATCCTTTTGGTTGTCCTCCCTCTCCAGTTGAGCAACTTTTACAACTCATGAAATTTTATATATAATTTGATAACGTGAACACGTTACCAAATGGCGATTAATGTTTCTTTTGAAATGTAAAGATAAGATTATTTATTCATAAAAGTAAAGCGCTATAATCTTGTTATATTAAAAATTTTATACCGCTCATAACTTACTTGAATTTAAACTGTTATAAAAATTTTGCTCACATTTTTATTTCTATTCGATGTTTTAATATAATCTTAAAACTCATTTACTATGAAAACAAAAATTACGCTATTGGCTATCGCATTATTTTTAATTGAAATTTGCTTAGCCCAAACTCCAAATGTAAAAGTTGGAGGTGGAGAATTTAAATTTAATCCAGAAAAATCTCCTTGTTTGACTCACCAACAAAGAAGTAACATTTTTGAAAATTTACAAACCAGTATTGAAGACTTAAGACGACAGAACAGGTTATCATTTTCTGAAACTCGAAGAGGAAACCATCCACTATTTGTTTGGCCTCTCAAAAAAGCCGACGGACTAGAATATAATGACGTTTATGGAATTTCGGGCTATGTTGACCACAACTCCTCTTTTCCCAACCAACTAACAGATTATAATTGTGGCGCTCGTTCTTACGACACCAATGATGGTTATAACCATCAAGGCATAGATATGTTTACATGGCCATTTGGCTGGAAAATGATGGATAATGATGAAGTTGAAATCATTGCTGCAGCAGCTGGACAGATCATTTTTAAAAGTGATGGGAATTTTGACCGCAGCTGTTCTTTTGACACAACAACTCCTTGGAATGCAGTTTACGTACAGCATACCGATGGCAGTATTGCCCTTTATGGCCACATGAAAGATGGTTCTCCAACAACAAAAAGTGTTGGTGACATGGTTTTTGAGGGCGAATATTTGGGTATTGTAGGAAGCTCTGGTGTATCTACAGGACCTCACTTACATTTCGAAATTTATACAGACAATACATTTTCTCAACTGGTAGACCCTTATGATGGTGGTTGCAATAATTTAAATCCAGATTCTTGGTGGCAATCGCAAAGACCTTACAATAATCCTGGAATAAATGCAGCTTTGACACATACAGCAGATCCAATATTCCCTGCATGTCCAACTACTGAAACTTCTAATGAAAGCAATCAATTTGATGTTGGAGACGAAGTGTTTTTTACGATATTTTTAAGGGATCAAGAAGCAGGTACGAGTGTTAATCTTAGAATTGTGAAACCAGATGACACCGATTTATTTAACTTCAATTTTGATCTTACAGATGATTACTATGCATCTTGGTGGCGATGGAATGCTTTCCCTAATGTTGAAGGAGAATGGAAATGGGTCGCAACTTATGCTGGAGAAACGGTCACGCATACGTTTAACGTAGGAGAGGCACTTAATGTTGACGAACAGGATTTCGAAACGACTTCGGTCTATCCAAACCCGTTTAATGAGGTGCTCAATATTTCATCCAAAAAGAGAATTATTAAAGCTGAAGTGATAGATATTCTCGGGAAGACTGTTTTCTTGGAACAGCAAGTTTCCGAAGATATAAAAACTTTAAACCTCTCAAATTTATCTAACGGAATGTACTTTTTAAGGTTAGAAAGTGATACCAAAGAGACAAAAACAATAAAACTTGTTAAAAACTAAAAATCAATTAAACTCTATCTCGTAGTTCAATCTATTGGATAGGGTTTTTAACTCGGTTTTTGTTTTAAAGACGTTAGAAAACAGCATTTGACTCCACCCTATTTTGTTTGAGTATTGATTGAAGCTCTCTTCTTTCCAGTTAAATCCGTCTTTCCAGAATTTGTTCGGGGAAATGTAACAAAACGTATAATCAAAAATGAAACTCGACTGGTTTTTACCCTCTAAAACTGACAGCGTATTTGGAGCTAAAAGCGTTATTTTGTGGTCTTTACAATTATTTCTAATCGATTCTATCAACGCAGGATAATCCTCTTTTAAAGTGGAGATATCAAAATCATTATACTCTGTGTTTCCTATTTTTTGAATAGGTCTTATTTGCAAAATATCAAAACTATTGGCGTTAAAATGATTGAAAAAATCCTTTAGCTCGTAAAAATTATCTTTATTGAATGTGTAATTTATCCTAACCTTGAAATCATACTTCGATTTTAATTTTGCAAAAGCCTTAAACGCGTTCTGAAACTTTTCATAACTGGCTTTTTTCATGAAATTCTCATAACTTTCTTTAGTTACACCGTGAAGAGATATGGTAAATTCATTAAGTCCAGCTCTTAATAATGCTTCTATTTTTTCTTCGGAAAGCAGATTGGCATTGGTAGTTATGGAGATATAAGGTACTTTGTACGCTTTGCCCAATTCCACAATTCTAACTAAATTTTTATATAGCGTAGGTTCTGTACCGCAACCTATTTGCAACTTTAAAGCGCGTTTAAAAATAGATTTCGCAACCAATTCCAACTCGTCATCCTTAAATTGGCCTTTGAGTGTTTTTACATAATCCTCATCTGTAAAATAACACATTTTACAGCGTAAATTACATGCCATGACGGGATCTAGATTTACCGCTAAATACCTTTTATTAAATTTATGCAAAAGGTATAGACCAAGAAATTTAATTCTATGACTTTTAATCTTTCTATTAAGCTGTAAAAGTTTATAGATATTCATTTATCATGTTTTGCTGAAGGTATCAAAAATATTTCTTAAATCCTTCTTGAAAGGTAAATGGTCTGCTCTTCCTTTTTTAAAGATATCGTTGCTATTTCCCTGACCTTTGCGCAGTGCTTTTTGCTCTTCAAAAGGCAATCTGTTTATTTCCATACAATTGGTTGAGCAGCAGTTTTCCATTTGGGCTTTGCAATCTTCACATTGTATAAATAACAAATGGCAGGCCTCGTTAGCACAGTTGGTGTGCAAATCTGCTGGCTTACCGCATTGATGGCAATTTGCTATAACATCATCACTAATGCGCTCTGATCGACGCTCATCAAACACGAAATTTTTACCAATGAATTTGTTTTCCAGTTTATTGGATTCTATTTGTCTCACGTAGTTTATAATTCCGCCTTCTAATTGAAATACGTTTTTAAAACCTTTGTGTTTGTAGTATGCACTAGCTTTTTCGCAACGAATGCCTCCTGTACAATACATGACCAGATTTTTATCTTCTTTATGGTCTTTCAAATCCTCCTCAATTAGATCTAAAGATTCTCTAAAGGTGTCCACATCTGGCGTAATTGCATTTTTAAAATGACCAATCTCACTTTCATAATGGTTTCTCATATCAACCAAAACAGTATTGGGATCGTCTATTAATTCATTAAATTTTTCTGCATCAACATGCACTCCCTTATTGGTCACATCAAACGTATTGTCATTTAATCCGTCTGCCACAATTTTTTGGCGCACTTTCACCTTTAATTTCAAAAACGCAAAATTATCATGCTCAATAGCAATGTTCAATCTTACATGTTCCAAAAATGTTATTGTGTCTAAATGGTTTTTGAAAGATTCAAAATTTTCCGCAGGAATAGATAATTGAGCATTAATGCCCTCGTGAGCGACATAGATTCTACCGAGGACTTCTAATTGGTCCCAAGCTAAAAATAAATGGTTTCTAAAAATTTCGGTATTGCCAATTTTGGCGTACTTATAGAAAGAGATTGTTAAGCGTTCTTTACCCGCTTGCTCAATAAGATCTGCTCTTTCTTTAGCACTTAAGTTATTGTACAGTTGCATGCTATACTAATGTTTAAGGTTAAAAAAATGAAATGCAAAGATATAAAAAGTATTCAGTATTCAGTATTCAGTATTCAGTATTCAGTATTCAGTATTCAGTATTCAGTATTCAGTGTTTGGTGTTTGGTGTTTGGTGTTTGGTGTTTGGTGTTTGGTGTTTGGTGTTTGGGTTAAAATTTAACAATAGCGCATAAAAAAGCCCTGCGGATTCGATATAAACAGGGCTTTTTTAGAGGACTAACTCGTTATTAATATTTTTAAATGTTTCTTAAAAATACAATCCGAGTTAACCACCATCGGCCTTGCAGTTACTGTTCGTTAAAACAGCAGCCGAAAAACCCGATACTTTGTTTAAAATAATTTTTCTAAAAAATCTCATTTCTAATAAGAATTTAAGTGTTTTGGATATGCTTTATCCTATAGAAACGATTAAAAATCTTGATGTCTAAAAACATTTCAAACTAAGTCGCACACTTTCTAAATTACTAAAAAGTACAAAGTTTCTAGTTTCAATTTATCTATGATCTTTAATCTTATTTACAGATTTAAAGCTTCTTTTTCATAGCAAGATTTCCCAATCTCAATTGGTAGATGCAAAAAGTTTAAAAAGGTTGCGTCATATGTCAAAAAAAATTAAAAGATGTTGTATTTTAGCTAACCCTTTTTAAAGGATATTAATTATATAAACAAGTAAGAAATGAGCAGTGAAAAAGACGCTAAATTAAAAGCATTAAAATTAACTTTAGATAAATTAGATAAAGCCTACGGAAAAGGAACCGTTATGAAAATGAGCGATCAAGCAGTGGTTGATGTAGATGCTATTTCCTCAGGTTCTTTAGGTCTTGATATTGCTTTAGGAGTTGGTGGTTACCCAAGGGGTCGTGTGATAGAGATTTATGGTCCGGAATCTTCTGGTAAAACAACACTAACATTACATGCCATTGCCGAAGCTCAAAAAGCTGGAGGTATCGCAGCATTTATTGATGCAGAGCATGCTTTTGATAGAACTTATGCTGAAAAATTAGGCGTAGATATAGATAACTTAATTATTTCCCAACCAGATAATGGTGAACAAGCTTTAGAAATTGCAGATAACCTTATTAGATCTGGAGCTATTGATATCGTTGTTATTGACTCGGTTGCTGCATTAACGCCAAAAAGTGAAATTGAAGGTGAAATGGGTGACTCTAAAATGGGACTACACGCGCGTTTAATGTCTCAAGCATTAAGAAAATTAACAGGATCTATAAGCAAAACAAATTGTACCGTGATCTTTATTAACCAATTACGTGAAAAAATTGGAGTTATGTTTGGTAATCCAGAAACGACTACTGGTGGTAATGCTTTAAAATTTTATGCTTCGGTAAGATTAGATATTAGACGTTCTACTCAAATTAAGGAAACAGATGGTAATGTTGCAGGAAATAAAACCAGAGTAAAAGTGGTCAAGAATAAGGTCGCTCCTCCATTTAAAATGTGTGAATTTGACATCATGTATGGTGAAGGTATATCTAAAGTTGGAGAAATTCTAGATGTTGCTGTAGAACAAGAAATTGTTAAAAAGAGTGGTTCTTGGTTTAGTTATGGCGAAACCAAATTAGGTCAAGGTCGTGATGCGGTAAAAGCATTGATAAAAGACAATCCAGAATTAATGGATGAACTTGAAGAAAAGGTTCGCGCTAATATCAAAGCAACACAGTAAAATCTATTTTGAATTTAAAAAAAATCCCTTTTTTGGGATTTTTTTTGTTTTAAGACGCAACCTTTTCAGAAAATAGGCATCTATGTTATGAAATCTTTTATATTTCAAAATTAATTTTAACAAATGAAGAAAATTTTTTTATTAAGTTTTTTAGTGTTTTCAGTATTTGGATGTAGTCTCGATAATGATGCAATCAACTTTTATAATGAGGCATTGCCAATTGAATCTGTCAATGTGCCAGAGACATTTCAATTTGGGCAGGTTTACCAAATAGATGTAACCTATTTTAGGCCTACGGGTTGCCATATATTTAATAATTTTTTAGTTGAAAACGATGACAATGAAACCACTATCGTTCTTTTAAACACGGTTTACCTCAATTCAGATTGCCAAACATTTGAAGCTAACAGTAACCAAACAGAGGCGTCATTTAATTTTCAAGTGAATAATATTGGTACTCATGTTTTTAAATTCTGGCAGGGAAAAGATGATAATGGGAGTGATGTTTATCTAATCGTAGAAGTACCAGTAGAAGAATAAAACTAAATTAATTAAACCGAAATTATGTGAGTTCAGACCAACTCATAGAGCAATGTAAAAAAAATGATGCTCAAGCACAAAGTCAATTATATAAGCTATACGCGAGTAAATTGTTTTCAGTTTGTTTGAAGTATTCGCGCAATTATGCCGAAGCGGAAGATAATTTACAAGACGCCTATTTGACTATTTTTAAAAAAATTGGTCAGTATAAAAGTAAAGGATCCTTTGAAGGCTGGCTGAAAAGAATAGCTGTGAATACAGCATTACAGCGTTATAGGAGCGCTGGTGTGTTTAGTATAGTTAATGAGGACCAAATTGAAGATAAAGCAGTAGAGGTAAATGATGACGAAGACCTAAGTGTAGATTATTTATTATCAATAATTCAAGAATTACCAGATAGGTATAGACTGGTTTTTAATTTATACGCCTTAGATGATTATTCACATAAGGATATAGCAGAAATGTTAAACATATCAACCGGAACCTCAAAATCGAACTTAGCAAGAGCGCGTTTGATTTTAAAAGATAAAATAAAACAATATAAAGCGAGTCCCAATTCGCAAAGCATATAATGAGTGAAAAAAAACATATAGACAAACTCTTTAAGGAGCATCTCAAAGATTTTGAGGTAGCCCCTAATGATGCTGTCTGGGAACGTATTGAGAACGAACTCAATAAAGACAAACGTAAACGCAGAGTAATCCCTATTTGGTGGAAAGTCGCTGGAGTTGCTGCTGCCTTGGTTTTAATGTTCACAGTAAGTTACAGGCTATTAAATAACCAGGAAAATAGCGTTAATACAAAAACCGTTAATACAGAAAAAACAAACAATAACTCACAAAATACTGATGAAACGAATACTTCAGAATTAAATACTTCGGAAGACTTAGAACAAAATCCAATAGTTGTAAACGAGAAATCTTCTGAAGAAAATAACAACTCTACCATATCTCCAAACAAAAACTCAACAACAAAAAACAACTCAACAACAAACAAAAACTCAACAACAAACAATACAAATAATGAAACTGGTGTAGCGACTTCCGAAGAAAATGATACCAATAACAGTGATTCCCAAAAAAATAAATCACTTATCAATAACAAATCATTACAACGTGACGCAGTCGTTTCTAACGAAAAAAACAATCCAAAAAACAAAACAGACAAAACAAATCAAAACCTCAACAATACTGTGGTTGAAAATTCTAATGGTTCTAATACTCAAAACGAGAATCGCATTAATGATATCAAAAAGGAAAATTCTGAAATTGACCAACTCATAAAACAATCTAAGACGGAAACTTCAACCCAGATTACAGATTCTAATTCTTCGGAAAAAGAAAATAGTGAAACCTTGATAGATACCTCTAAAACTAAAATTTTAGAAACCGAAAATGCCATTGAAAAAGCAATTGCTGAAGCAGATAAAGAAGACAGTGAAAAACTCAAAGACAGTCTAGCTACTTTAAAACGCTGGAGTGTTGCACCTAACGTTGCCCCTGTTTACTTCAATTCGTTTGGTAATGGTTCTTCAATAGATGAGCAATTTATAGATAACACAAAAGAGGGCGAAGTGAATATGAGTTATGGTGTAAAAGGCACCTATGCCATTTCAAATAAATTTACAATTAGAGCTGGTGTGAATAAAGTAGATTTGGGATATTCTACAAATAATGTTGTTGCGTTTGCAAATCCCAATGCACAAAGCACAAATCAAGCTTTAGCGAATATAAATTCTACAGATTCTACTACCACTTTTATAAGTGCCAGAAACTTTAGTTTTGCTTCTGGTCCAGAGATTCTATTTACAAAAGAACAAGGTTCTATAAGTCAGCAATTAGGTTTCATAGAAGTTCCCATAGAACTAGAATATCACGTTCTTGATAGAAAATTTGGAATAGATGTTATTGGTGGATTTAGCACGCTGTTTTTAAGTGATAACAACGTCTATTCCGTAAAAAATAACGGTAACAGAACACGTTTGGGCGAAGCTAATAATATTAACGATATGAGTTATAGTGCCAATTTTGGAGTTGGCTTCAACTATAATATTTCCCAACAATTACGATTTAATCTTGAGCCAACGTTCAAGTATCAAATAAATACATTTAACAATACCTCTGGAGATTTTAAACCTTTCTTTATTGGTGTTTATACAGGACTTAGTTTTAAGTTTTAGGTTTTTTAGTTGGTTAGATAGTTATTGCAAATAAAAAGCAATAATGACTAAAAGCTGCTCTGTGCCAAGAGCAGCTTTTTTTTGTTTAGGCATTATAAATTTGGAGCTGAAGTTCAATCAAATCCCGGGCTTGCTTATTGAGTGCTTTGGTATCTGAAACTTTCAAACCTTCCGTAGAAATAAAACGATGCACTTTCGATCTCATTTTACCTGGAGTTCCACTAAAAAAGGTGTAAGAAAATCGCTTTTTATTATCGCCAAACGTAATTGGTACAATTGGGATTTGATGATTGATTGCCATTCTAAAAGCGCCATCTTTAAATTCGTCCAGCATAATACTTTCATCTGGCACACCACCTTCGGGGAATATACAAATACTCATGCCTTGTTTTAAACGTCGTTGTGCTCTTAAAAATACCGCTTGCCTACTTTTAGCATCATTTCTATCTACCAAAATACTCGTACGTTTATAGAAAAATCCAAATAATGGGATTTTAGCCAACTCTGCTTTACCAACAAATACAAACGGATTTTTCACCGTAACCAACATCAACATTATATCTGCCATTGAGGTGTGGTTGGCAACAAACATGTAGCTTTTATTTTTCTGCGGAATCTCCTCACGCTCAATCTTGACCCGAAAACCCATACCAATCAATATAAACCAAGACCAAATACGAGCCAACTTAAAAAAATATGGATACCAAGATTCTTTTAAAATAGATATTACCAATAACGGAAATAGCACTATTATGGGTACTGCCACCAATATGTAGAACCAAATGCGATATAAGGTAGAAGATATGTATCTAAAAATTATCATCGTGCTCAAAACTACTTAAATTAATTCAACATTTCTACTAAAAAAATTACCTTTGCTGACGATTAAAAAAGTTTTAAGTTTCATGACTGAATTAATTTAATTAAAAGAGATACCTGCTTTCGCAGGCAATACTATGGCAAGAATACTAACAGGAATACAAAGTACAGGAACACCACATTTAGGAAACATCTTAGGCGCCATTTTGCCTGCAATAGAAATGGCAAACGACCCAAATAACGATTCCTATTTGTTCATCGCAAATTTGCACACACTCACACAAATTAAAGATGGTGAGCTATTACGAGCAAACACCTATTCTACCGCAGCCACTTGGTTAGCGTTTGGTCTGGATATAGAAAAAACTGTGTTTTATCGCCAAAGTGACATTCCGCAGGTGACCGAACTGGCTTGGTATTTAGACTGTTTTTTTCCATACAAGCGCTTAAAATTAGCCCATGGTTTTAAAGACAAAGCAGACCGTTTAGATGACGTTAACTCTGGTTTGTTCATGTACCCAATGCTTATGGCAGCAGATATTTTATTATATGATGCCGAAATTATCCCAGTAGGCAAAGACCAGTTACAGCACATAGAAATGACCCGTGACGTTGCATCACGTTTTCATGCTCAAATGGGAGATACTTTTGTGTTGCCAGAAGGTAAAGTACAAGAAAACACCATGCTTATTCCTGGAACTGACGGTGAAAAAATGAGTAAAAGCAGAAACAACTTTATCAATCTCTTTTTACCAGAAAAGCAATTGCGTAAGCAAATCATGTCTATTGAAACAGACAGCACTCCTCTTGAGGATCCTAAAGATTGGTCAACCTGCAACTGTTTTGCGTTGTATAACTTACTGGCATCTCAAAGTGAGATTACGACCATGAAAGCCAATTACGAAAATGGAGGTTACGGTTACGGTCATGCAAAACAGGCGTTATATGAGTTGATACTCTCAAAGTTTTCTTCGGAAAGGGAACGTTACAACCATTACATGTCTAACCTCAGCGAAATTGACGCTGCTTTGGCTGTCGGAGCTGAAAAGGCCAAGTTGGTTGCAAATGAGGTTTTGGCTCGTGTTCGTAGCAAGGTTGGGTATTAACAAATTCTTGCGAATGCAGGAATCTCAAAGTAGAGAAGTACTGTTATCTTGATTTTTCGATCACACAAGAACAATAGCTATTTAAGATAAGATTCCCTCTTTAGCAGGAATGGGTCATGCCAACTCAAACAACTTCCCAGGCAAAGGTCGAGTAACACCTTTCAATTCCATACCTAATAAAACACTAGCAACTTTAAATGTAGGAAGTTCGCATTGTATCGCAATGACATCTAGCAACTGAGCATCTTTATCTTTTAGGAAATTATAAATCACTTTTTCTTCCGAAGATAATTCAACAAATAATTGTTTTTGAATGACTGGTTTGGTGTTTTTCTCTAATTGCCAGTTGAGCATATAAGCCACATCTAATGGATTTGATAATAAATGTGCTTGTTGCGTTTTTATCAAATTATTGCAACCTACACTTTGACTATCGGTAACACGTCCAGGAACTGCAAATACATCTTTACTATACGAATTTGCAATATCTGCTGTAACGAGACTGCCTCCTTTCTCTGCAGATTCTATCACAATTGTCGCTTCGCTCATACCTGCAATGATGCGGTTACGTTTCAAAAAGTTATTTCGGTCAAAAGGGTCTGTGCTCCAAAAATCGGTGAGGAATCCGCCATTTGCCTCAACATCTGCCATATACTTTTTATGGACTTTAGGATAGATCTGGTTTAAGCCATGAGCTAAACAACCAACAGTTTGTAAATTATGCTTAATCGCAGCTTTTTGTGCAGTTATATCTGTACCGTAAGCAAAACCTGAAATTATTACAGGATCAAAAGGAGCCAGTTCCTCAATGAGTTTTTCACAGAACGAAACTCCGTAGGTGGTGATTTTTCTAGTTCCAATCACGCTAATGATTCGTTTTTGTTTGAGGTCAACATTCCCAACTTGAAATAATAAAATTGGGCTATCAATACAGTGCTTTAATTTTTCGGGATAATCAAAATCTGTGAAATACAAAGGTGTAATGTCATTTTCTTTAATAAAACGGAGCTCATTTTCAGCTTCCTTTAAATGTTTGCTGTCAAATAACCCATGTAATATCGAGGCTCCTATGCCATCAATTTTAAGAAGGTTACTTTGCTTTTCTTTTAATACAGCTTCCGCAGAACCACAATGATTTATTAATTTTTTAGCAGTTACATCTCCTATTTTAGGAACGTGCTGCAGCGCTAAAACATAAATTAATTCTTGATCTGTCATTCTATAGTGTTGATATATAATTCACAAGAAACGAATTTTAGACTGTTAATAAATACTTCAGTCAATTTTTTATTCGCGTGTTAAAATTTTTAACTTTGTTTTTATGCAACTAGAGAATTACATAAGCGACTTATTGTACAGATATGATTGTGTTATCGTGCCTCACTTTGGAGCCTTTTTAACACATCGTGTTTCGGCAAAAATAAATGAAACGACACCTACGTTTTATCCGCCAAAAAAAGTATTGTCATTTAATGAACAATTACAAACCAATGACGGACTTTTAGCCAATTACATCGCTGAAATTGAAAAAGTGCCTTATCTCGTTGCTGTAGAGAGAATTGCTAAACACGTAAAATCTATCAAATCTTATTTAATTGAAGGAGAAACGATAGCCTTACAAAACATTGGCGAACTCATTCTAAATACTGAAGGCCACATCAATTTTGAACCTTCGCACAACATCAATTACCTTACCGATGCTTTTGGGCTATCCCAATTTTCATCTACTAAAATTACCAGAGAAGTTTATAAAGAGACCGTTGAAGAGGTAGAAAAAGCGATTCCTATCACCATTACTCCAGAGAAAAGAAAAAGCAGACCATATCTCAAATATGCTGCTATTGCATTAATTGCTTTAACAGTTGCGGGTTTTGCAGGTTCTAATTACTACGGAAACCAGATTGATAGCCATAACCAAATTGCACAAGAGGAAGCCAATGATCAATTGGATGCCAAAGTCCAGGAGGCTACGTTTATCATTAGCAATCCTTTGCCAGCTGCAACGCTTCAAGTAGAGAAAGTGACTGGGAATTACCATATTGTTGCTGGTGCATTTCGTGTGGAAGCAAATTCTGACAAAAAAGTGGAGCAACTCAAAGCCAAAGGTTTTAAGGCTCGTAAAATAGGCGTCAACCGTTATGGACTTCACGAAGTTGTTTACTCTAGTTATACAGATAGAATTGAAGCTTTAAATGCATTACGCAACATCAAACGTACGCAAAATCGTGATGCCTGGTTGTTGGTTAAGGCTTTAGATTAATTTAAAAGCGAGACTTTGGATCTTCTACATTTCCAAAGAAAACATTTTCATTTAACAAAAACTTAAATGGCGCAATTAAGCAGCAAAATCATCTTATCTTTGCTTTTTTAAATTTAGATTTCCGTTTTAATGGAAACAAAAAATTAAATTTTTTTAATGGAACCAAGAACTGCTTTTCAGTCTAAAACAATTATGACCGATTTGGTTTTACCAAGTGAAACCAACCCAATCAATAATCTTTTTGGTGGCGAATTACTGGCACGCATGGATCGTGCTGCAAGCATTGCTGCTCGTCGACATAGCAGAAGAATTGTTGTGACTGCAGCTGTAAATCACGTAGCTTTTAATCGCTCAATACCTTTAGGAAGTGTCGTGACTATTGAAGCCAAAGTTTCTCGTGCGTTTTCCAGCTCTATGGAAGTGTATCTGGACGTTTGGATCGAGGATAGAGAATCTGGCGAATGCATAAAGGCCAACGAAGCTATTTACACGTTTGTTGCTGTTGATGAAACTGGGAGACCGGTAAAAGTTCCAGAATTAATTGCAGAAACTAAATTAGAAAAAGAGCGTTATGATGCTGCATTGCGTCGTAAGCAGTTAAGCTTAGTGGTTGCAGGTAAAATGAAAGCTGCAGATGCTACTGAGTTGAAGGCTTTGTTTGAGTAATTGTTAGAATAGAAAACTTTAGATACTTTAGATTTTAAAATACTTACATTTTGTAAATCCAACTTGCTGGATTTTCAGGATTAGAGTCTTTAAAAACTCCAAAACCTAATATAGTTTCACCTTCATTATTTGTAAACACTTCTCCTATTTCTTGTTTAGTAGAAACTTTATCTCCTTTTCTAACATAGACTTTAGATAAATTTCTATACACAGTGATGTAATTACCGTGTCTTATCAAAACCACTGGATTAGAATTTTTCTGTCCAGAAACCGCTAGCACTTCTCCTTCAAAAACGACTCTCACTTTTTCGTTTTTATCAGTCGCAATTCTAACGCCATTACTATTTATTTTTACCGATGGATCAATTGGCGACGGTTGTGTGCCAAAACGCACTTTAACCACTCCTTTCTCAACTGGCCAAGATAATTTTCCTTTATTAGCAGCAAAATTTTTAGCAATCAATTTTGCCTCAGGTGTCAATGCGAATCCTTTTGAAGTTGTTGATTTACCAGCTTCCTTATTAGATGCAGCGATGGCTTCTCTAATCAATCTGTTAATTTCTCTATCTATAGCATCAATTTCTTGCTGCTTCTTTTTAATTTTAGACGAGTAAGAACTTAGGTTTTGTCTAATGGAAGCCATTAATTTTTCTTGCTCTTTCAACTCTTTTTCTAGTTCTTTTTTAGCTTCTCTATTCTCAACAATGAGTTTATCCTTATCTGCTTTTTGGCGCAGTAAATCGGTATTTAATTCTTGTAATTTTGTGGTTTTACCCTTTATTAAATCACCTTGCTCCTTTTGGTAATCTGTATATTGTTTGATGTATTGCAAACGCTTGTAGGCTTGTTTAAAATCGTCTGAAGATAAGAGGAACATGACTCGGCTTTGTTCCGATTTGTTTTTGTAGGACTTCACGATCATTTGAGAATAATCCTCTTTAAGCGTTGTTAATTGGTCTCTTAAACTGGAAATCTCGTTTTGATTGCCATTGATTTCTCTGGTCAATAAATTGGCTTGATCGTTTGTGACCTTTATTAAATTTCGTCTCACGCTTACTTTATGGTTGAGATCTTCTACTAAGGACAGCACGCCTTTCTCTTCCTTTTTATCTTTGGAATACAGGTTATTGAGAATGTTCAATTGCTTCTGAAATTCAACACGCTTCGCCTCGAGTGCTTTTTGTTTATCACTTTGTGCTTCCGAAGAAAAACTTTTAAGAAGTAAAAAAAGAAACAGAATATAGGTAAGTTTATTTGGCATCATCTAAAATAATTTCGTCAAATCCTGAAGGTATATTGAAGGGAAATCGCACCTCTTCATTTATTGAAACCGACTTATACTCCATCATGACATTGAGTTCTTCACTATCTTCTACAGCAATAATTTTAATGTTTTGAGGTAATATTTGCTTGTCAACATCTTGGTATCCCGTATAATCTATTTGCAGAAAACGCTTTTTTGAAGGTTGCAATAATTGTTGGGAATCCATTTTAAAGTGTGACGGATTGAACAATAGGAATAACTCTAAAATTGAATTCTGATTTTTGGGTTGTAAGATATAAGACGCTTCGTTGTTAGAAATGACATATGTATCATCTTTTAAGTTAAAAAGCGGTTCTCCAATTAACAAACTTTGCACTTTATCAAAATTTAATTCTACACCCAATAAATCACTTAAAAGCTTATAATCACCATCAAAATATTGGTTATTGATCTTATCATAAAACTGAACTCGGTCTGGAGTAATCATTGCTCTTGCGAGACCTAGAGTTGCGCTAATCCAAATGGTTTTATCTTTTTCCATTCTCATGCTAAGGGAATACGATGATTCTTTAAGGCCATCAATGATATCAATCTTTACTTTTGCTTGAAGTGTTTTAAAACTAGCATCATTCTTACCATTTTCCCTAATCAATTGCTTGGAGGTAAGCTTATTATCAATCTCACCATTAGCCACTACGCTTCTTGCAGATTTGCAGGATACACCCAAAATTAAAAATAAGCAGGCTGTAGTGATTTTTAAACTCTTCATATATTATTGATCTTTCAATAGGGCTTGCGCCTTTTTAGCAAACGTTTCAGATTTACTTATATTATTTAACTGCTTGTAAGATTCACTTAGCTGTTTGTAGAAATCTGCTTCCATTTTTGGATTTTCAACTAAAAAATCTAAACCTATCTCTAAGCTCTCTATGGCGTTTTCTGGTTGTTTGATTTTATTGTTTGCAACACCATTAACTAGATACAAAATAGGCTGTGACGGGAAAATATCTAAAGCTTCTTTGCTTCTTGTCACTGCTTCTTCATCTTTATTTAAATCTATTTGAAGCAGTAATACGTCTCTAATAATCTTGAACTCATTTGGCTCTTGCTGTAATGCTTCTTCGTAATATCCTAAGGCTTTCTCTTTATCATTAGATTTTAAATAATAATCACCTAACTCTATCAATGTCTTTACACTTTTGTCTTCACTTATCAAAGATGTCATCTCGACTAGGTCTGCCTCATACTCTGGATTCTTACCAACAAAATTAACGAAGTCGTTTAATACCTTGGTTTTTGCTTCTGGCTTTATTACTGGGCTGGCAAGCACAACCTTCATTGAGTTAATTGCATTTTTAGTATCGTTGTCATCTAAATAGAACTTGTATAATGCAAGGTGCACCAATTGTGATTCTGAATTGATTTCCAATAATCGTTTTGCAGAGTCAAATGCCTTTTTGGTTTCGCCAGTTTCGCTATATCTATAAATGAGACGCAGGTAATTGGACTCATCTTCAGGATTACTTTTAACACGATCTTCCAGATTTTCTATTCGGTCTTCATCATTACCTGTTAGATTGTAAATTTGATTGCGCAAAAAATCCCTGTCTTCACTGTATCCCAATTGAGAATCCATTTCATCTAAAAGCTTTATGGCGTCTTTATATTTTTCTAATTGAATATATAATGACGCTAGATCTTGCTTATAATCTGGATGAAATTTTACCAATTGCTTTACTGTTTTTAGCGCTTTATTGGTTTCGTTTTGCTGAATATAAACACCATACAACTCGTCTAAAAACCATTCGTTTTCTGGAGATTTGGAAACTGCTTCCTTAAAGGCATCTTCTGCAGCGCCAAAATTTTTGAGTTGCATGTAATTTTTTCCCAATTCGTAATACAACACAGGATCACTATCGTTGATTTCGATGCATTTTAAAAGCGCATCTGCAGATTTTTGGTAGTTCTCTATCCCTTTTTGTTTTAAGGCTTCAAAGAAATATTCCTGAAAGGTGTCCTCAACATTTCCTAAATCATCATCTGGACGCTTATTGAAATCAACTTGCGCAAGGGTTTTCTGCGGAAGCATAAAAATTCCGAAGAAAAAAAGCAGGATGTATAATTTAGTTTTCATAGTCATTTCCTTTTAAAAAAAGGAGTTTTAGTTGTTTTGCAACTAGTCAGGTTTCAAAATCTATTGCAAAATTAGTTTTGGGATTCCTGCTTTCGCAGGAACTAGGTTATTCCAAAACAGAATAATCGCCAATACTTATTGCTTTAAATTCACCGTTGTATATAACGTGATTGCCAATCATAGCATTGTCTAAATTAGCGTTTTTAATAGTAGTATGGTTTTGTATTAAGCTATTTTTAACGCTTGAATTGTCTACCACACAATTATCACCAATAGACACATTTGGGCCTATTGTGGCATTATTCAGTTTTACGTTTTCACCAATATAACAAGGTTCTATAATTGTTGAGTTATTGTTTTTTACTGTCTTGGCAATCATTTGCTCTTCGCCATCTGCTTTTAAAAAGCCTAACATTTTAGAATTGGTCTCTAGTGTAATGTTTTTGTTTCCGCAGTCCATCCACTCATCTACGGTTCCTGTTTTAAAAACTTTACCATCTGCCATCATACGTTTAATCCCATCGTTAATTTGGTACTCACCACCATTCATAACGTTTTGATCCAGTATTTCTTGCAATTTATCCTTTAAAACTGCAACATCTTTAAAATAGTAGATCCCAATTACAGCTTGATCGCTTACAAACGTTTTTGGTTTTTCAACTAATTCTACGATTTCTTCTTTATCATTTAATTTGACAACTCCATATGCTTCTGGGTTTTCTACTTGTTTGGTCCAAATGACACTATCTGCTTTTGGGTCGAGATCAAACTCTGCTCTAATTAATGTATCTGCATAGGCAATAACTGCTGGTCCAGAAAGCGATGGCTCTGCACACATAATAGCGTGTCCAGTGCCCAAAGGCTGATCTTGGCGGTAGATAGACGGTTTTGCGCCCAAACTTGTAGCTAATTCCTTTAAACTTTCTACAACCTCGTCACCAAACCAAGCTGGATCACCTAATACAAAAGCAATTTCCTCGATAGGTTGCTTTAGTACTTTTGCAATGTCTCTAACCAGTCGATGAACGATTGGCTGACCTGCAACAGGTATTAATGGTTTTGGAACTGTTAAACTATGTGGTCTTAGACGAGAACCTCGTCCAGCCATTGGTACTATTATTTTCATCTGTTAATCTTCAATATTTACTTGTAATTTATTTTCTTTTGCTATTTTGTTAAATGCTTCTAACTGTCCAAGTTCTTTCATTTCCTTGTATATGAACCCAATATGTTTTTGAGCGTCAATATTGTAAGGAGAATCCATTTCGAGATAAAGGTAATATGCCTTGATCATATTTTGTAAAGCAGGTTCGTAATCTTTTTGAAAGTAAAGAATCCTGCCTATCCCGTAAAAGCCCTCTGGATCATTATCATAAGTTATTTTATAGTTCTCATAAGCGCTTAAAGCATTTGGTAAGTCGCCATTGAGCGCATAAGCAACAGCAATATTCATGAGGGGCATTTTTCCTTTTGGATCTAATGCAAGTGATTTTTTATAACATGAAATAGCTTCATCAAAATTGTTCAATTTGCGATAGCTATATCCTAGATTATCCCAAGCAAAAGCAAAGTTTTTATCTTTATTTACCGCTTTTCTAAAAAGTGTAATGGCTTTTTCATAATCTTCATTTGCAAAGGCTATTTGACCTTCTTCATAAAACTTCATTGCTTTTTTTCGTTCTGAATAAGACTTATCTGATGCTTTATTATCGGTAAAATACATCTCTTTTAAAAACTCACAGTTATTGTAGAGATATTCTTCAATTTCTTCATAATTTTCAGAAATATCAATGATAAAATTTTTGTCATTACTAACAACTAAAGAGTCTGTTTTTATTTTAGACTTGCTTAAAGAGTCCATAGATTTTTCTAGAGAACTTAACAGATCATTATCGACTTGATAACCCAAGTTAGCAGATTGGATACAAACTTTTATCTCTTCACTTTTCTCTTTTTTTGTTTTATCGATATCAATTTTGGAAATACATTCACAAGCTTGATCTGAAATCTTTTTTATTTTTTCGTTATCCTGAGCACTGCTCAACGTAAATACTAAAAGGCAAATTAAAACGCTTATGCTTTTCATGATTTATTCTTTATTATTTTACTCCTGTACTCCCAAAACCACCTTCTCCTCGATCGGTTTCAGAAAGTAGTTCTACTTCAGTCCATTCTGCTCTTTCGTGTTTTGCAATCACTAATTGAGCAATACGCTCGCCATTATTTACGATGAAATCCTCATTAGATAAATTTACTAAAATCACGCCTATCTCACCTCTATAATCTGCATCGATTGTTCCTGGAGCATTGAGTACTGTGATTCCTTTTTTGGCTGCCAGCCCGCTTCGTGGTCTAACTTGAGCTTCTATACCAACTGGTAATTCTATAAATAATCCTGTACCAACGATCGTTCGTTCTAACGGTTTTAGAGTTCTAGATGCTGATAGACTTGCTCTTAAATCCATTCCTGCGGAAGCACTAGTTTCATAATGCGGTAGATCGTGATTGGATTTGTTGATTATTTTTATGTGCATGTTATCTTTTTAATAGTTGTATTAGTTGTTTTTTTTCTGAAAAGAACACGATACCCAAAAATACGATTAACATTGAAATTCCTATCATATAATTTTCTCTAAAATAGTAGAAAGAAAGAATGGACATTCCAATTGAGAGTATAAAATACAAACCTATTTTCTTGAGATTATATGGGATTGGGTAATATTTTCTTCCGAAGTAATAAGAAAGCAACATCATAATTAAATAAGCAACTAATGTGGCAATTGCAGACGCTTTATAACTATAGGCTTTAATAAAAAAAATGTTGATTATTAAAGTGATTATTGCCCCAACGATAGAAATATAAGCGCCAAATTTTGTCCTGTCTGTAATTTTATACCAGACTGATAGATTGTGGTAAATTCCCAAACAGAAGTTAGCTAACAAAATAATTGGCACTACCCACATGGCTTCCCAATAGGCTTCACTTCTAACAATATAAGGTTTTAAAAGATCTGCAAAAACGACTACAGTTAATAATATTACAGAACCAAACGCAACAAAAAACTCTAATATTCTAGCATAATTTTTTTGGGGATTTTCTGTTTTTGCGTGACTAAAGAAAAAGGGTTCTATTCCCAACCTATACGCTGTAGCAAATAACGTCATAAACAATGCTATTTTGTAGCAAGCTGAATACATCCCGATTTCAGTTTCGGCAATATCTGGTGGTAGTAATCTATCTAATAGTATGCGATCGAATGTCTCATTTATGGAGAAAGCAACTCCCGCAATTAAGACAGGAGACGCATAACGAAACATGGTCTTCCATAATTTGGAATCGAATTTATACTTGATTTTGGTATAAAACGAAAGCACGAAAATTAATGTTACAGCACTTGCAATGAGGTTAGCAATGAAGATATAACTGATTTCAAAATTATCTACGCAAATACTATTAAAGAAAGCGCCATAATAGGATAGATCTGCCAACCATAATAAGAAAAACAAGTTAAGGCCTAGGTTAATCGCAACATTAAGAATTTTAATAATTGCATACCGCATGGGTTGTGATGTTGCCCTAAGCCAAGCAAATGGGATAATGACTAGTGCATCTAGAAGTAAAATCCAAATCACTAGATTGATATATTTTACATCAATTTGAATTAAGGCTGCTATTTGATTCTGAAATATTAAAGCAAGAACAAAAAAGCCTAAAGAAGATATGATTATCGAAATTGCAGAAGTACCAATGACTTTATCTTTATCGTCTTCCTTGTTGAAAAATCTAAAGAATGCGGTTTCCATACCGTAAGCTAAAATCACATTAAATAATACAAAATAAGAAAAGATTACAGAGACTTTGCCATATTCTGCAACAGATGATAGCACACCATCTGTCGTATAAAGAGGCACTAACAAGAAACTCAACATCCTAGGCAAAACCGTAGCTAAACCATAAATAAATGTTTGTTTGAAAAGAGATTTCAGTGCACTCAAGAGTTCAATTTTGTTGGGCTTAAAAATACGTTTTTAGCAAACGTCAACCAAAGATATATTATTGGATCTCCTCTGGTCCATCTTCATAATATTGGCCTTCGTTTTCTATAATATCAGTTAGCTTAGATAATTAATTGAATTTCTTGTTTGGATTTGGTGGAGCGCTTGGGTAGTTTAAAGGCTCTCTTTCTTTTATGTTTGAAATTTTATAATATTGTGTTTTACCACTTTTAGTATAGCTTACAACGCACTCATGATCTTTTAATTCAAAAGGCATAGATTCATCAGTCTTTATTAATTGGTTATTATATTCTTCGTTGGCATCACTACTCATAACGACATCTTTTGGCTGATTGAAGTCTGTTTGAAACCGACCAACATATAATATTTCATTTCCATTTTTCATTTCTAGTTTTGAAGCTCTCCCTTTAAAATACACACTATCTAATTCGACTGATGTATTCATTACGGGAATAAAGAGGTTCAATCCAGAACCTCCACCACTTACTCCTGCTGTCCAGTTTTGGTAATACACTTCTCCAAATTGTGCTGGTGCTTCTTTTTGTAATTTTTGAGCAGATGAGCATTGAGAGAAACTTGCCATAAGAATAAACATTACAGATAAAAATGATATTTGTTTTAATAGTTTCATTTTAAAGTATTAAGAATTATAAATATACAATTTCAAATTTAATGCCATAAAAAAGCCCAACTCTTTCGATTTGGGCTTTTTAAAATTATAATAAGATTTCTGCCTGCGCAGTAATTTTTTAATTATTCAATGCTTCGGCTCCACCAACAATCTCTAAGATTTCATTTGTAATAGAAGCTTGACGCGCTTTGTTATATGTTAATTTCAATTGATCTCTCAATTCTGTTGCGTTATCTGTTGCTTTGTGCATGGCAGTCATACGCGCACCATGTTCTGAAGCAAAACTATCTCTGATGGATTTATACAACTGCGTTTTTAATGACTTCGGAATTAATTGCTCAACTATTTCTTCTTTTGATGGCTCAAAAATGTAATCAACATTTACATTAGCTTCACCTTTCATAGGAACAATTGGTAAAAACTGTTCTGCCATAACGATTTGGGTTGCAGCATTTTTAAATTTATTATAGATAATCTCAATTTTATCAAAATCACCTGCTATGAACTGATCCATCAACATCTGAGCAATTTCAGAAACGTTATCAAAAGTTAAATCATCAAAAATCTGACTTTTATTGGCTATAACTTTATTTGTTTTTTTAAATGCATCATTAGCTTTCTTACCTATTGCCAGATAAGATACTTCTTGGTTGGCGTAAGTATTTTTTGTACGATTTGCAACCTCCTTGATGATATTAGAGTTAAAAGCTCCTGCAAGACCTCTATTTGAAGTAATCGCTACTAATAATACTTTTTTAACTTCACGTTGCTCAGCAAATTTACTACTTGAATCTCCTTCTAAAGTTGCGCTTAAATTTTGTAAAAGCTCTGTTAACTTATCAGAATAAGGACGCATTGCAGTAATTGCATCTTGAGCTTTCTTTAATTTTGCAGCAGATACCATTTTCATGGCACTGGTAATCTGCATCGTTGAAGATACTGAAGATATTCTGTTACGTATTTCTTTTAAATTTGCCATCTTTCTATCTTAAATACTTTCCGAAGAAACTATTTTTAAATATTATACAATTAAAGTACTGTTTCTATTTTAAAGTGAAACAGCAGCAAGTATTATCCTTTATACTTAGCAGATAAATCTTTAGCTACAGTTATAAGTGTATCTGTAACCTCGTCTGTTAGTTTTCCTGCTTTTAAGGTATCTAATACATCTCTGTGCTTAGCGTTTAAGAATTCTAGGTAATCTCTTTCAAATTCTTTTACTTTATTTACAGGTACATCTCTCAATAAGTTTTTAGATCCTGCATAAATAATTGCCACTTGATCTTCCACTTTAAAAGGATCATTTTGACCTTGCTTTAAAATCTCAACGTTACGTTTTCCTTTTTCAATTACATTTAAGGTAACCGCATCTAAATCTGAACCAAACTTAGCAAACGCTTCTAATTCACGATACTGTGCTTGATCTAGTTTTAATGTACCAGATACTTTTTTCATTGACTTAATCTGTGCGTTACCACCAACACGAGATACCGAAATACCTACGTTAATTGCTGGACGCACACCAGAGTTAAATAAATCTCCATCTAAGAAGATTTGTCCATCTGTAATAGAAATTACGTTTGTTGGAATATATGCTGAAACGTCACCTGCTTGAGTTTCAATAATTGGTAAAGCGGTTAAAGAACCACCACCTTTTACAATTGGCTTAAGAGAATCTGGTAAATCATTCATCTCTTTTGCAATTGAATCATCATTTATAATTTTTGCAGAACGCTCTAATAATCTTGAGTGTAAGTAAAATACATCACCAGGATATGCCTCACGTCCTGGAGGACGACGTAATAATAAAGATACCTCACGGTATGCAACTGCTTGTTTTGATAAATCATCAAATACAATTAAAGCTGGACGACCAGTATCTCTAAAATATTCTCCAATAGATGCTCCCGTAAATGGCGCATAAACTTGCATCGCTGCAGGATCTGATGCGTTTGCAGCAACTATTGTTGTGTAAGCTAACGCTCCTTTTTCTTCTAGTGTTTTAGCAATAAGTGCCACTGTTGAAGCCTTTTGGCCTACAGCAACATATATACAATATACAGGATTACCTGCATCGTAAAATTCTTTCTGATTTATAATAGCATCAATACAAACTGCTGTTTTACCAGTTTGTCTATCTCCAATTACCAACTCACGCTGACCTCTACCAACCGGAATCATAGCATCAATTGCTTTAATACCTGTTTGTAATGGTTCTGTAACAGGTTCTCTATAGATAACACCTGGAGCTTTACGCTCTAAAGGCATCTCATAAGTTTCTCCAGCGATAGGTCCTTTACCATCAATTGGATTACCTAATGTGTCAACCACACGTCCAACAATACCTTCACCTACATTAACAGAAGCGATACGTTCCGTACGTTTTACCGTAGATCCTTCTCTAACTCCAACCGAAGTACCAAGTAATACAATACCTACATTGTCTTCCTCAAGGTTAAGTACGATACCTTCCAATCCGCCATCAAATTCAACTAACTCACCATATTGAGCGTTAGCTAATCCGTAAGCACGTACAATACCATCACCTACTGTTAATACTGTTCCAACTTCGTCTAATGAAGCACTTGCTTCAAAACCTGCTAGTTGTTGTTTTAAGATTGCTGATATTTCAGCTGGTTTTACTTCTGCCATCTTTTTATTATTAGATATTAGACGTTCACTTTAATTTTAAATCTGCATTGTTCACAAATTATCTAGTGACCGAAAAATGTTTAATTTAATGTAAATTCTTTTTTTAACTTATTCAATTGGTTAGAGATACTAGCATTGTACTGTATATCACCAACACGTAAAATGAAACCTCCAATAATTGTTTCATCTACGATATTTTTAACTTCTATATTTTTAGCATTGGTCAATTCTTTAACTTTAGCTAAAACCTTAGTCTTTAAATCCTCAGTTAAAGGCACTGCAGTGGTCACGTTTGCAGTAACTACATTTTGTGACTTTTCATATAACTCAGTATAGATTGTTGCAATATTTCCTAAAATACTAACACGCTTATTAGATACCAAAACATCTAATAAACCAGAAAACATAGGATTAGCATCAGGAAACACTTTAAGTAATGCTGCCTTTTTATCTACAGATTTAATAACTGCACTTTGAAGCATGTTACTTAAATCCTGACTTTCATCAATAGCCTTGGCAATAACTACCATATCCTCATTAACCGCTTGTGCAGTATCCTGAGTCTTAGCTAAATCTAAAACTGCTTTCGCATAACGAATGGCTGCTCTTGTTCCTGCCATGATTTAATTTAATTTTGCATCATCTAACATAGACTCTACCAATTCTAATTGTTTGCCTTTATTAGATAATTCTTCTCTAACAACTTTTTCTGCAATCTCTAAAGATAAACTTGCTACTTGAGATTTAAGTTCTGCCATTGCAGATTTTTTCTCAGCGTTGATAGCAACTTGAGCTTGCTCAATCATTTTGTTTGCTTGAGCCTGAGCTTGAGTTTCAGCATCTGTAATCATTTGTGCTTTCATTTCTCTTGCTTCCTTTAGCATTGCTTCTCTTTCTAATCTTGCTTCTTGCAATAACTTTTGGTTATCTGCTTGAAGGTTTTCCATTTCACGCTTTGCGTTTTCTGCAGCATCTAATGCACCTTGAATTCCTTCTTCTCTCTCGTTAAGTGAGCTAAGAATTGGTTTCCACGCAAACTTTACCATTAAAAAAATAAGTAGCAACAATAGTATTGTTTGCACTACGAATAATCCCGGTGAAAAGTCATTTAATAATTTATCCATCTTAGTAAATAATTATGTGTTCTTTTTTTAATTTTAAAAACACGTCCTGCAACCAACCGTTACAGGATAGTGTTTTGTAAATTTGATCTGGTTCTTATTTTCCTAAGAATAAAGCTCCAAATGCCAAACCTTCTAAAAGTGCTGCAATGATAATCATCGCTGTCTGGATTTTTCCTGTTGCTTCTGGTTGACGTGCAATACCTTCCATTGCTTTTCCACCAATCTGTCCAAGTCCAATACCTGCTCCGATTACGATTAATCCTGCTCCAATTAAATTGTACATAGTAAAAATATTTATAGTTAAATTAAAAAAAACTCTTATTAAATGAAATCCCCTCTTACATCTTCTGCGTCAGGAACTTCGTGACCATGATCATCATGTGCATGGTCGTGGTCGTGCTCTGCTACAGCCATACCAATAAACAGTGCTGAAAGCATTGTAAAGATATAGGCTTGTAAAAAAGCTACCAAAACTTCTATCAATGTTATAAAAAATGACAATACTAATGATAATCCCGTTGCACCAACAACACCAAGTGAATCTTTAAGCGTAAACATTATTGCAATTAAACTCATAACCACAATGTGTCCTGCTGAAATATTGGCAAATAAACGAACTAATAAAGAGAATGGTTTTATTACAAACGCTCCCGCTAATTCAATAACTGCCAATACTGGTCTAATTAAAATTGGAACTCCAGGCATCCATAAAATATGCTGCCAATAATCTCTATTACCACTTACAGTATATATTATTAATGTAAAAATAGCCAAACACGCTGTTACCGCTAATTGACCTGTAACATTAAACCCAAATGGTGTTAGTCCCAAAAGGTTTAATAGCCATATAAAAAAGAAAACCGTTAATAAGTACCCTGTAAACTTTCTATAATGTTTATCTCCAATATTTGGTCTAGCAATTTCATCTCGCACATATATCACAAGAGGCTCTAAAACACGAGCAAAACCTGTTGGTATTTGTTTTTTCTTGTATTGTTTAGCTAATCTAGAAAACCAGAACAACATTAACAAGCCTATTAAAAGAACTCCAAGCACACTTTTCGTTATCGAAAAATCTAAAACCTTATGACCATTAGCAGCATGGTTGTCTTCGTCAAATTTCACTTCGGAAGCGCCAGCGTCTAATTCATAAATCTTAGAGTGTATTTTTGCGAATTTGAGTCCGTTTTTTTCGACGATTACACTTCCGTCATCATTATGGTGAAATGCAGAAGACATAAAAGTAGTTAAACCATTGCTAGTCCATAAAATTACCGGAAGCGGAAAACCGACGTGCTTACGTTCTCCAGCATCGCTTGTGTAAGAAAACAATGTAAAATCGTGAGAATCCTGAATGTGGTGTAAAATATAAGCATCAACTTCGCTCTTAGTATCTACTTGACCATCTCCTTCAGAAGAATTATTTGCAAATGAAACTGTTGAGAAAAACAGCAGACTTACAATCGCTAAAAATTTAAAACTTTGTTGAAATATCTTCATTGTTATAAAATCAAAAAACTACTCTTTCTAAATTCGGTGCAAAAGTACGTAAATAATTAAAAAAACCATCACCTTTTTTATCTTAAAATTTAAGGCTTCTTTTCTCCTAAAATTCGTACAATAAAATAGACCTCTAAAATCAAAAAGAGAAGCAGCGGGACAAGAAGGTTTACGCGCTCTAGTATAGATAAAGATTCTAATTTAAAAATTGAAGATTTGAAAAGGGCAAAAAACAATATTCCTTTTATAAATAGTGTTGGCAAATAGATAAAACCAAGCTGTGGCCTCAACTTTTTAATTGATGAGAATAACAAAAAATGGATGCAAATTAGTAAAGAAGAAATCGCAAAGAATAAATTTGTGTTCCAAAGACTAAATCGAATAGAAGAAATATTTTGACCCAAAATTCCCTTTTGAGTTAAATGCACAGTTACAAATAACAAAGTAAAAGCTAGAATATATAAAAGTAAGGATTTAATCATCTTCTTTCGAAACTTTTATAACCTGGGCTATAACCATATACATTGCAATAAATACAGAAAGTAACGTCACTATATTTTCCCAAATATCGTTATCAAATTTTGTGTCTAGCCATTTTCCGAAGAGATTGCCCAACCAGATCGTGGCTCCCATTTGAAACGCAACTGATGTAAACCTGATAAATTTATTTGGCTTGCTGATTTTGGAGTACTTTTTGTTGCTCTGGTGTTCCATTAATTGACTCTTTTAAGGCACCCTTCATCGAGCATGTGGCATTAAATGTTGCTCCTGGTTCTACAGCTAACTTACCAACAATAACCTCTCCCTCAACATATGCTGAAGATTTAAGTGATAAGGTGTCTGACAAAAACAGCTTACCCATAAACTTACCTTCAATATCTGCATTAGCGCTTTTTAAAGTTCCGTTTATAACTCCTGTTTTACCAATGATTACCTTGCCTGGTGTTTTAATATTGCCTTGAATTGAGCCTTCGATTCTAAAATCGCCCTCACTAATAACATCTCCTGTTATTACTGTTCCTTTTGCAATCGTATTTTGTTGTGAAATTGAGTCTGAAGCCATACGTCCTGTTTTTTTGTCTGAAAACATAGGTTAAATTTATTGAGATTCTAGGTATTCGTTTAAATTTTTATGTCGTTGTACAATTTCATAATTAGGAGATGAAATTGAATAATAACTTCTATCTATCTTATCTTTATTTTCTTTTAAGATTTCAGCAAAACCAGCTGCTCCTTGAATACTTTTAAGCCCATGAACTACAACAAATGTCGTATTTTCATCATAGAAATCAACCGATGTTGACAAATCAAAATAGTTGATTTTCTCAAGTGCGGTGTCCAGTTTTTTCACAAAATCATCTATCTCGCCTTTTTCAGCATTGGTAAAGGGATATAATACATTAAAACGTTTTCCTGTATCGTCGCTTACAAATTCTTTTTTAGCAAGAATCGGGATTGCGTTCTCTAAAATTTCTTTCGCTTTTTTTCCTTCTTCGGAATTTGGATACGTCAACGCAATATAGTTTACACCTTTTTTATAGGCTTCAAATCCATTTAACCTTCCGTTGGCAGAAGCTTTTAAGATTTCAAACTTAGGAACCATTGGATCGCCTTCAAACTGTGTAATATATTCATCTGCTTTAGCTACTACCTCAGCATATTCCTGATCGCCAAATTGCTTAAATAAGTTGTTGTATAAACTTTCTGGACTGTTTTCGTCTTTTGCGAATTCTGATTTTGGATTGAGCAGTATTTGCGCATATCTAGACTCTGGATATGCATTTATGATATCATTCTTCATGACATTGGCTTTATTCTCCAAGCCTAATTCCATATAGATTTTATAGAGATTGTATTTAGAGGGCAATATCAAACGCTCTTCTGGATCGTTCTGTAATAATGTCTCTAGCCTAACTTTAGCTAATTCAAATTCGCTAAATTTTTCTTTGTAGATAACACCAAGTTGATAATAGGCATAATTTCTGTCTTTTGCCAAACTATCAATTTCCTTTTGCTCTATTGGGATTTGCGAAATATAAAACTGAGGATCAAAGCGCTCATCTTCTGTTGCATTTGCAGCGATATCGATTACCTCTAAATTGTTTTGACCTCTTCCAGCAGTATTGGATAATCTCCAATTATCTTTTAATTCTCTATTTCCCCAAATTTTTACGAATTCACTTTTTCCGTAGGAAACTGTTGTAGGGTTATAAAAGTAAAATTCACTTTCTTTACCGCTATTGGTGGCCACTCCTGGATTTGCTCTTACAGATTTTAAAACTGCGTTACCATCTACTTTACTGTTATTATTGAGGTTCCCGGTTTTTAATCCAGAACTTGCTGCATTACGACGCTCTTCGGCTTCTTTCTTTTCTTTTTCGGCTTCTGCCAACAGTTTTAATTCCTCGGTATAGGTTGTAAAATAAGTAAGCCTTTCTTCTTCGGAAAAATTTACCAATCTTATAATACTGTCATTTTGTTGAGCAATATCTTCGTAATAAATGACATCCTCAAGATTTTCCCTTTTACGCTTAACAACGCGATAGGGCTTAGAGTTAAGCTTCATGTTCGTCATTGTACTATCGTAATAAGCACCTGCTACTTTATATTCTGCAACGTCAAAGCTCATGTCCCCAAGAGTGGAATAATCCCGTGATTTTAATTCTTTATCTCCTAAATTGGTGCGTAATGATTTGTTGTAATAGGCTATTGCCATAGAATCTCGTTCATTCGCTCTATGAAACTCTGCAATGCGGTAATAAATCTTATCTAAAAACGGACGATTTTCTCGATCTTCTTCCAAATCTGTTAAGTATTCTAAGAACTCGATCTGGTTTCCGTTTTCCATATCAAAGTTATTTGATTTGGCTAAGTGTGCATTGATGTAGTATGGTCTCGGGATCTTACGGTGCATATCAATGACCTTATCGTAAGCCAGGTTTGCGCTGTCTTTTTTTCCGAAGTCATCATACAATTGTCCAATGATATAATTAAAACGTGCTTTTTCCTTATTCTTATTTGTGAAGTCTGCAGCAATTGAAAGTTGGGCAAGTGCGCTGTCTTTTGACTTAGTATTAATATAGGCTTGAGCTAAAATAGAGGTTGCATCTGCCAAATCCTGGTCTTCTAACTCTTCTTGTTCTAAAAGGCGTTTGAGGTTCTTAATAGCAAGCTCATTATTCTCTAATCTAATGTTTGCTTTCTCTCTCCAAACTTTTGCTGTATTTATTTTATCACTTGCTGGATATTTGTACAAAATATAGTTGAAAGCCTCTAAAGCTGGCACAAAACGTTGATCGAAATAACGTGCTTGACCCAACAACAAATAAGCTTCATCAATTTGGGGATTGTACTCTTTACCCTTAATGTTCATCCCATGTTTTTGAACTGCTTTAATTGCTTTTTCCTCAGCACGTTCAAAGTCTTGGTTTTTGGATTGACCTGGTAATATAAAATCGTCTGAAACCTGCATACGCTCTATAGGCAACAGTTGCCAATAGTTATCTGTTGCAGCGTTATCTACTGTTTCTCTTCCGTTTTCTAAGGCAATATTACCGTTATAGAGAATATTATATTTTGTGCCTAAAGCATGAAAATTACGGTTTACAAAGGTGTCTTTTTTACGAGAACAGCTTGTAATGATCATTGTTATGCAAAAGACTGATATTAAGACTTTAAAAGATGTATTCAAAAGGTTTAGTTTTTTGTAAATACTATAACTATAATCGCTTACATATATTATGTAGCGTTGTAAAAATAAGCATCTTTTTGAATTATTGCTGCAAAAAGCTAGGTTTTTAGATGTATTACAAAGGTTTTAAACCATTTCTGTTCCCGAAAAATGTGCCTCTAGCTCTTTTAAAGTTGCCTCATTAGTTGCCAAATCTTTTACAACTTCTCCTTTTTCTAAAACAACTATACGTTCGCAAACATCTGTGACGTGCATTAAATCATGACTTGAAACCAAAACCGTGACACCTTGTGTTTCTGCGAGATTTTTAATAATTCCTTTTAACCTAATTTGAGTTGTAGGATCTAAATTTGCAAAGGGTTCATCAAGAATAATGACTTCTGGGTTGCCAATAAGAGCTGCTACGATTCCTGCTTTTTTCTGGTTTCCTTTACTTAAATCCCTGAGGTATTTTTTTTGACCTAGAATTTCTCCATGGAAAAAATCTTCAAACTGAGCAATCAACGCATCTACATCTGCCTTATTTTGACCTCGAAGATCTCCTATGAAATAAAAATATTCTTCTGGTGTTAAATAACCTATTAAAAAACTTTCATCAATAAAAGCAGAGGTGAACGGTTTCCAGTCTTCACTTTCATTAACCAAAATATTATTGCTTGTAATTGAACCAGTAGTTGGTTTTATGAGATCAAGAAGCAGACTAAAGTACGTTGTTTTACCTGCTCCATTATTTCCAACAAGACCAAAGCTTTGACCTTTTGGAATGCTTAAATTATCTATTTTAAGTACGGTTTTATTTCCGTAGGATTTTGAAAGGTTTGTGGTTTCTATCATAATAAATTATTTAATCTTGACTAAAAGCGTCAATCATTTTATATTTTGAATCTAAATATTTTTGAGTGATAAATTTGATGAGTTTTTTATGTAATATAATGCCTGTTAAACCGCACAAAATAAGTGCAAGCAATCCTACTTCGAAATTCACAAAAAAGGCTGTTAAACCAAAAATAGCTGCTGGTAAAATCATTAACGGAATTCCAATGATCCACTGTACAGCTCCCGTACCTTGATAATTAAAGGCTGCTCGCTGATTTAGGTCTATTTTTTTACGGTTATAAGATCCTCCAAACATGATCACGTAACTATTAACACCTATGTTGTAAAATGCTGCTGCAAAATGTGCTGCCAATATTTTCCATCCAAAATAAACATACGGAACACTTAAGACAAACATGATAATCACACTCAAAATCATGAGCGTGTATTTAGACTTTAAATACTGTTCATATTTAATATTTTGACTCATTAGCATTTTGTAATAACCACTATCCCAAGCTGGGATAAATTGACCAAAATTTATCAAGAAAATACCGGTCACGAAAATACCTACAAACCCAAAAATCATTGGAGAATCTGCAAATTGTGGGTTTGGATAAAAGACCAAACCATAAAGCAAACCAAATATCAATAAAAATACGGTAGATCTTGGTCGTTTATTTCTCCAAATGAGTTTTAAATCTAATTGCATAAATGGCGCAATATCGCCAAAACGCTTTGTCCATTCCATTGAAGATGCATTAACCACAGCAACCTTGCTTTTTAATGAGCTATCGAGATATAATTTAGATTTCAGTATCTTGAAATTGACTATATAAAGTGCAATCAAAATAAGTATTGGCACCAATATAAAAATCGGGTTGTTATAAATAGCTGTAAATGCGTTAGCTATTAATTCTGAAAATGAAATAACCTCAAAATGATTAAGCGCAAACAAACTTCCTGCGAATAGAATAATTGGGAGGAAAGACAGCTCTTTTTCCGAAGAAAAACTTTCTATTATAAAGTTTAGAAAATTTACGATAAGAGTTACAACCATTATTGCTAAAAACCAAAATAGCACCGAAATTGTTGGGTAACCATTTATAAGCAACATGATGCTAAAAGGCACAAATGCAAATAATGGTAGCCAGTTAAAAAATGAAAATGCCGATTTTCTCAATACATAATGCACCACTTTATTGCGTTTTATAGGCAATGTAAGCAAAGGTTTTACAGACATTACTGGCAATTTTTGCAAAAAGAACCGCATGAGCATATCTGCCAAGATATAAAAGAAAAGATAACTGTTAAGCGTAGCCAATGGGTCTTGGTCTGGAAAAAATTTCTTAAGCGCTGGATATAAGCCAATACCCATTATTAAAAATGAGACTATGAAGTAAAGGGCAAAAAATATCATTAATATTTTTATCCCAATGCTTTTATTAAAGCTTGCAGAACGAAGAAACTGTTTCCATTCTAGATTTAGAAAATGTTTGAGTTTCATTATTTGGTTGATTTCGTTTTGATTATTTCTTGTACTTACTGGCTATTTGAGTTAATTCCATACCCCAAGTTTGACCAATCATCATTCCCGATTGTGTTAAACTAGCTTGTTTAGATGCCAGCTTTTTACCTAAATCTGATTCATAAAAAGTCACTAACTGTGCAATCTCTTCTTTGGTAAATTCTTCCATGTAAAGATCTGCCATTTTACTATATAAACCATCTAGAGTCCCTATAGCTTCTTTGGTATATGCCTCTTTTTTGTCTTCTGGCACCATGGCGCCAATTTGCTCAATAGCGTTATCAAATGCATCTCCAGCACCTGTAAGTTTTATAAACTCGATTGTTTGAGCTTTAAATTCTGAATTATCTTGTGCTTGTATTGTAAGTGTGCAGATAAAGGTGATTACGAATAGTAATTTTTTCATAGAGTTTTCTTTATTAATGGTTATAAAATATTAGTAGTAAAGATTGGTTTTTTGTTACAAACTAAATTCCGGATAAGTTTTATTTAGTAGTGTTTCGGCTTTGTTTGGCAATAGCTCAAGGCTCACAAACATATAAATAATAAAGAGCGTTGTAAAAACAGAAACACCTAACGTGAACCAAAAGGAATTGGAATGATCTAAAGAGATATTGTACCAAGTTGGGAGTTGGGAGATCAAAATAAGACCTGCGCCTCCAGCTTGCCTGAAAATCATTTCTTCGAGCATCCATTTTTTATTGCTTTTTTCTTTTCTACGTCTAAATTGTCTATTTAATTTAATGCTCTTAAAAGTACTCCAAACCAAGATCAAACTATAAGAAATTATAAGCATCGCAGCCATATAAGCTGAAGAGAACATTGCATAACACGCTATGAAAATGCTTACCGTTATTAATAACTTTGGCAATGTAAACCACTCCTTAAATTCATGCCACAAAAACTTTACATAACGCTTACCCATTGCTTTTTGACGTTTTGAAACCACATCCATAAAACCAAAGACTCCAAACTTTTTGAAAGCTATAGTTTTGGCTTCTTCATAAGGCAATTGTGGCTTTGCTTCCCAAATATGCTCGATATCATTGGCGAGATGATCGACAAGTTCGGTTTGTAAATCGTAATGCTCCACAAAATGAAGTCGTGTAAAATTGTATAGGTCTTGTATTTGGTTTGCTGTAATTTTCATGAATTCAAAAGGTTTTTACTCTATACTAAATTTAGGGTTAACTAACACTTGCATGGTTTTTATGTATTCTTGGAGTTCCTGCATCTTGCTAACGGTTTCTTCCGTACCTTTTTCTGTCAGTTTATAATATTTGCGAAGTCTATTATCTACTTTTTTAACCTCGACGTCCAGTAAACCTTCCGCTTCTAACTTATGGAGTGCAGGATAAAGAGCACCTTCGGTAATTTTTAATTCTCCATTAGTTAACTCCTTAACTTTTTGAGTAATTTCATAACCGTACATCTTATCACTTTCCTTTAAAAGTTTTAAAATTATAGTTACTAAACTGCCCTTGTATAACTTTGAGTTTGCCATAAATCAAATATACATAATATTCTTATGCATATATTTTTTATGTATTAATTTTTACTGAAATAAATGTCAAAATGTTTTAGCTTCATTATTTTTACAAAAAAATTTCTATGTCACAATTTCATAAGCTTTCCATAAAAGATATTACTAAAGAGACTGAAAATGCAGTTACCATTAGTTTTGACGTTCCGCAGGAATTAAAAGACACTTTTCAATTTAAGGCAGGACAATATATTACGTTAAAAACCAATCTTAATGGCAATGAAGTACGTCGCGATTATTCATTATGTACATCTCCAAAAAGTGGCGAACTCAAAGTAGCGGTTAAAGAAGTTGAAGATGGTACATTCTCTGCTTTTGCAAATACTCGTTTAAAAAAGGGAGATCAAATTGAGGTTGCGCCACCAAAAGGACGATTTGTATTTGAGCCAAACGACTCTAAAACCAAAAATATCGCATTGTTTGCTGCAGGTAGTGGGATTACTCCAATTTTAAGTATCATTAAATGTGCTTTGGAAGAAGAAGTGTTGAGTAAGATTATTTTAGTCTTCGGAAATAAAACCACAAAAGACACCATGTTCTTAAACGAACTATTAGACCTACAACACCAATATAAAGATCGTTTTGCAATACAGTTTGTATTTAGCCAAGCCGATGAAGAGGATTCTATTTTTGGAAGAATTGAGCAAAGTACCGTCAACTACGTTATGAAAAACAAATATAAGCACATAGATGTTGATGCTTATTATTTGTGTGGACCAGAAGCTATGATACACATGGTCAAAGATGTTTTGATTGGTCATGACGTAGATCAAGACCGTATTCACTACGAACTTTTTAAAGCTGCCAAACCTAATGTTGAAAACGATACCAATATTGCTAGTGGGAGAACTAAAGTAACTGTTCTCGTTGATGACGAAACGTTTACCTTTGAAATGTCTCAAAAACAAACCGTTCTAGAAGCAGCTTTAGATGAAGATATTGATGCACCATATTCCTGCCAAGGTGGAATTTGCAGTAGCTGTATCGCTAAAATTACCGAAGGAAATGCGACCATGAGACAAAATAATATTCTAACGGATGGAGAATTGGCAGATGGACTCATTTTAACGTGTCAAGCACAACCAACAACGCCAACATTATTTGTTGATTACGATGATGTATAATTAACCCTTCATCTGAAAAAAATATATTTTCAACCTTAAAAAGAGTCGTTTCGTCGAAAAAATTAAATATAATCCTAGGTAAATTTCATGACTAATTTTAATCAAAATACATTCGTTCTAGATTAGGATTTTAATCATAGGGATTATCTATATTCTAAATCATGCCTCGTTCTTTTTTAGAGCGAGGCTTTTTATTTTAAAGTGGTTTTGATCTTTGAAATAATAGTGCTAGGAGAAATAGATCTTATGGCATTTTCATAACCTTCTGGCATTTTGTTACCGTAAACAGAGGTTGGTATTTTAGGAAATTGAGAATGGTCTGCTAAAATTGCAGAATCCATTGTGTGACCAAATGGTAGAAAACCAGCGTAAGGATGCGTAATACCCCAAACGGTTACCACCTTTATGCCCAACATTGCAGCCATATGTGCGTTTCCAGAGTCCATCGCCAACATAAGATCCAAATTTGAGATGATGTCTAATTCTTCTTCTAATGTAAATTGTCCTGCTAAATTGATGACATTTTCAAATTGAGTCGCAATTTTTTCTAGCGTGACCTGCTCTTCATTTTTAGCTCCAAACAACAGTACTTTATGTTCTTTAGAAAGCTCTTTAATCACAGTTTCCATTAAATCCAGCGGATACATCTTACCCTCAAAAGCTGCAAATGGAGCAACACCAATCCAGGGTTTAGCATTGGTCCCGATTACTGTTAAAAATTGTTGCTTAAGATTTTCTTTCTTCGGAAAAATGGGATTGCTCAAATCTATCGGGTAACCTAAAGACTCAAAAACATCTGCATAACGCTGATGGTTGGTTTTTAGCTGTTTAAAAGATGTTCCGTTAGTTAAAGCCTTTTTTTCCTCGCGACCTTTATTGATTTGTACGACTTGCTTTCCGAAGAAAAAAGAGTTTAGAATATTACTTCGCAAGACATTGTGCAAATCTGCCACAGCATCAAATTGAAGTGTTTTGAGCTCTCGAGATAATTTCCATAAACCGTAAATCCCTTTGTGCTGGTTTTTGATATCTGCAACCACCACTTGTGTGTTTGGCAAATTTCTAAAAAAAGGAGTGAACAACGTTTTTGTTAAAACGGTTAATTTAACTTCAGGATATTGTGTTGTAAGGGCTTTCAAAACAGGCACAGTCATTGCGACGTCACCCATTGCAGAGAGCCTAATTACTAAAATGTGTTTTGGTTTTTTTGACATAATTAAGTGATTATGTCATATGCAGCTGTTTTGCTTTTAATGACACCAAATTATTTTTGCGAACGCAGTACAGGGTTAAGCTCGTCGTCATTGTACATTTTCATTTGCTTGTACACTTTCATGTATTTATCACCAGTGCTAATATCTTCTAAAAGTGTGTCTATTGCTGTTGATAAATCTACGCGTTGTTCTAAAAGGATGTCGAGTTTTTTCTGGCAGGCTTCTCTGTGTGAACTACTTGCATTTTCACGAGTCGCCTCTTCATGCATGTGATAGATTTTAAGTGCGAGAATTGATAATCTGTCTATTCCCCAAGCAGGACTTTCGGTATTGATTGTTGCGTTTGCCTTTGGAGTAACGTCTTTATATTTTTCAAGAAAATAACTATCAATATACTCCACCATATCTGTTCTATCTTGATTTGATGCATCTATTTGGCGTTTCAGTTTCAAAGCAGCAACAGGATCTATTTGTGGGTCACGAATGATATCCTCATAGTGCCATTGCACAGTGTCAATCCAACATTTTCTGTATAATAAATGCTCTAATAAATTGGACTCCTTATCGTAATGATTGGTAAATGATTGGTCAACGGTATTGACAACATGATATTTTGCAATAACGTCCTGAAATATTTTATTTGCCTTTTCTGAAAACATAATTTCTTGTTTTGAACTACAAATATATAGGTATTTATTAAATTTAGCGACACATAATTGTAACTCTCAGCCATGCACATTCATAATCTCTCTCAAGAACATTCTATTTTAAACTCTTTTATTTCTGAAATTAGAGACGTTAATATCCAAACCGACCGCATGCGTTTTAGGAGAAATATTGAGCGTATAGGAGAGGTTTTATGCTATGAAATGAGCAAAACCTTAGATTATAAACCTAAATCAATTACAACTCCTTTAGGCAAAAGCAATACTTCAATATACAGTGATGATATTGTATTATGTTCCATTTTGAGAGCTGGTGTACCACTGCACAACGGACTTTTAAACTATTTTGATGAAGCCGAAAATGCATTCATCTCTGCCTATAGACACCATAAAGAAAACCCAGAATCATTTGAGATCATTGTTGAGTATCTCGCATGTCCAAGCTTAGAAGGCAAGACCCTTATTCTCGCAGACCCTATGTTGGCAACAGGACAATCTATGGTTTCAACATTTGAGGCCTTAAAGCCATTTGGTACTCCAAAAAATATTCATTTGGTAAGCGTTATTGGAGCTCAAGATGGTGTTGATTTTGTGAATAATCACTTCCACAAAGATACGCACCTATGGATTGCTTCTATAGACAAAAACTTGAGTGATAAAGGATATATCGTACCTGGATTGGGTGATGCTGGTGATTTGGCCTTCGGAAAAAAACTACAGCACTAATAGTGCAATTGGCGTTAAAAAAATAACCCAAAGAAATGTTTCCTTAAACCATTTTTCTTTTATGACTTCTAAATAATTGGTCATAATAATTGATAACGGTGCAAATAAGAAAATGAACTCACTCCCGTTTTTTAAAGGTGCAACAGCTATAATAAACAACCCTAATATGGCGGTTAAGATAATAAGCTTGTATGAAGGTCTGTAACTTTTCATTTTAGCCTTAATATTTTTGATGTAATAAAATAATGACCAAAGCCCAAAAGAAAGCAATAATGTAGAACCAATAATAATTCGTTTTGAGTTTAATGCACTAAAATCTAAGCTATAGTCAAACAGTCCAAGAGCATACTCAAGAATATCCCAATCTCGTATTATAAAATAAGAAACAACTAAAATCACAACAGTTAGAACTGCGATTATTGGAATGATATAATTTTTGACATCTGTAATCACATACACTAAAAGCGCTGCAAAAATTAAAACAAAAAACACCGAAGACCAGAAATAAAATAGCGTTGCCAAAGCAACCCAAAACGATGCATCAAAAAGCTTTTTTTTAATTTCCTTTTGGGATCTTAAACTTATTATACGCCTTAGTGCCAGTAAAATAAAAAAGTTTGAAATTAATATTGAAGTATTTAGCAGTGTTTGGGGTAAAATAGCAATGTACAATACAAAAAGAACAATATTATAACTGTTCTTTTTTGTTAGACCATTACGAGTTACAAAAAAATCAAATACAAAAATAGAAAACAGACTTATAAGAAATAAGCCTATTTGCTTAGAAAAAAAGAACACATTAGCACCTTGATCAAAAATTTCAAGTTTGGCATATAGAAAAACCAATAATAGCAATACACTAACCACTATATAGTGTATTGGTTTGGATTTGCTAAAAAATTTTGAAATCATTGCAATAGTTTAAAATGAAAAAAATACGTAATTTTGCATTGTAAATATATGATTATACACAAGAAGCTCGCTAAGAGATTCAGAAAAAAATAAATCAATGAAAGACTTTTTTTACGCTATAGAAGATTTTTTTGTAAATGTATTATTCGCTCCATTTGATGCATTAAGAGCATTAGAGTTAGAAAACTGGTGGACCGCAAATCTAATATCTTGGGTTTTTATCATCGTTGGTATGGTAGCCTTCGTATATTGGATGTTACAACTTAAAAAGTATAATGATAACAACGAAGAAGATAAAAGTATCACTTCACATTCTTATCTATAAACTATAAATCGAAACCAATATCTTTTCGATAATTCATCTTATCAAAATGTAGTTTATCTATATTTTGATAAGATTTTTTTATGGCCTCTTGGTACGTGTTTCCATATGATGTAATTGCCATAACACGCCCACCAGAAGTAACAATCTTACCATCTTTTGTTGTTGCTCCTGCATGAAAAGCAATAGACTCTTTTACATGTTCTAAACCTGTAATTTCCATTCCTTTTTCATAAGCTTCTGGGTAACCACCAGACACTAACATTACAGTTGTTGCAGCTCTTTCATCTATTTCCAGCTCGATCTCATTGAGTTTTTCTTCGGAAATAGCTCTGAAAATATCAACCAAATCTGTTTTTAATCTAGGTAGAACAACTTCGGTTTCTGGATCTCCCATTCTCACATTATACTCAATTACTTTAGGGTCGTCACCAACTTTGATCAAACCTATAAACACGAATCCTTTGTAAGGAAGATTATCTTTTTGAAGTCCGGAAATTGTTGGTTTCACAATTCGCTCTTCAATTTTATTTAAAAACTCTTCTGTTGCAAAAGGCACTGGAGAAACCGCTCCCATACCACCAGTATTTAAACCTGTATCTCCTTCGCCAATACGCTTATAATCTTTTGCGGTTGGTAGAATTTTGTAATTTTTACCATCGGTTAGTACAAAGCAGCTCAGTTCAATTCCGTCGAGAAACTCTTCTATGACTACTGTTTTGCTGGCGTCACCAAACTTGGCGTCTAGCAACATGCTTTTTAGTTCTGCTTTAGCTTCAGCTAAATCATTTAAAATGAGCACGCCTTTTCCTGCTGCCAAACCATCTGCTTTTAAAACGTAAGGTGCATTTAGGGTCTCAAGAAATTTATAGCCTTCTTCAACATTGTTTGCGTTAAAACTTTGGTAAGCTGCAGTTGGGATGTTGTGTCTATATAAAAATTCTTTTGCAAATTCTTTGCTGCCCTCTAGCTCTGCAGCAGCTTTTTGTGGACCAATAACCGCAACATGCTTTAAGGTGTCATCATTTAAAAAGAAATCATGGATACCGAGTACCAAAGGATCTTCTGGACCTACAACAACCATTTCGATTTTATGTTCCAATACTAGGGATTTAATAGCATCAAAGTCGGTCACTTTAATGTCAACATTTGTCGCTATTTGCGCAGTGCCAGAGTTGCCTGGAGCTACGAATAGTTTTTTACATAAAGGGCTTTGAGCTATTTTCCAAGCGAAGGTATGTTCCCTACCGCCAGAACCGAGAATTAAAATTGTCATGCTTTTAATTTGTTTGCGTAAAAATAATTGTTTTTAAGGGTTTCGAAGTTTCTAAACAAAACTTTTTTTCTTTACTTTACATCAAACACAAACCCTAGTATTCTTTGAATATTTTTGATTTTTCATTGCAATTAAATGGCTATCCCCTAAAGAAAGCGAAAAAGGAATTGGCTGAAATCCAAAAAAAAGACGACATTGAATTTAAAACGTTTTTAGACAAAAAACGTGCTGAAATTGTAAACTATCACCTAAAAAACACTGCGTTTTATCAATCTTTAGCTCGTCAAGCAGACTCCAAAGATTGGGAATCCATACCTGTAATGACAAAAAAAGATTTACAACAACCTCTTGAGAAGAGACTCTCAGCTGGTTTTAATGTTAAGGATGTTTATATTAATAAAACCTCAGGATCATCGGGAGACCCTTTTATTTTTGCAAAAGATAAATTTTGCCACGCTATGACTTGGGCTGTAATTCAAAATAGATTTAGTTGGTTTGGATTGGATTTCAATACCTCTAAGCAAGGTCGGTTTTACGGAATCCCCTTAGACAAAAAAGGATATTACAAAGAACGTTTTAAGGATAGGTTGAGTAAGCGATATCGGTTTTCGGTATTTGATTTGAGTGATGATGCCTTTGAAAAAACCTTACAAAAATTTAGGTCTACAGCTTTTGATTATATAAATGGCTATACGAGTTCTATTGTTCAGTTTGCTAAATTTTTGGAGCGAAAATCTATTTGTTTAATTTCAGTTTGTCCAAGTTTAAAGGCGTGTGTCGTAACTTCGGAAATGTTATTTGAAAACGATAAAGTGCTTATGCAACATCAATTTGGAGTACCAGTGATTAACGAATATGGAGCTTCAGAATTGGATTTAATTGCATTTCAAAATCCAAATAATGACTGGCAACTTAACAGTGAAACGTTGTTTATAGAAATTCTGGATGATGATGATAAAGTGTTGTCACATGGGACCGAAGGTCGTATTGTCATCACCTCACTTTACAATAAGGCACACCCATTTATTAGATATGATATTGGTGATATTGGAGTAATTTCTCAAAATAGTACTTTACAAAAGCCCATTTTAGAAAAACTTGTTGGTAGAACCAATGATATTGCCATTTTACCTAGCGGAAGAAAAGCTGCAGGCCTCACTTTTTATTATATCACCAAAAGTATTATTGAAGATGATGGCAAGGTTAAAGAGTTTATTATCGAGCAATTAGAGAAACATTTGTTTAAAGTTATTTATGTTAGTGAAGAATCACTTACGGAAGAAATAAAATTAGGAATTGTTAATGAAATGGAGAGGTATTTGGAAAACGGATTAACTATTTCTTTTGAAAGGCGAGACGTTTTAAAACGCTCTAAAAGTGGAAAATTAAAACAGTTCACCTCCTTTGTAACCTCAACATAATGGGTAAAAACGTACTAATAATCACAAGTTATTTTCCTCCAGAAATTGGAGCAGCATCCAACCGAATCTTTCAGTTGGCAGATGGTTTACAGAAACATCATTTTAATATTACCGTATTGACGCCTTTGCCAAATTACCCGACTGGTCAAATTTTTGATGGTTTTAAGGGTAAATTCAAGCACGTTTCCGAAGAAAAAAATATTACCATCAATCGCCTTTGGATTTTTGCCAGCAACTCAAAAAACAAATTGTTGCGTTTAATCGCGATGCTCTCTTACAGCTTTAGTTTGATTTGGTTTTTTATGTGGAACAATATCCCAAAAACAGTAATTGTTCAATCTCCACCTTTGTTGGTTGCTTTTACTTGCGTGTTTTTTTTAAAGAGCAAAAAAAGAAATCTCATATTGAATGTGAGTGACCTTTGGCCTATCGCTGGTTTAGAATTGGGCGCTTTTAAAAATAACTTTAGTTATAGAGTATTAGAAAAAATTGAGCGCTATAATTACAAGAATTCAAGTTTGATTTTGGGTCAAAGTGAAGAGATTTTAACCCATGTTTGTTCTATGTTTCCGAAGAAAAAAACGTTTTTATACAGAAATTTTCCTGCTTTTAATCCTCCGGAAATTAAGAAAACTACTTCTAATGGAAAATTAAGAATCGTTTATGCTGGGCTTTTGGGGATTGCCCAAGGGATTTATAAATTGTGCAAAGAGCTAGATTATTCTCGCATAGAATTTCATATTTACGGGTCTGGTGCTGAGCAGAAAATAATTGAGGGTTTTATTTCCCAAAACCCTGATTTACCCATTTTTTTCTACGGAAGAGTTACTCGAGATGAGCTTCATAAACTGTTGATGGAGTACGGTATTACGGTTATACCGCTCTTAAATAGAATCTACGGAAGTGTACCTTCTAAAATATTTGAATATGCACATTTGGGACTCCCAATGCTCTATTTTGGAGGTGGTGAAGGTGAGCGAGTGGTCGAGGAAAATAATTTGGGCTGGATTGCAAGACCTGGTGATTATAAAGATTTGAATCGTGTAATCTCGAGGATTGAGGTTGGGGAAATTTCCGAAGAAAGAAAAAAGGGTATCCAGCAAACTGCAATAAGAACATTCAATTTTGGATCTCAATTGGATGAATTAAAAAAACTGCTTTAATAGGCTTTGTCGTCTCCAATAAAAAAATTTATTATAGTTTGACCTATAATTTTAAAATCTAGCAGCAATGACCAATTTTCTATATAAAATATGTCATACTTAATTCGATTAATAATGTCTTTATCAAACTTGATCTCTCCACGATAACCTTTAATTTGAGCTAAGCCGGTTATACCTGGCTTAACATTATGTCTAAAAATAAAGTTGTATTTATTAATTTTTTTTGAATAGTCCTCCGTATAAGAAAGCATATGTGGTCTTGGCCCTACAACGCTCATGTCGCCTTTGAGGACATTAATAAATTGGGGTATCTCATCTAAGCTTGTTTTTCTTAAAAACTTACCAATTTTAGTAACTCTCTTATCATTTTTCTTTACATAAGTTCCTTTAATTTCCTTTGTTATGGTAAGAGAACGAAACTTATAACAATAAAATACTTTGTAATTGATTCCAGTTCTTTTATGTTGATACAAAAGGGGCCCTTTAGATTCTAATTTAATTAGAATGAAAAGTATAACAGATAACCAAGAGAGAACAAAAATTATAATTAATAAAGAGAAAACAATATCAAAACTTCTTTTAATGAACTTATTAAATTCTTTATTTAAAGCTACCTCTTGGATTGATAATACTGGAACATAATTATAAAAATCTATTTTTAATCTTTTAGTAAAAAGTTTATTTGTGTTGGGAATAAACTTTATGTTACAGTGATTTAAATTTGCATGTCTTACGTACTCATTAATTTGTCTCTCTGATAACTCATCTATTGCGCAATAAATTTCATCTATAGATTGGTTATTCTCAATAAATTTAAAACTGTCTTTAATGTTGCCATCATTGTTTTTAATATCATTATTAAAAACTCCAACAATTTTATAACCAAGTTCCCTTTTATCTGAAAATATTCTTTTTAATTGCTTTACACTTTCTCCACTACCAATCACCACTATGTTTCTTAGATTTCCTTTAAGATAAATCCTCACAGATTTCAAAATGTAGTAACTAAAGAGCTTAATTAATGAAATAGCTGTGAACGCGTAGAGCAAATATCTTAAAGTTTCAAAGACTGAAATATTTATACTTCTAAACGCTCCTTCAAAAGCAAAAGTTATTATTCCGAAGGTAAAAAACTGCTTTACTATTAATGATAGTATATCTAGCAAAGATGTGTATCTATATACCTTATAGAATTTTATAAAGTATGTTGAAACCAACCAAAAAATTATTGAATAAATTAAAAAGAGTAAGTTTTTATTGTTAAAAAATTTTAAAGAAAAAAAGTAAAGGTTTTCGTCATTAAAATTTAATAATGTGTAAGCAAAAAAGTTTAATACAAATATATCGTAAACAATGAGTATGGGCCTTAAAATCCATGAATACCTTCCACGCTTAAACTCCATTGGTTTATGTTATATATTCTGTAAAATCTTTGTGCTCGCTTCTATGCAGGTCTTCCTTAGATAAATTTTTAAAATAGTCAAAAGTGCGTTTCATACCTTCAGCTCTCTGCACTTTAGGCTCCCAATCTAACAACTTTTTAGCCAATGTAATGTCCGGTTTACGTTGCATTGGATCATTAAAGGGAAGATCTTTATAAACAACTTTTTGGGTTGTATTGGTAAGCTTTATTATTTCCTCTGCAAAATCACTTATTGATATTTCATTTGGATTACCAATATTTACTGGAAATACATAATCACTTAATAACAATCTATAGATCCCTTCTACTTGATCGTCAATATAGCAAAATGAGCGTGTTTGAGATCCATCTCCGAAAACTGTTAAATCTTCACCTCTTAAAGCTTGTCCCATAAATGCAGGGATAACTCTACCATCGTTTAATCTCATTCTTGGACCATAAGTATTAAATATACGTACAATCCTTGTTTCAACTCCGTGAAAACGATGATAAGCCATTGTTATAGATTCTTGAAAACGCTTAGCTTCATCGTAAACACCTCTTGGACCAATAGTATTTACGTTTCCGTAGTAATCTTCTGTTTGAGGATGAACAAGTGGATCTCCGTAGACTTCAGATGTTGATGCAATTAACATTCTAGCTTTTTTTGCTCGAGCTAAGCCTAATAGATTATGAGTTCCTAGCGATCCAACCTTGAGCGTTTGAATAGGGATCTTTAAATAATCTATTGGACTTGCTGGAGATGCAAAGTGTAAAATAAAGTCTAATTTACCATCGATATCTATAAATTTTGTGACATCATGCTTTATAAAGTCAAATAATGAATGATTTACTAAATGCTTTAAATTTCTTGGATCACCAGTAACGAAATTATCCATTCCTAGAACAGAATAACCTTCTTTTATAAATCGGTCACACAAGTGTGATCCTAAAAAACCTGCTGCTCCAGTTATTAAAATTCTACTCATTTTGTTGTACTTGTCTGCCTATTGAACTATAATAGAATCCTTCGTTTTTGATTTCTTTAACATCATATAAATTCCTCCCATCAAAAATAACATGGTTTTTCATTTCATTTCTTAATTTATTGAAGTCTGGTGTTCTAAAAATACTCCATTCTGTACAAATAATTAATGCGTCGACATCTTTGACAGCATCATACATGTGGTTTGCATATTCAATTTTATTACCAAATTTGTGCTTTACATTTTCTATGGCTTCAGGATCAAATACTTTTAAGTTTGCTCCTTTTTTAATTAGTTCATTGATAATATAAATTGATGGTGCTTCTCTAATGTCATCCGTCTCAGGTTTAAAAGCCAATCCCCAAATTGCAAATGTTTTGCCATTTAAATCGTTTTTAAAGTAAGATTCTATCCTAGGGATCAATACTGTTTTCTGAGTATCATTTACATTAATCACAGATTCTAAAATATTAAATTTATATCCAACATCTTCTCCTGATTTATGTAGCGCTTTAACATCCTTTGGAAAGCAAGATCCACCGTATCCAATGCCAGGGAACAAAAACCTTTTTCCAATTCTTGAGTCTGTTCCCATACCAGCTCTAACCATATCTACATCAGCTCCCACTTTTTCACAAAAGTTAGCAATTTCATTCATAAAAGTGATCTTTGTCGCTAAAAATGAATTTGCAGCATATTTGGTTAATTCGGCAGATTTTTCATCCATTACTATTATTGGATTTCCTGATCTCACGAATGGTTTGTAGAGTTTTTCCATTAATATGATTGCTTTCTCTGAATCTGAACCTATCACTATTCTTTCTGGTTTCAAAAAGTCATCAACAGCAAAACCTTCTCTAAGAAACTCTGGGTTAGAAACGACATCAAAATCAACATCTGTATTTGCTGCAATAGTTTTTCTTACTTTCCCAGCTGTACCAACAGGAACGGTACTTTTATCAACAATAACTTTATAGTCTTTAATTAGCTTTCCAATTTCTTTTGCACAACCTAGTACGTATGATAAGTCTGCAGATCCATCTTCATCTTCTGGTGTTGGTAAGGCTAAAAAGATAATGTCTCCATGCGCAAGTCCTTCTTCTAGGGATGTTGAAAAGTGTAACCTATCAGCTTTAATATTTCTCTGAAATAAAACATCTAAGTGAGGTTCATAAATAGGCACCTCTCCTTTTCTCATTTTGTCAACTTTTGAGCTATCTATATCTACACATAAAACATTATTACCTGTTTCTGCCAAACATGTTCCTGTTACTAAGCCAACATATCCTGTTCCTATTACTGATACTTTCATAATCTAAAATTTAAAATTTAATAAGCTTTTTCTTCTCCCTTGAAGATGTTTAAAATGGTTCGTGCAATAATATTAAAATCTAAGAGTAATGACCAATTTTCAATGTAAAATATATCATATTTTGTTCTATTGACTATATCATCTCTTTTTTCTATTTCCCCTCTATAACCACTAACCTGAGCTAATCCAGTCACTCCAGGTTTAACAACATGTCTAACCATATATTTTGAGATTTTGGTGCCATACAATTCGTTTTGTTTCCATAAATGAGGCCTTGGTCCAACTACAGACATTGAGCCAAATAATACGTTAAAAAATTGCGGTAGCTCATCTATACTTGTTCTTCTAATGAACTTTCCAACTTTCGTTACTCTCAAATCATTTCTTGTCGCTGATTCTTCTGATCTAGAATTTATACTCATAGACCGAAATTTGTAGCATAAAAATCCTCTTTCGTTAATTCCTGGTCTATTCTGCTGAAAAAAAATGGGCCCTTTACTTTCTAACATTATAATAAGGCCTAAAATAGGTATTAACCACGAAAGGAGAAAGCATATTATAAAAAGAGAGAAAATAATATCAAAACCTCTTTTTAAACCACTTTTTAAAGGATCATCAAGAGGAACAGCTCTCAAAGAAAGGATGGGTGTAATATTATAGTAATCTAAATGTAGATTTTTAGCAAATAAGCCCTTGTTATCTGGTATGAATTTTAGCGTTTTTAATTTTACATCACAAAATTCAATGAACTCTTTTACCGTGTTGATAGGTAAATCTTTAATAGAACAGTATATTTCGTCAATATTATTATTAATTATGTAATCAAAACTTTCTTTGATAGTTCCCTTTTTTTCTTGGTTTTCTAAATCAGTAAAAAAACCCATAAACTTATAGCCATATGCGGGTTGTTTATTGAAAAAATCTTGCAGATTTTTAGTTGATTTGTTTGCACCAATGATAACAACTCTCTTATAATTGCTACCTGTAACTACTCTATATTTTCTAAATAGAAAAAAAATTATCAACCGCCAACTAAAAAGAACAACTAGAATTAAAAAAAAATACTTTAATATAACTGCCGAATATATATATTGTTGGTTGATATAAAGATATGACATTATCACCAATGAAAATAAAAGAGTTTGCTTAAAAAGAAGAGAGATTATCTTAATTATTTTGGTAAATCTATAGACCTCATAAAAAGAAAATAACATTGATAAAATAAACCAAAATGTTACAACTAAAGCAATATCAATTAAATTTTCGGTCAAGAAGAAGAATGACAAAATGGTTATAATCAATAAATCTAAGGTATATAAAGAGGGCCTTATTAAACTAGAGTATCCTGCTTCTTTTGCCATATAAATTCATATTTCTATAGGGCAAATATAATTTAATATATAAAATATCACTAATTGAAAGGTAGATTCCAACTCGTTTAGCAAATCAAGTTTTAAAGGACTTTATATTAGGGTTAATCTTTTGAGCTTGAGATGAAATCCTATATAGTAAGCAATATAAGATTATAAATAAAAAAAGTCCTCTCTGTCTCCATAAAATACTTTCAGTAAAAAACACAAAAATCATCATTATACTAAACATAATTAATAGATAATCTTTTGATTTTATTCCTCTCAATAAACAGCTCAATAAAATTGAAATTATGCTAATCAATCCAAAAATCCCAACTTCAGATACTATTTGCGCATATTGGTTATGGTAATTATAATGGTGAAACTTAAAGTAAGTATCATAATCTTTGTGTCGTTGCACCATATTTTGTTTAGAGGCAAATAAACCAAATCCTCCCAATAAAATTTTTTCTTCTTCTATTTGCTCTTTTAAAATTCTAAGTTGAAATAAGCGTATAGAACTTCCTGTCCAATAGTAAACCTTGCCAAAATAATCTTTCTCAAGTACTTCGTTGAATCTGCTGTGTTTTTCAAATAGAAAACGCTCAGAAAGTGTTATTGAGCTTATACCAATGATAAAAATTGCTATTATAGAAGATACTAGCATTTTTTTTCTGTTGAGCTTTGAGAATCTAAAACTGAACAAATAAATTAATATTCCAATGCAAATGACAAATAGTATAGTTTTTGAGGACAGTAAAAAAAGAAAGAGTAAAAAGAACACTATCATGATTTTATTCATTAATGTGCGGTTCTTTAGGGACACTAAATAAAATAAACTTGTAGCAAATATTAACGAAACATAGATGGCGTTCAAATCGAAAATTGAAACAAGATCATGATAAGTAAAAGCATCTAATGTTTTGGTTTTTATATAATTAAAAGTTGCTACAACTAAAAAAAAACATCCAATCATAAAGTTGGAAACAGTAAATAGGCTCAATACAATTTTAAATTCTTTTTTATTTATCTTTGGAATTATGGCAAAAGCAATTGGCACTAGAAGAAGCGAGACTGTTCGCTCTAGACCTTTAAGAGTTTGCGCTCTATCTACAGACCATATCATAGACAATACAAATAGAATATATAACAAAACTGGTAGCAATAACGGAAGTTGGATTTTAAAACCTATTCTATTTAAAAAAGCATATCGTATTGAGAAAAAGACAAAAAGCCCAAGTGCTATTCCACTTGGAGCATAACCTATCAATAATGTTGACAATGAAATACCTAGTAAGTACATCAAAAACTCAAGAGAATTGATCTTAGTTTTAATTCTTTTTAACGCATTCATGTAAAAAATCCAAATACTTTTTATTGATTAGTTCCCACTTAAAATTGTTCTCTATTTTTTTATAACAGTTTTCTATTTTGTCTAAATGATCATCTTTTTTAAGTGATTCTATGTGGTTTTTAACGTCTTTTTTATTGCTGAAATAAAAAGCATCATCCCCTAAAATTGACTTTGTGAACTCATTGTTATGAGCAATCATTAAAACTTTAGATGCCATTGCTTCTAATAAAGAAGGATTGGTTCCTCCTACCGAATGGCCATGAAAATATAATTTTGAGTAGAACCTTAAATTATTTAAATGTTCTATGTTATAAATACCTCCCATAAACCTGATGTGGTCTACATCTTTAAATTTATTTTTAAGATATGCTCCAAACTTATTTACATCGTGTTTACCAACAACTAGAAATGGTATTTTTTTGTTAGATAATGCTGCACCATCTAAAATTATTTCCAAGTTATTTTCTGGTTCAAATCTCGCGATTAACATATTATAATTAGAGGCTTCTACATCATAATGTTTTAAAACCTCTATGTTTGGATTTTCAAATAATTCTGCACCATAAGCTATATATTCAGAATCTGCATTATATTCTTTTTTTAAATAGTTTTGTATTCCTACAGAATCTGATATTAAGAAATCACTAGATTTAACCGCTAATCTTTCAGCATATTTTAAAAATCGTCTTACTGGTGGAGAATATTTAGAACGTTTCCACTCGAGACCATCCATGTTACTAATAATTACAGGTTTTTTGGGAAGTAACCTGTGCCAGATGGTATTACTTGTATATCCTAATTGTAATAAGACGTCAAAGTCACGTTCTTTAGAGTCTTTGATGCAATTGAAATCGTAAATAAACTGGCCAAAAGTTCCTAGTTTGTCTTCTGGATCTTTACAATGAATTAATTTAACGCCTTTAAATGTTTTTTGTTTGTATTTATGCAGGCTGGAACTATAAACGTATATATCATATCCTTTTTGGGCAAGATAAACAGCAAAAAACTCTGTAAATTGTTCAAATCCTCCATAGTGGTTTGGTATGCCTCTTGTTCCTAATATTCCTATTTTCATTATAATTCTTTCATTTTCGGATAAAATTACATCTTATCATAAATTTGGACAAATTGATTGATATGTCTAGTCAATGAAAAATCTTTTATAGCTTTTTCACTACCCTTTAAACCTAAATCAATTATTCTAGATTTATCTTCTACTAATTGTTTAATAACTTTTGAAAGGTCTTTACTGTCATTTGGTTTAAAGAAAAAACCTGTTTTATCTTCATCTACGATTTCTTTTAAACCACCATGTTTTGCAGCTATAACTGGTTTTTTTGCTAACATTGCTTCTAATGCAACCAAACCAAAAGGTTCTGGCTCTGTTGAGGGTACGACCGCAATGTCTATACTATCCCATATATTCCATATGTTTTTTCTGAAAGGTATGATTTTACAATACTCTTGCAAATTATAAATTTCAATTTTATTATTTAAATCTTCTAATAAATGCTCTTGATTTGGAGGGGCTGAACCTACAAAAATCAATCTAAGGTTCTTATATTTGACTCTACACTTGACGAATGCATCCAATAATAGATGTTGTCCTTTCCACTTGCTAATCCTTCCTACAAGAGCTAAAACTATATCATCTTTATTTGCATTAAATAATTTGTTTCTGGTTTTAATTATTTCTTTTTCAGAGGTAAAAAAAACATCTCTATCAATACCATTTAAGTTAACTATAGATTTCTCTTCTAAAGCTTTATTGTCTTTACATAAAAAATCCTTTGACGCTTTAGAGTTAAAAACAACTTGTTGTGACAGTAACCTTACTATTAAAGGATAAAAAAAACTAACTATTTTTGGTTTCTTTATTATTTCATGTACGTGCCATATATGTTTAATTTTGTAACGTCTTGCGTAAAATCCACCTAACAAAACCGCCAATGTATTAGAATGAATAAGGTCAATTGATTCATTTTTTAAGATTTTATTCAAGCCCTTGGTTGTTCTTAATATGGTAAAAGGAAGCTTGATCAATGCTAACGGTTTGAACATACTTCTTGATACTTTAATAACAGGAAATATAATGACCCTTATATTATGGCTTTCTAAAAGGTCCTTTAATGGACCGTCATTTGGAAGCACTATGATGGGATTAAATTTTTGTTTTGCAGAAATACCTTTAACCAAATAGAATAGAGCTTTATCTGAGCCATAAAGTTCTGCAGATTGATGTATGTAAAGTATGGTTTTAGGCATTGATTTGTTTGATTATTTTTGCAGGTACACCGCCAATTACTACGTTTGGGGGAAATACGTCCTTTACAACAGAACCTGCTGCGACTACAGAGTTGTCTCCAATTTTACAACCGTCTAAAAATGTAGCCTTAGAACCTACCCAAATGTTATTCCCTAGTTCTATACCAATTGATGTCACTCCTTGTTCTCTAATAAGCTGATTTGTATTAGAGAAGATGTGATTTTCTGAATGAAAACTAATATACTGTCCCATTATTACATCATTGCCTATTTTTATCCCTCCTGAGCATCCAAAATATGAATATTCACCTACAGCAGAGTTATTTCCTATTTCTAAACCAATCCCATATTTAGATAAATGACTAGTAGTGCTAATTGTTGAAAAGGCCCCAATTTTTACCACATTACCAAAAGTTATTTCTTTACTTGCATAACAGTCTATAAATACATTTTTCTCAATTGTGCAACTATGTCCAAACTTAAAATTTTTTGAATTTAATATTTGAGTCTTGGATCCAACAAAAACTTTTCTTTTTGTTTTAAATATACCTCTTAACATCATAAATAGTCTTGAAAACAAGAAAGATAGAATCAATTTATTTGAGATCTTTTCGTCCAAAGAATATGATTTACCAAACTTAATAAGTAGCTCTTGTAGTATGTTTTTAAGCATTATTTGCTAAAATTCTAATGGTTAAAAGCTTGTCAAGCATCCTTTAACGTATTATTTGAGGTGTAATAATAGTTTAAATATAAAAGTCCTCCAATTATTAATCCACCAAAATCTCTTGGGTTGTAAACTCCAGAAACAATTAATGTGATAAATAGGTAATAAATAGCAATTCCAGATAAGAGATTATTAATAATTCTAGCTTTATTATTTTTTTCTTTTTTATACACTTGAAAATATAGCATTAAAAGAAATACAAGAAAAGATGCAAGTCCTAAAACACCTGCTTTGAAAGCAATATAGGCGTAACCGTTGTGAAGCGTAGTAATATAGCGGATTCCATCTCGATCTAAAGGTGCCAGAAACTCAAGATCTACTAGTGACCCAACACCTTTTCCATGTAATATTCCCAAACTCCAAGGTGTATCTTCTAATTGTTCAAATGCTTTTTTAGCCTCATATGCTCTCCAATGATCCCATAAGTCTCTATGATCTTCTACATCAATCTCCGACGAAAATATCTCGGCAGGAGCAATTTTTATCTTATACAGAAAACCTTCAATACCATCTGCTCCTCGTTCAAGGTCTGTAGAAAATAAATAAGCATAAAATAATATCACAGAAATAAAAAAGCCAAACATGTAAAACAGGCCCTTCCTAGTGATGGCCAAATAACCATTTATAGCTAAAAATAAAATTATAAATGAGACGGTAATTGTTCTTGAAAAATAAAAAATAAAAGATACAATTAGTAGAGTAATAATGAGCTTTTTATATTTTGATTTGAAATGAAATAGAATTTTTCCTTTTTTTGACAATAGTATGATAAGTGCAAATACTTCTAGCGCATTTCCTCGTCCAGCAAAGTCCCTTACTCTATTGACATTAAAATCATGGCCCATTAAAAAATATATGGTTAGGCACAAATGAATAATTGCAAAAAATACACCTGAATATATTATAACTCTAAATAAGTAATCTTTACTTTTAATTTTACTAACCAAATAATATCCAACAATAATGTATAGCACGGGTTTTGCTAAAAAAAAGAGGTCTTTAATAATATCAAAAATTTTACTTGAAAAGAAAATAGAGGAGAAAATAGCAATTAAAAAAATTACTACTAGAGGCGCTATTAAGTTTATTAATGCTTTAGTATACAAGCTGCTTATATTTGCAAATACAAAAAAAGAAACCAAAGAAATTAAAATAATATTTACTTCGATAGAGAATATTAATGGTGGAGCAATCAGAAGACCTGCTAAGACTGTTTTCTGTATGAAATCTAATTTTATCTTCATTAATTGCAAGCTAATCTTTTATTGGCAAATAACTATATTTAGCGATTCAATATACTCTTAATTTTAAACTTTAGAAGTGACATATAATAATCAAAGTAACAAAGGAATAAACTCACTCCTCCTGTTTCTCTTTTAGCTCTTAGTGTTTCTCCAAAAACTTTTTTAATCATATTATTGCTCACTCCACCACCATCCATAATTGCTGTTGTAATTTCAATTTTAGCAGTTTTTAAATGACTCTTGGGTCTTAATAAAATTTCGTAATCACCAGCTATTTTATAAGTTGTATCATATACTCCGTAGGTTTTAAAGAACAACTTATTGTGAAATGACCCAACGTGTGCAGGAGTTATTTTTATATTTCTTCGGAAATCTTTCCAACTCCAAACTGAATTTAAAAGCCTTTTATTGTTTTCGCCTTTAACAAACAAGACGTTGGAGTAAATCCAATCTAATGGTTTATCACTAATACTGAGCAATTTAAAATAATTTTCTAAGGCATCATTTAAGTAGTAATCATCAGAACCTAAAAAAGAAATCCAATCGCCTTTAGCGTATTTGAGACCCTTGTTCCATGCGTCATATATACCCGAATCAGGTTCAGAGAACCAAGCAAATGTTAAACCCTTTTCTTTGAATTTAGACTCATACGATTTTAAGATATTTAAAGTACCATCCTTAGAATTTCCGTCAATTATAATATACTCAAAATCTAATAATGTTTGATTGAGCAATGAGTCTAGAGATCTTGCTATCGTCTTTTCACTGTTGTAAGTAGCTGTTATAATTGTAAAAGTCATTTTAAGAAATTAAAGACTGTTAAGACATGAATCTTTTTTTTGTCCAATCCATATCTTTCGACTTGTAATTATACAAATTAAATCTAATAATACATTTGTAACCTAGATATTGCAACATGTCTTTCAATGGATTAAATTTTCCTTTATTATTTAGCATATCAATCTCATTTAATATTCTTGACTTATCATAACCTTGGGCAACCAAATTGCTATTGGTTATATTGTTGTTTATATATCGTTTGAGAATTCGTTTTCTAAATCTCGTATTAAAAACTTTTTCCCATTTATGTAATGTGTCTTTACTAATTGACTTGTACATTTTTACTCCTGTAGGATCTCCCAGATTTTTTATATTTTCAGTATCAATCTTAGAATGTATAAAATTATCTTTAAGTTTTTCGTCATATTCCAATTCTAAAAACTCTTGTAGTTCTTTTATCAATTTATCAGGATTAGAAACCAAATCCTCATATTTTATTCCAATTGTATTTTTTTTGTTTTTATGTTTTAGATAGGCTTGACTTATTTTATTAAACCCTTCGGTTAAATCATTATGACTGCCATAAAGTTTTAGAAAGTTGTTTTGACACCATGTAGATAATATTGAGGCATAAATGTGGGTTGGGTTTCTAAATAAAAAAATAAATTTCGCATTTGGATACACCTCATAAATTTCATCAATAATAAAATAGTATCTAGGTGTTTTATCTAAAAAAAAAATCTCCTCATCCTTTAATGATTTACCATAAAAGCCATTAGCAAACACTCGTACTTGTTTATAAAAAAACTCGTCAGAGCAAGACGTTTCTTCTAACATGTCATTAATGGCTTTATGAGATAGCCTACTAGAATACTCTGAAATGACACCTTGATTTTTTTTCATATATATCAAAGGTAGTAACAACCATGGCTCTGCTGTTCCACCTATAGATTTATGACTAAGTAAAATTCTCTGCAATAATGTAGAACCTGCTCTTGGCATAGAAAATATAAATATCGGAGATTTCATAAAATGTTATAAATTAAAACTATGATCAATGACTAAAGGCCAATAATGTTACTAAAACCCTAAAAGTGATAGTATGAAAATAGAAATTAAGATTTGAGATTAAATTTTTGTAATACTTGGCTCCCAAATAATTTATAGCCATCAATATTTAATGGGTGTTTAGATATATATTTTATGGTATCACTTATAGATTTATTAATTCTACTTTGGGTTAACATGAAAAATGTATTAATTTTTTTATCTATTTTTTCTTTTCTATTTATGTTATTAATCAATTCATTATTTTTTAAAATAACATACTTCATTTCATCGAGTAAAACTTGATCTTTTGATTTTTTAGAAATACCGTCTGGATCCATTACATAGGCTGAACCCAATTCATTATTATACGCTACTTTAAATAATTTAGTCATTCTAATTCTTGAATCCCAGTCATGAAAAGCTTTTATATCTTCATCATAATAATTTATAGATTCTAATACCTCTTTCTTCATCAACTCACACCTATATAATGTTCTATAAGGAAAATCTCTAGTGAACACTTTTTCAAAAATATTTCCTTCTACAGGTTTAAAACTACTTTTTGCCCAATATTTATTTGAGATTATTTCAAAATCGGTAAATGTGAAATTCGAATAAACAATTTTTGCCCAATCATTATTTTTGAAGGTTTCTATCTCAGTCTTAATTTTATCTTTATAGTAAAAATCGTCTCCATCGAGGTATGTTATATAATCTCCATCACAGGCTCTAAAACCAGCATTTTTATTTTTCGGAATTCCTACATTTTTAGACTGTAATACGGTTTTAATTTTATTTGGATAAGTTTTTCTATAGTCTTCAATTACTTCTAGGGTATCATCTTTAGATGAACAATCGTCAGCAATAACAATTTGAATGTTATCATAACTTTGCGACAATACGCTCTCTATTGCTCGTATAAGCTGATCTCTTTGATTGTATGATGTTATAACAACAGAAACTAATGGTTCCGTTAGTGATTGGTTATTTTCAATTTGAGTGTTTAACTTTCTTGTCATTATTTAAGGCTTGCAATGAACATCGATACTTCTATGATAGCATATTTAATGTAAAAAACTATTTAAACTCATCTTTTAAAATTGCTATAATATTTTGAAAAGCATAAATTTCGCATAAAACGGGATTATACTCTTTTAATTCCATTAATCTACCTCCTGGTAAAATCCTATAAAAAGTATAATTAATTAAAATATCCCAAAAATCCTTAAAACTTGATTTGCTTATTATATTCATTTCGTTAAACTCAAAATGAATTGCATGAATTTTATTTTTTGCTAAGTGTTTTTTTATTCCTAATAAAGCGTTGAATTCATTGCCTTCAATATCTAATTTTAACAAATCAATTACATCAATTTTTTGAGTTTCAATAAAATCATCTAATTTAATAATATCGACTTCATATTCTACAGGATCTCCTTTATGTAGATCTTTAATAACATCTAAATATATGGAAGCGTGTTGAGAAGATCCGTTTTTTATAGCATAATCATAAAATTTTATTACATCATTCTCTTTTCCGACTGCAACATTGAAATGATGAAAATTTGAGTTATTGACTTTGCGTACTAATAATTTATAAGTTTCTGGATGTGGTTCAAAGGCGTAAACAATACTCGACTTGTTAGCTTCAAAAATAAATGATGAATAATCACCAATATTTGCTCCGACATCAATTATAAGAGCATTTTCTTTATTTTTAATATACTTTTTTATCCAATAAACCTCACCTATTAAATAATCACTTTTATAATTTAGTATTCCAAGACCTCTAAGGCTTAATTGAAATAAAAATTTATTTATTCGAACAAAAAAATTCTTTCCAAACAGTGTTCCATATAGATTAAAAATAATATTTTTCATAACTTTCTGTATATGGGGATTATTGTTTTGCACTTCATATAAAATAATTTTCTCGTTTTTTTATTTAATAAATCAAAAACAAATGCTGCCATTATCTGGCTAACAAGAGTTGCAAAGGCAGCTCCCTTTAAACCGAATTTTGGTATTAAAATCATATTTAAAAACACATTAGATAACATGCCAAGAAAAGTTCTCCAAAAAGATAATTTTTGCAAGTTCTCACTAATAAACCAACGTTCACTAGCAACACCAAGAAAAACAAATATTCCCGCCCAAATATGTATAGCTAAAACTCCACCAGAATTTATATATTTTTCCCCGTATAATATGTCGATAACCCAATCGCTAAGAAATGTCATAGGTATAGCTAAAGCAAGTGCCATCCATACCATTAAGGTAAAAAGATTTTGTAGTCTTTTATAGTATATGTTTTCACTAATTTTTTTTGCATTAATAATTGCTGGAAAAAGTGATGAAGAAATAATCATTGGAATAAAATACCATGATTCACTTAATTTTACAGCAGCAGAATATTGACCAACAGCTTCATTACCAAGGATCTCTTTAATCATAATCTGGTCAATTTTCATATAAATTGTAATCATTATACCTCCCAGCATAAGAGGCCAACTGTTTTTTAATAAATGAATTGCAAAATTCTTATTGAAAACCCAACGCTTCAAAGATAAATTATTTTTTATATAAAAATAGATAAAGCCTAAGGCCAGAATAAAACTATCAAAAACAAAAGCATAAACAAATGCCATCAAAGAAGCATCAATCGTTATAAGATGAATTTTTACAATGCTTGAGATAATTAATGAAATAATATTTGATAATACAATAAACCTACTTAAAACTTGACTCTGGAAATAATAGTCAATAACATTAAAGCTTTGAAAAACATAAGAAATGGAGATAATTATAATTATCTTATTAGTATAAACATCTTTGGAAAAAAAATTTAAAGTTATTATTAAGGAAGAAACTAAAAATATTGAACCAATAAATTTAAGCCAAAAAGCTGCGCCTATAATTAGATCTCTTTTAGTTTTATTATTAACAAGTTCTCTTACGATAATATTATTTAATCCCAGCGTTGTAACGAAAGAAAAAATTATAACAAAACTAATAGCATAATTTAACAAACCAAATTTTTCAGGACCTAGATACCGAGCAACCCAAACACCAATAAAAAGACCAACAACTAAGCGCAGAATTTTTTCAAAAAACAACAAGAATGTATTTTTAAAATACTTGATGAAGCCTTTATTGTTTTTTAATCTCTTTAACTTCGTGAAAAGAATATCCAATTTTTTTGATTGTTGTCAATTTCCAATTAAAATTTTAAGTATATCCTGTCTATTAACAATTCTCTAGAATCAAAGCGAGGTTTATACTGATCACCTATTATCTTAGTAGTCGCAGTGATTGATTCATTGTCATATATTACATACTGGTTAGGAATAAAATATTGAATAAATTTTTCCTTTTCAATTGAAATCAGTTCATCGCCATAAGATAATTCTGTAGTTAAAAAATTTATTTTTTGTTGCCTTTCATCATTCCCAAAACTTAAGAAAAGTCTAGTAGGTAAAATTTCTTCTTTAATTTGAAATCTTAATTCTTGAGGTTGATCTGAACCAGATACTTGAACTGTTACTGAATTTTCAGTTGTGATGTTTTTTTGTCCATCATCCAAATAGTGTAAAACAAATTTATCGTCATATTCTACAACAGCATTGATTTTTAAAACAAAACTATCCTTTTGCTCAACTTTTTTTGGACTGTCTTGTATTTCGGTGTTTTGTTTTTCATTCTTACAAGACATTGAAAAAATCAGAAGAATTACTAAAGTTATTTTTTTCATTTTTATAGTTTTAATAGTTTAAACAATCATACCAGCAGCAACAGTTTCATTAGTTGCATCATCAACAAGAATAATACTTCCCGTTGTTCTGTTTTCTCTATAAGAATCAATCATTAAAGGTTTCGTGGTTCTAATTTTAACCTTACAAATATCATTCATTTTCAAGTCTTTATCTTCTTGATTTCGACCTAAAGTTTCAATATTAATCTTATACACGACCTCTTTAATCATCGCCTTTTGTTCATTAGACGTGTGTCTAATGCTATACTTTGCTCTTGGTTTTGCAGAATTGTTATTCAACCAACATAGCATTACTTCAATGTCTTGAGAAGCTTCAGGTTTATTATTGGATCGCACGATCATATCACCTCTACTAATATCTATATCATCTTCTAAAGTGATAGAAATAGACATTGGAGCATATGCTTCTTTAAGTTGTTTATCTAAAGTATCAATTGTTTTTATCTTTGAGGTAAATCCAGAAGGCATAACTGTGATCTCATCGCCAACCCTAAAAACACCACTCGCTACTCTACCGGCATAACCCCTATAGTCTCTATGGTTTTCACTTTGAGGTCTTAATACTGTTTGAACGGGAAATCTAGCGTCAACTTTATTAATGTCGCTACTTATGTGCATAGTCTCAAGCGTATGTAACAAAGGTGCACCTTGATACCAATCCATATATTTGGACCTATTAACAACATTGTCTCCATTAAGTGCACTAATCGGTATAAATCTAATATCTTGAACTAGTAATTTAGAAGAGAACTCTTCGAATTGGTTGATGACTTTGTTATATGCCTCTTCAGAATAATCCACTAAATCCATTTTATTGATACAAACTATAACATGAGGTATTTGTAATAATGAAGCTATGAAAGAATGTCTCTTTGTTTGTTCTATTACACCATGTCTAGCGTCTACTAGTATTATTGCTGCATTGGCTGTAGAAGCACCAGTAACCATATTTCTAGTATATTGAATATGTCCAGGAGTATCTGCAATAATAAACTTTCGTTTTGGTGTTGTAAAATAACGGTATGCAACGTCAATAGTAATACCTTGCTCACGTTCATCCTTTAAGCCATCTGTAAAAAGAGCTAAATCAACTCCATTATGACCCTTCTTTTTACTTGTGCTTTCTATAGCTTTCAATTGATCTTCAAAAATAGATTTAGAATCATATAACAAACGACCAATCAATGTGCTTTTACCATCATCTACACTACCTGCGGTTGTAAATCTTAATAACTGATTATTATCTAACATGTTCTTGCTTTCTTATTAAAAATACCCTTGTCGCTTTCTGTCTTCCATTGCAGACTCAGACCGTTTATCATCGCTTCTATTGCCACGTTCTGTTTGGCGCATACCAGATACTTCATCTGCTATTTTTTCTAGTGTGTCTGCATCAGACTCTATGCCACCAGTAATTGTGATATCACCTAGAGTTCTAAATCTTATTTTTTTGGTTACAATGTCTTCGTGATCTTCTAAAATTAGAAATTCTGAATTTGGAATCCAACTATCTTGCCTCCAAACCACCTCTCTTTCGTGGGCAAAGTAAAGAGATGGAATTGCTATTTTTTCTCTTTTAATATAATTCCAAACATCCATTTCTGTCCAGTTACTAATTGGGAATGCTCTAAAATGCTCGCCTTCAAAATGCTTTCCGTTAAAAATGTTCCACAATTCAGGTCTTTGGTTTTTAGGGTCCCATTGCCCAAAATCATCCCTGTGTGAAAAAAACGCTCTTTTGCCCTGGCCTTTTCCTCATCACGTCTTCCACCTCCAATGGCACAATCTATTTTATTAGATTCTATCGCGTCTAAAAGCGTTGTGATTTGTAATACATTACGCGTAGCGTTTTTTCCTTTTTCTTCGGAAACTCTGCCACCATCAATTGATTCTTGTACAGATCCCACAATTAATTGAACACCTAAATCTGCAATAATATCGTCTCTAAACTTAATGGTCTCAGGAAAATTATGTCCAGTATCTACATGCATTAATGGAAAAGGAATCTTTGCTGGATAAAATGCTTTTTTAGCCAAATGAGTGACCAATATAGAATCCTTTCCACCAGAAAATAAAATTACTGGATTATCAAATTGAGCCCAAACTTCGCGTAATATAAAAATAGCCTCACTTTCTAATTCATCTAAATAATTTAAATAATATTTACTCATGATTGAGTTTTAATTTTGGTGTTATAAAATCTATTATTTTTTCTACGGAAATCTCAATAGATTCGCGTTCTGTATTAATTTCAATATCAGGCTGTTCTGGTACTTCATAGGGTGCTGAAATTCCAGTCATATTTTTTATTTCTCCTGCCCTAGCTTTTTTATAAAGGCCTTTTACATCTCTACGTTCGCATTCTTCAACACTTGTATTGATGTATACTTCCACAAAGTTAACATCTTTGACAATAGTTCTTATATTCTCTCTATCTTTTTTATATGGAGAAACAAATGCTGCTAGGACCACAAGACCTGCATCTATCATCAAATTAGAAATTTCGGCTATACGTCTAATGTTTTCTGTTCTGTCTTCTGGAGCAAATGTTAAATCGCTATTAATACCCTTTCTAATATTATCTCCATCTAATGAGTAGGTTTTGACACCTATTTCAAACAGCTTTTTTTCTACCAAATTGGCAAGCGTTGATTTTCCAGATCCTGACAATCCAGTAAACCATATCAAAAAAGAATTATGGCTGTTAGCATCCAACCTATCTTGCCTTTTAATTTGGTAATTATGCTGTATGATATTCTCTTTCATTAGTTATTGCTTATAAATTTGTGCTTTTTCTATTGTTTAGCCCATAATTTGATTTATACCAAAAACGTTCATGTATATAATATAATATCATTTTCGTAACCACTTCAGCAAACCCTATTTTTAATCCAGTTAACGGATTTCCAGAAATAATCCATGCCAATAACATCGTGTCAACAGTACCAATTAAGCGCCATGTAATCGTTTTTGCTATGTGGCGTTTTCTGCTTTCTAGAACCTGACCATCTTTGGATAAGTTTATTTTAAACCATGCCCTTTCATGAAAATAATACAATAGCATTTTTGTTACTACCTCAGCAAAACCTATTTTTAATCCTGTTAAAGGGTTTCCGGAGATGATCCATGATAAAATAATGGTATCAATTGTTCCCACAATGCGCCAAGTAATAGTTTTCGCAATATGCCTTTTATGGGATTGGTCATTCATTATTTACCTACTATAAACCAAGGATTTAATAGATTTTCTTTATTATATAATAACGATTCATTAGTTACTTTTGAAATCACTTCTACACCAACTGCATTGCAAATAGCTTGTCCCGCAGCAGTATCCCATTCCATTGTGGGAGCGAATCTAGGGTACACATCTGCACTTCCCTCTGCAACTAAACAGAATTTTAAGGAACTTCCTTTAGAGACAATCTCAACTTGTTTTCCTTTAGCTTTTAAATCTTCTACATAATCCAATGTATCTTGACTCATGTGTGATCTACTGCCAACAACTTCTATTAAATCATTACTGTTGAATTTTGGTTTTAGAGCAATCGCATATTCTAAAATCTCGTTTATAGAAGTATCATGCGATTTTAATTCAATTTTAAAGGCTTCATTTTTTGTGTTGTTGGCAAAATATAATGTTTTAGAAGCGGGCACATAGATTACTCCCAAAATTGGTTTCCCGTCGGTAATCAATGCTATATTAACTGTAAACTCACCATTGCGTTTTACAAACTCTTTAGTTCCATCTACAGGATCAACAACCCAACATGTATTCCAAGTCTTTCTTATTGAGAAATCCACTTGCTTATTCTCCTCGCTAATAATTGGTATTGGTGTATTTTCAAGATAAGAATTTATAACATCATTGGCTTTTTTATCTGCCTCTGTTAATGGCGATTTATCATCCTTAATATAGACATCAAATGCAGTGTCATAGACTTTCATAATCACATCTCCTGCCTTTAGGGATGCTTCTATAGCTGTGTTTAAATATTTATTTATCTCTATACCAGTCATACACTAATTTAATTCCGCTTTCTAACTCTATTTTATGTTTCCAACCCAAACCGTTAAGTTTTGAGACATCTGTTAATTTCCTCAATGTACCATCAGGTTTGTTTGTATCATAAACCAAATCCCCTTTGAAACCTATAATATTCTTAATAGTGTCTGCAAGTTTTTTTATTGAAATATCCTGACCTGTACCAATATTGATATGTGTGTTTCTAATTTCTTTTTGTTCTTCGGAAAAAGTATCGCTAAAATCTCTGTTTTCCATAATAAAGACACAAGCATCTGCCATATCCTTGGACCATAAAAATTCACGTTTTGGTTTGCCAGAACCCCAAATCTCAACTGAATTTTCTGTGACTCCATATGAATATAGGTAAGCTTTTGCTTTTTCAAATTCAGTAATTCCCAAATCACTCATAACCTCATCCCTCCTATTCTCATTGAGCAGTTTAGCTAAATGTATTTTCCTAATTAACGCTGGAAGTACATGGGATTTTTCCAAGTCAAAATTATCATTAGGGCCATAAAGATTTGTTGGCATTACCGAAATAAAATTGGTGTTATACTGTAGATTATAGCTTTCACACATTTTTATTCCTGCTATTTTAGCAATAGCATATGGCTCGTTTGTATATTCTAAAGTATCGGTTAACAGATACTCTTCTTTCATAGGTTGAGGTGCGTTTTTAGGATAGATACATGTGCTACCTAAAAATAATAGTTTCTTGACATTATTAATATAACTTTGATGGATTACATTATTCTGAATCATTAAGTTAGCGTAAATAAAATCTGCTCTGTAGACATTATTTGCAACTATTCCACCAACTTTTGCAGCAGCAAGAAATACATAGTCTGGTTTTTCCGAAGAAAAAAATAATGCAACCTCTTTTTGGTTTGTTAGATCCAGTTCTTTGTGTGTTCTGGTTACAATATTTTGATATCCTTTAGATTGTAAATTTTCTAATAATGCGCTACCTACGAGTCCTCTATGTCCTGCGATGTAAATTTTAGAATGCTTTTCCATATGGTGTTACTCAAAGTAGTTTTTGATTTTATAACCGCCATCTTTTAGATACTGCTGTTTTTGCATTAAATGAATATCGCTAGACATCATATCCTCAACCAGTGCTGGCAAATCATATTTAGGCACCCAACCTAATTTTTCTTTAGCTTTTGTAGCATCACCAATAAGTAATTCTACTTCTGTTGGTCTAAAATATTTTTCGTCGACTGCAATGACTTCTTTCCCGATTTCTAATTGATAATCTTGATTGCTACATGATTTAACATAACCTCTTTCATTTGAACCTTCTCCTTTGAATTCAAGTTCAATGCCAACGTGCTCAAAGCACATTCTCACGAAATCTCTAACTGTTGTTGTTTTACCTGTTGCGATGACCCAATCTTCAGCTTCGTCTGCTTGAAGGATCATCCACATCATTCTAATGTAGTCCTTAGCGTGTCCCCAATCTCTTTGGGCATCAAGGTTACCTAAATAAATCTTGTCTTGCAGGCCTAGGGCTATTTTTGAGGTTGCCCTAGTTATTTTCCTGGTTACAAAGGTTTCTCCACGAATTGGGGATTCGTGATTGAATAAAATACCGTTACAAGCGTACATACCATAAGCTTCGCGGTAATTTACAGTAATCCAATAGGCGTACATTTTTGCTACCGCATAAGGACTTCTTGGATAAAAAGGTGTTGTTTCGGTTTGTGGTACTTCTTGAACTTTACCATATAGCTCAGATGTTGATGCTTGATATATTCTTGTTTTCTTCTCTAATCCAAGAATTCTAATTGCTTCCAAAAGACGTAGAGTACCTACTCCGTCTGCATTAGCTGTGTATTCTGGGATTTCAAAAGAGACATGAACGTGACTCATGGCAGCCAAATTATAAATTTCATCTGGTTTTACATCTTGTATGATTCTTATAAGATTTGTACTATCTGTTAAATCTCCATAATGTAAAATGAAGTTTTGATTTTCTACATGAGGATCTTGGTATAAATGGTCTATTCTGTCTGTATTAAATAGAGATGATCTTCTTTTCACTCCATGAACAATGTATCCTTTCTTTAATAGAAACTCACTTAGATAAGCTCCATCTTGACCTGTTACTCCTGTTATTAATGCTACTTTTTTCATTTTATTAGTTTGTCAAATTATTCAAATTTAAAATAGCTTTTTTTAAGCTATCTCTCCAATGAGGAATTTCTATACCCAAATTATCTTTTATCTTTTCTTTATTCAAAACGCTAAAAATAGGTCTCTCTGCTGGAGTTGGATAATTTGATGTTTTTATAGGTATTATTTCTATGTTACTATTTTTTATTTCAAAAATGGCTTTTGCAAAATCATACCAACTCGCAACACCTTCATTGCTATAATGATAACATCCATAAGATGTAGATTCGGTCTCTATTATTTTTAAAATGACAATAGCTAAATCTTTGGCATAGGTTGGTGTACCAATTTGGTCACTAACTATTGAAAGTTGATCTCTTTCTTTTGAAAGCCTAAGCATGGTTTTCATAAAATTATTACCATGTTCAGAGTACAACCATGATGTTCTTATAATAAAATAATTAGATAGGTTTTCTTTTATTTTTAGTTCTCCATCTAACTTGGTTTGTCCATAAACGCTTTTTGGGTTGGTACTATCGGTTTCATTATAGGCTTTTGATTGTTCGCCATCAAAAACAAAGTCGGTCGATATATGGATTAAAATAGCATTTATTTTGGAACATTCTATGGCTAAATTCTCCGCACCCAACACATTTACTTTTGTTGCCTGCTTTCTATCTTGTTCTGCTTTGTCAACTGCTGTATAGGCAGCACAATTTATGCAATATTTAATTTTATTTTGCTTAAAAAATGACGCTAGATCTTTGTTATTTGTGATATCTAATTCTGAAGAATTTTTGAAAATATAATTATAATCAGAATTGACAATTATAGTGTCATTTAAACAACTTGCAAGTTGACCGTTAGCGCCTGTTACTAAAACATTTACCATAATGTCGCATTCTCAAATTTTGGTAAGATTACATCCTTTTCTGACACTATAAATTCATTTTGAGGTAATTGCCAGTCAATATTTAGCTTAGAGTCATTATATGCAATACCTCTTTCGGAAGATTTATCATAAAAATTATCGCATTTATATGAAAAAATCGCTGTGTCACTCAATACAATGAAGCCATGAGCAAAACCTCTTGGTACGAACAGCTGTTTTTTATTTTCTTCTGAAAGTTCTACTGAAATATATTGTCCAAAAGTTTTAGAATGTTTTCTAATATCTACAGCCACATCCCATACTTTGCCACAAATTACTCTAACTAATTTAGCTTGAGCGAAATCACCTATTTGATAATGCAAGCCTCTTAAAACTCCTTTTGTAGAGAAAGATTCATTGTCTTGTACAAATTTGGTGTCAATTCCTGCTATTTTATTAAAGCTTTTTTGATTAAATGTTTCAAAAAAATAACCTCTTTTGTCTTTGAAAAGTTTTGGTTCTATAATAAAACAATCTTCTAGCGCTGTATCAATCCTTTTCATCTTTTAATTTTCTAAAATGCTCAATAGATGCTTACCATAACCACTTTTTATAAGTGGCTGAATTAAATTACTAAATTCATTTTTATTTATATAACCCATTTTATAAGCTACTTCCTCTATCGCTCCTATTTTTAATCCTTGACGTTCTTCAATAACTTGAACAAATTGTGAGGCTTGCATCAATGATTTAAAAGTGCCTGTGTCTAGCCATGCTGTGCCTTTGTCTAATACGCTCACTTTTAATTTTCCTTGGTTGAGGTATTCTTTATTAATGTCTGTTATTTCTAATTCATTCCTATGGCTCGGCTTTATATTTTTTGCGATCTCAACTACTGAATTATCGTAAAAGTATATTCCAGGGACAGCATAATTAGACTTTGGTTTTTCTGGTTTTTCCTCAATTGAAATAACATTACCTTGCTTATCAAACTCTGCAACTCCATAACGTTCTGGATCATGAACATGATAGGCATAAATAATCCCTCCCTCTGGGTCGTTGTTAGCTTGTAATAATTGTTCTAGCCCTGTTCCGTAGAAAATATTATCTCCCAAAATTAATGCGACTTTATCATCGCCTATAAAATCTGATCCAATTATAAATGCTTCTGCCAATCCGTTTGGTGCTTCTTGAACAGCATATTCAAAATTACAACCAAATTTTTTTCCGTCTCCTAAGAGTTGTTGAAACAATGGTAAATCGTGAGGAGTAGAAATGATGAGAATGTCTTTTATACCAGACCACATTAAAGTCGATAATGGATAATATATCATTGGTTTATCGTAAATAGGCATTAATTGCTTACTTACTGCTAAGGTTAATGGATGTAATCTCGTTCCTGATCCTCCTGCCAGTATTATACCTTTCATAATTTTTTAGGAATTGATTTTAAATATATTGCTTATTATAATAATATTGATATTCTCTACTAGCGAAGCTATTAAGTTAATTTTCATTCTCTAAATACCATTACATTGTTTTTTTTAATACTTATTCAAATAGTACTCATGGTTTCCAGTCTAATTCTCTTCTCTGTAGATAATCCTACTTCTCTCAAAGTCCCATAAACTTCATCTGTACTAATATGATAAAATAATTTATCTTTAGTTAGTCTGTTTATACAGAGTTCTGCAGCTAGATTTATGATACTGTCAAAATTAAAAATCTTATATTCTGGATTTTTCTTAACAAAAAACCTTAAAACATTAGATCCAATAAATCCTCCGCCAGTTATTAAAATTGTTTTATGCTTCATATTTGCTTACAAATCTTATTGTTTTAATACCTAAAAATGTAAGGCATAATATTATAAATGCAAGTGCTGGAAGTAACAGTGCAAATTTCTTTAAAATATCATCAGATTTCAATCCAACATCAGAAAACGTAGAAAGCACATCATAATAAACATTTTGTTCAATAATCTGTTGATCTAATACTCTGATGGAATCTCTAATTCTTAATTCATTTTGAAACATTTCAAATTCTCGAGTTATCGTCCTATCTTGAGTAAGAGGGATGAGCCCTTCCAATCCAATCGATACAGATCCCTTTTTAGATTCCTCTTGCAATATTCTTAAATATACTTTTTGTAATGAATCAATTTTTTGTAGATCTTTTCGGTATGCTAATTTCTTAATTACAATTGTAGAATCTCTTCTTTTCATCAATTTTTTTGAATATTCATTTGAAAAGGTTGATTCAAAACCTTTGGTTAAACTCTTAAATATATCTCTCTTGTAAGATTTAACTTCTATTGTAAAAAGATCACTAGAAAATAGATCTCTATTATCAACAAAATCTTCAAAAGATATATCTTGAGCCCTTATACTATCTATGGATTGCACATATTCATCATATTGTCTTATCAAATCATTTTCGGTTTCTGGACCTACTTCTATTTGAAAGCTTACTAACTCTTTAGTGTCTTCCTTTGGTATTTGGAAAATATTTGATAATTCATCGTAGTTATCTATAGAAATAAGTGCGTTGTAGTAATCAATATTATTGACAAGTTGGTATTTAGACTCAAAGTAGGGTTTTACCAACATTTTAGAAAAATAGATAGGTTCTTTTGTTTTATCAATTGAAAAACCAATAATGAATGATGACAATAGAACGATACAAATAATCTTAAAATTATCAATAATTGCTTTCAAAGCAAATACAAAAACGGAAAAGATGCCCTTAATTATAGAAGCAAAAAATTTATATATTTTTGAAAAAACGTTTCCAATAAGACTGAAAAAGACAACTAAATCTAGTTCTTCGGTTGAATTTTTATCTTGTTTTGAATGGTCATTTGGTAAATTTTCACTCATAATTATTAATTCTTATTTAAATATCTGTTGTAATATTTTTCTTGTTATTAAATAGGTTGGTCTTACTCCTGAAGTCCCCAAACCACCTGAGGCCAATGTGCTTCCTGTTTCTAGAGGATTATCACTCGCATAATAAGCATATCGTACTTTCACATCTTCGTTTATACTCCCTCTAACTTTTGACGCTGCTTGTATCGCTTTTTGGTAATGAGCACCTTCCATTTCCAGTCCAATCACATTCCATGTAGAATTGTAAAAGAACTTCAGTATTTCTTTATTTTGAAGAGAAGTTCCCAAAACACTAATCATAGACCCTTCGTAAACCTTTACGCCTTGACCTTCTAAATCTGATTTACTAAGCTCATTTTTAAAAGGGTAATTATCTGCAGTACCTTCAAAAATATGTGCAGATGGTATCATTATATCGCCTTTTCCCCCTTCTAAAATACCTGCTTTACCCATAATGGAAACAGACTTTACATTTAAATGAACTTTCTCGCCATCAACCACATACGGTTTTAATAACTCATCAATAGTTTCATAAGCTTGCTCTCCAAAAGCATAATCCATAACAAATATCACAGATTTTTCATCATTTTTAAAGTCTTCTCCAACTCCAATATCTGTCTTAGAAAAATCTATTTTTTCAGTATCAAAAATCTGAACGTCTATATTAGTTCCAGATGTATCCTGTATATAAATCATTCCACTTTGCAACGCTTCCTTGGTAATTTTATTGCGTAACGTTTCATTTTCCCTTTGGCTTATGGCCTCATAAACATCAAAAATATCCTTTTTAGCTGCCATTGACTTTAATGCAATTGGGGCAAAAATAGAGTTCATAACGCTGTGCATATTTGCGCTGATAACGTGTATTGGGCGATTTAATAAATTATTTTTCTCTAAAACCTCCTTTATGTGGTCCGCCCAGATTTCTCCGTGAATATGGTGTCCTAAACGTTCTCTCAGCACAGGGCTAAAAGTAACGGTGCGCTTATTATTATGGATTACCTCTTCAATAGCCAACTTGCCCAACCAATACACAATATGTAATAAGCGTTCTGGTTTGGTTTTCGTTGTAAATTTTAAATGTGCATTGGTAAGCTCTTCAAATGTTCTACCCAAAATATTTGCAGTATGGGTAATTGCAATCTCACGTTCTTGCTGCGTTAATTTCTTTTTAGAAAGTACAGCCTTTTCTAATTTGATCCAGTCTCTTGTGGTTGTCCCCTGTTCGTCAATTAAAACACGTTTGCTTATTTTATGCGATTCAATAAATAGAAAAGTGAGATGGGTTAGAATATCATAAATTTCACTTCGTCCCCTAGTAATCTCAATATTCATCTGTTCATCATCAATACGATAACAGTTCCGACGTCTTTTAGGAGGAATTATAGGCTTAAAATGCGAATTTCCGTAGCCTTCATCACTTGTAAGATTTATAAAAGTACACTCTTCAATACCTGCTGGAAGCCGGTCAATAACATACAATAAACCTTCTAATTCTGCTTTTTCTTCGGAAATTGACCCGTAAATCTCAGGTCGTAATAACAATAAAGATTCTCTTAATGTTTCACCAGAAACACCCATAGGTTTATAAAACCCACGGTTGAATAAATGTCGCATTGTGATGTACATTCTTTCAATGGCATTTGAGCTTTCTTGTGCTCTCGTCCTCTCGTGAATCTTTCTTTTATTCATTCATTAATATTTGCGGACAAATATAGTATTATTTCAACAATTTCAAGTTGTAGAGCGCATCGGCAATTTTTCGGTCGTTTGATAACCTTGGGATTTTATTTTGTCCGCCCAATTTACCAACGGATTTCATATATTCTTGAAAGCCATTTTTCTTAATTGTTGATACCTTGAGTGGTTGTAGCACATTTCCGAAGATCAAATCATAATAATAGCTATTTTGCTTCTGCATTGCCTCATCAATTTTTTTTGTCAATTCAGAAATATCATTTGGCGCTTCGTCAAACTCAATAAACCACTCGTGAAATGGCAAGCCAGAATCGGGATTTATTTGTGGAGCCACCGTAAACTCAGTAACATTGATCTTTAAATCTTGTGTTGCCTCCTGCAAAGCAACCTCAACTTCCTTCCCAATCACATGCTCTCCAAAGGCAGAAATAAAATGTTTGATCCTACCCGAAACAATCACTCTATAAGGTTTTGTTGATGTAAACTCAACAGTGTCACCAATATTGTAAGCCCATAGACCTGCATTGGTAGAAACGATCATCACATAATTGACTCCAATTTTTACTTCGGAAATCGTTAAACGTTTAGGCTTGTCGTCAAAAAAATGACTGGCCTCAACAAACTCATAAAACATCCCAGAATTTAACTGAAGTAGCATCCCTTTTTCATCCTGTTTATCTTGAAAAGCAAAAAAGCCTTCACTTGCAGGATAAAGCTCAATGCTATCAACTTTTCTACCAATTAAGCTTTCAAATTTTGCTCGGTAAGGCTCATAATTGACACCTCCAAATATGAAGAGATTGAAATTTTTAAATACCTCTCCAACTTTTTTTCCAGTTTTAGCATTTATCTTTTCAAAGTACATTTGTACCCAAGATGGAATCCCAGAAATAACGGTCATATCTTCTGGTAATGTCTCGTCAACAATAGCTTCGACTTTGGTTTCCCAGTCATCAATGCAATTGGTCTCCCATGATGGCATTCTATTTTTTTGGAGATATTTAGGGACATAATGCGCTACAATACCCGAAAGTCGCCCAAGTTGCACTCCGTTTTTTTCTTCCAAAATTGGGCTTCCTTGCAAGAATATCATTTTACCGTCTACAAATTTGCTATTTCCTGTTTCAGCAATATACATTAAGATCGCATTACGGGCAGCTTCAACATGAGTTGGCATGCTCTCCTTTGTTAATGGTATGTATTTAGCTCCAGATGTGGTGCCAGAGGTTTTTGCGAAATATAAGGGTTTGCCTTTCCAAAGAATGTCTTCTTCTCCTGCAACAACACGGTCAACATAAGGCTTAAGGTCTTCGTAGTCTCTAATAGGCACACGCTCAACAAAATCTTGATGTGTTACAATGGATTTGAAATCATGATCCTTGCCAAACTGAGTACTGGAAGCCTCTTTAATTAACGTTTCAAAAACCTTTTTCTGAGTCTCTACAGGATTGCTAGACCACCTCATAACAGATTTTCTAACGTTCTTGGCAAACAATTTTGCTAGTATTGGTTTTAAAAATATCATTAATTGAAGTCTATAAAGTTTGTAGGATTAACTGGGTAGCCTCTGTTCCAAAGCTCAAAATGCAAATGTGGTCCAGAAGTTAATTCTCCAGAATTTCCAGCCATTGCGATAACTTCTCCAGACTTCACCAAATCACCCTGTTGTTTGGTAATGGATGCATTGTGCTTATATACCGAAATTAGCTCATAACTATGCTCAATGATAACGACGTAACCTGTGTCTGCAGTCCACTCAGCAAAAATAACAGTCCCATCTGCGGTAGCTTTTACTGGTGTGTCTTTTGCTACCACTACATCTACTGCATAATGTTTTTCTTTGACGTTGTATCCTTCGGAAATCGTACCATTCACAGGAGGAAACAAGACGAAGTTTGTTGATGATATCGTAGATTCAAACACATTGTATTTATCTTCTTTATCTACTAGTTCACGTAGTAACGAATCTTCTTTTGAAGGTTTCAAAGCCAAATCTTTAGGGTTTATGCTTGATGCATCAATAATTGAATCCCTATTAAACTCTACAGTACTCACATCTCCAGATAATACTTTTTTTATGGATGCGTAATATTGCTCATTTAAGTTGATCACTTGCTGGAGAGAATCTGTTTTATAGTTTAAAACCGTGGCTTGTTTTTTTAAAGCGGTTGATGAGTAACCTGGAATATATTCTTTTAAAGAGGTAAATGCTATTAAAAAAATGGTACCAGCAATAAGCAAAATACTTCCTAAAGACACGATTACAAATACATTAAGTCTAGTTAGTTTTATTGCAAAACGTTCTTCAAAAGTATCTTCATTGAGAACTACCAAACGATACTTGTGAAGTAACTTCCTTTTAAATTTTTTATCTTTTTCTTTTGCTGCCATGTCTCGCAAAATTAATTAAAATATGTCCAAATTTCACCAGCCCATATTAAAGTTTGCTTATTAACGTTTATTTTGAAGTATAATTATTAAATTTGTAATTCAAAATTTAATATTATGATAGCATCAAGTATATTTTTAGCTCCTGGAGCTTGGCAAATAATTTTAATCGTTGTTGTGGTTTTATTATTGTTTGGAGGAAAGAAAATCCCTGAACTTATGAGAGGACTTGGAAGCGGTATCAAAGAATTTAAAGACGCCAGCAAAGATGAGGACGTTACAACCTCTACTAAAACTAAAACTGAAAAAGAATAAATTATTTATTCTACAAACCTTATAAAAAGTAAAGCCAACGATAACTCGTTGGCTTTACTTTTTATATAGGTTCAGGTTTATTTTATTGAAATCGATTTAATAATAGATTCCAGCTCAAAAACATATTCTCGTTTAGCTATGGATGGAGCAAATACATAACCTTCTGCAATAATATATCGGTTATTTACTTTATCTTCAATAGCATAATTTATAAATGGTCCAGACATAAATGCATTTTTCAAGTCCCAAAGCCCTCTAGTTTCATACGCTGGTTTATTGTCTATAATGACCTCATTTATAAATGGTGTAAAAGCTGGCTCTGTTGACATATAAGTGTCTTCGAGAGCTCCTTCAATATGAATTTTACCTACGGAATCTCTAACTCTAACAACATCCATAACTGCACTATCACCTTTTCTTATGGATGATAAGGGAATTTCATATAACAACAAATCAACATTTCCCGTTTCTATATCACGTCTAATCCAGAAAAAATCTTCCTCAGATTTTGCAATTCTATAAGCTGAAGGGAATTTAATGGAAACACCAAGATTTTCTTCAATTGGAGTATCGTTAAACAATGATTTGCTAGTTCTACGTTGACGCTCTGTTATCTCTGTTTTTTTAAAGGCATCTATAATTTTTTCTGAATTATTTTTAATCTGCTCAATAATGTCTGAGTTGGTTTGACCAGAAACAACTACCAACGTTTGTGGTCTAGCAAAAGCATCTCTAGCAATTTTAACACCAGCTTCTTTACCTTTTTCAATTTTTAAAACAGTTCTGTTATTTTTCGCAAAACCAGTAAATACCTCTGGTGGCATTTGGCTCATCGAAAATTGAGGTTCGTCTTTTGATAACCCCTCAACAGATGCTGCTAAAACATTTCTAATTTCTTCTCCAACATTGTTTTCCCAAAGTAAATTATCGGCAACTACAACTAAGCTATTAATATTTCCTGAAGATTTAGGAGCATATTTTTTTGCATTTTCATCGTTACACGAAAAAAATAGAGTAGTTATCAATAATAGTATACTGAACGTTTTATTAATCATTTTAGAAATTTTTAAGCTTAAATTTATTTCGACACAACGAGTGTCATTCCAATTTTCAATTTATTACTGCTAATATCGTTCCATTCTTTAATATTTTGAACAGAAACTCCAGGAAATTTTTGCGAGATACTCCATAATGAATCTCCTTTTTGAACGCGATACGTAGATTTACCTTCAGTAGTAACTACTCTTTTTGTTGTACTTACACTCACTGGTTTCACCGAAGACGTGTTTGGTGTTCTAGGATATATGGTTAATCGCTGTCCTATTTTTAGATTGTTACTTCGTAATCCATTCCACTGTTTAATTTGGCTTACCCTAACGCCAAATTTTCTGGCAATTTTACCAAGATAATCTCCAGATCTTACCCTATATCGGGTTTTGCTATCTGCATCAAATAACTGAGGAAGAGGCTTCTCACGCTTATTCAATTCTGCAGTAACATGAGCATAAATCTCATCCTCATTAGTGACAAATCTACCAACAGCGTCTCTAGGTAACCGTAATGTGTAATCTTCTCCTTCAATATAAGGAATTATATCCAATTTATACGATGGGTTTAGAAACTGAAGTTCCTCAATAGGCACATCTACCAACTCAGAAACCTGATCTAAAGAAATCATTTGTTTAACATGAATTGTATCTGTTTCTACATAGTGATAATTTGGTCTTTCTATTTTAAAACCATGCTCTTCTGCAAATTCAAAAATGTACATTGTTGCTAAAAAAGCTGGTAAATATCCTGCTGTTTCACGTGGAAGGTTTGGTCTAATGTTCCAATAATTTTGGTATCCACCAGATCTTCTAATGGCTTTAGAAACATTTCCAGGACCTGAGTTATAAGCTGCTAATGCTAAATCCCAATCGCCAAAAATCTTATATAATCTCGCCAGATATTTACTTGCTGCCTCAGTAGATTTTATGGGATCACTACGTTCATCAACGTAGCTACTCACATTTAATCCATACTCTTTTCCTGTACCAAACATAAACTGCCATAAACCAGTTGCACCAACTCTAGAGCGCGCTTTTGGCTTAAGAGCAGATTCTACAATAGCCAAATATTTCACTTCCAGAGGAATATCATAATTGTCTAAAGATTCTTCAAACAAAGGAAAATAATAGTGACTCAAAGACATTAATCGTGACATAGAATTGCGACGATTTTTAAGGTATGATTTAATAACACTCTCTAAAGAAGGGTTATATTCTACATTAAAAGGGGTTCTTGCGTTTAAGCGCTTTAATCTTGCTTTTAATGTATCTGTACTTAATTCTGGATAATCAACAGGATCGTATTTTAGATTGGTTACAGATTCATAAATGGTATCAAACAACACATTGCTGTATAACTCCTCTAACCATTTTACATCAATTTCTGCAGCTAATTTATGGTCTTCTAAAGATTTGGTCTTTAGAGAATCTGAAACGGGCTCGATATTGATTTGTTGTTTAAAGTACGTTTGACCATCGATAATGGTATCGATGACATAGGAGTTGCCTTCAATAAAATCGGCTTTTGTGATTCTCTTTATTTCTTTTTTCTTCGGAATTGAATCCTGACCAAAAGAAACTGAGGCGCAAAACAAAAAGCCAAAGGTTAGGGTAATAAGCTTATAATTCATTGGTTAAATCTTTATAATATCGTTGACTATAGTTGGGTATACTCTAACGTCAAGTCAGCTAAAATCGTATTTTTTTAGCTAAAATGAAAGTTTAACACCGTAATTTAACAGTGAGTGTAAGATTCTTCCGAATTAAAAAATGTATTTGAGTGCTTTATTCTAAAATAGCAGCGATTCCTGGTAAGGTTTTGCCTTCTAGGCTTTCTAACATCGCACCACCACCAGTACTTACGTAGCTCACTTTATTCTCAAAACCAAATTGTTTCACAGCAGCTACAGAGTCTCCTCCTCCAACTAATGAGAACGCTCCATTTTTAGTCGCTTCTGCAATAGAGTTCCCTAAGGCAATTGTTCCGCCGGCAAAGTTTTCCATTTCAAAAACACCTAAAGGACCGTTCCATAGAATGGTTTTACATTTTAAAACAACATCGTTAAAAATCGCTTTTGTTTTTGGCCCGCAATCAAGACCTTGCCAACCTTCTGGAATACTATCAACATCTACAATTTTAGTTTCTGCATCGTTTGCGAAATCATTGGCAGCGATCACATCAACAGGTAAGTGGATTTGTACGTTTTTTGAATTGGCTTGTTTTAGGATGTCTAGTGCGAGTTCCATTTTATCGTCTTCACAAATGGAATCACCAACCTTACCACCTTGTGCCTTTACAAAGGTGTAGGTCATACCTCCACCAATTATTAGGTGGTCTACTTTATCTAAAATATTTTCTATTATTGTAATTTTTGAAGATACTTTTGCGCCACCAAGTACTGCCAATACCGGTTTTTCTCCTGTTTCCATCACTTTATTGATACTTTCTATTTCTTGGGCTAGCAAATTTCCGAAGCATTTATTCTCTGGGAAAAATTGTGCAATAATCGTTGTTGATGCGTGCGCTCTATGAGCGGTACCAAAGGCATCGTTTACATAAATATCACCTAATTTTGATAACTGTTTAGCGAAATCCTTATCTCCAGCAGTTTCTTCGTCATGAAAACGCAAATTCTCCAACAATAAAATTTCTCCTGGCTTTAAATTGGCTGCAGCATCTTCAGCTTTTTCACCAACACAATTGTCAACAAATTTCACCTCTACACCCAAAATATCTTCAATTTTATCGACTATGTGCTTTAAAGAATATTTCTCCTCATTACCTTTTGGTCGACCTAAATGAGACATTAATATACAACTCCCACCGTCTTCTAAAATCTTGATAATTGTTGGCTTTGCAGATACAATACGAGTGGCATCTGTAACCTCAAAATTATCATTTAACGGTACATTAAAATCTACACGAATTAATGCTTTCTTATTTTTGAAATTAAAATCTTTTAGAGTCTTCATTATTGCTTTTTATAAAGTTGCTTCACAAATGTAACCAATAAAACGACTCTAAAAAAGGTGTTTTTTCACGAAACCGTTTGCGGTGATTGGATATGTGGAGAATTAAATAAAAAAGTATATTTGCGTCATGCTATTTTCAGACATTTTAGGACAAGAACATATTAAAAACCACTTAACCAAAAGTGCCGATTCTGGTCGCATACCTCACGCACAATTGTTTGTGGGTCCTGAAGGTTCTGGCACATTACCAATGGCAATTGCCTATGCTCAATATCTATTGTGTAAAAACACTAATGGCGAGAACAATAATGGTAATGAAAGTTGTAATTTAAAGTTTAAAAACATTTCTCATCCCGACCTTCATTTTGCATTTCCTGTTGCTGCAAATGATAAAGTTAAAAGTCATCCCGTCTCTAATCATTTTATGGAAGAATGGCGACAACTCATTGAAAAACAACCATATGGAAACTTATTTGATTGGTATAGAATTTTGGGAATTGATAATAAACAAGCCCAAATTGGTGTTGACGAAGCACTAGACATCGTAAAAGCTTTGGCGTTAAAGTCTTACGAAGGTGGTTACAAAGTTATGCTGATTTGGATGGCAGAAAAAATGAACACATCTGCCTCAAATAAACTTTTAAAACTCATTGAAGAGCCACCAAACAAAACCATATTTATTCTTATTGCTGAAGACGAAGAGCAGATAATAAATACCATTCGCTCACGCTGTCAGGTTTTACATTTTCCACCTTTGGCTGAAGATGTTATAAAACAAGCGCTAACTAAAAATTATCAAATTCCCGAACCTGATGCTATTAAAATAGCACACCAAGCTAACGGAAATTATAATAAGGCTTGTGATATTGTTTACAGTGACAGTGAAGACACCCAATTTGAAGATTGGTTTGTTTTTTGGATTCGGTCTGCTTTTAAAGCAAAAGGAAATAAAGCTGCGATACACGATTTAATTTCATGGAGCGAGACCATTGCCAAAACAGGTCGTGAAACACAAAAGCAATTTTTAAATTTTTGTTTGGATTTTTTCCGTCAAGCACTGCTTTTAAATTATAAAGCAAATAGTTTGGTTTTTATGGAACCGAAATCGGGTTTTAAATTGGAAAAATTTGCTCCTTTTGTTCACGGTAATAATATTATGGACATTTCCGAAGAACTTCAAAATGCGATTTACCATATTGAGCGTAATGGAAATTCTAAGATTATTCTAACCGACCTCTCTATAAAACTCACGAGGTTATTACATAAAAAAGCCGACTAAACAAGTCGGCTTTTTATATTTTATGTAGTAAGATATTTATTCTTCCTCTTTTTTATAAGCATCGTTAAGACCTTTTAAAACCTCATCAGAAATATCACTAACCTCTTCACCATACAATATGGTAGTAGTTACGTCGCTTGTTCCAAAAATAAAACTATACCCGTTTTTCTTACCGTAATCCTGAACAAAAGTTTTCATGTGTGACATTACAGAATCCATTTCTGTCGTAAAAGATTGTTGCAATGTTTGCTGCTCCATTTGTAGTTGTTGCTGCAACATTTGCCCTCTTTGGTTGAATGCCTGACCTTGTTCCTGTTGTTGTTTTTCAGTCATTTTTGAAGCTTCCATTTGAAACTGTTGGTAAGCCATTTGAAAATCTTTACCGATACTATCCGATTTTTTATTGAAATTTTCTTCTCTTTCCTTGAATTTTGCCTCAACATCAATTTTTTCTTGATATTCATTAATGACTTCAGATCTATTAACGAATGCCATTTTTTTCTGTTCTTGACAAGATGCTAAAACCAATACTATTGAAAGTGCTCCTAATATTTTTTTCATTTTAAAATTTTAAATTAATTTTTGCAAATGTATGAAAGTGCATTAATTTTTTATAAAAAAAGTGTTTATTAAAATTATCAATACTAATTTTAAATATAATTAAATTTACCTATCATAATTAGCTTCAATAGATGTGGCTAATTTTAAACATCTATTTAAATCAATATGTTTACTTGATACATATGCTAAAATGCTTTAAATCGCTTAAAAACTACGAATTGACCTTTTTAATACAATAAATCAATGAAGAATACTCTCCAGTTTGTCTAGCTTTGAAATTTGACTTCCATCCTATCCAAAAAGCAGATATAGGATTCATAGATTTATATTTATATTTTTCTGAAAGCAGTGACACATAATAAGCGTCAAAACTCATTGGTAATGTTTTTTCAACATTCATGTGTTTTGTTGCAACTAATTTACTTATTGAAATTCGTGAAAAATGCCATAAATGTCGTGGCACATCAAAAGCAGCCCAAAATTCCTTATAATGTTTCGCGTCATAACTTTTGTAATTTGGTACTGCAATTACCAATCTCCCTTTTGGTTTTAAAAGTGATTCGAAAAGTTCTATTTGGGATTTCAAATTTGGTAAATGCTCAAGTACATGCCAAAGCGTTATAACATCAAAACTTTGCGGTTCAAATTTTGATAATTGATCTATACTAAAAACCGAATGATTCGTTTTAGCATTTGCTATTGATCTGGCATTTTCATTTGGCTCAATTCCTGAAATGTTCCAATTATTATCTTTAGCTATTTTTAAAAAGTCTCCTGTACCACATCCTATATCTAGAAGGTTTTTTTCTTCAGAAGAAAATGAATTAAGCAATTTTAATTTTCTTTTAAGCGCAATTGATTTTATAAAATGATATGCTCTTTCAAAATTGTTTCTTTTGGAATCTGTATGTGAAATGTAATCCTCACTCTCATAATAATTTCCTAAAACATCTTCGGAAGGTTGCGGATACGTTTCTAAAAAATCAAATTCTTCATTATACCTTAACTGGAATTCTTCTCCAGAAACTGAATGATCTTTTACGTTTAAATACAATTTTTTGTCAGTAGAATTTACCACAAATAGAGCGTTGATTTTATGTTTTTTAATACATGTTCCACGTGAAACATTCAAAAAAAGATTTAAATTTTAATTCAAAATAAAGGTGATTGAATATCGTGAATTTACCTTCTCATGTAAACCAAAAGAACAGAAACATCTGCTGGAGATACTCCACTAATTCTTGAGGCTTGTGAAATGGTTACAGGTTGAATTTTAGTTAATTTTTGAACCGCTTCCGTACTCATAGATTTTAATTTTGTATAATCAAAATTTGGTGGGATTTTTACATCTTCTAACCTATTAAGCTTATCGGCATTGTTTTTTTCTTTTTCTATGTATCCCGAATATTTGATTTGAATTTCAGTCTGCTCAATCACTTCTCTGTCGAGATCATGTTCCTGTATATAACTTTCAACTTCCTCAAATTGGCGCATATCTTCCGAAGTAATATTTGGTCTAGAATACAATTTATACATCTTATCTGACTGTTTCACCAAAGCAGAATTTTTAGATTCTAAAACAGGATTAGCATCTTCAGGCTTCACACTTGTATCTCTAAAGAAGTCTACAAAGTTTTCAGATTGTGATTGCTTTTCCTCCATACGTCGCAATCTGGTTTCACTAGCTAAACCTAAATCATATCCTTTAGGCGTTAATCTAAAATCGGCATTATCCTGTCTTAAAAGGGTTCTGTACTCTGCACGTGATGTAAACATACGGTAAGGTTCTTCAGTTCCTTTTGTGATTAAGTCATCTACCAAGACTCCAATATATGCCTCGTTACGTTTCAATATAAATGGTTCTTTTTCCTGAACCTTAAGCGCAGCATTTATACCTGCCATTAACCCTTGAGATGCTGCTTCCTCGTAACCGGTTGTACCGTTAATTTGACCAGCAAAAAACAAACCTTCAACCAATTTAGTTTCTAAAGTGTGTTTTAATTGTGTTGGCGGAAAGTAATCATATTCGATAGCATAACCTGGTCTAAAAAACTTTACGTTTTCAAAACCAACTACAGATCGCAACGCTTTAAATTGAACATCCTCTGGCAATGAAGTAGAGAAACCGTTAACGTAAACTTCAACGGTATTCCAGCCTTCTGGTTCAACAAATAACTGGTGCCTATCCTTATCTGCAAAACGATTTATTTTATCTTCTATTGATGGGCAATATCTTGGTCCTGTACTTTGGATTCTACCGTTAAACATTGGAGAACGATCAAAACCTTCTCGAAGCAAATTGTGAACTTCTGGACTTGTATAAGTCATGTGGCAAGAACGCTGTTCTTTTAAAGGTTTGATGCTTTCTAAATACGAGAACTTTTCTGGCTGAGCGTCTCCAGGCTGTTCGACCATTTTAGAATAATCCAATGATCTGCCATCCACTCGTGGCGGTGTTCCTGTTTTCATTCTACCAGATTCAAAACCTAATTCAACAAGCTGTCCTGTGATTCCTGTTGCAGCTCTTTCTCCTGCTCTACCTCCTCCAAAATTTTTATCACCAATATGAATTAATCCATTAAGAAATGTTCCATTGGTAAGCACTACAGTTTTTGCTTTTATCTCTAAACCTAATGACGTTTTAACACCAACTACTTTATGATTTTCAACTAGTAAACCAGAAACCATCTCCTGATAAAAATCCAAATTTTTAGTCTGTTCAAGCAATAGTCTCCAATCCTCTGCAAAACGCATTCTATCACTTTGAACCCTCGGACTCCACATCGCAGGTCCTTTAGATTTATTCAACATTTTAAACTGGATGGCAGATGTATCACTTACGATACCACTATAGCCACCAAGGGCATCAATCTCTCTTACAATTTGTCCTTTTGCAATTCCACCCATTGCAGGATTACAAGACATTTGTGCAATGTTTTGTAAATTCATGGTGATGAGCAGCGTTTTGCTTCCCATGTTTGCAGCAGATGCAGCAGCTTCACTTCCTGCGTGACCTGCTCCTACAACTATGACATCATATACTTCGTTAAACATACTATTGATTATTGTTCCACGTGGAACACTGTGTTTTTAAATTTTGGTTTGCAAATATACATTGAAATACTAATATATCAATCCATTGCGCTTAGGTAGTGATTTTCTTTTGCCCTCATAAGTTTTGAGTCTTCGTCACTTTTGTCTTTGTAACCGCAATAATGTAAAATGCCATGAATCATTACACGATGTAATTCTTCGGAAATTTCTACATCATAATCTTTTGCGTTATCTGCTACTCTTTCAACAGAAATATAAACATCGCCATGTAGCTCTTTTCCGACTGAATAATCAAAACTAATAATATCAGTTAAGGTATCGTGTTCTAGAAATTCCACATTTAATTTGTGCAGATAATCGTCATCACAAAAAATAAAATTAATTTCTCCTTCATTACAATTTTCCGAAGAAATGGTTTTTGATATCCATTTTGAAAGCCTTGTTTCATCTTCCAATTTGAAATCGGTCTCGTAATTAAAACTAATCATTTGCTTTTTTAAAATACTCTTGAACTTTCTTTTTGTAAACCTGCTGCAAAGGTAATGCTTGTCGGTTTAAAATTTCGGTAGTATTAAAATATTCTTTGGCCTTTGGGATTTGATTGGGAACCGTGTTATCGTACGTTTTATTATTCGTTTCAGATTTACGCTTGTCATCCTGTCCCTGCATAAATGTGGCGTTTTCCAACTTGAGCAATTGGTGTTGTAATTCCATCATTTTTTGCAATGTTTGATTTGTAAAGCCTTTATTGATGAGATCTAATTCAATCTCTTCCATGTCTTTTAATAATTGACCGCCAGGACCACCTTTTAAACCATCTTTTTCCAATCGCTTTTCTAAAGCCTGACGTAATTGCTGCTGTTTTTGATAAATCTCATATAGCTCACCGTTTTGCATTTCACTTTCTCCTTCTCCCTGTCCTTCTCCTCCTTTTCCTTCTCCCTCGCCTTTTTTCTCACCTTCTTTTCCATTCTTTCCTTCTTTGCCTCCTTTTGGCTTTCCATCTTCTCCCTCTTTCTCTCCTTCTTTACCTTTGCCACTTTCTCCTTCTTCTCCATCCTTCGGCTTTTTTCCTTCCCCTTTTTTCATGCCTTCTTCCATCTTTTTATTGAGTTCTTCTTGACTCATAATAATATCTGGGAGTTGTTCACCTTGTCCTTGACCTTGACCCATTGACGGGTTCATTTCCTGATTCATATTATCAAGAACATCACTTAAAAAACTAGCCAATTCATTGGTCGCTGTAACGGTGTACTGTTGTGATGAAACACCTTGATATAACTGATTTTCAGATAGTTGATTAAGTGTTTTGTCAATATAAAAGAATACATCTGTAATTTGAGTATTCACCGTTTCTGAAATAGCTGGTTGACGCAATGATAATGCAAACAAACTATCATCAATATGCTCAAAATGTTCTCTTAAGTTGTTTTGTTTCCGAAGAAATTTACCGTATTCATTGTGATTGACTTCGATAGACTTAAAATCGTTCATTAAGTTTTCTTGATCAAAAGAAAATAGCACAAGATTGTCCAAGATTTGACGCAGCACGTCAATATCTTCCTGCATTTGTTCACCACCACCCATTGACATCGCCTGGGCCATTTGCTGCGTCATTTCTTTCATTTTCTTGGCAGCCTGCTTTTGCTTTTTCTTAGCTTTTTGCTGAGGACCTTGAGGACTATCCTGCGGTTCACCTTCTGGCTTTTCTTGTGGCTCTTGAGGTTCGCTTCCCTCTTGTTGATCTTGCTCTTTCTGTTCCTCTAAAGCTTCTGTAGCCTCTTTTTGATCTTGTTTTATGGAATCTTCGGTAGGTTTGTCCTGAGGTAGATCCATTGGTTTTTTGAGCTCTTTATTCTCTTTTTCGAGTTCTTCCATTTGTTTTTGGAAATCCTCAAACTTCTCATTTAGCTTTTCCTGCTCTTCTTTAGTATTCTTTTCTTTCGTTTCTTCGGAAAGTTTCTCCTGCTCTTCTGCAAGATTCTCTAAATCCTTCATTAGCTTTTCAGCTTTTTTAGCAACGTAAAAACGTTTTGTTAATTCTAAAAGCTGCTTTAAGCTTTTCTCTTTGTTTTTATTCTGTTTTGCTAACTCTTCAAGTTTTTGGGTAAATTCTTCTTTATTGATTTTATCTTTCATCTTCTCCAACTCTTCCAATAATTTCTCATCCTTTTTGAGTTGTTCTTCATTTTCTTCTAACCGCTTTTGAAGATCTTCTTTAAACTGATCTTTTTCTTTATCCTCATTTTGAAACTCTTCAATGTTCTCTTTTAATTTTTTATTAAAATTTTTCATCAGTTGCTCCTGCTCTTTCTGACGTTTTAAAAAGTTTTCAAATTTCTTTTTGTCGTTAAAATTAAGCTCCTCTTTCTCTTTTTGGGTTTTAGACAACTCTTTTAATTCTTTGTCTTGATCCTTTAGTTTTTCAAACGTTTTGCTAATATCCTTAATCGTTTCGTTTTGCTCGTTTAATTGCTTTTGCTCTTCCTCATCTTTAGTGAGTTTTCTATAGCTAAACACCGAACTTTTTGAACTTTTATAATTATGGATGGCATCATTATCAAATACCTGAAAGTATAGTTCATAATCCACTCCATCTTCCAGATTTAACTGGTTTGGAAATGCGCTCACAAACTCATCAAAATTGGATTTTGAAACGTTCATCACTTCGTATGACTTATCCTCTGGATTTTTACTTGGGTAATATACCATTTGAAGTTTACTCAAACCATAATCGTCACTTACTTGACCTAAGAAATATAATGTTTGATTATCTAGCGAATCTTTTTCCATTTTAATATTCATTTCAGGATAATTATCCTTTATCACATTGATGGAAAATGCTAAATTTTCATAATCTCTTAATTGCTTATTACTTGTAGTAATGTTATAATCGGTATTGTTATAAATACGCTTTGAAGCTTCAAATCTTCCTTTATCGATTGGCTCAAACACAACCGTATCCTTAGAATAAAACACCACCTCGTCTGTAGATTTTGTATTTACTCTCCATGTCACATTTGTGCCTTCTGGGATGGTAGAGTTTCCAGTGCTTTTTAAAACCTCGTCTTGCTTTTTGGTGTAAGCGGGATAATCTAAAACCATTTCAAAATTGACGAGCGTTGGCACTTTTATAATGTCTACCGTATAATTTTTAGATACTACATCATTTGCCGATAAACTAAATGATATTGCTTCTTTTGGTTGCGCAAACACATATTCAAACTGTCCTGGAGCAGTTTGCTGCATAAAAAATGACTGTCCGTTGAAATGGATTTGAGCATTATTAGGGATAATCTCTCCTGCAGTATTCACCGTAACTTTAAAATCTTTATTTTCAATAGCGCTTAGATCTTCATTGACCACAAAAAACTGAAATGGTGCTGGTGGCTCATAAGCAGTATTGTAATTAACAACACGTTCATAACTATCACTAAACCAATTGATTTTTCCGGTTGCAAAAGACAGTAATAAAATCGCTATTGGTATTGCTGCATATTTTAGATACTTTGCGTTTTTCTTAAAATTAATGGCCAATTTAAAAGGAATTGGGCTCAATTCATCAGATTTCTGCTCAATACTAGCTTTCAGAAGTTCCGATTGTGCAGTATTTTGATTTAACTGTAAAACATTCAACAGTTTGTCGTTAACTTCAGGAAAATGATTACCAATAATTTTTGAAGCCTCTTCGTAATCGATTCCTTTTTGAAGCTTGAATAGTTTTGCCAAAGGAAACGCTATAAACTTGACAAAAAGTCCAATTTCCACCGCGATAAAAACCCAAAACAAAATGGTTCTAGCTATTGGGCTTAACCATAAAAAATATTCAATAAGTAACGTTACAATAAGATACAGCAGACCTATTGCGAAAAATAAAATCGCTCCTTTAAGCAATTCATTGGTATAATACCGTTTGATAAATTGCTCTAATTTGCCCTGAATTTGCTTAAAATGTCCTGCCATATAGTTAAATAACTCACTAATATAGAATTTATTTTCATCTGTAATTGCCTAAAATTGGTAAGATTCTGTTAATTTCGAGGAGTTGTGTTAAATTTCAAGGTTTATAATCACAACATTTTAGGTTTAACAGAAACATTAAACTATTTCTCTTTTTCAAGGGAATGAATTAAATTTAAATGAAAGATCTCAAATATCTTGCTGCGTTCTCCATCCCAATTGTTGCTTTTGTAAGCCTCTATTTAAAAGGGAGCTGGTCTTATTTGACACCTATTTATGCCTTTGTATTAATCCCTTTTCTAGAACTTATTTTCCCGGTGGTTACAACAAATTTTTCTTCGGAAGAAGTAGACCAAAGGTTAAAGCGCACTATTTTTGATTGGTTATTATACCTCAATCTTCCAATAGTTTACGGGTTGGTTTTCTTCGGAATTTACGAAGCCTCCACCACTCCAATCGAAACTTACGAATTGGTAGGCATGTTTATTTCCGTAGGTATCGTTTTAGGGGTTAACGGAATAAACGTGGCTCACGAATTAGGTCACAGACAATCGACGAATGAACGTTTTTTAGGCAAGGCTTTATTATTACCGTCTTTATATATGCATTTTTATATTGAACATAATTTTGGGCATCATTTACACGCAGCAACTCCAGAAGATCCTGCAACCGCACGTTATAACCAATCGGTTTATTCGTTTTGGTTTACATCTATCTATAGGCAATATGTAAAAGCATGGAAAATTCAAGGAAAATTGCTCAAAAACAACAAAAAAGGCTTCTTTTCTCCAAAAAACGATATGTTTTGGTATGTTTTACTTCAAATTTCATATTTGGTGACTGTATTTTTATTCTTTGGAAAAATTGGGTTTCTATTCGCGATTGCTACTGCAATAATCGGTATCCTATTATTAGAATCTGTCAATTATATAGAACACTACGGATTATTGCGTCTTAAAACAACATCTGGAAGATACGAGCGTGTTAAAGAAATCCATTCTTGGAATTCTAACCACGTAATTGGGAGAATTGTACTGTACGAACTCACGCGACATAGCGATCACCATTTTAAATCGACCAAAAAATACCAAGTATTGGATTGCCATGACGAGAGTCCGCAAATGCCATTTGGCTATCCAACCTCTATGGTTTTGGCGATGGTGCCTCCTTTGTGGTTTGGGATTATGAATAAGCGTGTGCCGATACAGATGGTAATAGATTAAAGTAAATAAGCCAAAACCAACAATTGCATCCATAACATTAAACACATATATTTGCTAAGCCTCAAATACCAAGCATGTTAAAACGTTTTATTTTTTTTTATATTCTACTCACATCTCTGCAAACCATTGCACAAGGCGAAACTAATATTTGGTATTTTGGCGATAATGCTGGATTAGACTTTAATAGTGGTTCTCCAGTACCAATATTTGATGGAGAACTAATAACTGATGAAGGTTGTGCAACAATATCAGATTTTTCTGGTAATCTATTATTTTATACAGATGGTGTTACGGTTTGGAATAGAAATCATAACATCATGCTTAATGGTACAGGGTTAAATGGTAATGTATCTAGTACTCACTCAGCTATTATCGTTCCAAAACCAAATGATTTAAATATTTATTACATTTTTACAATTGATGAAGTTGCAGGACCAAATGGCTTGCAATATTCTGAAGTAGATATGTCTTTAGATGGCGGATTTGGTGGTTTAACATCAAACAAGAATATTTTGATGTTTGCACCAACAACAGAGAAGCTTACAGCCATAAAAAGTGAGGTTTCAAATGAATATTGGGTGGTATCTCATAAATGGCAGAGTAATGAGTTTTTAGCATATAAAATATCTTCAGCAGGTATAGATATAACTCCTGTTTTAAGCCCAGTTGGGACTTACGTAGGTGATGATGTCCAGAGCGTATTAGGACAAATAAAAATTTCTCCAGACGGTACAAAGTTAGCGGTAGCAAGAGGTGAAGGTTTGTGTGAAGTACAGTTATTTGATTTTGACGCTAATACGGGAATAGTTTCAAACCCTCTAACATTATATACTCACGTACCATGTAACGTAGAAGTTTATGGTGTTGAATTTTCGCCGAATAGCAAAGTCTTATATATCTCTGTAATAGGTATTGGTGTATTTCAATTTGATCTTGAAGCTGGAACACCTTCAGCTGTTATAGGTTCAATATTAGAATTAACCCCTGAAACAGATCCTTATGGCTCTTTACAATTGGCTAGTAATGGTAAAATTTATGTTGCCAAAGCAAATAGATTTTTATTAGATGTTATTGATAATCCTAACACAGTTGGAACAGGATGTAATTATTTGTTTGAAGAATTATCCCTCGGAGGTCGTAAAAGTAGATTGGGGTTGCCTCCATTTATACAATCTTTTTTTCAGGTTGGTTTTGATGTAGAAGATATATGCTTTGGAGAAACGACACAATTCAATGCGAATATTTCACAACCTTATGATAGTTTGCTATGGGAATTTGGAGATACGATGACATCCTCAGACGAGAACCCAACGCACACATACACATCTCCAGGCACCTACAATGTGCAGCTCACTGTTACCGTTGGTACTGAATCCTCTAACGAAACAAAAGAAGTGATCATATATGAGCAACCCATTGCAAATCAACCTAGTGATATGGTTATATGTGATGACAACAATGATGGGTTTTATACTTATGATTTAACATCTAGAGATATAGAAGTGCTAAATGGCCAGAGTAATACAACTTTTGATATTGTATATTTTGCTTCAATAGATGATTATAACAATGACTTAGTGATAAGTAATCCAAATGCATATGTAAACATGAATATGTATGCTACAGAAACCATTATTGCTAGTATTAGAAATGCATCAAACACATCATGTGAGGCCATCACTACATTTGATATATCCCTTTTCGGATCTCCCACGCCTAGTCAAAATGTGCCAGAGGTATCGTATTGTGATAATGAAAGTGTTGGTACAGATAGTGATGGAATCATCATTTTTGATTTAACCGAAAATGAAACGACCATCCTAAACGGTCAATCTATTGCTACATATAGCGTTAATTACTACAGCGATGCAGCATTTGCAAACCAAATTACAACTCCAGCGAATTATCAAAACACCAATTCTCAAGAAACGATTTATATTAGGGTTATTAATAACAGCAACCAAGATTGTGTGGGAGAGACTTCGTTTCAAATTAATGTTCTCGAATTGCCAATAATTGTACCAATTGTCAACTTAGGCCAATGTGATGATGATTTAGATGGTTTTACGGTATTTAATTTAAATGAAGTGATAACAGAAATAACAACCAATAGTGCTAATGAGACAGTAACATTTTACGAAACACAATTAGATGCAGAAAGTGGAGCAAGCATGATTACAAACACTGATACTTACGTGAATCAAAATGTAAGTAACGATGTGATATGGGCTAGAGTTGAAAACGCTCAAGGTTGTTTTAGAACTTCCGAGGTCAATTTACAAGTCTCCACAACTCAAATACCAAACTCATTTACACGGGATTTTTATAGTTGTGATACTGCCTTAGATGGAGATAACGCTAACGGAATTACGGTATTTGATTTTAGTACTGTGACAACAGATCTCCAAGGGTTATTTCCTAGCGGTCAACAACTAATCATCACTTACTATGAAAGTGAACAAGACGCTCTTACAGAAACTAATGCAATCCCAGATCCTTCAAACCATGAGAACACAAACAGTCCTTTTACTCAAGATATATACATTAGAGTAGATAGTGCAGTAAATAATGATTGTTTAGCATTAGGTAATCACATCACATTACATGTAGAACCAGTACCTGTAGATAATGGTCCAATCATTATAGAACAATGTGATATTGCAAATGATGGTGTAGAATCTATAGATACCTCTACCATTAATGACCAATTATTACAAGGTCAGACCAATGTTGCTTTGAGTTTTGTAGATGGTAATGGTGTAGCATTATCAAACCCATTACCCAACCCTTTTGTTACAGGTTCTCAAACTATTAACGTGACGATGACCAATACTGCGTCACAAGATTCAAATGGAGCTTGCGAAATCATAACAACTATAGATATAATTATAGATGCAGGAGTTGTGGCTTATCCTGTAAATGAATTTGCAGTTTGTGATGATGATAGTGATGGGTTGTTTGCTTTTGATACAAGCACGATTGATACCACAATTAGAAATGGTCAAACCGATGCAACTGTCACCTATACTGATGAAAATAATAACGCATTATCAAGTCCGCTACCAAATCCTTTTGTTACAGGTACACAAAGCATCACTGCAAAAATTGAGAATCCATCAAATGCTTTATGTTTTGATGAAACTATTATTGCGTTTGTTGTGAGTTCTCAGCCTACAGCATACGACGTTCCAAATGAAATTATATGTGATGACATCTCTAATGATGGTGAACATGTATTTAATCTCACAAATTATACTACTAGTGTGCTAAATGGTCAAGTATTAGAAAACCATAATGTGCTTTATTTTTCTTCGGAAAGTGATGCCAATTCAAGTACTAGTCCTTTGCCAAATAATTATGTAAGTACATCAACTTCCGAAGAACTATATGTTAGAGTCGAAAATATTGAGAATCCATCCTGTTATGATGTAACGTCATTTTTTATAGGTGTTTCATATCTGCCAATAGCCAATCAACCTGTTGATATTAGTATTTGTGACGATTCTGTTAATGATGGTTTTGAGACTATAGATCTAACAGTCCAAGAAGACGATATTTTGAATGGTCAATCCAATACAGAGAATGATATTACTTATCATTTAACACAATCTGATGCAGATGATAATAGCAACGCATTACCAACAAATTATACAAATACCGAAAATCCTCAAACGATTTATATTAGAATAGAAAATGTAAACAATAGTGCGTGCTTTGATACCACTTTTTTTGAGATCATAGTTAACGAACAACCTGTTTTAAATATGGAAGCTCTATGGCCTATCTGTGAAGGGGATTCGGTAGATTTAATTGCAGACGACGGTTATGATTATTACACATGGTCAACTGGAGAGACAACAAGAATTATTACTGTATTTGACGAAGGTACATATACGGTAACCGTTTCTAATGTTTATGGTGATGTAGTTTGTGAAACTTCTAAGAATGTTCAAGTCACGCAGTCAAATATTGCAGTCATAACCGATATTGAAACTGTAGATTGGACGCAAAACGATAATGTGATTTCTGTTTTTGTGTCTGGTGATGGTGATTATGAATATTCTTTAGATGGCGTAAATTATCAAGATTCTAATGAGTTCATTAATCTAAATATTGATGAGTACACAGTTTACGTTAGAGATAAAAATGGTTGTGGTATAACCACAGAGGATGTGTATCTACTTTATTACCCTAAGTTTTTCACTCCAAATAGTGATGGTTATCATGATTATTGGCAATTAATCAATTCTGAAAAAGAACCTCAAAATCAAATCTTCATCTATGATAGATATGGAAAACTTATAAAACAAATAAGCCCTAGCAATATTGGATGGGATGGTACTTTTAATGGTAAACCATTACCAACAAATGACTATTGGTTTACACTAATTAGGCAAAATGGGAAACAGTATAGAGGGCATTTTACATTGAAACGATAAATAAATAGTTTTTCCTAAATATTAATTAAAAATTTTTAAACGTAAAATTTACTCTCTACTCTATTTTCTTTGTTCTCTAATCTTATCAATATATCTTTACACCTTTCAAAACAGAAATCATGACCAAACCCGTTCGCGTGCGTTTTGCACCAAGCCCAACAGGACCTTTACATATTGGAGGTGTTAGAACAGCACTTTTTAATTATTTATTTGCTAAAAAACACAACGGTACGTTTGTACTTCGTATTGAAGATACAGACCAAAACCGTTATGTAGAAGGTGCAGAAGATTATATTGTAGAGTCCCTTAACTGGTGTGGAATCCCATTTGACGAAGGTGTTGGTAAAAACGAAAAATTCGGTCCATATCGTCAAAGCGAGCGCAAGCATTTGTACAAGCAATATGCAGAGGAGTTGATCAAAAAAGGTCATGCCTATTATGCTTTTGATACTGCAGAAGATTTAGATTTCCACAGAAAAGATCACGAGGAAAAAGGAAAAACATTTATCTACAATTGGCACAATAGACTTAAATTGAGTAATTCGTTATCACTTTCTGAAAGCGAAACAAAAGCGAAATTAGACGCTGGAGAGGATTATGTGATCAGGTTTAAATCACCTCAAGATGAGACTTTACATTTAAAGGATATTATTAGAGGAGATATTAAAATTGATACCAATATTTTAGATGATAAAGTACTTTTCAAAAGTGACGGGATGCCAACCTATCACCTAGCAAATATCGTGGATGACCATTTAATGGGAATCTCTCACGTGATTCGTGGTGAAGAGTGGTTACCATCATTAGCTTTACACTACCAATTGTACAATGCTTTTGGTTGGGATGCTCCTGAATTTGCGCATTTACCGTTGATACTAAAACCAACAGGCAAAGGGAAGTTAAGCAAACGTGATGGTGATAAATTAGGGTTTCCTGTATTCCCTTTAGAGTGGAAAGATCCAAAAACTGGTGATATTTCTAGAGGCTTTAAAGAAGATGGTTATTTCCCTGAGGCGATGCTAAATTTCTTAGCGTTTTTAGGGTGGAACCCAGGTACAGAACAAGAAATTTTTAGTCTCGATGAATTGGTCAACGCTTTTGAACTGGAACGCGTCAATAAGGCTGGTGCACGTTTTGATCCTGATAAAACAAAATGGTTTAACCATCATTACATGCAGGAGCAAAGTGATTATGAGTTAGCTGTAGCCTTTAAAAATCATAGATCAGAATTAAAAGATATCGATATTAATTACATAGAAATGGTCGTTGCCCTAATTAAAGAGCGCGCCACATTTGTAAGTGATTTTTGGGATTTGAGCCACTTCTTTTTCACATCACCACAAGAATTTGATGAAAAGGCGTCAAAAAAAGCAATAAAAGAGGATACTGCCTCAATTATGTTGAAAGTAAAAGAAATTATCACTCATATTGATGATTTTACGGTCGAGGCATTACAAAAAGACATTAAAGGCTGGATTACGTCTAATGAGATTGGCTTCGGAAAAGTGATGATGCCACTACGTTTAGCACTTGTTGGAGCTCTCCAAGGTCCAGATGTTTTTGATATTATGTTTATGATTGGAAAGGCAGAAACTGTGAAACGTATTGATACGTTGATCGCTGCGAACTAGTAGTATTGACAATATCAATATCATTTAACTATTTTATAGTGTTATATTTATGTAACACAAATCATTATTTGTCGTAAAAATGAATCGGTTATTTTGTTTAGTTTTCCTTTTAATACTAACTACTTCTTGCGAAAATGAAGTAAAAGAAGAGCTTCCATTACATAACAAGCGAGTACTCATCTTAGGAAATAGTATCACACAACATGGGCACTATGTTGATTTTATAGAATATTTTCTTCGGAAAGAGTATCCAAAAGACAGTTTAGATATTATAAGTATTGGATTGTCTGGTGAAACGATTTCTGGAACTTCGGAAGGCGGTCGTGAATTTCCAAGACCATGTTTACATAACCGATTAGATAGAGCGCTCAACAAAATCAATCCAGATTTGGTTTTAGCGTGTTACGGTATGAATGATGGAAATTATCAACCTATGGATAGCCTTAGGTTTGAAGCTTATAAAAATGGCATTTTAGAGTTAAAATCTAAAGTAGAACAACGTCATGCACAATTAATAATACTTACACCAACTGTATTTGATGCAGATCCTATTCAAAATAGAGTCTCAAAAGATGATGAGATCCACACCTATTGGAATCCTTATTACGATTATAATAATGTGCTTAATACCTACTCAAATTGGTTATTGAGCCTGGAAAATGAATCACTAAAAGTGATTAATTTACATCATCATCTCGATAGTATTCTAAAAAATATAAAACAGATTAAAGCAGATTCAACATTTATTCCAGATGGTGTTCACCCAAATAAAAGGGGACATTATTACATTGCGCAAAAGGTATTGAAGGATTTATATCCTAATTTAAAATTAAAAAATCATAAACCTGAAATTGAACTTCTCGAGCAGGACACACTTTATAAATTAATAAGTAAAAGGCGTGATTTACGATCTGAAGGCTGGAGAAATTATATTGGTTACACTAAAGGGAAAACCGTAAAATCTGATGATATTTCTGTCACAATAACCAAGGTTAGTGAATTGGATTCAATAATTAGAAATCATCAAAACAACTAAAGTTTATATTAACTATTTACCATGAGATTCCTGTTTTTACAGGAATTAGTTAGAACGTAATCATCAACGCAAAAGATAGCATGCTTTGATTTCCTTCAAAACGATCTGCATTATTAAGATTAAAATCGTTGTCGTTCAATTTTCCGAAGATATTTGTAAAACCGTAACTATACGTCGCTCGCAATCTAAAATTACCTATTCCTGCTGAAGCACCTACCACTCCATTAGCATTAAATTTGGAGATATCACTAATATCTTCAGCAAAAAGATTGTCATAACCTTGAATGATAAAGTTTTTCTGATCATCATTTTTTAGTTCAAGTTCGCTGTTATATTGTAATTGCGGACCCAAATCTAAAGTCAAATTATCTGATAACAGTTTTACATGAAGCAAAAAAGCGACTTGAGCCATTTTTATGTCATATTCAATAGGTTCTTGCGTTATGGTGGTCAAACTTGGTCTTCCTGTAATTTCTATAGAATTCTGTGAGAATTGAAATCCGTAGCTCACCGTATACCATTTGTGAGGGATATCTACCGTTGCCACCAAACCGCCAATAAAGCCAGTACCGCTTTTGGTTTCAAAATTATCTGTTATTATATCGTACTGTGTTAATCCACCAATAACACCAATCCCGTTTTTTATTTTATAAGTGTTGTGTTGAGCCACGGTTATTGTGACAAACCCTATACAAAAGGTTAATAATAAGATAAATTGCTTTTTTTGCATGACATCAATGTGTGTATTGAACAAATATAACTTAAATTAGTAATCCAATATTTTAACTAACTATTAAAAACCTATTCATGGAAAATTTTATTTATATACCTATTGTCTTTTTTGGCTTAATTATTTTGATTTCCTCATTCTTTGTAGTCAAACAGCAAACTGCAGCAATAATTGAGCGTTTTGGTAAGTTTCACAGTATTAGACAGTCTGGATTACATTTAAAAATTCCGTTAGTTGATAAGATTGCAGGTAAGTTGAGTTTAAAAATTCAACAATTAGATGTTATTATAGAAACTAAAACGCTTGATGATGTATTTGTGCGTTTAAAGGTTTCTGTGCAATACCGTGTAATTAGAGCAAAGGTATATGATGCTTTTTATCAATTAGACTATCCTCATGACCAGATTACGTCTTATGTTTTTGATGTCGTGCGTGCAGAAGTTCCTAAAATGAAATTAGACGACGTATTCGTAAAAAAAGATGATATCGCATTGGCTGTAAAAGCAGAGCTTAATGACGCCATGTTAGAATATGGATTTGACATTATCAAAACATTGGTAACAGATATTGATCCAGATGCGCAGGTAAAAGCTGCTATGAATAGAATTAATGCTGCAGATAGAGAAAAAACAGCTGCACAATATGAAGGTGATGCTGCTCGTATTTTAATCGTAGAAAAAGCGAAAGCAGAGGCAGAAAGTAAACGATTACAAGGTCAAGGTATTGCAGACCAGCGTCGTGAGATTGCTCGTGGTCTTGAAGAATCTGTAGAAGTGCTTAACAAAGTTGGTATCAACTCACAGGAAGCCTCTGCGCTTATTGTGGTAACGCAACATTATGACACCTTACAATCTATAGGTCAAGAAACCAATAGTAATCTTATTTTGTTGCCAAATTCCCCTCAGGCTGGTAGCCAAATGTTAAACGACATGGTAGCAAGTTTTACAGCCAGTAACCAAATTGGTGAAGCAATGAAAAACGCAAAGAAGAAACCAAAAAACGACTAGATTATCTTAAGTACAAAAAAAAGCCTTTAGAATTCTAAAGGCTTTTTTGTTTTATCATTTTAATGATTAATGCTTTGAATTATACTCAGAAATCATTTTTTTGAGCTCTTCCAAATAAGATTTCAATTCTTTTTCATTAATCTCTGCTTCTTGATTACCACCTTGCGGTAGTGTGCTTTGTGTCTCGTCGAGATATTTTTGTAACTCAGGATAATTTTCCTCTATATCTCTTGTAACCGTAGAAATATCGGTTAATATTTTTCTAGTTTTATCGTTCATATCTTTAATTGGTTTATGGATCTTATATTCTTAAAAGTTAAGTTATTTTATAATATTCTCAAAACATAAATACTTCTTTAACGCCAATTTCACATTTTAAAAAGGATGGCGCTCCTCCCATTCTCTAATGGGACTAGCATATTTTACTATCAATTTTAAAACGGTATTCGCAATAAAATTATTAGTATGCTTCACATAAATTTGCATAGGATATGGCTTTGCACCAATGGAACTTTTGATTTCCATTGCGGTTCTTGCAAAAATGACTGACTTAAATCGATTTTCAATTCCAAAAAATGCCATATCAAAAAGCATATTTAAATACATTTGATATCTATGCTGAAATTCTTGATTATAGCCTAAAAAATAGGTCTCTAACTCATCAAAATTTAAAATTAAAGTATAAAATCCCACAAGTTCATTATTTAAAAAATATCCAAAAACCTTAAAGTTTTCTTTAAGCTGAAGTTTTAAATTGTAAAAGTGATCGCTATCTAATTTAAAGGAATTGACTCCTGCATTATCACTCACGTTTTCATACAATTCATATAACTTTTTGGACATTGATTTTATGGTTTCCAAATTGAGTTCTTTTCGCTCAAAATCTGCACCTTTTTTTTTAGCAGTTTTATAACGACTTCGATACTTTTTATTAAAAGAGGCCACGTAATTCTCTGGTGATTTCCAATGGTCTCTCACCTTAAAAATCATATTGGGCTGCACATGGGCTTTGTATAATTTTTCTCTTCGGAAATATGCTTCGCTCAAATGAATCTCGTCATCTTCAAAATAATCTTTATAAGCTATGATTCTTATTTTTTTGTTGAATTTGGCCTTAATTTGCTTTGAGAGTAGTCTTAAACCTTCTGAAACTGTTTCTAAATAGTGTTCTTGTGTTAGATAATCTGAATTAAAATACAATCCATGCTGGCCTGTATGCATTAAATTACCTACAATTAGTGCATTTCCCTTAACGATTTTGGAGATGAGCACTTTTCCGCAGCGCTTAAAAAATTGATTTGAGGTTTTTCTAAACACGTCGTTGACATACAATTCTACACGTTGTACAATGGCAATACCTGCTAAAATTTCCGAAGAAAAAATGGCTACATAATACGTAGAAATATTTGTTGGACTTGAGTTTTCAAGTGCCTTGAGAAACGGTGTTTTTAAAAATAGGTCCTCAACTGGAAGTTCGTCCCAGGCTTGTGGTAAATCTCTAACCGAATTGTATATTTTGAAGTCTATCAATATGAAAATGAAAAGGCTGAAAATTACAATTTCCAGCCTCTATTAATGTTAAAAATTTACAAAATTAAGGAGTCCATCCTGCAATGATACTTCCCATAATTGCTAAGCAAACAATCCAATAGCCTGCGTTTATAAAGATATACTTTGCGTTTTTTCTTTCAAATAAGGCGTTGATGCCAATTACTGGCAATGCGAACATCACTCCTGCCATTGCACCATGTAGAGCGCCATGTTTAAATGAACGGTACTTGCCTGCCCATTCTTGTAAAAAGGCTTGGGTTGTTGCACCATCCATTTGACCTTCTGTCATACCATATACTCCAAATTCGTGGATGACCAAAAAGTTTGTAAAGAAGGCTAGCATTAATGATAATACCAATGAGACTCCAAAAATAATTGCCATATTACCGCCTTTTATTTTGGCTTCGGTCATTTCTGCTGCTCGCATCCAAGGGATTCCAAAAACTTTTGGATTATACCAAATAAAGCCCAATACGATTGGGATCACTGCAGCAACTAAAATTGCTAAATAATTAAATTCAATCATGATTTTTTGATTATAGTTAGTTCTATAAATGTACAAAAAAACCTCAAAGTTGAGGTCTTTGAGGTTTTAAACTAAGAATTATGACAGCCTTATAAAGCTTTTGCCTCAGCTACCAGAATTTCATTTTTGTCTTCTAATGCTTTAGATATAAAATCATTGATAGCGTCGTTTTTTTCTAATCCGTTATCCAATAAAACACCTAGACTGATCATTGTTATGATTCTTGTTCCTGCTTTTTTAACTGAGGTTCCAAAAAGCGCCTCTAAATCTTCATAAGACACCTGTTTTGCAAGTTCTTGAATTTCAGCTTTCGCTTTTTCTCTTTCAGCATCTTTCATTCTATCATACTTTTTACCGTATGATTTTATCTCCTCAATCGCAGGACGTTTATGTTGTTGAGGTTTGCTATTTTGATTTTGCTGGGCTTTTGGTTTTTGCTTTGCCCAAGAATCTCTTAAACCTACAATTTTATTAAAGACTAAATGTTCTGGTTTAGAATCTTTGTCTACATTAAAATAACCTATACGTTGAAACTGGAATCGATCCCCAACCTGCGCATCTGCCAAACTAGGTTCTACAAAAGCCTCTATAATTTTAAGCGAATTTGGATTTATAAACTCCATAAAATCTTTGTCTTGATGGCTATCTGGAGCCTCATCCATGAACAAACGATCGTATTCTCTCACCTCTGCTTTTATAGCATGCTTAATAGAGACCCAATGTAAAGTTCCCTTCACTTTCTTTTCGGTATCTGTGGTATAGGTGCAATGGATCTCGGTAATTTTTCCTTCGGAATCTTTAACCACACCTTCTGCCTGTATGATGTAAGCATTTTTTAAACGTACCTCTCCTCCTAACTTCAGTCTAAAAAACTGGTTGCTTGCTTCTTCCTTAAAATCTTCTCTTTCAATATAAATTTCCTTACAAAAAGGAACCTTTCTAAAACCAGCACTCTCATCTTCCTGGTTATTTTCTGCCTCTAACCACTCTACCTTGTCGTCTGGGTAATTGGTGATTACTACTTTTACCGGGTTTAAAACAGCCATTACCCTTGGTGCAGCATAATTTAAATCCTCACGAATACAAAATTCTAAAAGTGCCACATCTATTACGTTTTCACGTTTGGCTACTCCCACTTTTTCTATAAAAGTTCTAATGGAATTTGGTGTATAACCACGACGTCTCAACCCAGAAATTGTTGGCATTCTGGGATCATCCCAACCGGAAACAACGCCATCTTCTACCAATTTGAGCAATTTACGTTTGCTCATAATCGTATAGCTCAAGTTTAAACGTGCAAATTCACGCTGTTTTGGAAGCATTGGGAGTTCTTCTTTTGCATAGCCATATACATGCTCCTTAAACCAATCGTAAAGCTCTCTGTGAGGCTTAAATTCAAGTGAACATAGACTGTGAGAGATTTGTTCTATATAGTCACTTTCACCATGCGTCCAATCGTACATTGGGTAGATACACCAATCATCACCTGTTCTGTGATGGTGCTTTTTTAAAACCCTATACATGATTGGATCACGCATCAACATATTTGGGTGCTGCATATCAATTTTTGCTCGTAGAATATGTGAACCTTCTTCAAATTCTCCATTTTTCATTCTTCGGAAAAGGTCTAAATTCTCTTCTACGCTCCTATTACGATAAGGACCATCAACTCCTGGTTGGGTTGGTGTACCTTTTTGCTCTGCCATAGCTACACTGGATTGTGAATCCACGTATGCATAACCGTCTTTGATCAATTGTTCTGCCCAATCGTAAAGCGTTTGAAAATAATCTGAAGAATACAACTCATTTGCCCATTCATAACCCAGCCATTCAATATCACGCTTAATAGCATCTACATATTCTTGCTCTTCTTTTGCTGGATTGGTATCATCAAAACGTAGATTTACAGGAGCATTGTATTTTTCTCCCAGACTAAAACTAATACCAATTGCCTTTGTGTGACCAATGTGTAAATAACCATTAGGCTCAGGTGGAAAACGGAAGCGTAGGTCATCTTTTGACAACCCGTTTTTTAAATCTTCTTCTATGATATACTCTATAAAGTTGAGCGATTTTGTTTCTTCAGACATATTTTTAAAAATATGAGGCAAAGTTATTAAATATTTGCGTCATATATTTGTTTTAAAATAGAACGTTTTGGGAATAATTAAAGTAGAAAATATACGTGTTTTTGCGCATCATGGTTGCTTAAAAGAGGAAACCAAAATAGGAAGTGATTATCGTGTGGACATAGAGGTAAAGGCAGATTTAAAAATTTCAGCTCAAACAGATGAACTCAACGATACTGTGGATTATGTGTTGCTAAATAAAATTGCAAAAGAGGAAATGAAAAAACCCTCAAAACTTCTGGAAACCGTTGCAAAACGTATGTTGACACGAATCTTTTCCGAAGAAAAATTGGTAACAAAAGCTACGGTTAGCGTTAGTAAATTAAATCCACCAATAGGTGGAGATGTAGAAAGTGTAACGATAAAAATGACCGAAAGACGAAAAAAGTAAGGGTTTGTCTTGTTAAACGGTAATTTTTTATAAATTTGCGTTCTCGCTAGAAATACCGAGAACCTTTTAAAATTATAAAGGGTGTCGTGGCCGAGTGGCTAGGCTTTGGTCTGCAACACCAACTACAGCGGTTCGAATCCGCTCGACACCTCTTCAAAGAGTTACTTTTTTAAGTAGCTCTTTTTTTTTATCAAATTTTAAGAAAATTTGTATTAAGAATGATAGCGGTTTAAAAACTATAATCAATAACTCAGAGGAATCTTTAACGCTTGTTAAAGGTTTTTTATTTTTAAATGTTGTTTAAATTTTACAGAGATTACGAATCAAGTGCGGTATGGCAGACGTGCAATTTTTTTACAAGATTCCTGTTTTGACAGTAATTCTTAATTAAACCATACTGCATAACGTTGTCTCCTCAACTCTAAAGCAAGAGTCTCTTCCATTTTTAGAGCTTCTGCTCTAGTTGCGATTGGATTGATGTGGTTATACAAACTTGGTCTTAAATAATTACCATATTTTTCAACAATATTTGCTGAAATCTTATAGCCTTTTTTATTGCGATGCCCAGTTTTATGTTGTAGAAAGCGCTCTTTTGGTGTTTTACTGGTCATGCCAACATAGAGACATTCTAAAATACCATTAAATTGAGGGTTTGCGTCTCTAAATTTTCTGTTTTCAGTATAAACTCGTTTTGATAATTCTACGACGTAAATGCGGTATTCGGTTTTTGCCATCGAGATATTTTTATAAACGATGTTCTATTTCATCTTGAAGTCTTTCAGCTCCTTTTGGAAAAATACCTCTTATCAATAGCAATACTCCAAAACCTAATATAACCAGTGAAACGATTTTTTTGGTTTTAAAAATAAGTCGTGGTGTGAGTTTACTTCTTAAACGTTTTGCAGCAGCTATTTTAAGTAAATCAATTAAAAAATATACAACGAGTATGGTAATTACAAAAGTATACAATCCTTGTTTGGTTTCAGTAATAGTGTTGCCTGCAGCAATAAATATAAGCCAACCAATGAGAACTCCAATGTTCACAAAGTTTAGAAAAAATCCTTTAAAAAAAAGCTTACCATATTCATTTTTTTTAATTTGAACTTTATGGTATTCTTTAACAATAGACCGAAAAGATTTAGAGGTCTTTATAAATGAAATAACACCATAAACCACTAATATGACACCTCCAAAAATGAGAAAATTAGGGTCATCCTCAATTTTATCTATAAGGTTATTGGTACTATAAAGTGCTAGAACAATAAAAATTATATCAGCAAAAATAACTCCTAAATCAAATATTAAAGCACTTTTAAATCCTTTGGTAGCACCAGTCTCAAGCAACACGAAAAATACTGGACCTATCGTGAATGCGAGAAATATTCCAAAAGGAATTGCTGCTAATATATCATCAAACATAGTTTAGGAAATAGCTTTCCTACAAAGCTAATAAAAAAAAGACGCTAACTCAACTACAATTAGCATTGCATTTCTACATACGTTTAATTGTACCTCCTAAAGTGGTTTTTTCTTTTACGTGTTCTGGATTTCCGTAGATTTTAATATCACCTCCAGCGGTAATTCTAGCATCGACCGTTTTTGACGCATTAACATCTGCCTCTCCAGCTGCTTTGATATTGACCGCTGTATTCTTGGTCTCAAATGCTTTGCCCTCATAAATACCTCCAGTATTAAGTGTAATCTTTTGAGAAATTGCTTTACCTCTAGTTTCTACGATACCTCCTGTGACTGCTCTAATATCTACTTGATCTACATCTAAACCTATTTTTAAATGTGCACCTTCTTGAGCCTTAAGTTGTATTTGGTTTTGCTCAATAAGTTCGTTGGATGTGATAAAAGCACCTTCGTTACCATCAATAATATCAAGCTGTTTGTAATAAACCGAAACAAATGTGCGGTCACCGTTAAATATTTTATCAAATTTCATACGGATTTTTAGCTTCCCGTCTTTATTTACAACCTCAACATCTTGTATGTCATCTCCCGTAATTTCAACCTTTGCCTCGTTTGACTTAATGAGATTGACTGCTATTAAATCGTAGACCTTAATTTCATTAAAATCGGCAACATCCTTTTCTTTAGGGTTTTGTGCTGTTAAAATTGAAGTTACAAAAAGTAGTGCGAGTGTATAAAAAGTTTTCATCTTATTCCGTTTTAATGTATTTACGTTTGATTCCTGTAGTAAAGATGAAAAGAAAGGTAAATTGTTACAGTTTTAAGTAAGTAAATTGTACTTATATAAAATTACTTGAGCAAGAAACATAGTTTTTAAGCAACACTAACAGCGGTTCCTGTTACCGAAACAAAAAAATAAGATCCAGCCTCGGTTTCAATATCTACAGTAATACCTACCACTGCATTTGCTTTAAGTTGGCTTGCATGCGCTTGCATTTTTTGAAAAGCCTTTTCTTTTGCCTGGCTCATTAAATCATCCATCATGCTTAAGTTCTTTTCTGTCTTGAACGAGAATTTTGTTTTCAATTCTGCAGATGTTCCTGATACAATCCCTTTGTATTCAACTATCTTAAATCCTTCGATGGAATTTGTGGTGGTTAAAATCATGTCTAATTTTTTTTATATGAGTACTCTTTTCTTCGGAAATGTTACAACTAAAAAAGAAGTGCTACTAAATTAAATATTCTCTTTTGAATATCTAATATAATAGCACAATTGTTCAATTTATCATATTTCTGAAGTAAAAAAATTACTCCTCAATATGTTTACCTATCAATGTGAAATCTAAATGTTTTTTCACTAAATCGGTGTCTTTTACCTTAACAACGACTTCATCACCAAGTTGGTACATGGTTTTTGAATTTTTGCCAATTAATGCATAATGATCTTCGTCAAACTGGTAATGGTCATCTTTCATATCGCGAACGCTTACCATACCTTCACATTTATTCTCGATGATCTCTACGTAAATTCCCCAATCTGTCACACCAGAAATCACACCAACAAAATTCTCGTTTTTATGATCTTCCATAAAACGAATTTGCATGTATTTGATGGAATCTCTTTCGGCTTTAGTAGCTAGATTTTCCATGTTACTGGAATGGTTACATTTTTCTTCGTAGACTTCTTCACTTAAAGATTTTCCTCCATCAAGATAATGCTGCAACAAGCGATGCGCCATTACATCTGGATAACGACGAATTGGTGAGGTAAAATGACTGTAATAGTCAAATGCCAAACCGTAATGACCAATATTATCTGTAGAATATTCTGCCTTACTCATTGTGCGAATGGTTAAGGTATCTACGAGGTTTTGCTCTTTCTTACCGTTAACATCCTTTAAAAGATTATTTAATGAATTGGAGACACTTTTTCTATCTTTAAAATTGAGTTTATAACCAAAACGCCCAACTACGTTTTGCAATGCAGCAAGTTTTTCGTCACTTGGTTCATCGTGTACACGATATACAAAAGTTTTCTTTTGTTTACCAACAAACTCTCCTACTTTTTTGTTTGCTAAAAGCATAAATTCCTCTATTAACTTATTAGCATCTTTACTGGTTTTAAAGTAGACTCCTACTGGATTTGCTTCTTGGTCTAAATTAAATTTTACCTCAACTTTATCAAAAGAAATCGCTCCTTGGTTCATGCGTTTTCGACGCATGATCTTAGCCAACTCATCAAGTTTCAAAGTGGCTTGGGCAACTGCTTGTGTGGTTTTATATTCTTTTTCTGTAAGAGAAACTTCCGAAGGAATAGTTAAATCTATTTTATCTGGGTTGTTTAAAATATCTGCTCTGTTTAGTCCCAGATTATTTTCAATAATGGCTTGTGCTTCTTCGTAAGCAAAACGAGCATCAGAATAGGTTACCGTTCTACCAAACCATTGGTCTTTTATCTCTGCTTTTTCATTCATTTTAAATACTGCAGAAAACGTATATTTTTCTTCATTTGGACGTAATGAACATGCTCCATTTGAGAGAATCTCTGGCAACATTGGTACGACTCTATCTACTAAATATACAGATGTTGCACGCTCGTAAGCTTCATCATCTAAAATAGTTCCTTCCTGTAAATAGTGCGAAACGTCTGCAATATGAATCCCTATTTCAAACAAACCATCGTCCAAAACCTTAAAGGATAAGGCGTCATCAAAATCTTTGGCATCTTTTGGATCTATGGTAAAGGTTAAATCTTTACGCATATCACGACGTTTTGCTATTTCTTCGGGTTTAATTTCTAAATCTATTTTATTAGCAAAATCCTCAACCTCTTGAGGGAATTCTAATGGTAACCCATATTCTGCTAAAATAGCATGGATTTCGGTGTTGTGTTCTCCTGGTTTTCCAAGAACTTTTAAAACTTTACCAGAAGGAGAGTCGGCTTTTTCTGGCCATTCTTCTAGAGATACTAATACTTTGTCACCATCTTCTGCTTTATTGATTTTATTGATTGGCACAAAAATATCTGTGTACATTTTATTACCATCAACTACTACAAAGGCGAAATTCTTTTTCTGGTGGATCTGGATCACACCAACGTATTCACTTTTTGCGCGTTTAATAATGTTGGTGACTTCACCTTCTAGTTTACCTTTTTTTCTACGTTTGTACGCATAAAACTCAACTTCATCACCATGAAGGGCTTTGTTCATGTTATTTGAGGCGATATAAACATCGTCTTCAAAATCATCGCTAATAATATATCCAGCACCTCTAGATGCCATATCTACGCGACCTAAGTGATATTCGGTATTAACTATGGCTTTAAATTTACCACGTTCTATTTCTTCAATCTCTTGCTTAGCTTTGAGCTCTTGAAGTTTTTTTATAATTTGATTTCTACTACTGGCATCATTAACACCAATTTTAGCAGCTATTTGTTTATAATTAAAGGTTGAATTTCTATCTTTTTTTAAAATACTTAGAATTGTATTTGTTAAGTTGGAAATCTTGTTGTTTGAAGGTTTCCTGTGTTTCTTTTTACTCATTTAATTTGTAATCATTTCATTTCCCAAAAGTGTTGGGAATTCTTTATTGTTCAACTTAATATAGGAGGAGAGAAGCTATTAAGTTTATGCAAATCTACGGTTTAATTTTTTAATGGTGTTTCTATAGGGTTAAATTATTGAAAAAGAGCTGTTAAATTGTTATTTACAATAATTCTCATTTTAAACAAAAATAATAATTTCCACACTTATCAACATATATATACATATCATCATTTTTCTTTTAAAATTTAAAAAATAAAATGGTGGTTATTATAGTCTGTTAATAGTGGCTATAACTTTTTAAAGGTTTGCTTTGATAAGTGACTTATGAGAAGTACTTAATATTTAGTTAACATTAACTTTACGTTTAAAACATTGATTTATAATCAAATTTATAACGCTATTAACAGCTGTTCATAACCTATGTTGACAACTCAAACTTAATAAGTATTTTAGATTTTTGTGTTAGTATGTTATCAAATCAATGCTAATAACTTCATCGCAAAAAAGGGCTAACTTTTTTGGATATGACCATCTTCATTTTGATTGGAAAATTTACTGGATATTCCTAATTTTAGTTTTAAAGACTTGTGAACAGTTATTAACAAGTAATGAATAGAAAAGGCAAGGGATGTTAACACAGCTTATTTCCGAAGAAAAGAACGTTAATACCAAACCTATTAATTTTGAATAACTATGTGGTTTATCCCTCGGTTTTGTTATGAGCAATTATTAACTTTGAGGTTATAAACAACTGTTGATTTCCATTTTCACGGAAACTAATTTAAAATTCAAATTGATGACAATTTCAATAGGTAACGATCACGCAGGAACCGAGTATAAACAAGCTATTCTAGCGCATTTAAAAGCTAAAGGTTATACTGTTAATAACTACGGAACAAATACAGATGACAGTGTTGACTACCCAGATTTTGTGCATCCGGTAGCGACAGATGTGTCTAATAAAAAGGTTGATTTCGGAATTTTAATCTGCGGAAGTGCCAACGGTGTCGCAATCACTGCCAACAAACATCAACACGTTAGAGCTGGTATTTGCTGGATCAAGGAAATTACAGAACTCACAAGACAACATAATAATGCAAACATTTGTTGTATTCCTGCAAGATTCACAGCATTACAACAAGCCATCCAAATAGTTGATACATTTTTAAATACTGAATTTGAAGGTGGTCGTCACCAAAAACGTGTGGATAAAATTCCTATTTCACACTAGATTTTAGTTTAAATTAGATTTTAATGGGTCATTCACATTCGCATAGCCATTCGCATTCTCATGGCGATCTAAGAGGTAGAAATCTTATCATCTCTATTCTTTTAAACATTGTAATCACAGTAGCTCAAGTTATTGGCGGATTACTTTCTGGCAGTTTATCTCTGTTAAGTGATGCACTCCATAATTTTAGTGATGTGATATCACTTATTGTAAGTTATATTGCAAATAGACTTTCTAAACAAGAGGCTTCTCTTAAAAAAACATTTGGCTATAAACGTGCAGAAATTTTAGCTGCATTTATTAATGCAGCTACGCTTATTATTGTTGCCATTTTATTGATTGTAGAAGCGGTAGAGCGTTTTCAGAATCCTCAAGAAATTGAATCTGACCTTGTGATTTGGCTATCGTTCATAGCTATTTTAGGTAATGGTTTTAGTGTGCTATTACTCAAAAAAGACAGTAAGTCCAACATGAACATGAAAAGCGCATATCTGCATTTATTAACAGATATGATGGCTAGTGTAGCAGTCTTGATAGGAGGTTTAGTGATGAAATATTATCAATTATTTTGGGTAGATAGTGCTCTTACATTAGCGATTGCTCTATATCTTATTTTTATGGGTTACGATTTATTGAAAAATTCATTTAAGGTATTGATGTTATTTACGCCAGATGAAATTCCAATTAAGGATATCGTTATGGAGATCCAGCAAATAGAAGCCATAAAAAATGTGCATCACGTACATATTTGGCAATTAAATGAAGAAGAAATTCATTTTGAGGCGCATATAGATTTTGAAGTGGATATTAACTTATCACAATTTGATGTTATTCTACATGAAATAGAAGAACTGGTGTTTCATAACTTCGGAATAAATCACGTGAACATCCAACCAGAATTTGGTAAATGCGATGTTAAGGATGTCATTGTTCAAGACTAAATACAATTACTGTAATCCTTAATTAGAAATCTATTTTTATTAAAATTTTGATTTTTTGCGTCAATACTGACTTGTGTATTAAGTTATATTGACTAAAAAATTTTAAAATGGAAAGATTCAAAAATAAAGTTGCCATTATTACAGGTGGTTCAGGGAGTATTGGTTTTAATACAGCTAAGCAGTTGGCAAAAGAAGGTGCAAAAATTCTTTTGGTAGATATAGATGAGGATGCTCTAAAAGAAAAAGTAGAGACAGCAAAAAGTAATGATTTAGAAATGTCGTATGCTGTTGCAGATGTTACAAAAAGTAAAGATGTAGAACAGTATGTAGAAACTTGCATAGAACGCTATAAAAAAATTGACATATTTTTCAATAATGCTGGTATAGAAGGAGTTGTTAAGCCAATCCAGGAATATCCAGAAGAGGAGTTTGATAAAGTAATCGCGGTAAATGTTAAAGGCGTTTATCTTGGTATGAAATATGTTATTCCAAAAATTGAAGATGGCGGTAGTATTGTAATTAGTTCTTCGGTAGCAGGATTACAGGGTACTGCGGGAATGATTGGATATATAACCAGTAAGCATGCCACCATAGGGATTATGAGAACTGCAGCATTAGAATTAGGTAAGCGTAAGGTTAGAGTAAATACTATTAATCCTGGTGTTGTAGATAATCGTATGATGCGCTCATTAGAAGACGGTCTTAATCCTGGTCACGGTGATGATGTTAAAGAAAACTTTGAAAAACAAATTCCGTTAGGCAGATATGCAAAACCGGAAGATATAACTCAAATGGCCTGCTTTCTATTTAGTGATGATGCCAGTTATTGTCATGGTAGCGTATTTGTAGTTGATGGTGGTATGCAAGCGTAATCAATAAAGACGTTTTTTACATAATTTTAGATATTTAATTTTTTTACTTTTACAACACTATTAAAACTAATAATGACGATAGAAGTAAAAACATTTGATGAGTTAAATACTAAGGAACTCTATGATCTTCTTCAATTAAGAAGTGAAGTCTTTGTTGTTGAACAAGATTGTGTTTATCAAGATATTGATGGCAAAGATCAAAAAGCATTGCACGTTATCGGTTTTAAAAATGAAAATGTAGTTGCTTATACAAGAATTTTTAAACCTGGTGATTATTTTGAATATGCGAGTATTGGTAGAGTAGTGGTGAGCCAAAAAGAACGTAAACACAAATATGGTTATGATATTATGAAAGCTTCCGTAGAAGCTATAAAAACCAATTATAATGTAACAGTCATCAAAATTTCTGCACAAACGTATTTAAAACGGTTTTATAATAATCTAGAATTTTTTGAAGTAGGAGAGGAGTACCTTGAAGATGGTATCCCACACATTGGGATGGTTAGAGATTAATTGTTATCTCTAATTGTAGTTTCACCCACGTAAGTGATTAAAATTTCCACACGACGATCCAATTTTGGTTCGCCACCTAACGGAAATTTTCTACGCATACCAACATATTTCATCCGCCTTTTATTAACACCTTTTTTAGCTAAATAATCGTATATAAATTTTGCCCTGGCAACAGAAAGATTACGTTTTTTAGTTTGACGATCAATAGCATCTCTACTATTTTGTGTACAGCAAACATGACCTTGTATTGTGAAATATAGATCTTTACGCTCTACAAGTATATCTGCAATTTCTTTAAGCGTTGCTTTAGATTCTGGTAATAGTTTGCTGTAACCTGTTTTGAACAAAATATTATTAAGTTCAAATTTATCACCTGCTTTGAGTTCTCCTTTTAGAATTTCTTTGGCTTCTCGCTGTTTTGCTTCCGCAACTTCTGGAGTATCCTTTGGTTTTGGTGGAAAAACAGAAGATACTATAATTTCGACTTTTCGGTTTAATCCTCTTATTTTGCTTACGTCATCTTCTTTTATCAATTTTAGTAAGATTTTACCTTTCCCGTCTACATTTGTAATAACGGACTCGTCAAACTCGTTATTAGAAAAAATAGTTTTTATAGAATTAGCTCTTTCCTGAGATAGATTTAAGTTATAAGTATCACTCCCACGGTCATCAGTAAAACCGTAAATAGATATTTTTGCAATGTCCATACCTTCAATCTCAGAAAGAAAAATCAACAACCTATTATGCTCTGTAGGAGGTACTTCAAATTTATCGGTCTCAAAATAGACTTCATGAGTCATCTCCTTTTGAGCAATCAAAAGTTGGGTGAATAGTAGTGTTATTAGTAGTAGATTTTTCATATTAGGTGTTGACAACAAAAAATTAAATATAGATTTTTTTGATGTTTTCGTCAAATTTAATATCAATATCAATCTAAATATCCTAAATAATTAGATGGATTTGTAAGTATTTCTACTCCTTTCTGAATTTCGAAATTGTTTGCTACGTAATATTTATAAAGACCTTCTCTATAGAAATAGCGTTTTACAATTTCATCAGATAGTAAAGATAGTAATTGCGTTTTGTTATCATCTATAGCTTTGCTTTTATAAGTATTTAGTGACGAAATCAGGTTAGAATAATCATCATTAATTTCAGTATTTAATTCTTCTTCTTTAGCAACGATAAGTGCATTTGCAAATGCTTTTTCGGTTTTGGTTTCGAAGCTAAAATTATTTGCCTTTAAGAAATTCTTAAAGCTGTTAAATTCTGCATCTCTAAGCTCAAATTTCATAATATCATCTGGAGCAGGATGGTTATAGTAATATTCCGTAGCATATTTAAAAATTAGGTTATCCTCTAAAATTGCTTTGGTTATTGGGCTTAACACAGTTGCATCTAATTCTAGGTCTGGTTGTACACCTCCACCATCATAAACGGTTCTTCCTTTTTTTGTTTTAAAGGCATTGTAATTTTCTTGTTTGGTACGGGTTGCTTTTCCGTTTTCATCACGATTCCAGTAATCAAGCGCTTGTATACAACGACCAGAAGGGGTGTAGTATCTAGAAATAGTAATTTTCATTTGGGTACCGTAGGTTAATTTTTTTGGACGCTGTACGAGACCTTTTCCAAAACTACGAGCCCCAATAACCACTGCTCTATCCAAATCCTGCAATGCACCAGATACAATCTCACTGGCAGATGCACTTGATCCATCAATTAATACAACTAAAGGAATTTCGGTATCAATCGGTTCTTTAGAGGTGTAATAGGTTTTATTGTATTTTTCTACTTTAGATTTTGTTGTAACGACCAATTGATTTTTTGGCACAAAAATATTGGTCACATTTACCGCTTCTCTTAACAATCCGCCAGGATTTCCACGTAGATCGAGAATCAGTTTTTTTGCTCCTTGGTTTTTAAGATCACGAAGCGCTGTTATGGTTTCTGATGATGTTTTCTCGTTAAATTTCCGAAGAACAATATATCCAATGTTTTCATTAATCATCGAGTAGTGTGGTACTGCGTGAATATCTACTGCTTCACGTTGTATCGTTGCATTTTGCGTTTTTCCCTGTCTAACATACGTGACCTCAACACTGGTTCCTGCACCACCTTGAAGTAGATTTCCTGCATCATCCTTAAAATCTGCAACTGTTACGTTATCTACTTTTATAATCTCGTCACCAGCTTTTAATCCCGCTTTATCTGCAGCATAATCTTTGTATGGCTCTATAATGACCAAACGATCTTTAAGAGTCAAGACATTAGCACCAATACCAGTATAATCTCCAGCATTATTGATTCTTGCAGATTCTACATCCTGTTCATTATAATAATTTGTGTAAGGGTCAAGATCCTCTAACATACTTTTTATTGCAGTATCCATCAAATCTCCAGGATTGGTCTCATCAACATAATTCATGTTGAGTTCTTTAAAAAGCGTTGTGAAAATCTCTATTTGTTTAGCAATTTCAAAAAAATCGCTTTTAAAAGCAGATCCGCTAATAAAAATGGTCAATGCGAAAACCGGAATTAAAACACGTTTTTGTAGTAATCTTTTCATTTGAAAATATCGTTTATATAGCAGACACTTTTTTGGAAAATGCCTCTAACAGTTGTTTCATTTTTTTTTCTACGGAAGCAAAATCCGTTCCATCTTTACCAATGTACAAAATCATTAACGCATAACAAGGCGAAATGTTGTTAAAATACTCAGCTTTATTTAGACGATAAGCTTCTCTTAATAAGCGTTTGATACGATTTCTATCAACAGCTTTTTTGAAATTACGCTTACTTACAGAAACGCCCGTTTTAAATTGTGTACCATCCTCAAAATTAGATTCTAAATATACCATGCGTAATGGATAGGCACTAACCGATTTCCCTTCGGAAAACAGCTGTTCTATCAACTTCTGGCTTTTGAGTTTTTCTTTTTTGGAGTAAGAAAACGACATCTAATTATTAGAGTTTTTGGATACAAATTGCTTAAGATTAACAATTTGACTTTCTAGCTCGTGAAGCCTATCGTAAACATCGTCAGGTTCTGGCATTTGTTTAGAGGCGAACATCTTAACGTACCAGATTTCCATAATATCTTCTGCGTTTATGGTAAAGGTTGGATAGTTTCCGTCTTTATTATCGCTCTTTAAGATGAGCTTGCCTTGCTCTTCAATACGGTTAATGACTCGTTTTAAAACGACACCATCATTCTTACTAATGATGATATAAACGCGACCATTTTTAATATCCTTAAAATCTTCTACATAACGACCAAAAACCATATCACCATCAAAAAATGTACGCACCATAGAGTTGCCTTGTACTTCAAAACATCTAAAAGTGCCATTGGTTAATTGAGGCATATGAAATGCAGGTAGGGTTTCAATAAACTCTGCATCACCATAACCATTTAAATATCCAGCTCTTGCTTTTGCGGGTACGTAAACCACATTTTCTTCACCTTCTGATGTTGTGGAAATCACCTTGGGCATTCCAGAATATGTTTGAATTGATGAGGTATCGCTTTTTAGCATTGCAGGACTTTTTCCGAAGAGATAATCAGGGTTAATCTCAAATTCATTTATAATCGCAGAAAGCACATCGTAGCCAGGTTTTGTTTTTTTGCGAGAACCATCTTGCTGTGGTCTTCCGTTAACGATACTGTCTATGGTAGTTCCCGTAACACCTATTCGTTTTGAAAACGCATAATTATTAAGATTAAAATGGTTAATAATGGCGGTGATTTTCTCGTCAATTGATTCCATAATATTAAAAGATAATAACAAACTTTTTTAGTAAAAAGCAATGTTATTTATTTACTCGCTAAGATACTTAAATTAGTGAAAAATCAAACATTTGTGAGGTTTTATAAGTTATAATTGGCGTTTCGAAAACTCAATTATGATCTTTGAAGATGTCCTTAAATAAAAAAAGCTACAGGTTTTAAACTGTAGCTTTTTTTATTTAACGTGATATGATATTAGTTTGCCATTTTAGGATACATATTATCATCCTGCTTCACATCTGCCATCATTCCTGTTGGATCAATCTGAACAGATTGTACAGCTTTAGACGTTTCTAGACTATAGGTTGGATATGCCCAAGCCCAATCATCTTTTACAGTCGCTGAAGTTGCCTTTGCACCGCGCATCATACGTAATGGAATATAAAAATCTTCGGTAGAACCATCTGTATAAGTCACAGTTAAATCTATTGGCATAGGCATTGCACCTAAACGCTTTAAAGTTATGGTATTACCCTCAACAGATTTTACAGCATAATCAATAGTATTTGTGGTTTGTCCAAAATCCATCAAGTACCAATCCAGTTCCATACCAGAAATACGCTCTGCAGTTCTCACAAAATCCATTGGTTTAGGATGTTTAAATGACCATTCTTCAAAATATTTTTTTATTGTTTTTTTCAAATTATCCTCACCAATAATATAACCTAATTGAGAGATGAAAACAGAACCTTTGCTATATGCAGAAATCCCGTACGCCTGATTAATATTATAGCGATCTGCATGCGTGGTCAACGGTTGCTCAACACCAGAATTTGCCAAATAAGAATACCCACGATAAGAACCGCTTAATGGGTTATCTTTTTTATTATCCATGATCTCATTCATTGCCAAATCAGAAATATAACTTGTAAAGCCTTCGTCCATCCACTCGTGCTTAGCTTCATTGGTTGCCAATAAAAATTGGAACCAAGTATGTGCCATTTCGTGAGCAGTCACTCCAACCAAACTCCCATAACTACGTTTCCCTGTTATGAGTGTTGACATTGCATATTCCATTCCGCCATCACCACCTTGAATCACAGAGTATTGGTCATAAGGATATTTACCAATGTGCTCACTAAAATACTGCATCAACTCCACAGTTTTAGGTTGCATTTTTTTCCAGTTTTCTAAATTCTCTTTAGGTAAATCTTTTTTATACAAGAAGTGAAGCATCGGTCCTTTTGGAACTTGCATCGTGTCATGAATATAATCTTTATCTGCAGCCCAGGTAAAATCGTGCACGTTTGGCGCCACAAAATGCCAAGTATTGGTTTTACCTTTATTACGTTTTACTTTGTCTTCGGAAATGTAACCGTAACCAATTTCATCTGCATTTTGCAAATTACCGGTACCTCCAAGAATATAATCTTTGTCAATAGTGATTTTTACATCAAAATTTCCCCAAACACCGTAAAACTCGCGTGCTATGTAAGGATCTGCGTGCCAACCTTCGTCATCATACTCTGCTAATTTTGGGTACCATTGTGTCATAGAAAGTGCAACACCTTCCGCATTGTTACGTCCAGAACGACGAATTTGTACTGGCACTTGGCCAGTAAACTCCATATCAAACTCAACGGTGTCGCCAGCTTCAATTGGTGAATCCAAATCAACAATCATCACAGTACCTTCAATCTCATAATTTAAAGTTTTACCCTCAAGTTTTAGAGATTTTACTTTGATAAAACCGATCTCGTCATCTTTTAATTTTGAGATACGACTTTCGTAAATAGGCTTTTCTTTAGTGCCCAGATTATTGGTCATTCTACCATCTGGATCTTGGATACTTTGTAAACGTGCATCCATTTCACTATTGGGCTGAAAGGCATTAAAATACAAATGATAATACACACGATTTAGGTCATCGGGAGAGTTATTGGTGTATTCAATATTTTGTTTCCCCGTAAATTGATAGGTCTTGACGTCCATATCAATCTCCATGGTATAATCAGCTTGTTGTTGCCAATAATGGTCTGTTTTATATTCTATTTTAGCGTCTTGTGCATTTATTTCCGAAGAAAAAAATGTGATACACAACACTACTATTATACTTAATCTAAGTTTCATAAATATCTGTTCTTCGGAATTATTTTGCCATTTGGGATGCCATAATTAAGGCGTTGTATGCGTTCACTATTCTTCCAGATTTTGAAATCTCGGTAAGTGATTTTGCTTGTTTATCTGCACCAACGGTAACTTTAGCTTTGATAGGCAAACCAGAATCCATTATAATTTTCTTAACCTGTGAAGCAGTCAAACTAGGGTATTGCGAACGAATGAGCGCTGCAACTCCTGCAACATTTGGTGCTGCCATTGAGGTACCACTATTGAGCTCGTAAGTGTTATTTGGCATGGTAGAATAGATGTCACTACCTGGAGCAAAAACGTCAACATTTACTTTTCCGAAGTTAGAAAAAGAAGACACCATATTTGAGCCATAGCTCTCGGTTAGTGCACCAACGGTAATCACATTGTCTGAAACTTCTGGTCCCGTGCCAACTGCATCATTTGGGAAGTTTGGTTTAACGTCGATATCTTCACTGTCATTTCCTGCAGCATGTACAAAAAGCACATCTTTTTCCGCAGCATATTTTAATGCATCTCTTACCCACTCACTATGTGGTGAGAAGGATTTACCAAAACTTGCGTTAATTACTTTTGCGCCATTATCAGCAGCATAACGAATTGCCAATGCAACGTCTTTATCGTACTCATCACCATTTGGAGTTGAGCGAATTGCCATAATTTGAACATTGTTGGCAACACCGTTCATGCCTTTGTTATTGTTACGTTCTGCAGCGATAATTCCAGAAACGTGCGTCCCGTGACTCTCGGTTAATTTTGAAGGTCTTGGATTATTGTTACCGTAACCTGGAGAATCGTTTAAATCATTTGGATCATCTCCCGTAGTACGACCTTTCAAGTCTTTATTTAGGTTCACATTGAGACGTTCTGTAATACTATCCAATCCATCTTTTAATTCTTTTTTCGCTTTTGACATGGACTCTAGATCATTGCCATACACAAATTGAGCTACTTGCACTGCTTGGGCTAATTTCTCATCCTCACTTTTTATGGCAAGAACCTCACTTTTTGTATAATCTGATTTACCAAAATGAGCGGTTAAAATCTCATCTGCAGTATTGATTTGTTGAAGGATTTGCTCATACTGTGTTTTGTAGCCTGTATATTTTTGGTATTCACTATTGTATAGTGCTTCAGCCTCTGCGTATCTTGGATTACTTGTATCACCAGAAACAAGGAGTCTAACGTACTCTAGTTGCTCGTCGTAACCGTCTCCAACGAAGTTCCAACCGTGGATATCATCAACATAACCGTTATTATCGTCGTCTTTTCCGTTATTTGGGATTTCATCACTGTTGGTCCAGATCACACCATCTAAATCCTCGTGGTCGATATCTGTACCACTATCAATTACAGCAACGATTACTGTCTTTCCTTTTTTGTTTTTTACGATTTCATCATAAGCCTTATTAACACTCATACCGGGAATAGTGTCTTTTGCTAAATCTAAATGAGACCACATGTTCTTTTGAGTCTCAGTAAGTGGCGCCTCTTTAATTGGAGATGTATCAATATTCTCAATTGGTGTAGACAGCACACCTGTTGTTGATCCACAACCAAATAATAGGGTTGATAAGAATAATGTGTATAAAAATGGTTTAAAAATGTACTTCATAATCTTTTTAGTTAAAAATATCTTTTGTTGTAAATGTTTCTTTTAGTCGCACACCTTTTTCGGTATGTTTTACGGTTATAATTTCATTGTGAGCATCATGTTCTAAAAACAGATAGTAATCGTTGTCTGCTGCCATATTTAAAAATCGCTCTTTTTCATCCAGAGTCAATAAAGGTCTTGTGTCATAACCCATCACAAATGGTAATGGTAAATGACCAACGGTTGGTAATAAATCTGCCATGAAACATATTGTTTTACCTTTGTAGTTGATCATTGGGATCATTTGCTTATCGGTATGGCCATTGGCAAAAAAGATGTCAAATCCCAATTGAGAATCTTTTAAAATATCTTTCTGCGGAAGGTTGGTAAATTTTAACTGACCACTCTCTTGCATTGGCAAGATATTCTCTTTTAAAAATGATGCTTTTTCTCTATTATTTGGTTTGGTTGCCCATTCCCAGTGATTTTGATTACTCCAAAAATGAGCATTTTTAAAAGCGGTTTCGTAACCTGTTTTGTCTTTGTTCCATTGTACGCTTCCACCACAATGGTCAAAATGGAGATGGGTCATGAACACATCTGTAATGTCATCACGATGAAAACCGTGAACTTTTAATGAGTTGTCAATGGTATCATTTCCCCAAAGATGATAGTACCCAAAAAACTTATCACTTTGCTTGTTTCCCATTCCTGTATCAATTAAAATAAGCTTTTCACCATCTTGGATGAGTAAACAGCGTGCAGCAATATCAATCATATTATAGGCATCTGCAGGGTTAGTGCGTGTCCACAAAGATTTTGGAACGACGCCAAACATAGCACCACCATCCAATTTAAAATTACCAGCGTTTATAGGGTATAATTGCATCTAAGAAAATAATTGACATGCAAATTACTAAAAGCAATAAACATTACTTGAGTTTACCTATAATTATTGAGGGATTTTTAACATTTTTTGGATGTCATTGATGGATTTATTCTATTTTTATAAGTGAAAACTGATAATAATGAAAAGTACGCCTAAAATTAAAAAAATGAAATTGCTGCGGTTTGGAAGAGATTTCCAGCCAGATGAGCAGGTCATATTAAGGGATTATCTGGCCATTGAGAGAACACGTTTGGCAAATGAGAGAACATTATTATCATATATAAGGTCTTCGCTTTATCTTTTATTGGCGGGCATTGCTTTTTTTCAGCTTAAAGAGTTTTCAAACTTTAAGTATCTGGCTTTTTTATCATTGATTTTTAGTGGGATTTTCTTCTTTATAGGTATTTATAGATTTACGCTTTTAAAAAAGAGCCTAAAGAGAGTGTATTATAGTTCCGAAGAAAAAATCAAAAAACCATCAAAAAAAGATTAAGGGAATTTCTGCAATTATAGATTTCACTTGTTTTATATGTTTTTTGATATTGGCAGATTTAGGAAGCGATTTATCAACATCAATGCTCACATAAACATTTTGTTCTTTGATTTCTTCGACGAAAGTCTTTTTTGATTTTAGGTTTGGAGAAAACGCAACACAATTACCTATGGTTTGATAAAACTTATCTGTTAAAAGCTATAAAAATCAATTTTGACCGTAAGTTAGTTTTTTTTAGTCTTTATAATAGTTTCTATTATCTTTATCTTTTTCAAAATTAAATATATGTTAGAATTAGCAGGAATAATTATATTGGGAATACTGGCACAATGGGTTGCATGGAAATTTAAAATTCCAGCAATTTTACCTCTCATACTTATAGGGCTCTTTGTAGGTCCCATTTCTACTTTAATTTCTGAAGATGGAAAACAATGGATACAACCAATTTGGAATCAGGATAAGGGATTTTTTCCTGGAGAAAGTCTTTTTTACTTTGTATCTCTCGCTATTGGGATTATTTTATTTGAAGGAGGCTTAACCTTAAAATTGGGAGAAATAAAAAAGGTAGGCGGAGTGATAGGTAAACTTATTAGTTTAGGATCGATTGTCACGTTCTTTGGCTGTGGTGTTTCAGCTTATTATATTTTTGGATTAAGCTGGGAAATTTCATTCCTGTTCGCTGCCTTGATTATAGTTACAGGACCTACGGTAATTACACCAATCTTACGAAACATACCACTTAAAAAAGATGTTTCGGCGGTACTAAAATGGGAAGGTATACTTATTGATCCAATTGGAGCGCTCGTTGCTGTATTGGTTTTTGGTTTCATTACTGTTAATGGTCCAACTGGACTAGAAAATGTTGCTTTAGAAGAAGGAGCCGGACATGGCGCTAGTGGTGGATATACAAAACATGCGCTACTTGAATTTGGAAAAATCGCTGTGATAGGATTTGCATTTGGTCTTGCAGGAGGTTTTGCATTGTATCAAGCTGTAAAACGAAAAGTTATTCCGCACTATTTATTAAATGTAGGATCATTATCGCTCGTGCTCTTAATATTTGTATTAAGTGATTTATTTGCGCATGAATCTGGACTTCTTGCTGTTGTTGTTATGGGAATGTACTTGGGAAATAGTGATTTACCAAACTTAAAAGAACTACTGTATTTTAAAGAGTCTCTAAGTGTTCTTTTAATTTCAATACTCTTTATTTTATTAGCTGCCAATATTAGCTTAGACGATTTATTATTGGTCGCAAATTATAAAACCGCCATTTTATTTGCCTTAATTATTTTTGTGATAAGGCCAATTGGTGTATTTCTTAGTACAATAGGGTCTAGTTTAAAAACAAATGAAAAAATCTTCATAAGCTGGGTTGGTCCACGCGGTATTGTTGCTGCAGGTATTGCTTCCCTTTTTGGGACAAAACTGGTAGAAATGGGTGTTGAAGATGCAGAGTTTATAACGCCATTGGTATTTAGTGTTGTACTTGTAACCGTATTGCTAAATGCAACTACAGCGAGACTTGTAGCAAAATTGGTAGGTGTATTCCTAAAAGAATCTGAAGGCGTCATGATAGTAGGTGGATCTCGAGTTTCTAGGCTCATTGCAAGTTATTTGCAAAAAAATAATCGCCATGTTGTTTTAGTAGATAGTAACAGAACTAATATCGAGAAAGCTTTAGATCTAGGCCTTGATGCGATTGTGGCTAATATTTACAGTGATGACCTTACCGAGAATATAGAATTGAATGATGTGGGATACTTGTTAGCCATGACCGGTAACGATGAAATTAACAGGCAAGCAATGTCTAGGTTTGGGAAACAGTTTGGAGAGAATGGAACATTTAGATTAATGACTTCGGAAGAATTACTAAAGAAAAACACCTTAAAAACAGAAGAGGTATTCAGCAATACCCATGATTATATTCGATTTACTGAAGTAGCTCGAGATTACCCTTCCATACAGGAAATAGCAATAGATAGTGAATCTAAATTTAAAAAGATCCTACAAATGATTCGTGATAATAAAGATGCTATCCCGTTATTTATTAAAGACGACCAAGGACATATAGAGTTACTGGATACCTTGACAGAATTCAACATAGAGCCAGGCTCCTTAATTGCTTATTTGGGTAAACCTATAGATTTTGAAGATGTTGTTATTGCAACTAATGACGATGGTCAACTCCCAAAAGCCGAAAATACAGATGTTTAGATAATAGCTCAGTTGAGATTGCCTTTGTTAATTTGGCTTTTGCAAAGCATGATTTAGTTGCCTGCATGATTATTTTAATTACAACAAATTGATTTCGCTTGTTATTTAAGATCATTCGTTTTCAAACAAATATCAATAACTAATGAACAGTTACTTCGTTATTTTATTTTGCATAGGATTGTGCTTATTAATTATGGCCTATTTACCTGTCGCTAGTAAAAAAGTGAAGATTGGCTATACCATCCCGTTATTGATTTTAGGTATAATATTATTTCTCTTTGATGCACCGCTTCCTTGGCCAGATCCAATATGGCCTGCAAAAGAAACCAAAATTTTTACAGAGATTATTGTCATAATCAGTTTAATGACTGCTGGTCTCAAAATAGGTTTTATATATAGCAGGAAAGACTGGAAAAAACCATTCTTGCTCATAGGTGTAACTATGCCTTTGTTTATGGCTGCTATATTTATTATTTCTTTTTACGTTTTACATATTTCAGGACCGTTGTCATTGCTATTGGCAGCTGTTTTGGCGCCAACAGATCCTGTTTTGGCATCTGAACTTCAACTGAAGGATTACAACCAAATTAAGGGAGAGAAAGGCGGTTTGCGTTTTACTCTTACTGCGGAAGCTGGAATCAATGATGGTTTGGCTTTTCCATTTGTGTTTTTGGCAATTCTTTGGTCGCAAGCATCCTCTTTTGGTCAGATAGATTTTTGGGAATGGTTTTCTTATTATCTCTTCTATAAAATAGCTGTTGGCATTTTAATAGGTGTAATTATAGGTTATCTGTTTAGCCTATCTCTCAATTATTTTAAGAAATCCCACAAAAAGGATATTTTAAATGGTTTTACTGGTGTAGCGCTCACATTGTTTTCTTACGGAATTTGTGAACTCGCTCATGGTTATGGATTTATCGCAGTCTTTTTATGTGGCTTGTTTGCCCAGTTTCACAATAGAAAAGGAAATACTACGGAAGAATACCCAAATAGTACAACCATTCATTTTGTTGAGGAAATTGAACGATTGCTCATGGTTTTATGGACGATATTCTTTGGAGGTTCAATTATGGCAGGTATCTTGAATTTTACAGATTGGAAAGGGATTGTTTTCAGTTTATCTCTTGTTTTGCTATGGCGTCCACTTTTTGGTTTTCTTGCCTTGTATTTTACAAATTTTAAAATGAAGAAAAAATTTGCTGTCGGATTTTTTGGGATTCGAGGTATTGGGTCAATATTCTATTTAAGCTATGCTATTGCAGAGGGCGCATTTAAAGAGTATGAAGTTCTCTATGGGATAATTGCTTATACCATATTATTTAGCGTCATTTTTCACGGGTTGACAAGTCACCACGTTATATCTTATTTTAACAAACAGGAGGACTAATTACGCTTTTGTTTAAATAGCTTTATACCGCTTAGCGAATTAATTTCCGAAGAAAAAAATCCTATCCAAAAAGTTGTTTTTGTTTGTAAGGAGAGATGACCTGGATGGCAATAGTTAATCTAATCATTCAATTTCAATACAGCCATAAAAGCTTGTTGAGGTATTTCTACATTACCAACTTGGCGCATACGCTTTTTACCTTTTTTCTGCTTTTCTAATAATTTACGCTTACGGGAAATATCTCCACCATAACATTTTGCTGTCACATCTTTACGTAACGCTTTAATGGTTTCTCTTGAAATAATTTTTGCACCAATAGCTGCTTGAATTGGGATATCAAATTGTTGCCTCGGGATTAATTCTTTCAATTTTTCGCACATTTTCTTACCGATATTGTGCGCATTATCTGCATGAATTAAAGCAGAAAGTGCATCTACTGTTTGGGCGTTTAATAAAATATCTAAACGTACCAATTTTGAAACCTTCATCCCTATAGGAGAATAATCAAAAGAGGCATAACCTTTAGAAACGGTTTTAAGACGATCATAAAAATCAAAAACAATTTCTGCAAGAGGCATTTCAAAAGTCAACTCAACACGCTCTGGCGTTAAATACGTTTGATTTAAAATCATACCACGTTTCTCTATACATAGAGACATCACATTGCCCACAAAATCTGCTTTTGTAATTATGGTCGCCTTAATATAGGGTTCCTCTACGCGATTAATTGTTGTTGGTTCTGGTAAATCTGATGGATTATTTACAACAAAGGCTTCATCTGGATTTTTGTTTGTATAGGCATTATATGACACATTGGGAACCGTAGTAATCACTGTCATATCAAACTCGCGCTCTAGGCGTTCTTGAATGATTTCCATATGGAGCATTCCCAAGAATCCGCAACGAAAACCAAATCCTAAAGCTGCAGAGCTTTCTGGTTGAAACACCAAAGAGGCATCGTTTAATTGTAATTTTTCCATAGAGCTACGAAGTTCTTCGTAATCCTCTGTATCTACAGGGTAAATTCCAGCAAAAACCATTGGTTTTACATCCTCAAAACCTTCAACAATATTAGTTGTTGGGTTTGCAAAATCTGTTATGGTATCTCCTACCTTTACTTCTTTGGCAGTTTTTATACCTGTAATTAAGTAACCTACATCTCCAGCTTTTACACTTTTCTTGGCAACTTGAGTTAATTTTAAAGTACCAACTTCATCGGCATAATATTCTTTATCTGTGGCGACAAACTTGATTTTTTGACCTTTTTTAATTTCGCCATTAAACACTCTAAAATAAGTTTCAATACCTCTAAACGTATTATAGACCGAATCAAAAATTAAGGCTTGTAATGGAGCATCCACACTTCCTTTAGGAGCGGGAACGCGCTCAATAATTGCTTTTAATATATTTTCTATTCCAAAACCAGTTTTTCCGCTCGCGTGTATAACTTCACTTGGATCACAACCTAAAAGCTCAACAATATCGTCGGTAACTTCTTCAGGGTTTGCACTTGGTAAATCCACTTTATTAAGCACGGGAATAATCTCCAAATCATTTTCTAGAGCCAGATATAAGTTTGAAATAGTTTGCGCTTGGATGCTTTGTGCAGCATCAACAATCAATAAGGCACCTTCACAGGCAGCAATAGATCGAGACACTTCATAAGAAAAATCAACGTGGCCAGGAGTATCAATAAGATTGAGCACGTAATCTTCGCCTTCAAATGTATAATCCATTTGAATTGCGTGTGATTTAATTGTAATTCCACGCTCGCGCTCCAAATCCATACTATCCAATAGTTGATCTTGTTTTTCACGAGCGGTTACAGTACCTGTAAAATCCAATAAGCGATCTGCCAATGTACTTTTACCGTGATCAATATGTGCAATAATGCAAAAATTTCTTATGTTCTTCATAAACGCCTAATTCGTCTCCTAAATGATTTGCAAATATAATCGAATTATTGCGCATATAATATTAATAATGTTTACAAAAAGGTTTAACCCTACGTAAAAACCGTAATTCTATTTCAAAAATTGATGTTATATTGCACTATTAAACCCAATACAATTTGAGACTCCTACGTTTTCTCTCTTTATTTCTGCTATGCTCGTTTTCGCTTTATGGTCAAGACTTCTCTATTTCTGGTAAGGTATTGGATGTTGATAAGAGTATAATTGAGTTTGCAACCGTCATTATTTACAGTGAAGATGAAAGTGAGGTTTTAAAAGGCACATCAACAGATGATAAAGGTTTTTTTATTATTGATAATCTCGAAACCAACCCGTACATACTTAAAATAAGCTTTATTGGTTATAAAACCTACGAACAAAAAATTGTACTCACGGGAAGTTTGGATTTAAAAATAATCACGTTACAGGATGATGTTGAAAGCTTGGGAGAAGTGACTATAAATGCAAAAAAACCAATTTTGACAAGAGAGGCAGACCGGTTAGTTTTTAACATAGAAAATACTGCTTTGGTAGAGGGCAATATGCTTCAGGTTTTAAAAAGTACGCCTGGTGTTTTGGTTTTGGGAGATGAGATAACCGTTAAAAATTCTAATCCAACAGTTTATATTAACGATAGAAAAATAAATTTATCTTCGGAAGATCTAAACCAATTATTAGAAGGTTCTTCAGCAAATACGATTAAGTCTATTGAGGTAATCACAAACCCTTCAGCAAAATATGATGCAGAAAGTGGCGTGGTATTAAACATCATAATGAGCAAAAATTTAATTGCTGGTTACAGAGGCAGCATCTATTCAAATTATACGCAAGGTGTGTTCCCGAGATATGATGTTGGGACGAGCAATTTTTTTAAAAACGAGACTATTAGTTTTAATGTAAACTATAACTATTCTAAAGATAAAATAAATAGGGATGCTGATGATACCGTAAATTATTTGACCAATTCAAATACCATTGACCAAAGCTGGCGCTCACTTACCAATAGAAATACGTGGTCTGAAACTCATAATCTCAACGCAAATTTTGATTATTTTATTGATGACAGTAATACATTAAGTGTGTCTTCAAATGCGCTCTACCTTCCTTATTTTAAATATAAGATTAACAATAACACTATTATTACAGACGAAAATTCAGATTTTATATCACGCTTTACAGCAGATAATTTATCACGAGATAACAAGTATAATCTAGGGTTTGATCTTAATTTTACACACAATTTATCTAAAGGAAGTTTAGCGTTCAACTCGCATTTCACAACCTATAATTACGAAAGAAATCAAAGTGTCTTAAGTAATTTTTTTGATATTAATAATGAGTTTCAAAGCGCTTCTGCTTTTAATACAAATGCCAATCAAGAAACTAAAATATTTACTGCAAAATTAGATTATGCTTTGCCATTAACAGATCACTCAGAGTTTGAGGCTGGCATAAAAACATCAAGTATCAAAACAGAAAGCGGTATTACACAATTTGATGTCAATCTTGTTTCGGGTGATGAAACGATAGACCCATTAAATTCTGATGCTTTTGATTATGACGAACGCATTTTAGCTGCCTATGCAAATTACACCTTAAATAAAGATAAATATAGTATCAATGCAGGATTGAGAGTCGAGCAAACAGATATTGAAGGTGTATCGGCATCTTTAACCCAAATCAATACACAGGATTATTTAGAATGGTTTCCAAATGCGAGTTTCCAATATAACATTAACGATAAATACAATATATACGTTAATTACAAACGCAGTATCGCGCGTCCTGGTTATGCAGATTTGAATCCGTTTCGCTTTTTTTTAAATGAAAACTATGTGATTTCGGGTAATCCAAATTTAGTTCCAATATTTACAGACCATTCCGTCATAGGAACCTCTTTACTTGATGGCTTATTTAGCATAGAAGCTTATTATAAGAACTATGATGGCGCAATTTCTGAAATTCCAAGACAAAATAACGACACCAATATCATTGAATACATTAGCGTCAATTTTGACAAAACGGTTGAATTTGGATTTGACTTTCTAACCTATTTTAATGTCACAGATCGGTGGTCATTATATGCGGTAACATCGTTTTATAATATCGAAGAAGAAACTAATTTTGGTAATGGTTTTGTAAAAAAAGACCAATGGTCTAATTATTCTGTTCTTCAAAATGATTGGTCAATGCTAAAAGACCAAAGTCTCAACGCAACATTTACGCTCATTTGGGTTGGTAAAAACCTACAAGGCTTTCAAACTATAGAAAACCGTCTATTCTCAGAATTGGCTATATCTAAAACCGTTTTCAAAAAAAAGGGTATAATATCATTATCTTTTAGTGATTTGTTTAATATGCAAGACCCAGAAATTGGTACAAGATATCAAGATCAATTTAGCAACAGTATTCGTGACGAAGACAATCGTTATATTAAATTAGGGTTTCGATATAAATTTGGAAATACACGTTTAGAGTCTAATCAACGTACTATTACAACAGACGAGCGCGATCGTTTAAATAAAGAAAACAATTAATTTTTTTTCTTCGGAAATATGCCTGTCGAGAAAGTCAGTCTTTTAAATAAAGAGATTTCTGCCTTTGCAGAAATTTGTTAATCCTGCCACTCTGCAATAAACAAATTCGTATCACGTCCACCACCATTATTTCTATTAGAGGAGAACGCTAAATGCTTACCATCATTTGAGAATACAGGAAATGCATCAAATGTTTCACCATGCGTCACACGCTCTAGATTTTTCCCATCAAGATCAATTAAATATAAATTAAACGGAAATCCACGCTCAGCTTCAAAATTAGAAGAGAACAATACTTTCTCTCCCGAAGGATGAAAAAACGGGCTCCAATTCGCATTCCCTAAATCGGTTAGTTGACGCAAATCGCTACCATCTGCATTACAAATGTATAACTCCATTTCGGTTGGTTCAACTAAACCTTCAGCCAATAAATCTTTGTATTCTTTAATGTCGCGTTCTGTTTTTGGACGTGATGATCTAAAAATCAGTTTTGTTCCATCGGGAGAAAAGAAAGCACCACCATCATAACCTAATTCGTTCGTGATTTGCTTCACATCACTACCATCAATATTCATAGTATATAATTCTAAATCACCACTTCTGGTTGAAGTAAATACAATTTTATCACCTTTTGGAGACACTGTTGGTTCTGCATCATAACCCACTTCATTAGTTAATTGTTTAACGATATTACCTTCTAAATCTGCCACAAAAATATCGTAGCTGTCGTAGATTGGCCAGATGTATTTTCCATTTTTACGTAGAGGCGTGTCTGGACATTCGTCTTGTTTTAAATGTGTAGATGCGTAAATAATGTGCTTGTTGTCTGGTAAAAAGTAAGCGCAGGTCGTACGACCTTTTCCTGTACTTAACATTGGAGGCGCAATACTATCTGTAAACGTTTCATTAGCATTCATCAAAAACATTTGGTCGCAACCTACATCCCAATTAGCGTTGTTAGATTGAAACACCAATTGTTTATCATCAAAACTCCAATAAGCCTCTGCATTATCACCACCAAAAGTCACTTGACGAATCGCCTTAAAATGTTTTTCTTCAGGATAAATCAGGGAGTCTTTTCCAGCTTGCAAAACTTCAGTTTGCTCTACTTTTTTTTCTTCGGAATTGGTTTTCGGTTCGTTTTTACAACTTAGGAATGAGATTGTTATTAGTGCTGCAACTATATATTTCATCTGCTAATTAATGATTAAATTTGTGCAAAATTAAGATATATGCGTTTCAATTACCTCATTATTGTACTTTTTTTGACAGTTTTAACCGCCTGCAAGTCAAATTCCGAAGAAAACATAAAAGTAACCACTATCAAAGAAGATGTGGCTTTTTTAGCAGATGACAAACTCGAGGGTCGCCAAACTGGAACTGACGGAGAGCTTGCTGCAGCAGCTTATATTGCCAAACGTTTTAAAGATTTAGGTTTACAAGGAAAAGGAACCGATGGGTATATGCAGGCGTTTTCATTTAAACCAAAAACAGATCCTCATCAAGAAGTAAATTACACGGTTAAAGATGGTGATAGTACCATAACAGGAACTAATGTGGTTGGCTTTTTAGATAACAAAGCAGAAAATACTATTATTATTGGCGCACATTACGACCATTTAGGTTTTGGAGCTGAAGGTTCTCTGTATCGGGGAGATAAAAAAGAAATTCACAATGGGGCAGATGATAACGCAAGCGGTGTTGCGGTTTTACTCAATTTAGCTGAAAAATTAAAATCTGCAAATACAGGTAACAACTATTTGTTTATGGCCTTTTCTGGTGAGGAAATGGGATTATTAGGGTCAAATTATTTTACAAAAAACCCTACGTTAGATTTAAGCAGAGCAAATTATATGCTCAATATGGATATGGTTGGTCGTTTAAAACAGGATAGTACTTTAGCTGTTTACGGTGTTGGTACCTCTCCAATTTTGAAGCAAGTGGTAAAGGCCAACAATTCTAAATTTAAGATTATTGAAAACGAGTCTGGTGTTGGACCAAGTGACCACACATCGTTTTATAATAGTGACATCCCAGTATTGCACTTTTTCACGGGTCAGCATGAAGATTATCACAAACCAGGTGATGATACTGAGAAGTTGAATTATGAAGGTATGGAAACCATCTCCAATTATATTTTTGATATTATTTCAGATTTGGATGATAATGGGAAGTTGCCTTTTAGAAAAACAAAAAACGAAAGCGAAGATGTACCAAGATTTAAGGTTGGTTTAGGCGTCATTCCAGATTATCTATTTGATGGAAAAGGAATGCGTATTGATGGTATTAGTGAAGATAAACCTGCCCAAAAAGCAGGACTTGAAAAAGGAGATATCGTTGTAAAACTTGGCGATAGTTTGGTGACCGATATGATGAGTTATATGAGAGCGTTATCTAGTTTTGATATAGGAGATAAAACCAAAGTGACTGTGAAACGTGGTGATGCTGAGGTTGAAAAGATATTGAGTTTTAGATTTGAAAATGCTAAAAACTAAGAAAGACATCATTAACAAAATACACCTCATTATTTCAGTGTGTATTGTTGTGCCTGTGTCGTTTGTATATGGTTTTAACCCCGAATTAAGTTTTGATATGTTTCTCGAAACCATTGACGAACACAATTTCTACAAAGCGATTATGGGTTTGTATCTAGGGTTTTCTTCGTTGTGGGTTTTAGGTATTTTTAAATCACACTATCTCAAAACAGCATTAATTACCAATATGATTTTTATGCTAGGATTGGGTTTTGGAAGAGTGCTGAGTATTGCGCTTGATGGGATCCCAACTTTTGGATATATCTTCGGAACAGTTGCAGAACTCTTTTTAGGTTTCTACGGGCTTTGGGTTTTAAACAGACTTAAAAGCCACCAATAAGGGCTCCACAAATACCAAGACTAATAATTGTATAAACCACAGCGATGATAAAAAGTACTTTAGCTGCTGTCTTGTTTTTTTTGTAAACAGCTGCACCAATTAAGGTCAATAAAATTCCAGGACCAAGCATGATGGCGATAATCATGATAAGGAGTCCGTCAAGATTTCCAGGTTCTATTATTAAACTCATATATACAATATTCCGCAATACCCTAAACTAATTAAAATATATACCACAGTTAAAATTCCTATTATTTTTGCTGTTTTTGGTTTTCTACGACTTAAATATAAGGCAATTATAATTCCTATTAACGGAACACCAAATACAATAAATAAAAGAAATAATATTGTAGAACCATCAATATGTGTGAAAACCAAAATTCTCATAACTTAATCTCATGTCTGAGTTCTTCCAATCGCGCTTTTTTGTCATCGCGATAAAACAAGTTCATCGTTTCAAAAGGAATGATTTTATTATCCTTATCCACAATGTGCACACATGATTTTTTAATTGCTCTCACATCAAAATTATAAGTATCAATAAACTGCATAATAATGATGCGAAACAAATTATCATAACCCAACTCTGGCGCATCAATATGTGGTAAGCAACACATAATAGACTTTAAGTTCTCTTCTGCTTTTTCTACGGAATTTCCTGTACTAAACAGCTCAATCATTTTACCATGAAGTTGTTCATCTTGCTCATAAATTATAGTATTCTTGCTGTTATCCAGTAAATCATTTGGATTGATATAGCGCGTTAACGGAAACACTTCACCATTCAACTTCAGAGCATAACCCATCACTAAAGCATCAGGATTACAAGGCACAGGCAGTAAATCATCTCCATTAAAAATAGTAGTTTGTTCCATGATTTTCCTGCGGACTTCTGTCAAGGTCATGCGATCGGTTTCCGGATTAAAATTTTCTAAACGACCTGCTATTTGTGTTGGCTGAAATGTGACACCTCGAATACATTTCTGTTTTAAGGCATAATCGATAATTTTTCCTATTTCGCCATCATTTAATCCTTTTTGAAGTGTAACCACTAAAGTTGTAGATAGATTTAATTTGTTGAGGTTATCCAGCGCTTGTTTTCTTATATCATTTAAATCGGCTCCTCGCAATTCCCGAAGCACAGAATTTTCAAACGAATCAAACTGAAGATACACCTCAAAATCTGGAGTATAAGTTTTTAGTTTTTCCGCAAAAGCGAAATCCTTAGCAATCTTAATTCCGTTAGTATTGAGCATTAAATGACGAATGGGCAGTGATTTTGCATAATCCATAATTTCCCAAAACTGAGGATGAATCGTGGGTTCGCCTCCAGAAATTTGAACCACATCTGGTTCCTTTTCATTTCTTACAATCGTATCGAGCATTGCCTTCACTTCATCAAGTGTTCGATGGCGACCATAAGTTGGTGAAGAGCCAGCATAACAGGTTGGGCAGGTCAAATTACAACGGTCTGTCACTTCGATAACCGTTAAGCAAGAATGTTGCTCGTGGTCTGGACACAGTCCGCAATCGTAAGGACAACCGTAATCTGTTTTTGTGTTAAACGTATAAGGTGTTTCGCTTGGTTTATTGTAGTTTCTTATGTTTTTATAATACTCAATATCATCTGCAATCAAAACCTTAGAATTACCATGTTCGTTGCAACGTTTAAGCATGTAAACGTTTCCATTTTCAAATACGATTTTGGCGTCAACGCGTCGTAAACATTCTGGGCATAAGCTTAACGTAAAATCGTAATAGGTATATTTTCTAACTGGCATGTTTTAGTTTTTGATAGATGAACGGACTGTAATACAACCAACAAATTACACATAAAAGTTGAATTGTGCTCAACCCAAGGATATGAAAAACATTCGGTTTTATAAATTCTATAAAGAATCTAAACCCGAAATAAGTAAGCATAAAAATCTTAAAAAGCTCACCATTTTTTAAAATGTCACGTTTCCGAAGTAATTGTAAACCAATACATAAAATAACTAGAAAAATGAGTTCATAGAGCGAGGTTGGATGTCGCAGGAGACCATCTCCTAAATCCATCCCAAATATGGAGTTGGTTGGATTTCCGTAGGTAAATTCATTAATGCCAGAGAGAAAGCAACCAACGCGACCAATAAAAATGCCCAAAATGATTGGGAACACAAACAAATCTCCCGAAGATGATTGCTCGCCAATGATTTTCTTGGCAAGTTCCACACCAAGCAATCCGCCAAACAATCCACCCATTATCGTTTTTGTGTTGAGCAGTTGAATGATATTTGCTTGAGAAAAATCAACCAGAGGGTTTTCGAGAATTCCAATTAAACGTGAGCCAATCAAAGCACCTAAAGCTGCGCCAAGAATGATAGATAGTCGATTTCCAGAAGTGATATGATCTTCACTTTTGCGACGTAAAATTACATAATATCTAAAGGCAATGAAAAATGCCAAGTACTCTAAAATGAGGTGAATGTTTAGAGTGATTCCGAAGAGTTCTGGTTGGAAGGGGATTTGCAAAATCCTAGTTTTTAAATTTAAAAGAGTCAATAATAACCAACGCATTATTTATATAATCTTCATAAATATCTGTTCTAACTCTATATCGTAATTCGTAAATACTTTCATTTTTCTTAAAATAAAAACTGATTTCTTTCATAGCTCTATAATCACGCTATTTCTCTATTTCAAGAATTATAGCTGCCCCATTTTTTGTATCTATTGTTTTTTGTTGAAAGTGCGTTTCACCAATGGATTGAGTTGCTTGTTCTTTTTTGTCTTCAATAAAATCATTTATACTTTTATCAATATAATTTTTATGATCTAGTTTGTATATGGTGAGTATATTATCAAACATGTTCTTATCTTGTTTAAGATATGATTTTGGAGAAAATGCTAAAAAACCATGATCATCATGTGCTTCCCATTCTCTCGGGTATTGAATTGAGAAATCATGGTTTTGATAAGATTTAACCTTTTCAGTATGAGATGAACCACAGTTTAAAATAAAAAGAAAACTAAATGCAAGAAAGAGTTTTTTCATAAACACTAATGTATACATTTTATGTTCTTTAAAAACGGATAATTGTAAGAAAAATTCTAGATTTGTCAATTATTAAAAGATCAAAAACTCTAACTATGAAAAAATTAAAATTTATTACCGTTTTATGCTTATCCATTATCCTGTCAGCTTGTAGCGATGATGATTCTTCAAATCCAAGTCCTGATATCAACCAAGATGACTATGTTTACTTTATTTCGGGTAAAGTAAATGGAGAACCATTTGTTTATGGCCAATTAGCATCTTCAACTGTTGCAGATTATTACTTATCCCTTTCGGGAAATTCAATTACAACCACATGTGCCTATTATCCAGATACTGGTGGGTTAAACTATTCAATTGGCGTGTATCCAGACTTTGATACCGAAAATAGACCTAGTATGTATTTTGATTTTATTCGCTTTTATTTATGTGGATCAGATGAGGATGCTTCACAAGCATTTAATGATGCTTTTCCTGTAAGTTCTTATGACTATGCAATTAGTGATAATGTTGTTTCTGGATCAACTGGAGATGTAAGTGCTCATTTCAAATTTGATTCTACAAGTGAAACATCGTATTCAACTTTAGGTGGAGATCAAGCAGGCAGTAATTTTCAAATCACGAGCTCTATAGAAGATAATATTATTTTTGGTGCGCAGACCCTACAAATACAACAATTGTTAGAAGGTAATTTTTCAATGAAATTATATAATGTAGATGATCCTAGCGATGTTATTGAAATCACAGAGGGCCAATTTAAATTGCCGATGCCTTTTGATTAATTCCTTTAAGAATTTTTGTTAACAATAAAATTTTAGACCAATTAGCCTTTACTTATGTAGAGGCTTTTTTATGCTGAATAAAAATCCCTAATTTTGCCCAAAATAAAACGAGTTTGATAAAAATAGGCGATATAGAACTTCCAGATTTCCCGTTGTTGTTGGCACCAATGGAAGATGTTAGCGACCCACCGTTTCGAGCATTGTGCAAGGAGCAAGGTGCAGATGTCGTTTATACCGAGTTTATCTCGAGTGAAGGCCTAATTCGTGACGCAGCAAAAAGCGTCATGAAACTAGATATCTACGAAAAAGAACGACCTGTTGGCATCCAGATTTTTGGAGCCAATATGGAGAGTATGTTACAAACCATTGATATTGTTGAGCGTTCAAATCCAGATATTATTGATATCAATTTTGGTTGCCCAGTAAAAAAAGTGGTGAGCAAAGGTGCAGGAGCAGGAATTCTAAAAGATGTTTGCTTAATGGAAAGTCTTACTGCGGAAATGGTAAAACGAACCAACCTGCCTGTTACCGTAAAAACCCGTCTAGGCTGGGATCACGATTCCATAAAGATTGTTGAAGTAGCTGAGCGACTGCAAGACGTAGGCTGTGCTGCCATTTCAATTCATGGTAGAACACGAGCACAAATGTATAAAGGTCAAGCCGACTGGAAGCCTATCGCAGCAGTGAAAAATAACCCTAGAATGCACATTCCAGTATTTGGAAATGGCGATGTCGACACACCAGAGAAAGCTGCGATCATGAGAGATAGCTTTGGATTGGATGGCTGTATGATTGGTCGAGCAACGATAGGGAACCCATGGTTTTTTAAACAGGTAAAGCATTTTTTTGAAACAGGAGAACATTTAGGGTCTATCTCAATGGCAGACCGTGTGGATGCAGCAAGACGCCATCTTCAAATGTCCATAGATTGGAAAGGAGAAAAACTGGGCGTTTTTGAAACCAGACGCCATTATACCAACTACTTTAAAGGGATTCCTAATTTTAAAGAGCATCGCATGAAAATGGTTACAAGCGATGATTCTAAAGATGTCTTTGCAGCTTTTGATGAGGTTTTAGAGTTGTTTGGTGATTATCGGTTTTCCTGATCTTGTGGAGTTGTTTATGAATTAATTTACTGTCTACTTGACTGAGTACTGCATACTAAATTACCCCTTAACCAAATCCCGGGTAATTCTCTGTGAAGCTAATTTAGAAGCCAAAATACCCAAAACGAAAATAGTAATGATCACGAGCAAGAAATTAATTGCTTTAATCTCGACTGGATATGGTAATGAAGGTGTTAGCATAATAAGTTCAAATTGCTTTTGAAGAAACACAATTACAAACCCAAGAAACAGTCCAATACCACCTGAGAGTATTGTCATCAAACTGCCTTGTAAAAAGAAAATTCGTCTAATAGTCTTTGTTGTTGTGCCTAAATTGAAAAGCGTGTTTAAGGACGCTTTTTTATCAAGAATCATCATTATAAGTGCACCGATCACATTAAATAGTGCAATGATTATGACAAGAGTAAAAATGAGGTAAACTGCAACATTTTCGGTATTGAGCATTTTGTAAAGTGCGTCATTGAGCTGAGACCTGTTTTTTATCTCAACTCTTTTTCCAAATATTGATTTTAACGCTTCGGAAATTTCAACTTCATTAGCAGAGTCGTCCAGTTTAAATTCAACAGAAGATATTTGATTGTCATTGTAGTTAAGCAAATAACGGGCAGTCTGTATGGTTGCAAAAATGTATTCATTATTTAATTCTTGGTTGATATCAAAAACACCAACATTATAAGCTTTAACAGAATTAAACGCTCCTTTTACAGAGGTGATTTGTCCTTTTCCGGGTTTTGGGACATAGATTTTTTGATTTCTAGTAAGATCAAGCACTCCGTAGGATAACTTGTTAGAAATGCCACCACCAGAAACAATTTGATTGGTATTGTTCTCGAGCCAATTTCCGTAGTAAATCATGGTATCAATTGAGGTTACTTTTAGAAAATTCTCATCAACACCTTTCATGGTAACTATTTGACGTTTATTGTCAAATTCGAGAATAACACGCTCTTCAATGGTCTTGGAGTAGCTTTTAATTCCGTTGATCTTTATGAGTTTTAGTGAGTCTTCCGAAGTGATCTTAAACGATTTTCCTTCCGCAGGAAATACTTTTAAATCGGGATCTACAAAAGATGAAAATTCTAAACTAAAAGTCTTTAATCCTGCAAAACCAGAAAGTACAATAAAGAGTGCAGCAGCAGCGATCACGGTGCCCGAAGCTGCAATGATGGTCATGATGTTTATAGAGTTGTTGCTGCTTTTAGAAAACAGATAGCGTTTTGCGATGTACAGGGCAACATTCACTTATTTCTTTTTTCGTTTTGCTAAAAGATCGGCTTGTTTGATTGGGTCTTCTTCTCTTTTTAGAGACTTTTCAATTCCGTCAATATATTCAAGGGAATCGTCAATAAAAAATTCAAGATTTGGCATACGACGTAATTGATTTCTAGTACGTTGTGCCATTTCGTGGCGAATTAGTGGTGTGTTTGATCGAATACCTTCAATAAGTTCTTTTCCCTTTCCGTTTGGGAAAACGCTGAGGTACACTTTGGCTACGGAGAGATCTGTGGTGACGTTCACTTTACTTATCGAAATGATAACGCCTCGCATCCCACCATCGGTCGCTGCTTTTTGTAATATATCTGCGAGATCCTGTTGTAAAACTCCGCCAATTTTTTTCTGTCTTTGTGTTAATTCTTCCATTGCATTGTATTTAAGTCATTTTCAATCGTTCATCATAGTTCTAATATAACGACTTTTATCAAATATGAAACCACCATTTGGTTTCCGACTGCAAAAATAGGCGATAATTAAGGATTATGTTATTTTTGGATATCAAATATTAACAAGATTTCCGTTTTCACGGAAACTGAAACAAGTTTCAGATGGAAAAAATAGAACACATTGGTATTGCGGTAAAAGATATTGAGGCTTCAAATGTGCTGTTTTCTGCTCTCTTCGGAAAAAAACATTATAAAACTGAAGCAGTAGAAAGTGAAGGGGTGATCACTTCTTTTTTTAAGACAGGTCCCAACAAAATCGAGTTATTGCAGGCGACGAATGCTGATAGCCCGATTGCAAAATTTATTGAAAAAAAGGGTGAGGGCATTCACCACATTGCTTTTGCGGTAGAAGATATCGAGAAAGAAATTGAACGATTAAAAGGGGAAGGGTTTAAGATGATACATGAAAAACCTAAAAAAGGAGCAGATAATAAGCTCATCGCTTTTTTGCACCCAAAGTCAACAAATGGCGTTTTGATTGAACTTTGTCAAGATATTGAAGTGTAAAATGGCTTAAATTTCTTGTAGAGTTTTAAAATATGTAGTAATATTGCACACTCTTTTAAAGAGAACTATTGATATGCGTATCAATAGGTCCCATAGCTCAGCTGGTTAGAGCATTTGACTCATAATCAAAGGGTCCTTGGTTCGAGCCCAAGTGGGACCACAAATTAAATCCGTAAACAGCTTATAAACAGGCTTTTACGGATTTTTTGCTTTTATGAAGTAACAACATAAGGGGCAACCTAATGCGCTTTAATAAGAATTGTTCTTTAGTTTTACTAATACTATCTCAAACCTTATATTTGAAAGTATCAAACTCTCTAAATTTATGAAGATAGGCGCATTAGTAAAGGCTTACATTCCAAAAATACTTGAATACTGTAAAAATGTAGATCATAAAGAGTTAGAAAAACTAATGGATAAGGAGTATTCCAATAAAACTTTTGGAATTAATTTTCCTTTTTGCTCTGATGTTATAATTACCTTGTTAGATTCAAAAAGATATTGGAAAGATAAATATATATTAAACTCGAAAGCTATAAGAGTATCTAGTCAATGGAATATTAATCACAAAACTAAGTTCTTAAATTATTTACTGTTACATAATTTGATTTCTGAGATTGAGTATAAAGAATTAGATCTTTCTGTTGAGCATAGTCATAGTAAATCACAATCTCTAGAAATTTCTAAATTAGAAATTTATAATAAAGAAATCTTTACAGGGAGTTTAAATAGTTATTTCGAAGAATCACTGGTAAGTCAAGCAAACTTTATGAGTATTCAGTATCAGAAGTTTTATTGTTTAGAGCGTTCTATCAGAGAACTCGTAAAAGAAGTAATGATAAATAGCTATAACGATAATTGGTGGAATAAAGTTGACTTTAAGGTAAGAGATAATGTCAAAAACAATTTAGAATATGAGCTTGATACCTCTCACACCAAGAGATCAGAGCATAAAATAGATTATTCAACTTTTGGTGATTTAAGGAAAATTATTAATTCACAATGGGAAATTTTTAAACCAAAATTTAATAGAAGTCTTAAATCTGTTAATGAGGTAATGATAGATTTGAATAGATTGAGAGTCCCTATTGCTCATTGTACACCTCTTGCTGATAAAGAAATTAAAAGGTTAGACATTAGAATTGATGATTGGTATGACCTGTTGGATATATAGTTATTAAATTCTAAAAATATGGCAAATAGCAAACATGCACATTTGAGGTATAATATATTAGATTATTGCTTTAGAAATAAATCTTTTGGTTTTGATGAATTATTAAAAGTTGTAAATGAGGGAATAGCTGAATTATATCCAGGAGAGGGAATATCCACAAGAACGTTAAGAGAAGACATTAAAATTTTTAGAGATAAAGAAAATGGATTTGCTGCACCATTACCAGAAAAAATTAGAACTTTAAAATATACAGATCCTAATTTTACAATAGCTAAACGACCACTTTTAGAGTATGAACAATACTTAATAGATGCTGCTCAACAACTCTTATCTAGATTTGAGAACCATCCAAAGTATAATAAATTGGCAGAAGCCTTAATTAAGTTTCAAGATGAAGAAGAACAAGAAAATGATGCTAAACAAATCTTATTTTACGATCATAACGAAGAATACAAAGGTATAAAACACCTAAAACCATTATATCTAGCTATTAAGAAAAAGGAAACTTTGAAGATATTTTATAAAAGCTTTAAAGATAAGGAACCATTGGTTTTTGAATTTCATCCACATATTTTAAAACAATACAATAGAAGATGGTTTGTCTTTGGATATAATAAAACAGTTGAAAGGTGGCAACACATTATTCCATTAGATGAAAGACTCATTAGTTTTGAAACACTTGAAGATGTCAATTATTTAGATTCAGAGAAAGATTGGAAATTTTTTTTTAGAACTATGGTAGGTGTAACGAGAATAAACGAAAATGTAGAGCGCGTAGTTTTACGTTTCCATAATGGTAGAGAAGACTATTTTAAGACAAAACCATTTCATCCTGACTTTGATTTTCATGAAGAGAATCCTAATCAAGTATTTTTTGATACCTTAATAAATAAAGAACTAGTTCAGCAAATTTTATCTTATGGTAAAGATATAGAAGTTATAGAGCCAGACGTTTTATTACAGGAAATGAGAGAACATACAAAAGCAATGCAACAATTTTACGAAACATAACTATGCAGTTACTTTGCATAATAAATTCTTTTATTTGCAGAGTTGAATTTATAAAAGTTTATGAGAGAAGATAATTATAGAGATAATGAACAAGTAATATTGATTACCGAACTACTTTGGAAATCAATGAATATTCTTCGTGGAGTTCTACCTGTAGAACAGCATCATGTATTCCTTTTTCTTTTGTCAGCTTATTACGATGATATAATTGTTAAAGAATTTACAAATGTAGAAGTTGATTATGAGGACTTATTTTATGCCTTAGAGAATGACTATAGATACCGCGAACTTTCTGTTATTTATATTCCATTACTTAAAAGTATTCCAGAATGGCCATTAACTCATTTAATTGAAGAGTTTGGTAAATTCGAGAAAGAAATTCCTGAATTTTTATTTAACAAAGTTTTTGATAATCTTCTGTTTAAGCTAGCAAGTAATCAAGGAAAATATTCTGGAGAATTTTTACTTCCTAATGAGGTAAGTAGCTTAGTTATGCAATTAGTAGATATTCCTAATAGGGCTAAAGTCTTTAATCCATTTGCTGGATTAGCTTCATTTGCAACGCATCTTAGTATTGCAGAAAGTTACTATGGTCAAGAAATTGTTAATTCTACTTGGGCATTAGGAATGTTAAGACTGCTTCGGTTAGAAAAATCTAACAATATTAATATTGATTTTAGAGTTGAAGATTCAATAAATAATTGGCCAGATTTTAACAATTTTGATTTAGTAATATCTAATCCACCATTTAATTATAAAATTGATTCTCATTTAGCTCATGATTTCGGACAACGAAGAATGACAGCTGAAACTTATATTCTAAAAAAAGGGCTAGAATCAATAAATTTTGATGGTAAAGTGGTGTCTGTTCTATCTCAAGGTATTTTGTACAAAGCAGGTGAGGAAGGAAGACTTCGTCAAAGTTTAGTTAATCAAGGGTTAATAGATACTATAATATCGTTACCAGGAGGTTTGCTTGAACATACAAGTTTAGCTATTTGTATAATGGTTTTAACACGAAAGAGTAATGCAAATAAAACCATTCGATTGGTGGATGCGTCTACATTTGTTAAGGACTTTGGGAGAAGAAATAAAAGATTAGAAGTAGGAAGGTTGTTGACTTATATTAATTTGAACAAAGATAAAGATTATGTTCGTGACATACCAATTAATGAGGTTATTGATAATGATTATAATCTCACAGTCGAGAGATATTTTTTAGAAGTATATGATGGTAAACAGCTTAATCAATTTTTAATACCTATTAGTGGAAGTCGTGATTTAGGTCAGGAAAAAGGTTATTTGATTCGTACCAGTAATCTTTCAGACAATGAATTAGATTACGAACTAAACATTAATGATTTAGAAAAGAGAAAATTATCATCTGTAACTAGAAGGATCGCGACTACTGCTATATTGTTATCTACTAGATGGAAATCACTAAAACCTACTCTATTCAAATTTACTGGTACCCCTATTTTTATAGGACCAGAAATATTAGCTTTTGAAGTGAATGAGAACTATATTGATATTCATTATTTAATTAATGAATTGAAGTCAGAGTATGTCAATAAGCAATTGTCTGCCTACCAAACTACAGGGATTGTACCGTTTGTAAAAAGAATAGATCTTTTAAAGATAAAAGTACAAATGCCTTCTTTGCAAGAGCAGCAAGCAAAAGTTAGCGGTATTATTGAATATTCATCTAGACTTAAAAAACTAGAAGAAGAAAAAGAAAAACTTCTCAGCGGTATTAGGCAGGAGGAAACCGAGAGTTCTACATCATTTAGTCATGTTTTAGGAAAACCTTTATTAAATATAGGCTCTTCCTTAGATATAATTCAAAATGCTTTAGATGCAATGGATTCTGATTGGAGAGAAATATCGTTAAGTGAACGAAAAGAATTTACTATGTCAGATGCATTTCAATCGATTTTTAAAAATGTTAAATATATACAACAGTTAGCTGATCAAAACACTTCTGTTGTAAGTGTATCTAAATTTGAATTAACAGAAATTCGTTTCCTTAAATTTTTGTCCAATTTCACAAAACAAGAAAAGCAGAGTTTAAATCACAACATTGAGCTTAACCTTGATATTCATGAAGATATACAAGAATTAATGAAAGGTCAAGTAGTCATTAAAGGAAATGAACAAAAACTTAGAATAGTTTTATTAAACTTAATAGATAACGCTAATAATCATGCCTTTATTGAAAAAGAGAAGGAATATAAAATTAATATTGAAATTTTACCATTTTCAGAAAATGAAAAAGACGCATTGTCTTTAAATTATGAGTTAGATGTAAGAAAGTCTTATGTCGAGATAAAGGTTTCAAATACCGGAATACCATTCCCAAATGATTTTACTCTAAGTGATTATGTGCGTAAAAATTTTGCAGTTGGTAAAAATGGTAATCAAGGTTTGGGAGGATATGAGGTAAATGAGATACTTAAAGTACATAATCAAGGTAAAAAAGCACTTAACATAATGACACAAGATGAAAATCAAGAATTTAGTTCAACCGTTTCATTTATAATACCTGTAATTTAAATGACAAAAATATATAACATACTTTGGGTGGATGATGAGCATGATCATCCTGAAATGGAGCCTTTCATAATACAGGCGGAAGCTAGAGGTATTATACTTATTGGTTATAGTAATTTTAAAGAAGGTTTTGAAGCCTTACAGAGGAATTTAAATTATTATGATGGTGTTCTACTAGATGCTTTATTTTTTTTCGATGAAAGCTCAACAACACCCAATAAAAAAGGACTAGGAGCTTCTATAGGGAAGTTAAATGAATTAAAAGGAAAAAAGGTTTTCCCGCACTTTGTACTCTCTGGACAATCTAGTTTTACAGATGAGCAAAATGATATTTTGGAAGCAAATGATTTAAGATGTTACAACAAAAAGGAGCCAGAAGATGTCAAGGAATTACTAGAAACAATAAAGTCTGAGGCCGACATTCAAACAGACCTTCAAATAAAGCACGAAAATCAATCACTATTTGAGGTGTTGAAAGATTACCCAGATTCAGCAAGAGATACGTTTATATCAATATTTAAAGGTCTTAAAGGTTTTGATAATCAATTTGATGACCAATTATATTTTACGCAATTAAGAATAATCCTTGAGACTATTTTTAGAAGGGCAAATGCTTTTGGATTATTACACGATAAATGCGTACAGGTAAGTGGAGGAAAAGTTAATTTATATGAATCTTATTTGTTTCTCTCTGGCCTAGATACTAATCACTTCAAAGTGAATTGTTCATTTACACACTTCCCTAAATTAATTGCAAATAATGTTAAAACAATAATTCATACAACAGGCGCTGCATCTCATACTTCTGTTGTTGATATTACTGAAAATATACATATTCAAGCATATCGCAAAGGTGTAAATACGACTTATTTATTGTATTCATTAGCATTGCAATTGATGGATGTGTTAATTTGGTTCGATGGATACAGTAAAACAAACAGCGATATAGCTAAAAATAAGTCTTATTGGCAGGATTTAGAATACGATGCAGAGGGTAATAAGTTTGAAATATCAGAAATCGAAAGAGTAGCACCTAATGGTTGGGCTTCAGTTCTGTTAAATAACAAAACAAAAAGCATAAGTGTTTACAAAGGAGACGTAGCTAACCTGAACTTAAGTGCTGGCGATAAAATTAAGTTTACAATTAAAGATTCGTCTCAAGCTCAAAATATAACCAAGCTTTAAAACTATGCAATCACTACGCACACTCCTTACATATATTCGTAGTGTTATTAATCAAAATCCAAAAAAATGAGTGAGAATACTAGTGTAAAATGCCCAAATTGCAAAGAAGTTTTTAAAGTAGATGATTCTGTTTATACTGACATCGTAAAGCAAGTGCGCGATGAGCAATTTCAAGACGAATTAAATAATCGCTTAGAAACCGCTAATAAAGAAAAGCAAACAGCCCTTCAATTAAAAGAGTCTGAACTAAAAAACACGTTTCAGCAAGAACTGGCTCATAAACAACGTGAAATAGATGAACTAAAATTCAAAAGTAAATCAGAATTAGTTGATGAGGTCTCAAAAAAAGAAAGGCAGATTCAAGAGTTGCAATCTAAAATTGATAAAGCAGAAACTGAAAAAAAATTAGAACTTCAAAATGCGGTAAATGAGCTTGAAAAGCAAAAGAATCAATTGGTCAATGATGTTAAACTCAAAGAAGCTGAAAAAGAAAACCTAGAAAAATCTTTAAAAGAGGATTTTAGACGAGAATTAGATCACGTTGCTAAAGACTTAAAATTAAAGGACGAAGAAATAGAGCGCTTAAAAGATTACAAGCAAAAACTATCTACTAAAATGATAGGTGAAACTCTAGAACAGCATTGTGAAACAGAGTTTAACAAGTTAAGAGCAACTGCTTTTAAAAACGCTTATTTTGAAAAAGATAATAATGCTGCAAATGGTACAAAAGGCGATTATATTTATAAAGAACAAGATCAAAATGGTAATGAAATCATTTCGATTATGTTCGAAATGAAGAATGAAAACGATAACACGTCAACCAAAAAGAAAAATGAAAATTTCTTTACCAAATTAGACAAAGACCGTAGGGATAAAGGTTGTGAATATGCGATATTAGTGTCGTTATTAGAAGCAGATAATGAACTCTACAACACGGGTATTGTAGATGTGTCTTACAAATATGAAAAAATGTATGTTGTACGACCTCAGTTTTTTATCCCTATAATTACCTTGCTTCGAAATGCAGGAATGAAGTCTTTGGAATATAAAACAGAATTAAGTGTTATTAAAAATCAAAATTTAGATATTACTAATTTTGAAGACAAGATTGAAGATTTCAAAATAGGATTTGCGCGTAATTATGACTTAGCAAGTCGTCAGTTTGGAGATGCTATAAAGGAAATAGATAAAACCATGACACATCTTCAAAAAACTAAAGATGCTTTATTATCTTCGGTCAATAATTTGCGTTTAGCAAATAATAAAGCAGAGGATTTAACCATTAAAAAACTAACACATGGTAATCCTACAATGAAACAGAAATTTGATGATTTAAAAAATTAAATTACCAAAACTTAATAATAAAACAACCCATTCCTAACCATGATCACAGGAGAACTTAAAAGTAAAATTGATAAAATCTGGAACGATTTCTGGACAGGCGGAATCTCTAACCCATTAACCGTAATAGAACAGTTTACCTATTTAATATTTATCAAACAACTAGATGATAAACAAATCGTAAACGAGAAAAAAGCCAACCTGTTAGGTGTGCCAACAGAAAACCCAATTTATACTGAAGCACAACGACCATTACGTTGGTCTAGTTTTAAGGAAAAAGATCCTGAAACTATGTTTGATCTATTTACAAGACCACAAGCAGCATTAGGAGATCTTACCGTTTTCGATTTTATGAAAGGTATTGGTAAGCAAGGTGGAGTTTTTGCACAATACATGAAAGGTGCTATTTTTATGATACAATCGCCTAAATTACTAGATAAAGTAGTACAACAAATAGACACTTTAGAGCTAGATAATAAAGATGCAAAAGGCGATTTATACGAGTATATGCTTTCTAAAATAGCAGAAGCAGGTACAAACGGACAATTTAGAACACCACGACACATTATACGCATGATGGTGGAGCTAACGCAACCTAAGCAAGACGATATTATTTGCGACCCATCTTGTGGTACAGCTGGTTTTTTAGTAAGCGCTGGCGAGTATATACAAAGCAGACATTTAGACTGGTTTAATAACGCCACGTTTAGAGAGCATTTTCATAACAATATGTTTAATGGTATTGAGTTTGATCCTACCATGCTACGTATTGGTGCCATGAATATGCAATTACACGGTTTAGATAACCCAACCTTAATAGGTAAAGATGCACTTAGTGAAGCCAATGCAGATATAGAAAATGCCTATTCCTTAATACTAGCTAATCCTCCATTTAAAGGCAGTTTAGATTATGACGAGGTAGAGAGCAGCCTACTTAAAACTACAAAAACCAAAAAAACCGAGCTACTATTTTTAAGCCTCATGTTACGTATGCTTAAAGTTGGTGGTCGTGCAGCAGTAATTGTACCAGATGGTGTATTATTTGGTAGTAGTACAGCACACAAAAGCATACGTAAAGAGCTGGTAGAAAATCAACAATTACAAGCAGTAATTAGTATGCCTAGTGGTGTTTTTAAACCTTACGCAGGAGTTAGTACAGCCATTTTGTTTTTTACAAAAACCAATTCTGGAGGTACAGATAAGGTGTGGTTTTACGATATGAAAGCCGATGGTTTAAGTTTAGACGATAAACGTAACCTACTAGTAGCCGAAGACGCCTTAGAGCAATGCTTTACAGAGCCAGAAAACATAGTAAAAGAGGTAACAGGTAAATGCGACATTGCACAAATACTTCTAGACGCTAGTGTCATAATGAACTCTACGGTCACTTCGAGCGCAGACGAAAGGTCTAAAATGGAAGCGCAATATCAGGACAAAACCAAACCAAGTTTTTTAATACCAAAAGCAGATATTGCAGCTAACGATTACGACTTGTCTATAAACCGATACAAAGAAATTGTATACGAAGAAATAGAATACGATGCACCAGAAACCATTTTAGCAGATATTAAAGCTTTAGATAAACAAAGAACAAATGCGATGTTGAATCTTGAAAAGATGATGAAGTAATGGAGAAGGTCAAATTACCTTCTATTTGTGAAATCATTATGGGACAATCTCCAAAAGGCGATAGCTATAATAGCAATAAAGAAGGGTATCCATTATTAAATGGAGCAGCAGATTATAAAGGTCAAAATTTTAACCCTAAAAAATTCACTACAAAACCCACAAAATTAACCGAAAAAGGCGATGTTATTTTTGGGATTAGAGCAACAATTGGAAATTTTGCTTTTGCAGATAAACAATTCTGCATTGGGCGAGGTATTGCAGCATTGAGAGTTAATGAAGATAAAGCTGAAAAGAATTATATTATTAGAATTGTAAAGAATGAATTAAGTAAAATTATTCATAGAGCAGCAGGTTCTACTATAAAAGGCATCAAAAAAGAGGATTTAACTGAAATGTTAATTAACCTACCACCATTACCAACCCAAAAAAAAATAGCTTCCATTTTAGACGAAGCAGATACACTACGCCAACTAAACAAACAACTTATTACAAAATACGATGCCTTAACACAAAGCTTGTTTTTAGAGATGTTTGGAGATCCTGTTGCTAATCCTATGGGTTGGGAGAAGGTTGAATTAAACGAAGTTACTAATAAGATTGGTAGTGGTTCTACACCTAGAGGCGGAAAAGAATCTTACAGAGAACATGGTATATCGTTAATTCGGAGTTTGAATATTTATGATAATAAATTTAAGTATGAAAAACTAGCTCACATAAGTGATGAGCAAGCTGAAAAACTTAAGAATGTAATTGTTGAAGAAAATGATGTGTTATTCAATATTACAGGAGCTTCAATATGCAGAAGCACTATTGTGCCTAAAGATGTTTTGCCTGCAAGAGTAAATCAACATGTATCTATTCTTAGACCTAAAAAAGGTAAATTAAATCCTTTATTCTTAAGTCATTTCTTGATTTCTGAAAACGTTAAGAATAAACTTTTAGGAGTTGGTTTAGGAGGAGGAGCAGTTATGCAAGCTATAACAAAACAACAACTAATTGCTTTGGAGGTTTTGATTCCACCAATAAACCTTCAAAACCAATTTGCAGAACGTGTAGCAGTGATAGAGCAACAAAAAGCACAAGCACAACAAAGCTTACAAAAAAGTGAAGACTTGTTTAATAGTTTGTTACAAAATGCTTTTAAAGGGGAGTTGGTAAAGTAAAATAAAACATGAGTAAAAGAGGTTCTAGAAGTAGTAAATTTATTGGTGGTAAAAGTTGGAGTACTTCGAGTTTTAGACAATCTATAAAAAAAGGAAAATCTGGTTTAAAAAAAGAAAAAAGGAAGAGTAAAGAGTTTGAGGCAGTTAGAGAAGTGTTTAAATTAGAAACAACTAGTCCAAGTTATATAAAATATCATAACGAATACTTAAATATTGCTAATAAGCAAATAAGAAAAAGAGTTATAGATAATTTACTAAATATTGAAGATAGAATGAAACAAGATGGTAGGGCGTTCACCATAGAAACCTACTTTAACTTTCAATATCATCTTAGAGAATAAAATGTAAACAAAACTAAATAATGCGTGTATCTAAATTACTTACAGAATTAAATATCTCTTATAAGAGATTAATTAGGTATAATAATTTTTTAGATACACCCATTACAAGCCCAAATCAAGAGTTAGACGAGAATACATACTTACAAATTATTGCATTATACAATAACAAAGAAGTACAAGACCAATTAGATGATATAACAGTAAATGAGCAAATTGAAGCATACAATGGGTACTTAGGGAAAGACTCTTGTAAGTTTATTGGTAAAATTAAATGGTACTATAACAAAGCTAATGGTGGTGAATATGGTTTTGCAGAACATAATAAACTGGGAGATATTCATTTTCGTGGTAATGCAGTAAAAGGAATAAATCCACACAACTTAAGCGAGAATGAACTAGTTATATTTAATATTACCAAGCAGAGTTTTATAGATAGAGATAGAATACGTGCAATTAGTCTATATCCATTAGATTTTGAAACAGATATATCTTTTTTAATTTATTTTGGTGCTATAAAACAACAAGCAAAGTTTTTAGATCAAGCACTAACTATTATAAATAACGAAGATTTTAGGCTAGACAATTCTAATAAACTTCAAATAGAAAACGTATTTAATAGCTACTTTAATGCTTTAAACCTAAATATAAATCAAGTTACTGGTATTCTAAATATTGCGCCTAAACTTAAAATTAATGTAAGTGAAAGGCAGTTTGAAATTATTAATAAAAACTTTGATGCCAACCAGAAGTTTCAACTTTTTCTGGACTCAAATTATTTACTTCCATTTGAAGAAATAGAAGCAACTTTAGTAGAATATATTTATAATAACCCTCTAAATAGTAATAGTGTTTTAAATAAACTAGACACTGTAGGTATAAACACTGTTTTAGAGCAAATATTTAATAAAGTAATAGCAAACCCAGAAACAGAAAACCTTCTAGCAATTTTTACATTACTTAAAAACCATAATTATAATATTGATTATAATAAGTTGAAACCCAAACAAATCACAGAATTATGGTTTAAAAATAGTTTTAATGTATTTCCTCTAGATGCAGTGTATAATTATTTGTGTGAGTTACAAAAAGAACTAAATAATACGCATCAAGAGCGTGATAGTAAAATAAAAGCCGAGATTTATAAAATCTTCAATAAAAGCTCTAGAGAAGAAAAGGTAAATCTATTTTCAAAAACGCATTATCAACAGGATCAGATAAAAGATGTTGAAGGATTTGACTTGGTTAAATTCTATTTAGACTATACAGAAGATGAAGTTTTAAAACAATCTTTTCTAGATACAATATATAACAAAGCTTCAGATTTTATTAAGCTGCATTTGTTTCTATCTAATTATACCAATACTATAGATTATAATAACGCTGTATTATACACAGGTATTTTATCATCTTATAATCAAAAACGCTTTTTCAAAAAAGTATTGATGCTTATTGAAACCAATGTATTGCACTTAACGTTTGAAGATTTAAATAAAATAACCACTTTTAATTATGTAGATAATGAATATGCAAAAGAAATTGATGGCGTAGGTTTAGATTTTACATTAAGCATCATCCTTAAAATTGCATCAGATTTAAGCAATAATGAAATAACTTCTAGAAATACAATTTTTGACATTATTGCAAATCAAATTAAAACACCACAAGACCTATTAGTGATTGATGGTTTTTTTAGTAAATGTACAGGTAGAACTATTGCTAAAGAGTATACTGTAAAGAAAGAAGAAGAAACAGAACCAAGTTATTATAAAGATAAAACAGATAAAACACCAAGATTTGCAAGATTTTGTGATGGTAGAAAAGCAATAGATGTAACTACAAACCAACCTGCTTTATCAAGAAGAGAACAAATGGAATTTTGGTGGTGCGAAAATACACCTTGTTTTGAAACATGCAGAAAGCCTGTAACTTCCGGTGATTGGGAAAATTACACACTGCAAGATGTTTTAAGAATATTAGAAATAGAGTATAGCGATAAGCAGTACGAAATAGTATTAAGTGTTGTTAATCGTGTAAACAGGTTTTTAGAGCATTTAAAATGTATAAATTGCTCTAATATTCTTAGACCAAATGGAAGAGCTAATTATGGGTTCTATGGTGTTAGTTTGTTTTCTTGCACCAACAAAGACTGTGAAAAACCTAATAAAAATGTGTATTTATCACATTGCTTAAATGGGCAATGTGAAGATTTAATAGATAGCAGAGAAACAGTAAAATGTAGACCGTCAATTTTAGAAAATCCAGATAATTGTGGCTGGTATATTTGTAATAACTGTTATGCTTGTTGTGATTCTGAAAAATTAAATGCAAGAAAAAGTAGAATTGAAAGTGTAGGTCAAAATTATTTATGTCATACAGAAGGGCATAGAAATTTAGGAATTATATGCTGTACAGAATGTGGAACAGAAACTAATAGAAGATTTTTTAATTCAGAATTATACATACGTCAACTAGAATGGTTTAAAAGTAAGATAGCTACAGAAAGTATAGTAGATAGTAATAAACGTCATGACGGAAAATGGTGGTTTCGATGGTATAAAGGAAACTTAACTTATGAAAAATTTTATAATGCTTTAGAGTCTCTTAAAAAAAATGGATTTCAAGTACCAAATATAGACTCTGGAGATGACATTCAATTTGTTGCAGAACCTCTTAATGATATTTATGTTTTTGGGTGTCCAAATTGTAATCATGTAATCGATTTGTCAGATCGAGAACTATTTGATTATTCAAGACAAAAAGCAATTAAACAATTTCATACAGCAATCTTTCCTAACTTTTAAGTATTGATGTCTAATGTGTAAAGATTTAATTAAACATACAATTCTACAAGAAGATTTAGAAGCAATAAAAAAATGCTAAAGCTACCATGAATTATATAGGTTGGACGATGCGTAACGTTAATAAAATAGGTAGTAAAATGAAGTCTGGAGCGACTTTAATTCCAGATAAAGTTATAAATAAACTACAAAAAACCATGCACTCTATATTGTTAGGAGTTATTAAAGCAAACCTTTTAACTATAAAAAAAAATAAAAAATTAAGTAAACCTTCTAATAAAGCATATAAAGCTATAGTAACAGGCACAGGTGCTTTAAGTGGTTTTTTTGGTTCTGCAACTGGAATAGGAACTGCAATATTCACTTCAGAACCAACAGTAACTACTAAATTTTTAATGCGAACAATAATGGATCTTGCACGTAGTGAAGGAGAAGATATTTATTCTGTAGAAGGTCAAATGACATGTCTTGAAGTCTTTGCTCCGGGAGGAGAATCTAAAGAAGATGATGGTTTAGAGACTAGCTATTATACCACAAGAGTTGCTTTAAGTTCTGCATTACAAAATGTAACCGCTCAAGGTATAAATAGCTTTATTTCAAAAATTGTAACTAGATGGGGCATACAGGTTACAGAAAAATTTGTAATAACTGCTGTTCCTATTTTAGGTGCAGTTGGAGGAGGAACTATTAATTATATTTTTGTAAACCATTTTCAAAATATGGCAACTGCACATTTTACTATAAAAAGATTAGAGAGAAAATTTGATATAACCAATATTCAAGAAGTTTTTAATAATATAAAAGTAAGTATATGATATCTTATTTTACAAGTGGGTTTGGTAATTTAAATAAGTGCGAAGATAGTTGTACTGCTGGTGTATTTGATATATTAAAGTATTTACCAGCAGATCTTTTTTGGCAAATTTTAAAAAGCAGCTTATTACTTGATACTTTACCAAGTGTAGCAGGAAATATACAGCAAATAGAGTTTTGGCCTAAATGGTCTGTTAAAGATATTGAAGAAATTAGTAATGCTAATTACATAGAACCAGATGTTTTTATAAACTTCATAGATTTTGATGTTATTATAGAAGCTAAGCGTTACGACGAGAAACAACAAAACTCTAAACAACACAGAGATCAATTGGTAGCTTATTTTAATGAGTTTAGTGATAACGAGACAAAAGAAGTGTATTATATTTTATTGGGTGGATTGCATTTAGAAGACGTTAGAAAAGAAATTACTATAATAGCTGGGTTTTTAAACGAAAGAACAGTAAAGTTATCTACAATAAAATGGAGTAGTTTATTAAGTACAATAGCATCGCTTAAAAAAACAATAGAAAGACAAGGTTTACAACATCAAAAACCAATACTCTTACTTTTAGAAGATGTTATAAATGTGCTTGCTATTCATGGCTACCATAAAAAAAAATGGTTGTCAAAAATGCCTAAGCATACAATTAATCAAACGCAAATAATCAATTTTAAATACAAGACAAATGCCAAATAATCCTTTATTAGAAGTTAGAAAAGCGTATAGGCTATTATTTGATTATCAATCTAGAATACTAGATTTAATGAAGTTTATTGGTCAGACTTATGCAATTCCATTTGTAAAAGGACATCCTAAATTTAGTGGAAGAGGTAGTAATAAATTAGATAATTGGTCTTGGGATTGGTTATACATGTATTATTATGCATTCCATTTTAATAATACTTCTGTAATAGATAAAAAGATGTATTTGTCGGTTTATTTATTAAATGATTCTGGCTTTTTTGAAATAAATTATGAAAAAGCAGAAGCTAATGATAAAAAAGTTGGGCATTTGGAAGTCGACCAATTTAAAGATGTAGAAAACTCTAAAACAAAATTAATTTTTGTTGCAGGACAAAACGAATGGAATTGGTGGAATGAAGTTAAACATTATAGTAAAGAGTTTATATTAAATACACAAGGTCAAGCAAAAAACAGTAATATGGTTTGGAAAGGCTATTATTTAGACTTGTTTTTTACTGAAGAAGATGCCTTAATACAGTTAAAAGATTTTAGTAAGTATTGTAATAATAATGGTATTGATATTACTATTAAAGATGGATTTCAATGAAAAAAAAAATATTTATTAATTCAGAAATCTGGTCATTAACTATTGGTGGCGCTTTTCAAAGGGCTAATGTGTACAAACAAAATGTACTAGAAAAGGATAAAAAAGAGTTTAAGTCCAAGCTTAAAGGCTATATAGATGATACTTTCATATCTAGTTATAAACAAGGGAATGTCTGTGATGCTATTCATATAGAAAACATTGAAAGCATACAGAAATACACAGCTAATTTTGATAAACTATTAACCAATGGGCAATTTAATTTTGGTGTAAGCCAGAAGCTTTTAAACCTATATCTTAAATATTTATGGTGTTTAGATATAATACTAGAACCACCACATTTTCCTGTAGATAGAATTGTTCAGCAAAAACTAAAGTCCAAACCAATTAAAGCTTGGACTAAAATTGAAACTTCAAAAGAGTATATGTCTATTATTAATTTTGCAAAAACTAAAATCAATCCCAATGATAAAATTTATACTTCTTTGGCTATTATAGAATTAAACTTATTTAGCAGGCGTAATGATTAATATTTAATATTTTTAACTATTAATCACCTACCTAATTATTATGAGCAATTTCGAATTTCTAAAAAAAGACTTTCCGCAACTGTATGCAGAAGCTAAAATCGCAGAACAAATTACTTTTGCTGTGCCTAAATTAGCAGCAGTGTCTTGTCGTTCTTTTTTAGAATTAGGCTTAAATTGGTTGTATGATAACGATGTAGAATTTACAAAACCTTACGATACTAAATTAGCTGCTTTATTATTTCACTATGACTTTAAAAGTAGTATTAAGCCAACGTTATTTCATAATTTAGACCTTGTAAGACGTTTTGGTAATGATGGTGCTCATGGTAATTTTGTTACTCAAAAAAAGGCGTTACATGCATTAAAATCTATCTTTAGTTTTGGTGTGTATTTAGTTAAATATTATGGTGAAGATTTAATAGAGACACCTATTTTTAGTGAAAATAATTTACCACAAGGTATTGGTGTTAGTTCTAAGAATGTAAAAGCAGAAATTGATGAAAAGGTTAAAGCTTCAGAAAAACAACTAGAAGCCTTAAAAGCAGAACAAGAAAAATCACTTGCATTACAAAAGGAAAACGAATTGCTTAAAAAACAATTCCAATTACAACAAACCCAATTACTAGAGCGTAAAGAAGAACGTCAAAAAGTAGTTATTCCAGAAAAAGACATTCCGCAATTAACACCAGAGCATGAAACGCGTCAATTATATATAGATGAGTTATTAAAAGAAGCGGGTTGGAAAAATCTAAAACAAAATACAGATTTAGAGTTTCCAGTTATAGGTATGCCTTTAAGTACAAATCCTTCTGGAAAAGGTTTTGCAGATTATGTATTATGGGGAAATGACGGTTTACCATTAGCGGTTATAGAAGCAAAACAGTCTTTATACAGTGCCACAAAAGGAAAGCATCAAGCTAAACTATATGCGGACTGTTTGGAGCAAATGACAGGACAAAGACCTGTAATATTTTACTCTAATGGGTTTGATACTTATATATGGGATGATACGTTTTATACAGAGCGTTTAATTTATGGTTTCTATACAAAGGAAGAATTAGCCTACTTGATAGAACAACGTAAGACGCGTAAAAATTTATCTGAGTTTAAAGTTAATTTAGATATAGCAGGATATAAAAGACCTTACCAATTAGAAGCTATAAAGCGTGTAGGAGAAGCTTTAATGGTAAAAACAGATAAAGGCTTAGTTGGTAAAAACAGAGAAGCTTTATTAGTAATGGCTACAGGAAGCGGTAAAACAAGAACTTCTGCAGCTATTGTAGATATGCTAACTAAATGTCATTGGGCAAAACGTATCTTGTTTTTAGCAGATAGAAACGCTTTAGTCACTCAGGCTAAAAATGCATTTAAAGAGCATTTACCTAATTTATCAACCATAGACCTAACTAAAGAAAAAGAAGACACAGGAACTCGTGTAGTATTCTCTACCTACCCAACTATTCTTAATAAAATAGATAAAGTTAGATCTAATGAAGAACGTTTTTATGGTATTGGTCATTTTGATGTGATTATTATTGATGAAGCACACAGGTCTGTGTATCAAAAATATGGAGCTATATTCGATTATTTTGATGCTATTTTAATAGGATTAACAGCAACCCCAAAAAAAGACATTCATCATAATACGTATGGGTTATTTGGTATAGAGGATGATAACCCAACCTTTGTTTATGAGTTAGATCAAGCTGTAAAAGATGGACATCTAAATCCTCCTAAAGGCATTAGTGTGCCTTTAAAGTTTATGCGAGAAGGAGTTAAATACAATGATTTATCCGAAAAAGATAAGGAAAAGTATGAAGAAAAATTTGGCGTACCAGAACTAGAAGATGAGGTTTTAGAAAGTTTAGGTATTTCATCAAGTCAAATGAACTCCTATTTATTTAATACTAAAACAGTAGACATGGTATTAGATTACTTGTTTACCCATGGACTAAAAGTAAATGGAGGAGATAAGCTAGGTAAAACCATCATTTTTGCTAAAAACCATAATCATGCAGTATTTATTCAAGAACGTTTCAATAAAAACTATCCACAATTTAAAGGAAGTTTTTTAGAGGTTATAGATAATTATGCATCAAAAGCGCAAGATTTATTAGAACGTTTTTGTGATGATAAACAGGAACAAGATTCTCAAATTTCGGTTTCTGTAGATATGATGGATACAGGAGTTGATGCACCAAGAGTGGTAAACCTTGTATTTTTTAAACCAGTAAAATCTTTTGCTAAATATTGGCAAATGATTGGAAGAGGTACACGTTTAAGACCTAATCTTTTTGGTCCAGGAAAGGATAAAACAGAGTTTATAATTTTTGACTTTTGTGGCAATTTTGAATATTTTGAAGAATATCCTGAAGGAGCAAAAACAAGTGTTTCTAAAGGTTTATCACAACTAATTTACGAAACCATGTTGCATATTGTACAAGTTATAAGGAATAAAACAGAAGCAACAAAAGAGGAAGATGAATTTGCAGAAGACCTAGTTAATAAATTACATAAAAGTATTGATACTTTAGATGAAAAACGTTTTGAAGTTAAAAAAGAACTTCGTCATGTTAAGTATTTTAAAATTAAATCTAATTGGGATAATATCTCATTAACGGATGAAACTACTTTATGCGATAAATTATTTGGATTATCTAGTTATAGTGTAACAGATGATGGGGTTGCAAAGCGGTTTGATTTATTAGCCTATAAATTACAGTTGGCTTTATTAAATGATGCTAAATCGCAAGAAAGATTTATTTCTATTATTTACAATGTAGGTGTACAGCTGCATAAAAAAAGAAATATTCCAGCGGTTTCAAATAAATTAGGAGTTATAAATAAAATTAGAGATTTATCTTTTTGGTCTAACATCAATATCCAAACTGTAGAAGAGGTTAGAGCTGAGGTTCGAGAATTAGTTAAATTTCTTGAAAAAGAAAGCTTAGGACCTGTTTATACAGATTTTACAGATGTTCTAAACCATGATAAAGTAGAAGAAAAAGATATTTTAAAGGGATATACTAAACTACAGAGTTATAAAGATCGTGTGGAAAGCTTTATTCGTAAAAATAAATCACACTTAGTCATTGATAAGCTACATAAAAACATACCTATTACAAATAAAGAATTAGAGCTTTTAGAACAATTTTTAATTAATGAATCTCTAGGATCCAAAGAAGTATACAAAAATGAGTACGGAGAATTACCTTTAGGTAAATTTGTAAGAAGTATTGTAGGTTTAGACTTAGATGTGGTAAATGGATTGTTTTCAGATTATATTCAAAAAGAAAACTTAAATCCACAACAAATTACTTTCATACAAACTTTAATTAATTTTTTAAATGTGAACGGTACTTTAGATAAATCACTACTAATAAAACCACCGTTTACAGAAAATCATGACGAAGGTATTTTTGGTTTGTTTAAAGATGAAGGGGAAGTGAGGCATATTATATCATTAATAGATACTGTAAATAACAATGCAGGTTAATTTTTAGATTTTAAAAAGTTTTACGCTTATAAACTATGCAATTACTTCGCATAGTTAGGGCGTAGTATTGCAGTATTAATCTTAAATACTGTTCGTATGACTGCCTATCAAAACTTTTGGGACGCTGAGATAGAAACGCTTCTTCAGCAATTAGACGCACCACAATCTCTAGAAGAGAATATCGTGGACACCTTAAACAATTCGAGAAGAACCGGAATCTTCCCTAATCAAATTATTAATGCACTTCGTATAGGTTTGTCTTTAAAAGAAGGCAATCAGAATATGGCATTTGTAGCATCTATGCAAAGTGGGAAGTCTGGAACGGTATATTTTCTATGCAATTATGTATTACCTGCAATAGGTTTAATTAAAGAATACGAATCCATCCTATTTGTAACGAGTATGCGTGATACAGATTTATACAATCAGAATTGTCGTGTATTACAACGTGAATATTACGATTGTGTAACAGGTGATATGAAACCTTCGGTATTAAAAGTAATGAAAATGAGTGATTTCTTTAATCATCCAAATCCTCATAAAGTCGTAAACGAATTTGATGTGCAGTTAATTGTTCGTGACGAGGACCAATATGGTTCTGGAGTAGAATCTTCATTTGAGTTAGCCTTTTTTGCAGAGCTTCGTTACCGTATGCCAGATATCAAATTACTTGCTGTAAGTGCTACACCTTATGACATTTTGGATGCACAATTTACAGGAGCAACAGATGTAGATGTAATAGTTGGTGTACGTCCACCAGAATATTATGGTATTTCTGAAATGTTAGCTGATGGTGTTATTGAAGATATTCCAAAAGGATTTAGACCAATACAAGCTCAAGACGTAAATGGAGAATCTGTATATTCAATTCACCCAAAAACCGAAGAATATGTAAATCATCTAATGACTTTTGAAAATGGTTTAGGTATAATAAGAGAATCAAATACTACTAGGGCAATTGGGCTAAGAAGATTACTAAAAGACCAGTATAAAAAGCAATGTATCACTATCGTAATCGGTTCAGATGCAGCTTGTGATTTTAGTATTAATGAAGGAATTAAGGAAATCTCTGATTTAATTTTAAAAAGAGGGCAACGTGTTGTTCTTATAATAGTTCAGGCTTTAACTGCTGGGAAAGATTTAGGTATCATTAAAGAAAAAGTACGTTTCGGTATTGAGCCAAGAGATAGACAGCTGGCAAACGGTGCGCAAGGTATAACAGGTCGTTTTTGTGGCTATCATAACAATCGTGATTTTAAATTGATGGCTAGTAGAAGTCTATTAGAGCATTATGCACAGTTTGAACAAGATTGGGAGATTTTTGCAGACGAAGACTGGCGTAATGATTTATTCAATAGTAATGTTAGAGGATTGAGTACGCATTCAAAGTTTGTAAAAACTCAGTCTGAAGGAGCATTTACACCTATTGAGCATATTGAAGCCCTTACTTATGATCAATTGCTAACTGAAGCAGGGCGAGAAAGTTTATCATTTATTGATGATGAGGCATATCACCGTTTACTAGATTATTTTGAGTCAACGTTTTACAATGTTTCAACAAAAGGAACGCGTTTCAAGCAAAAGGGTGTTACTGTGCGTATTGCTTCTGGTTATAACCAAGCAAGTAACCGTGTGTATCGCAACTGGAGTTGTGATCTTGAAGATGACTTCGGAAACATCTTCTTTAAAAAGCATCCCTACAATTATGGTATTCTAATCAGCAATTATCCTATAGATGATGAGCGCAATATTTTAGGATTTACTGGTATTAAAATTCTTAAATCAGGGAAGCAAGAATGGCGTGGCCAAGAAACTAATGTGCAAAATAATTCTATGTACGGAAATAATGATGCAGCTTAACAGCAATTCTGTCAGTGAGTTACATGTGCATTCGTCGAGATAAAATTACAGTTCAACTAAAAAGTGATGAGAATAAGAGATCCGTAATGACAGCTTGTCAATTTAAGAAAGTCTTAACAGTTTGGAACGATGGTTGCAAAATTTATAAGCATAAAAAAAGTCCCAACATTCGACCGGAAGGACTTTTAAAATAGTAAGTGAGTAGTATAACGTAAAGGATACTACTTCATATTTTGTGGCGCAAATATAGTGTCTTACTTCCAACCTACAAAATATCCTTATTTCCTTTCGCGGTTTAGGTCTATCGTCTGTAAACGTTAACCATTTAATTAATTCAGAATACAAATGGAAAATTTTCATTTAGTACACGATAATGGCGTGTACAAACTTAAGAAAGAGAATGCGCAGCGCGCTTCTAAAGTTATTGATGCTAATAAGCCAGAGGCTATAAAGGCAGCGAGAGATTTTATTCAAAATCAAGGTGGAGGTTCCCTTAAAATCCACAAAAACGATGGTGGTTTTCAGGAAGAGAGAACATATCCAAGAGCTAATGACCCAAAACAATCAAAAGGATAGATTATGGCAAGGAATTATGATGAATTAGTAAGAAGGGTTAAGGCTAGATATAATCCAGCAGAAATTGACGAAACAACACTTTTAAATGAATCACTTAGGGTGGAATTAAAAGCTTTGTCAGGCTCTAAAGTTATGGAATACATTAAGCGATCTATGCAAGGTGTTGAGCCAGCATATACACAGAATACTATTGTTGCAGGCGATAAAGTCAAAACACATCTTAAAAACAATAATCCCAATTTGGATTATGAATATCAGGGTTCTGTAATGAGTAATACTCATATAAAGGGTTATAGTGATATCGATATTATACAAATATGCAATCTGTTTTACGGTCATGATTCAAGAACTAGGTTTACTGAAGAATATAGAAAAGACAATCTTACAGAAGCACAACGATGGGCATTACTTGAGGTAATAAATGGTTCCATCTATGTAGGTGACGCTAATCAAGATTTAAGAAAAATGCGGTTAGAAGCAGAGAAAGTGTTGTCAAGCATTTATAATGTTGTTGATCTTTCCAAAAACAAGTCTATTGAAGTAATTCTGACTAACCCTAAACGTAAAGTTGATGTCGTAACTGCTTCCTGGTATAAATCAGTGAATGCTGCAAAATCTGGTGACAAAACCGAAAAAGGGATTAGTGTCTACGATAAATCTAAAAATGAAAGGTTACCAGTAGATTTTCCATTTTTAAAAATTAAAATGCTAAACGAGAAAGACAAAACCGTCAACGGTCGATTAAAGAAAATGATTCGGTTTTTAAAAACTATTAAGGCTGATTCAGATATCAAAATCGACATTAGTAGTTTTGATATTTCATCGGTATGTTACAATATAAATTTTCTTTCATACTATGACAAACCTTATTATGAACTTGTATATGTTTTACAGGTAGAGTTAGACCATCTTGTGGAGGATGAGTTTTACCGTAATAATATAAAATCCATAGATGGCACCGAATACATTTTTAGAGATAAATCTGAAAAACATGGTCAACTTTCATTACTCTTAAATGAGATAAATTCTATTAGGAAAGACTTAGTAGATAATAATGCAATTACACGTTTCTTATAATATGAAAAAGCGATTATTTATAGGTAGTTCTAGTGAAGAGTTAGGTACAGCAAAATTAGTTAAATCAGTTCTAGAAAAAGATTTTGACGTAGTCATATGGAATGAATCTATTTGGGACAAGTCTATATTTAAGATTAATAATAATTTTCTATCTGATTTACTCACGGCTACTTTAAAATTTGATTTTGGGATCTTAATTGGCACACCAGATGATAAATTAGAGTATAGAGGTGAGGAGAAATTATCAGCTCGTGATAATGTGTTGTTTGAATTAGGTTTATTTACAGGGCGTTTAGGTTTGGAAAAATGTGCTTTTTTGATTGAAGAATCGGTTAAAGTACCATCCGATTTAGGAGGGATTACTTTGGCGATATTTAACAATAGAACATTAGCCGACAAAATTAATTGTATTAAACAAATGTTTCTTAACGCTGGTAATATAGAACTTAACTTTTTTCCATCCAGTACTTTAGCTCACGCCTATTATGAGAATTTTGTGAAGTATGTTTGTGAACATTATGTAAAAAATAATGGTTTTATTTATAAAGGAACTAACTATTCTGATTGCAAATTAAAGATAATCATTCCATATAAATTACCGAATGATTTAAACTTAGCTTTTAAAAGAATTCAAAATGAGATTGGTGTAGATAAACTTTCATTTAGCGCTAATGGGAGACCGCGTAATGTCTATGTTGATGCTCAAGTGATAGATGGTAAATTAATACTTTTAGATTTCCCAACAACACTTACCGGTATTGATTATGCTATATCAAATCATCTTCCGAAAGATTTCAAGAACCAGACTAAGGACTATAATTTAATTATAGAGCGAGAACTTAATAAATTTATTGAAACTTTGAATAAAATTCTAGTCAAGAATGATTTTGAAAGATTTGTAGACATTAGTAGGATTTAAATTAAATAGGTCGCTATATAGCGACCTATTTTTTTATAGTTAAAAGGGTTTTTAAGGAGAGAATATCTTTCTTTAGACTTTCAATATCACCTTTTGTAGCAGGTAAAGTATTTGGCGCTAAAACTTTTTTTAATCCATAAATTGAGGCATCAGCGATTAGTGTTCCAGCTGCCGAATTTTTTATACCAGATGTGTTCAATCCTGACAAATTTTTATTTTTTTCCAAGAGATCAATTTTATCTTCTAATTTTGTGATTTGTTGACTAATTAAATTCTCCGAATTTATGCCAGTCATTTCACTCAACTCTTTAACTTTTTTATAGTGACCTGACACATATTGATAGTCATTTCTCTTATAACTTGCTTTTGTTTTACAACTTGTTGTGCAGTAAACATGATTACTCCTTCTTGCTTCAAATAATTGATAACAATGTTTACAGTTTTTTGTTTTTTTCATGGCTATTTGATCGTTTATGATTGATTTATACGTTAAATAAGGTTTTATTTAACCTTTTTCTATATTCTGAAACTTTTTCCTTTAAACTCAATTATGTTGAACATTTCGAACAACCTATCAAATATTCGGTCTCCATAACGTAATCCTAATGCTTCCAAAGTTTCTTCAGCGCATTGATTTACGTTTGAATAATTGCATGAGGCAAATGTTCTCAAATTATTTGCATACCGCTCTGCTAATATTTCACCCGTAACATCAATTAGACCGTAGTTTGAAGCTACTCGTTCAGAACTAATATCATCTATAAATAATAGCTTTCTATTTTTTTCTTCAAAAAATTCTTTTTTATCCATTGGAGTAACGCAGGACTCATAACATGTAATAAGTTCTTTAGAGTTATAGCATTTAAATCTAAACGATGGAATATTTTTAAAAACAGCTTCGAATACCTTAAAATAATCGGTTTTGCCAAGTCCGTAACCTCCAATTATTAAAAGCCCTTTATCGAAGCTTGGTTTAGAAATGTCATTTCTCAAGTTTTCACATTCAAAAAAGTTTGAATCTTTTAGAAAATAATAAAATAAAGGTTTTAAGTTCTGAATTACAGTCTCATTTATGATTAGCTCTTTTCTGTGAATCATTTTAAATGATCTTAAAAATTGGTTCCACAAAGTTTTCTTACTTATAGTATTGTTTTGCAACTCAGATTTCTGGGGTAATTGATTCTCTTTATATTCTTTTGCTGTTAATGATTGAATTAAATCATAACATATTGAAGTTTTATTTTGTCTCATTGCTATTGGATTATCTGTTTTTTATTAATGTTGATTTTACTTTTGAAGCAGGAGTTTGTTTTTTTTCATTTAATTCCCATTTTTCAAGTCGTGTTTCAATCTCGAAAAATTCTTGGCTTTCAAAACGCATTCTGTTTTCATTGACATTTAATTCGCTCCAATAGTTAAAAAAGGAATTTAAAATTTTAGTTTTAAAATTAGTGTGACCAAAAACCTTATCTCTAAATATCTTTTTTCTGTTTTTTATTAATTTATTATTAGTATTAGTTGTTGTTAGTTGATTGTTATTTGTTTGCGAATTGATTGTGATTGGTTTGCTATTTTGTTTGTCATTTGGTTTGTTAATATGTGTGTCATTTGTAGTCGAATTGACAATAAAATCTGCAAATTTTGGAATCTTTACTTTTGTATAAGTGGTTGTTGTTTCTACAGATACAGCATTGGTTGAAATTAACTTAGAAAATGCGGTTCTTACTTTACTAACAGTAAGCCCTGTTTCAACTGCAAGTTTTTCATAAGATGTGATAAATTCGCCCTGATTTACAGTTATTCCTTGCCAACGTTTTTGACTATAATTAATCTTAAGTAGACAATGGATAAAAAGCCGACACGTATTTACGTCTGTATACCATTCCCATTCCATTATTTCGCGATGTAGCATTATAAAACCAGTGTTTACCATACTATTCTTGTTTAATAAGTTTCGCAAATATGTCGCTCTTACGATAATATACGCGATTTCCTAAACGATAACTTGGCAATATCCCATTCTTTCTCCAGTTCCAAAGTGCTTGTTTACTGCATTTCAAAAACGCTATTGTTTCTTCAACTGTAAGAAGTTCTTCTTCGTCCTTTTTAGGAGAGAATTTATTAGCAAATTCCTTAAACTTAATATCTAATCTATTTGAAAAACTGTCTGTGAGCCCTTCTACATTAAATGGGTAGACATATAAAGGTTTTGATTCCATGTTAACTTATTTGAAATTGATTGTTCCAAATTTAGTTTATAGGATTTTTTTAAATGATTAAATTCAAGCCCTTAGGGTATCTATGAGTTTCGAAACTCATAGCTCATCACTTCTTTTAGGCAGCGTAAATCCATGATTGTTAAAATGTTTTTGGATTTCAATATGTTTATAGGTATTAGGGTTAAGATATCCTCTTAAAGAGTCAACAGAATTATGGTCTTTCATGTGGAAAGTAGTAAGAACATCTTTGGCAAGTTGAGTGAAGTTTACTGTGCCATTTGATTTAAGTGGAGGATCAACATAACCCTTTTGCACTAGAGCTGAAATTATATATCCAAGTTGAGCTGGGCCTGCGATCCATTTTAAGGGCGCAATAATTTTGTTTTCTTCAATAGCAGTTATTTCTTCAAAAAAGTTTTTTACAATAACTATTCTTCGTGAGATTTGGTTTTTATTTCTGTGGAATGCAACTAAATGGTAAAAATGAAAAAGTTCATACTCGTAATGTTTGATGACTCCTTCTGTTTCAATAAAACCATCCTCCAAAGCCATTTGATTGTAATATTGACCTCCTGTCATTGATAATCGTGCATTTTCAATAATATCATATAATATTGGGATAACTTCATTTTCTAAAACACCTAAAAAATCATCAGGCGATTTGCAATTGTTGTACTGAAAAACAATAAAATCATTTAGGTTATTAATGGGAACATTAAAAAGTATTTCTTTGATGAAGTATCTTAAATAGAAATCTTCTTCTAGTTTAGGCTCATAATAGTCATAATTCTTGAGGCTGCACTCAGGAGTTACTTCGTTGTTCTTTTTTCGTAGCGAATAGCTTTTTTCATCGATGGCGAATGCTTCTTTATAATTCATATATCTTTAGTTTCTACTAGTTAATTATTAAAAAATGCTGAATCAGCGATTTTTACAGCTCTTTCTTGTGGAGTGACTTTTATATAATTATAAAATTCTCGTTCTGTGGTGTGTCCGCTCAATGCCATGATGTCAATAACTGGCATTTTTGACAAGTAAGCGTTAGTACAAAAACTGCGACGAGCAGTATGTGTTCCAATCAATTTGTACTTAGGAATCATTTTTTCATCAACTAAACCTCCTTTAGTGATTTTGGTTAGTACAAGTTCATTTATTTTCGTTTTTCTACCGATCAATTTTAGGAGTTTATTAATTACCTGTTCAGACATTTTTGGCGGTAGATCGTTATTATATCTTGTTTTCATGATTTCCTTGATTCTAGGATGAATTGGGATATAAACGGTTTTATTTGTTTTTCTCTGATTAATCTCAAAAACATCACTACCATCAAAATTTTTAATCTGATTTTTTTTCATACCATTATAATCAGAAACTCTTTGGCCGGTGTAATAACCAATTAAAAAAATATCTCTGGCTTTCTCCCACTCTGGACTCGATTTTAAATCAAGTTCATAAATTGCTTCAATTTCGGTTGCGGTTAAATAAATTGAAGTTGACTTTTCAGAAATTCTTTTAAAACCTCTATGTTTAAATTTTAAGTTATGGTTGACACCATCTTCAGTAGCTCTGTTTAAAAGAGCTATTAAATTTTTTATATGCTTACCTATGGTGTTTATTGAAAATTTTTTGTTTTCCAAGTAACTTATAAAAGCATAATAAAAATCCATATCAAATTTGTCAAAGTCTAACCCATAATTCTTTGTCTTGTTAAACTCTTTTAAATGTTTTATAGCTTGTTTGTATGCCCTAACGGTCGTAGGATTTAATTTTATGCCATTTGTTGTGATGAGATTTTTTTCAAATGAATCAGTAAAGTTTTCAGCATATTGAAAGAAGGTAATTTTTTCTTGCGTTTTTTGAGTATGCCTTCCAAGTATATTATCATAAATAGATTTAAGCACCTTCTTGTTTGTTCTATCCAATTCATCTAAATTAGAAACTGATTTAATAAAATTTAATTCTATCTCCTTTAGTTTATTGTTAACTTCTTCTCGATTATTGATTGTTGATATGGCTCGTATTCGTTGATTTGAAGAATCCCAGTTTTTTACGAATGTTTTATAGCCTGTTGAATATTTTAGTCGGTTTCCTCTGCCGAAACTATAATCAAACACTATAGGTGTTTCTTTCTTTGATTTGATGTCTTTAAGTCTAAACTTGACAGTTCCTGATGTTGAATGAATTGAATCTTTCATTTTTTTTCTCTATTAAAAAGGTACAACAATAGGGGCAACATTATGTTGAATCGTTGTTATTTCAAATATAAGTATTTTCTACATAGCATTTGTTAAACCTTATAAAATAAGGTGTTTTATATAATATCTTATAAATTGAAGTAACATAGAATAAAGCTAAAATAGGTCCAAGTGGGACCACATAATTGAACCCTTCTTTTTGGAAGGGTTTTTTGATTTAAAAAAACTAACTTAGTACAGACGTTTTCAAATTATAATTTAAGTAGAGTAGCATTCTGTAACAATATTACATGATGAACGACGAATACTATTAATAGACGAATACTATTAATACATGTCATTTTATAATAAACTTGAAGTTAACCACAAATCCCATATCTCCAGAAGATTTACAGGCTTTAAAAGAAGCAAAGTCTAATATGCTTAATATAAGCTGGACCATGCGTAACGTTAATAAAATTGGAGATACGGTTGATACTGGTCTCAATTTTGTCCCAGAAAAATTTGTACTTAAATTACAAAATATTACAAAATCTGCACTTTTAAAAGTCATAAAAGCTAATTTATTGACGATTCAAAAAAATAAAACTTTTAAAAAACCATCAAAAACAACTTACAAAGCTATTGTCACGAGTACTGGAGCGCTTAGTGGGTTTTTTGGAGCTACAACAGGTTTTGGTACTGCTATTTTTGCTTCAGAATTAACCCTTACCACTAAATTTTTAATGCGAACGATTATGGATATCGCTCGCAGTGAAGGAGAAGATATTTATACGTTAGAAGGTCAAATGGCATGTCTGCAAGTGTTTGCTCTTGGTGGAGAATCTAAGGATGATGATGATTTGGAAATGAGCTATTACACAACGCGTATTGCCATTAACTCTGCTTTAAACAATGTATCTACATCTGGTGTAAAACTAGGATTGGATGCTTTAGTAAAAGGAGCAGGAACTCTAGGCTCTGGCGCGTTAAGTAATTTTGTTTCTAAAATTGCAACTAGATTAAGTCTATTAATTAGCGAGAAATTTTTGGCTCAGGCTCTACCTGTCGTTGGAGCCATTGGCGGTGGAGGCCTAAATTATGTTTTTGTAAATCATTTTCAAAAAATGGCCACAGCTCACTTTACTATAAGACGATTAGAAAGAACGTATGGTGAGGCTCAAATAAAACTAGCTTATGAGAAGATGCACATCTCAAATCAATCGTAAAACAGAAACCGTATTAGCATAATTTATAGATATTAACGTTATTTTCATTCCTTAAAATACAAATCTTAGACGAATTCTAAACCCTTGCTTACGAATTCTAGAAGCACCCAAATTTTACTTAAGTCTCAATATATCTTTGGAGTATGAAACACCAAACAGGTGATAAGTATAAACCCAAAAACAAAATATTATGAGAACTTTAAAGAACACCAAAACAGAAAACAAAACACAAACAAGAGTTTCCAAATTGTTTCAAGCTGTAATGATTTTAGCAATGCTTTTTATGGCGTCACATATTTACGCTCAAGACAAAGAAGTAGAATTTGATGTCTACACAACATCTGCTACAAAAGCAACACAATATTTACTTGCAGATGATGTCGCGTTGAGAGACTGTGCCTCTGTACAATGCGAAAAATTAACCACAATAAATATTGGAACTCGAGTAAGGTTATTGGCAAAAAGCGAAATTCCACAAACCATAAATGGCGTAACCAGTAGATTTTATAAAATTAAAATGGGACCACAAATTGGATGGATTTGGGGCGGACTCATCTCTCAAAAAACAATGGTCAGTCAAATAAATCCCGAAATTAAATTCCTGTTTGGCGAAGCAGGAGTTGATTACAAGGGCTACAAGCGCTTTCAACTTAGAGCTGTAAAGAATGGAGTGGAAATAGATAGAATCTTTGTAAAGTCTGAAGCTTTAAACCACAATTTGGTGAGCATCGTTAATAAAAAAGACAATACCTATGGTACAGACGTCATCACACTCTTTAATCCAGATAGTGAGAGCTGTGATGTCACTACCAGTAACTCATACATTGTATTTAAGAACGATAAATTAATGCAAACCTCAACTTTGGTAGCCTTAGAAAAGGTACAAATGGAACAATATAATTATGCAGTATCCTGCGAATTTGAAAACAAATAGTTAGTTAATTGTTGTTAGTGATGTTTTTAGCGCTGTATCCAAGTCGTGGTGCAGCGCTTTTTTCAGTATTAATAAAATTAGCAATACTACAAGTATCAATAAATGCGTTCAAAATTGTAAGTTGCAATGGCAAACAAAATCTAATTTGAAATCCAAATCAACATATAAACTGCTGCTTTTTTTCTTCGGTATTTTCTTCGGAAATCAACCCGCAATCAATGCCCAAAACAAGCAACTGCAAGCCTTGACCCTTGAAGACGGTTTGCCACAATCTCAGGTTTATGCGATAGACCAAGATAAAAAAGGGTATGTATGGATTGGTACTCAAGGTGGTGGTTTGGCAAGATTTGATGGAGAAAACTTCAAAGTATTCAATGAAAATAGTGGATTGGTTTCTAATTATGTAAATGCTATTTCAACACAAAACGACACCTTGTTTATAGGTACAAAACTTGGTCTTTCAGTAAAAATTAAAAACACTTTTATAAATACCCAAACTCCAGAAATCAATAGAATTTATCGTTATGAAAATCAAATTTATATACTTACAAATAAGGGTGTTTACTTGGTTAATGAAGATTTAAATGTTACTAAAATCAATGTTCATATTGAATTGGACAATAATCAAATCAATGACCTTTTATTTTTTGAAGATCATTTTTGGTTAGCCTCACAAAACGGACTTTGGAAAATTAAATCACTTTTAAACCCACCCAAAAATACCGAGAAACTAGAAAATGGAGACTTTAAATCTATTGTTGGTTTTGAGGAAAAAATAGTAGCGTCAACGTTTAACGATGGCACTATTATATTTGAGTCAAAAGATTTTGACAATCAAATTTTAATTAGAGAACCACTAAGAATCAATAATTCAACCCTAATAAAAGATCAAATCTGGATAGCTACACAACACGATGGGATTTCTGTTATTGACACAAAAACACTTTTTGAATCTATTGCCCTCAATACCTCAAATGGTCTTTCGGTACCTGGTGTAAAACAAATTTTTGAAGACAAACAAGGTAATATTTGGATTGCCACATCTGGAGGTGGATTGTACAAATATTTTCAAAACAGTTTCAAACATTTTAATACTGAAACTGGCCTTAACGGAAATCGTATTTACGCAGTGCATGCGGTCAACAGCAAAGTATGGATTTCAAATTCTGAAGCTGGCTTAATTAGAATTGATGATTTTGGCGTTAATGATATTGAAATTCCAGAAGCATTTTCCGAGGTAAAAATAAAAACCATAACCTCAGATAATGATGGGAATATTTGGGCAGGATCAGATGGGAGAGGATTATTGTTCAAGGGAAAAACGATCGTAGACTCCGTTGCAGTAGATACCTTAAAAAATACGATCACAAAAATACCTTTAGAGGTTGAAAAAACTAAAGTTTTAAGTACCGAAACTGGTTTTCCGTTTGATTGGATCAGGAGTGTACATGCGCAGAACGATACCATTTGGGCTGCTACCTATTCTAGCGGAATTGTAGAATTTGCATATAATCCTTCCAACGATAGTTTGAGGGTTTATAATACCTACAGCACTGCACAAGGTATTGAGGATTTGTACATTAAACAGATGGTTAGAGATAACAAAAACCGCTTTTGGTACGCGACACAAAACGGACATTTAGGCTATTTAAAAAATGGTAAAATCACGCATTTAGGTAACATATTAAATCAAAATGTCGCCATCAATTCTATAATTTTTAAAAATAACACATTGTATTTAGGCACCGCAGGTAAAGGGATTTGGTGGTCAAATGACGAGAATTTCGGCTCGTTTAAAAAACTTAAAGGAGCAAAAAACAGTGCTTCTCAAAATATATACCAGCTCATTTTTGATGACCAAGATTACCTTTGGGTAGGTACAGAACGTGGCGTTGATAAGCTAGAACTTGATAAAGAAAATGTGATTAAAGATGCTTTTTTCTTCGGAAGAAATGACGGATTTTTGGGAATTGAAACCTGTTTAAATGCAGTAGATAAAGATAAAAACGGGCATTTATGGTTTGGAGCACTCTATGGTTTGACAGAATATCAACCAACAGAAACAAATCAAGAAACCGAAAAACCCACTCTTTTTCTAGAAGATGTAAAGGTAGAATTTAAAAGTATAGATTCTTTAGATTTCTCAATTTGGACAAACTCTAATAAGATTTTAAAGTTAAATCCAGACCAAAGGCAAATGAGTTTTACCTTTAAAACTGTAGACATAGACCATCCCAATGGTGTAGAATATCGCTATAAATTAAACAGTAATAACTGGAGCCCTTGGTCTAAAGCAAATACTCAGGATTTGCCAGAACTTAATTTTGGCGGTCATGATTTTTTTGTACAGTCTAGAAACCATAGATGGATAGAGAGTGAACCACTTCGGTTTTCTTTTTTTATAGAAAGTCCTTTACACAAAAAAATATGGTTTCAAGGGTTACTGATTGCTGTGGCTGTTTTAGTGCTTGCTCTTTTAGTTTATCAATACATCAAACGGTTAAAACGAAATAATTCCGAAGAGAAAAAGAGGCTAGAACTAGAAAACCATTTATTGACCCTAGAACAAAAGGCGTTGCGTTTGCAAATGAATCCGCATTTTATTTTTAATGTACTCAATGGTATAAAAGCGATGGCTCCAACAAAACCAGAGAAAATGAATGAAACGGTAAATAGTTTTGCAACTTTACTTCGAGAAACGTTGGTTAATTCTAGAAAGGATGCCATAAATTTAGATCAAGAAATAAAAACGTTACGTCATTATATAGAAGTAGAAAAATTAATGGCAGAAAAACCATTTGAATATAATATTGATTTAAAATTAGATCTGGATCCCGAAGAAATATTAATCCCACCAATGCTCATACAGCCTTTTGTTGAAAATGCTATTAGGCATGGTATATTGAAAGGACCAAGAAATGGAGAGTTATATATATTGTTTGAAAATACTAAAGATATTCTAAAGGTCACTATTAGTGATAATGGTGTTGGTATCTTTAGCTCTCAACAACAAAAACCCAAAACAGATCATCAATCTATGGCATTAACCGTTACAAAAGAACGCTTGGAATCTATATCTGGTAAAAACGCCTTAGAAATAAAGGAAATAGAATTAAAAGATGGCAATATTGGTGGCACGACCATTGTATTTAAAATCCCATTAGAAACAGATTATTAGTTATGTTGACAGCAATTATAGTAGAAGATATGAAAGATGCAATGGAGCTTTTAAGAAGCGACATTGAATCCCATCATCCTGACATAAAAATTATAAATACAGCTCAAAGTGTGGTAGAGGCAGCAAAAGTACTTCGGAAGGTGCAGCCAGATATTCTATTTCTAGACATCATGTTGGGAGATGGCACTGGATTTGATGTCTTGGAGATTTTTCCTGATTTAAAGTCGAAAATCATTTTTGTAACCGCAAGTGACGAGTATGCTATAAAAGCTTTTAAGTTTGCTGCGATTGACTATGTGCTAAAACCATATGCAAAAGAAGAGCTAAAAGATGCAATTGAAAGAGCAAAAGAACAACTACAACCCAACCAAGAAAGATTAAATATTTTAAAGGAAACATTAGCTGCTCCAGAGAAAAAACCAGATAAGATTTCACTGCATACGCTTGATAAAATAATTATAGTGAATTTGGATGATATTATTCGTTGTGAGTCTGATAGTAACAACACTATGTTTCATTTAAATGATGGAAAAAAAGTATTTGTGACCAAGACCTTAAAATATTTTGCAGATATGCTTAAACCTTATGGTTTTTTGAGAATCCACCAAAGTCATCTTATAAATATACAATGTATTAGTGCGTTTATAAAAACAGATGGTGGTTACCTAATGCTCAAAAATGGAGAGAATGTTCCTGTTTCTGTTAGGAAAAAAGCAAAAGTTATCGATATTCTCGACCAAATGCATCGTTAATTTTATATTTATATATAAAACCCTAATCACATTTATATCGTATGTGTAACAAACCTAATGAACATCGTAACAAGGATTTAATATTGAAATTATATTGTTTTTACGCAATATTTCTTAAAAAAGTATATATTTGATTTTAATAAAAATTTGACGCAAATCGGGCAAATACGTGCATTTTGTCGAATATTTTTGCCTTTTATGGATGTTTTTTCGTTATTATATTTTGTTGAGACCTTTTTTTTTATACATTTACGCCACAATGAGAATACAAAACAAGAAATTCCTAACCTCAACCTTATTTGTATTAATAAGTTTTGTGTGTTTGGCTCAAGATGGTACTCCGCCACCTCCAATGCCTCCTCCTCCTCCAGGTTTACCTATTGATGGGTTTACTACTTTTGCCTTGGTTGTTGGTGCTTACTTCGGAATAAAGAAAACCATTCAAAATTCTAAAGACTAATTTTAAACTTATAGTCTATTTTGATATAGCTTTTGTATATATTTTCCTAAAACATCAAATTCTAGATTTATTTTAGATCCTTTTTGAAGGCTCTTAAAATTTGTGTGCTCATACGTATAGGGAATAATTGCTACACTAAATTTGTTTTTTTCTGAATTTACCACCGTTAAACTTACGCCATTAACAGTTATAGACCCTTTTTCAATAGTTACATTTCCGAAGGTATCATCATAATCAAAAGTATATGACCAACTTCCGTTTTCTTCTTTAACACTTTGGCAAAATCCAATTTGATCGACATGTCCCTGTACAATGTGTCCATCTAAACGATCACCAAGTTTCATGGCACGTTCTAGGTTTACAATGTCTCCAACCATTAAATCTCCAATATTTGTTTTGTCGATGGTTTCCTTAATTGCAGTAACAGTGTAGGTGTCATTATTGATGGAAACGACAGTTAGGCAAATTCCATTGTGCGCAACACTTTGGTCTATTTTTAATTCTTGGGTTATAGCGCTCTTAATAGTTAAATGAAGGTTGCCCTGATCTCTATCAAGTTTTGTAACAATCCCTAAATCTTCAATGATGCCTGTAAACATAGTGTCGAATAATTGGTTAAATTTGCAAATACAAAATTACGTACAATAGAAAACATCTTAATGGAAAAAGACAAAAAAATAAAGCTTGGTATTTCAATTGGAGATTTAAATGGTATTGGATCGGAAATCATAATTAAAACTTTCGAGGATAATAGAATGATGGAGTTTTGTACTCCAGTAATTTTTGCATCTATCAAAACCATGTCTTTTTTTAAAAAGCATTTTAGCAGTGCTATTAATTTTCATGGAATAAATCAACTAGACCAAATTATTGATGGTAAAATTAATGTGTTGAATGTTTGGAAAGATCATGTCAATATTAATTTTGGAGAAGAAGATCTTAAAATAGGAGAATACTCAGTAAAATCTTTAGAAGCTGCTGCTGAAGCCTTGAAAAATGGAAATATTGATGTTTTGGTAACAGCACCAATTCATAAACATAACATACAATCAGAACGTTTCAAATTTCCTGGGCATACCAACTATTTAGCTGAAAAATTAGGAGGAAAAAGTCTTATGTTTATGGTGACAGACTCCCTAAAGGTTGGGTTGCTTACAGACCACGTTCCCGTTAAGGATGTACCAAGCAAGATTACTAAACAACTTATTATAGAAAAAATTGATACCGTTTATAAATCATTAATAGAAGATTTTAGGGTTAGAACACCAAAAATTGCGGTGTTAGGTATTAATCCTCATGCAGGAGATAATGGCGTTATTGGAGAAGAGGACGATAATATTTTAAGACCAACGTTACAGGAAATTAAAGAGAAAGGAAAGATGGTTTATGGGCCTTACTCTGCAGATAGCTTTTTTGGGTCAAAGAATTATAAAAATTTCGATGCCATTATTGCATCGTATCATGATCAAGGCTTGATACCTTTTAAAACAATTGCTTTTGGTCATGGTGTTAATTATACTGCGGGATTAAGTAAAGTAAGGACTTCACCAGATCATGGTACAGCATTTGAGATTGCAGGTAAAGGAGAAGCAGATCATGGTTCATTTAAAGAGGCAGTTTTTAAAGCTATTGAGATTTATAATAATAGGGAGGAATATAAAGAGTATTCAAAAAACCCTTTAAAGAAAGCCCCTAAACGAGCTGAAAAATCTCCGCGCTAACAGCTTTAACAAGTTGTCAACATTTTTTGTTTATAACCATAGGTTAATTAATTAAAATTTATATATTTGCAGGCTCAAAATGAATGCGATGATGAAGCCCTTAAAGGAATTTACGATACCATTTATTGGTCTCAAAGTAGGAAAGCACCATTTTGATTATCAGATTGATAAAAAGTTCTTTGAACATTTTGAGTATGATGATTTTAATGATGTAGACGTAAAAACAGAGTTGGTTTTTGAAAAAAAAACAACTTTACTTGAATTATTTTTTGAAATTTCAGGTAGTGTAAACGTTAATTGTGATCTTACAAACGAGCCTTACGATCAATTTGTTGATGGTGAATTTAAGCTGGTTGTAAAATTTGGTGAAGAATATAATGATGAGTTTGAAGATATTTTAATTTTGCCACACGGTGAATACGAAATCAATGTAGCACAATACATCTATGAGTTAATCATTTTATCAATGCCAGCAAAAAGAATACATCCAGGCGTTGAAGATGGTACATTAGATTCAGACATACTTGAAAAATTAGAAGAGTTAAGCCCAAAAAGTTTGGGCGAAAAAGAAGAAACATCAGAGGAAATTGATCCTCGTTGGAATACATTAAAAAAACTATTAACGGATAAATAACATATAAAATGGCACATCCTAAAAGAAAAATTTCTAAAACAAGAAGAGATAAAAGAAGAACACATTATAAAGCATCTGTTCCTACTATAGCTACTTGTCCTACAACAGGAGAAGCACACCTTTTTCATAGAGCACATTGGCATGAAGGTAAATTGTACTATAGAGGTCAAGTGTTAATTGACAACTCAGAAAAAGAGGAAAATCTAGCATAAGTATTATGCATGCATATAATAAAACGCTCATTAATGAGCGTTTTTTTTATGTTTAATTTTTCAAACTCTAAAAAAACCTTAATTTGCACTATAATCGTTGAAAAATTAGTAAATTCATTAAAAAATTACTGTTTTTTCACAGTTTTAGTCTCTTTTTGAAACTATTAAAAGTTTAGTATGAGTAAAATCACAGCTGCAATTACAGCTATTGGTGCATATGTGCCAGATTACGTGTTAACTAATAAGATTTTAGAAACTATGGTCGATACCAATGACGAATGGATTACCACTCGTACAGGTATTAAAGAGCGTAGAATTTTAAAAGATGAAGGCAAGGGAACATCCTATTTAGCAATAAAAGCTGCTCAAAACCTTATTGATAAAAAAGGAATTGACCCAAAGGATATAGAATTAGTAATCGTTGCAACAGCAACACCAGACATGAAAGCTGCCTCAACCGCAGCTTTTACTGCAACTAAGATTGGGGCAACGAATGCCTTTTCTTTTGATCTTGAAGCTGCTTGCTCAAGTTTTCTCTTCGGAATGTCGGTTGCCTCTAGTTATATAGAATCAGGCAAATACAAAAATGTTTTGCTCATTGGAGCAGATAAAAACTCATCTTTTATCAATTATGAAGATAGAGCTACATGTATTATTTTTGGTGATGGAGCTGGAGCTGTTTTATTTCAGCCAAATCATGAAGGTTTAGGACTTCAAGATGAATTATTGAGAAGCAATGGCGAAGGACGAGATTTTCTTCAGGCAACCTATGGTGGATCATCTTATCCAATAAATGAAGACACATATAAAGAAGGTAAGCATTATATTTTTCAAGAAGGAAAAACGGTATTTAAAAATGCAGTTTTCAATATGGCAGATGTGACAGAACGCATCATGAAGCAAAATAATCTTACAAATGACGATATTTCTTGGCTAGCACCACATCAAGCCAATAAGAGGATTATTGAAGCTACAGCAAATAGAGTGAACTTAGTGCCAGAGAAAGTAATGATGAATATTCATAAATACGGAAATACAACTTCGGCAACATTACCTCTACTATTGCACGATTACGAATCACAACTCAAAAAAGACGATAAAATAATATTCGCAGCCTTTGGAGGCGGATTTACTTGGGGCTCAATTTATTTAAAGTGGGCTTATAATTCATAACCAACTTTTAACTAACTAATTAAAATGACTAATAATTATGGATATTAAAGAAATTCAAAACTTAATCAAATTTGTAGCCAAATCTGGCGCAAGTGAGGTTAAATTAGAAATGGATGATGTTAAAATCACCATTAGAACAGGTTCAGAAGACAAAGGTGATTCCACGACTTATGTTCAGCAAATACCAATGAACCAGCCAGTTGCACAAGCTATGCCAGCAATACCAGCTACTCCAGCTTCCACATCTGCTCCAGAAGCACCAGCAGCAACTGAAGATTCAAAATACATTACAATCAAATCACCAATAATAGGAACATTTTATCGCAAGCCATCTCCAGACAAGCCAGTATTTGTTGAGGTAGGAACATCAATAGGAGAAGGAGACGTATTATGTGTTATTGAGGCAATGAAATTATTTAACGAAATCGAATCTGAAGTATCAGGAAAAATCGTTAAAATTTTAGTTGATGATTCATCTCCAGTAGAATTTGATCAACCTCTATTTTTAGTTGATCCATCATAATATTAAGTTTAAAGTTTAATGTTTGAATGCAGAAGCAATAGTGCTGAAACAGATAAACACCAAAAACCATAAACTCTTAAACTAAAACACTATGTTTAAAAAAATATTAGTAGCCAATAGAGGAGAAATAGCACTACGTGTTATTAGGACCTGTAAAGAAATGGGCATTAAAACTGTTGCGGTCTATTCTACTGCAGATGCAGATAGCTTACACGTTAAGTTTGCAGATGAAGCAGTTTGTATTGGACCACCAGCAAGTAGCGAGTCATATTTAAAAATATCAAATATAATAGCAGCAGCAGAAATTACTAATGCAGATGCTATTCATCCAGGTTATGGATTCTTATCAGAAAATGCAAGGTTTTCAAAAATTTGTGGTGAGCATGACATCAAATTTATAGGTGCTTCACCAGAAATGATTGATAGAATGGGAGACAAAGCCAATGCAAAAGCAACTATGCTTGCAGCAGGAGTGCCTTGTGTTCCAGGAAGTGAGGGTATCATTAAAGATTTTGAAGACTGTAAAAAAGTAGCTCTTGAAACCGGTTACCCTGTTATGCTAAAAGCTTCAGCTGGAGGTGGCGGAAAAGGGATGCGAGCTGTTTGGAAAGAAGAAGATCTTCTAAACGCATGGGAATCTGCAAGAACAGAATCTAAGGCAGCCTTTGGAAATGATGATATGTATATGGAAAAACTCATCGAAGAGCCAAGACATATTGAGATACAAATTGTAGGGGATTCCACAGGTAAAGCTTGCCATTTATCAGAAAGAGATTGCTCAATTCAAAGACGTCATCAAAAATTGACCGAAGAAGTACCATCTCCATTTATGACCAAGGCACTTCGTGAAAAAATGGGAAAAGCAGCAGTAAAGGCAGCTGAATATATTAGTTACGAAGGAGCAGGAACAGTAGAGTTCTTGGTAGACAAACATCGTAATTTCTACTTTATGGAAATGAATACACGTATCCAAGTAGAACACCCAATTACTGAGCAAGTTATTGATTTTGACTTGATAAGAGAGCAAATTCTTGTAGCTGCGGGAGTTCCAATTTCAGGAAAAAACTATTTACCACAACTACATTCTATAGAATGTCGTATTAATGCAGAAGATCCTTTTAACGACTTTAGACCGTCACCAGGACGTATTACAACATTACATGCCCCAGGAGGTCACGGAGTTCGTTTAGACACGCATGTTTATGCAGGTTATTCAATTCCGCCAAACTATGATTCTATGATTGCAAAGTTGATAACCACTGCCCAAACCCGGGAAGAGGCAATCAACAAAATGAAACGTGCTTTAGATGAATTTGTAATAGAAGGTATAAAAACAACAATACCATTTCATAGACAATTGATGGATCATCCAGACTATTTAGCAGGAAATTATACCACTAAATTTATGGAAGATTTTAAAATACAACCCATACAAGAGTAATAAAGAGCGACTTAATTTTAAGTCGCTTTTTTTATAATTTGAATGTTCTGTCAAATGAGTTTATTACCTGCGGAACTTCAGTGATTGTAAAATCAAAAATTATTTGATACGTGCTATCAGTAAGTTTTGATAAATTCAAATGACCTATATTTATCGGAAATGTGCCTGTTTGGCCTCTACAGAAGCAAACTCTAGAAAATCCAGCTTTTACCGATGATAGATCTTTATTTTTTAGATTTATGGAAGAAAGACCTTCTTCAAATTCTAAATATACAACTTCAGAATAATGATCATCTTCCACATCTGTAATTGTATTTTTATTGTAACTGAATTTTAAAACGATCTTATTTCCATCAATTAATTCGGGATAACTATTTCCAAATTCATCCGTTTTAATGTTGAAAACTTTATCTTTTAAAACTTCCAAAGTACAAGTGCCTTCACTTGGGCATATTGATGAGGATTCAGATAAATTTTCAGTATCAGTTATCTTCTTATTAGCATTACATGCTATCATGATGCCCATAATTATAATTACTATCAAACTTTTCATATAACAAATATATACTATTTTAACTTTCAATATTTTGTAGGTTAAGAATCTCAATGTACATTTATGACATTGATAAATTAAATAAAAGAAATGAAAAAAAATTACCTAAAAATTACTATTGTAATAGTAGCAATGATTTTTTGCTCAACAGCAAGTTTTGCTCAACAAGGAAAATCCTTTTGGATAAAGTCAACTAAAACTCAAGCCTCAAAAGGAGAACTTGCTTTAAGAAAATCACAACCTGCAAAAGCAGATTTTTATGAATTAGACATTGAAGGTCTAAAAGAAACATTAGAATTAGCTCCAAATAGAAAAACATTTCAAGGACAATCTAATGTGATTGTACAATTTCCAGTTATGGATGGTAATTTGGAGTCTTTCAGAATAAAAGAAGCTCCAATTATGGAGGAGTCTCTCCAAGTTCAATTCCCTGACATGAAAAGTTATGTTGGTCAAAGTATAGAAAATCCAGTAAACGTAATTCGATTTAGTGTTACACCAAAAGGTGTTAACACAATGACATTCACAGATTCTGGAACGTATTTTATTGATCCATATACGGAAAGTAATAATTTTTATATTTCTTATTCTAAGTCAAGTTTGACAAATAATTCAGATGAATGGGTTTGTGACTATGTTGACGAATTGGAGGAAAATGCAGACAGAGAATCAGGTCCGAGTTTAAATAGAAATGCTAATGATGGATTTTTACGTGAATTTAGGTTAGCACTAGCATGTACTGTAGAATATTCTACATTTCATGGTGGGACATTGCCAGGAGTGATGACTGCTATGGTTAACACAATGACTAGAGTTAATGGTGTTTATGAAAGAGAATTATCTATTACCATGATTATGGTTCCCAATACAAGCATCATTTTTTTAGGCCCAAGTGTCACTAGTGATCCATATACAAATGATGATGGGTTTGCCATGTTAACAGAAAATCAAACCACAATTAATACAAATATAGGAACTGGAAATTATGATATTGGCCATGTGTTTAGCACTGGAGGAGGTGGTGTCGCTGCTTTAAATTCGCCATGTACAACTGTTAAAGCACGTGGAGTTACTGGTTTAGCAACGCCAATTGGAGATGCTTTTGATGTTGATTATGTTTGTCATGAGATGGGACATCAATATGGTGGTCCGCACACATTTAATGGTAACGCTCCAGGTTCTAGTTGTCTTACACAAAGAACAGCATCTAATGCTTATGAGCCAGGTAGTGGCTCTACAATAATGGCTTATGCAGGTATCTGTCCGCCACAAAATGTACAAAATAATAGTGACGACTATTTTCATCAAAAAAGTTTAGATGAAATTTTCGACAACATAACTAATGGGAATAGTCAATGTGCCAATCTTATAGCAACCGGGAATGCTGCTCCAACATCTAATGCAGGAGGAGATTTTATCATTCCAATTTCAACTCCTTATAAATTAACTGGCTCTGGTAGCGATGATGGAGGTGAAGCAAGTTTAACATATACATGGGAACAATATGATTTAGGCCCAACAGGTGCGCCAACAGAAACAACAGTGCAAGGTCCAATCGTGAGATCATATAAAGGGACAAACAATCCATCAAGATATATACCACGGTTAGCAGATTTAGTGAATTCAGGTGGTTCTACAACTTGGGAGAAATTAGCTTCAGTAAATAGAAATCTAAATTTCAGATTGACAGTTAGGGACAATGATATAGATGGTGGTCAAACAGCAGTTGATGCGATGTTGGCTACGGTTACAACAGCAGCAGGTCCTTTTATAGTGACTTCTCAAAACAGTTCTGGAGTTTCTTGGGTATCAGGAACTACCGAAACTATTACTTGGGATGTTGCAGGAACAACAGGTAGTGGAGTTAACACAGCTAATGTAAATATTTTATTATCAATAGATGGAGGATTAACCTATGACACTGTTTTGGCATCTAATGTTCCAAACGATGGGAGTCAGGACATCACAGTACCTTTTGGATTAGCTTCAGGCTCTTGTAGAGTAATGGTAGAAGGCGCAGGAAATATTTTCTTCAATATTAATTCTACAGATTTTGCTTTAAATGCAACAGTGACAACAGTTTGTAATACTTACACTACTGGTCCAATATCAACAAATATACCAGATGGTGGTGGTGCAAATGTTCAAGGAACACCAGTATTTATTCCGGTTACTGTTTCCGAAACTACACCAATTACAGATATTAGAGTTAGTGTAGACGTACAACATAGTTATATAGGTGATTTGATCATGCAACTGCAAGCACCAAGTGGTGGAGGTTTTGCAAATATTTGGGCAAGAAGCTGTAACTCAGCCCAATTTCAAGATATAAACGTTACGTTTAAGGATGGATCACCTGCAATTGTATGTGCTTCACCAACTATTGGTACCTACGCTCCTGCGAATCCAATGACGGGATTTACTGGTAATAATCCATCAGGGACTTGGAACTTAGTATTTGTGGATTTCTTTAATGGAGATACAGGAACCGTGAATGAGTGGTCAATAGAACTCTGTACAACTACAACAGTTTTAGGAGTAGAAGAGCCTAGTTTAGAAAACTCTTTATCGGTTTTTCCTAACCCAAACAATGGAGAGTTCAATATCAAGTTTAACGCAAATTCAAATAATGTTGACGTACAAGTATTTGATGTTAGAGGACGATCAGTATTTAATACAACTTTTGATAATGTGTCAGGAGAATTTAATGAATCAATTAATTTAGGTAAAGTTAACTCTGGGATTTATCTGCTCAATATCAATGACGGTGGAAATGTCGTAACCAAAAAACTTGTTGTAGAATAAATTTTTTAAAAAGACAATACAAAAAAACTCCGAAAGCAAATTCGGAGTTTTTTTATATCATAAATTGAATTTTTTAAGAAAATAAATGTTTGGCTGTTACCCTTTTTCGCTGAAACAGCTCCAAAGCGTCAGGCTCTCGTGGCTCGCTCTCTGCGAGGAGCTCAAACAAACCACTCCATCCTTAACAGAAATCGATAGTTATTTATATATTTAAGAGATAAAACAATACTGAAATATGCTAAAAAAGAAAGAATCACTTTTTATCTTTTTTTTATTTTTATTGCTCTTTCCCACTTATGCGATTCTAAATAATGCGCTGATTTTTATATTAGATCTATTATTTACAAATGGAGATGTATCAAATATTTTTACATATAATTATACAGGTAACTTAGTAGGCTGTTTAGTTCATGCCCAATTAATAAAATTAAATCAGATACATAATTTTTCTATTATTAATGGTATTATATTGGTTTCTTTTTTAATATCATTAAGCTGTTGGTCAATGTTAGTTATAAAGCTTTTTAAAATAACTACGTATCTCAAATGGATTTTAATATTCTTTTTTTCTCTGTTCTTGTATACAAGTCTTCAGTTTATCTCATTTATTATTTTTAACTATAATAATCTAGATCTATACTATTTTAAAGAAAACTATGTGATAACTATATTGAGTATAATTATAGTAGTTCTAGCAATACATTTATTTTTGAAACGCTTTAATAAAAAAGAAAAAATACAGATGCTAATCTTTGTTGTTCCAGGATCATTTATTAGCGCAATACTTTGGCTTGAATATTTAGGTCCGGTTTTAATGCCAATATAATTCTAATATGAATCTATCCTACTGGGAAATAAAATCTTGGCTCACCAAAATAGATTACACTATAGTTGGTAGCGGAATCGTTGGTCTAAACTGTGCCTTAAAATTGAAAAAAAGGTTTCCAAAAGCCAATATACTCATCTTGGAAAAAGGCATATTACCTCAAGGCGCAAGTACCAAAAACGCAGGTTTTGCATGTTTTGGAAGTCTTAGCGAAATTATTGATGATCTCAATTCTCATAGTGAAGAAGAAGTCTTCAATCTCGTAAAAAAACGTATCGATGGGCTCCAATTAATGCGTGAAACTCTAGGCGATAAAAACATAGATTATAAGCAATATGGAGGATATGAATTATTCTCAAAAACCGATAATTTATTAGCAACATGCCAAGAAAAAAAGGATACTGTCAACAGGTTGTTAAAACCATTATTTAAAGATCATGTTTTTAGCTTTCAACCTAATAGCTTTGGCTTTGAGCAGTGTAATGAAATTTTAGGTTTCAATAAATTTGAAGGTCAAATTGATACTGGTAAAATGATGGTATCGCTCACAAATTTAGTATTGAGCGCAGATATAAAAATTTTGAACAGTATTACAGTCGAGTCTTTTTCCGAAGAAAAAAATTCAGTAAAAATAAAAACCAATCAATTTGAGTTTTCATCAAAAAAGCTTCTCATTGCTACAAATGGCTTTGCTTCAAGTTTAGATATTCCTGAAGTAAAACCAGCAAGAGCCCAAGTATTAATTACGAAACCTATAGATAATTTAAAGATAAAAGGGACGTTCCATTTAGATCAAGGGTATTATTATTTTAGAAATATCGACAATAGAATTTTGTTTGGTGGTGGACGAAATTTAGATTTTAAGGCAGAAGAAACCATTGAGTTCAACCAAACCGAATTAATACAAAAAAAACTCGAAGACATTTTAAAAACGACTATTCTACCAAATACTACTTTTGAAATTGAACATCGCTGGAGTGGAATTATGGGAGTTGGAAGTCAAAAAAAACCAATCGTCAAACAATTATCTAATAATGTATTTTGCGGAGTTCGTCTTGGTGGAATGGGAGTTGCCATTGGGAGTTTGATTGGAAAAGAATTAGCAGATTTAATTCCTTAACAAATTAAAAGGATAGAGTAGATTGGTTGTTGAGTGCATTAGTAGTATAAAACCTTTTGGTCTTTATTTAAAACTAAAATCTCAATGCTTAGATTTGCATAACAGTTCCGCTTAACACATGAAATTTATAAAACGCCTTTTCAAATTTATATTCAAGACCATTTTATGTTTGTTTGTGTTTTCAATAGTGATTGTTTTTGTGTTTAAATGGGTGCCAGTACCGATTACACCGTTAATGGTTATTAAAAATATTGAGCAAACCGATGACAGCAAAAAAGGATGGGAACATGATTGGGTGCCAATTGAAGAAATTTCAAATAATCTACAATTAGCAGTAATCTGTAGCGAAGACCAAAATTTTTTGAATCACCACGGTTTTGACGTAGAAGCAATTGAAAAAGCATACGAAAACAACAAAAAAGGAAAACGCTTAAAAGGCGCAAGTTCGATAAGTCAGCAAACTGCAAAAAATGTATTTCTTTGGCCACAGCGCAGTTGGTTACGTAAAGGTTTAGAGACATATTTTACTTTTTTAATTGAATTAATTTGGAGCAAAGAACGCATCATGGAAGTCTATCTCAACAGTATAGAAATGGGACCAGGTATTTATGGAGCTGAAGCTGCATCTCAATATTGGTTTAAAAAATCGGCTGCTAAGTTATCTAAATACGAAGCTGCAGCTATTGCTTCAATTTTACCAAACCCTATACGATACAGAGCAAATCCAGCGACGTCTTACATTGAAAGTAGAAAAGCATGGATTACAAAACAAATGAATTATTTCGGACCATTAAATTATTCCACAAGTGATGAAAAAGCGAAATAACATCAAACAGGAACTGTATGACCAGTGTTCATCATTTATCGCTAACAGGTTCCAAACGATTCAAAATACAATTAACGAAATTCAAGAATCATTAACTTCAGAAACAAAAAGTTCCGCAGGAGATAAACACGAGACGGGTCGTGCGATGCTGCAATTAGAACGCGAGAAAGCAGGAACTCAATTAGCAGAAATTGAAAAAACAAGGCAAATATTATCAAAGATAGCGATCTCTAATTCTTCGGAAATCGTCGGTCTCGGAAGTATCGTCTACACCACAAAAGCCAATTATTTTATAGCAGTAAGCGCTGGAGAACTTTTAGTAGAAACTAATAAATTTTATGCTATTTCTGCAAATACACCAATCTCACAATTAATCTTGGGAAAAAAAGCTGGTGATGAGGTACAATTTAGGGATGAGGTTTTTAAAATTTTAGAGGTTATCTAAACGCATTCTAAATCAATTTCGGCTTATCTTTAAAAAAAAGATTGAAAACTAGAAATTGAATACAAACCAAATACATTTTGATGTTATTGTTATAGGTGGTGGATTGGCAGGATTGTCTTGCGCAATTCATTTATCTAAAAACAACTTGAGTATTTTGGTTATTGAAAAAAACGAGTATCCAAAACATAAGGTTTGTGGTGAATATATTTCAAATGAAGTCTTGCCATATTTAGATTTTTTAGAGATTAACGTCTTTAAATTAGGAGCGAAAAAGATTGATAAGTTTCAACTATCAACCACCAATGGTCAATTAATTTCAGCAGATTTACCTTTGGGAGGGTTCGGTATAAGCAGGTTTTGTTTGGATCATGAAATGGCAAAAAAAGCGATTTACAATGGTGCTAAACTGCTTCAGGACGCGGTTGAGGATGTTCAGTTTTATGAGGATCAATTTTCCGTAGAAACCAAAAACAATAATACATTTACGTCAAAAATAGTAATTGGAGCTTTTGGGAAACGCTCAAATTTGGATGTGAGGCTTGATAGGCAATTCATCAAAACCAAATCTCCTTATTTAGCGGTCAAAACCCACGTAAAAGGCAACTTCCCTAATGATGTTGTTGCGCTCCATAATTTTGAAGGTGGCTATTGTGGAGTTTCAAAAGTAGAGAATGACAATATCAATTTGTGCTACATCACCAATTTTAAATCGTTTAAAAACCATAAGGATATTGAAGAGTTTCAAGAGAAAGTCGTGTATAAGAACCCGCATTTAAAGGCTGTTTTTAAAAACACCACTTCTTTTTTTGAACAGCCATTAACCATAAGTCAAATCTCGTTTGAAGACAAAAAACCTATTGAAAACCATATCATTATGTGTGGCGACACAGCTGCGTTGATTCATCCCTTATGTGGCAATGGCATGAGTATGGCGATTAGAAGTGCACAAATAGCGTCCCATTTGATTTTGCGGTACTTTTCTTCGGAAATTCCTAACAGAAAAATTCTCGAAAAGCAGTATCTTAGAGAATGGAACAAAGCCTTTAAATCCCGACTAAAAACAGGACATTTGGTGGCTAACTTGTTTAGTCAACATAGAATTTCCGAAGTGATTATGAAAGGTCTCAAGTTCTTTCCAGGTGTTTTGCCTCATATTATTAAACGAACACACGGTAAATTAATGGAAGCAAAATGAGTTTATTAGTGAGTACAAAATATAGAAGCGAGGAAGAGGAAATCATGGATGATCTGGATTATAACGGTCCAATCCTTCATGACGCTTTAGATAAACTGGCAAAAATCAATCAGTGGTTAGGAGGCAACCAAGTCACCATAAACGGACTTAAAAAAGCGCTCAAAAACTGTGATAAAAGCAAACCAATAACCATCATAGATTTAGGTTGTGGTGGTGGAGATATCTTGCGGGAAGTGTCGCGATTTGGGAAACAAAACGGTTATCATTTTAATTTAATTGGTATTGATGCAAACGCGCACACCGTAAATTATGCAGCCTCACTATCGACAGATTATGACAATATTGAATTTAAGGCGATCGATATTTTCTCTTCGGAATTTGAACAGCTAAATTACGATTTGGTGTTAACCACGTTATTTCTGCACCATTTTAAAGAGGAAGAATTAGTAACGTTTTTACGACCAGTCTTAGAAAAAGCAAAATTGGGAATCGTCGTTAATGATTTACACAGGCACAAACTAGCCTATTATTTATTTAAGCTATTGTGCACAACCATAAAAAATAAAACCATAGTTGAAGACGGATTAACATCTGTTTTGAGAGGTTTTAAAAAAGAGGAATTAGTAGAGATATCAAACCAAATTAATGCAAATTATCAATTGCGTTGGAAATGGGCTTTCCGTTTTCAATGGATTTTGGAGCAAAAATAATATGAGCGTAAAAATAACAGCAGTAGCAAAACAACTCCCAAAATATACCAGAGAAACAAAGGATATTATCCCGTTTTTGAATATTTGGTTAGATGGTCAAGAAGACCGTTTCAAGCGAAAGGTCATCAAGCTTTTTGAAAACGCAGGTGTCGATAGACGTTATTCCATTATGGATGCTGAAGAAGTATTTACCAACACCTCTTTTGAAGAAAAGAATAATATTTATGCACGTGAAGTCATTAAATTGGCTGAGCAATCGTTGGTAAAAGCATTGGACAAAGCAAAGCTAAAACCAACCGATATTGATTACATTATCACTGTAAGTTGCACAGGTATTATGATTCCATCAGTTGATGCATATTTGATTAACAACTTGAATATGAAACAGGATATCGTGAGACTTCCCGTGACCGAAATGGGTTGTGCTGCAGGCGTTTCGGGAATTATATATGCTAAGAATTTTCTAAAAGCAAACCCAAATAAACGTGCAGCAGTGATTGCTGTAGAATCACCAACCGCAACATTTCAGCTTGATGATTATTCAATGGTGAACATTGTGAGTGCTGCTATTTTTGGTGATGGTGCTTCCAGTGTCATTTTATCGTCCTATGAAAATGAAGAAGGTCCGAAAATTATCGATGAGGCCATGTATCATTTTTATGATGCAGAAACAATGATGGGTTTTAAATTGGTAAATACAGGATTGCAAATGATATTGGATAAGGCTGTACCAGAAACGATTTCAGAGCATTTTCCAAAGATCGTACATCCTTTTTTAGAACGAAACGGAATTAAAATAGAAGATGTCGACCATTTAATTTTTCATCCTGGCGGGAAAAAAATAGTACAAACCGTTGAAGAATTATTTGGCACATTGGGAAAAAACATAGACGACACGAAAGAGGTTTTAAAACTCTACGGAAACATGAGCAGCGCAACGGTGCTTTATGTTTTAGAACGTTTTATGGATAAGAATTTACCCAAAGGAGATCGCGGATTAATGCTCAGTTTTGGTCCAGGGTTTTCAGCACAACGCATATTATTAGAATGGTGACAAAACCATTTTGTCATGCTGAACTTGTTTTAGCATCTCATAAACTAAATAGAAATGACAACAGATTTTCAACATAAAAACTATTGGGCGCTAATCCTTGGAGGCTCATCTGGATTAGGTTTAGCGACAGCAAAAAAACTAGCCAAACACGGTATGAATATTTGCATCATTCATAGAAACTCAAGAGCGCAAGAAGATGACATCAATTCAGAATTTGATAGTATAAAAGCAGAAGGCATCAAGTTTGTATCCTATAATGTCGATGCGTTCAAATCTGAAAAACGTGATGAGATCATTTCAGAATTAAAAGAACTATTTACTTCGGAAGATAAAATAAGAACACTGGTTCACAGTGTCGCCAAAGGGAATTTAAAACCGATGATTTCCGAAGAAAAACCAACCTTAAAAAACGACGATTTTAATCTCACCATAAATGCCATGGCGATTAGTTTATACGATTGGACACAAGCTATTTTTGAATCCGAATTGTTTGCAAAAGACGCCAGAATTATCAGTTTTACCAGCGAAGGCAATACCAAAGCTTGGCAAAATTACGCAGCAGTTTCTGCAGCAAAAGTCACTTTAGAAGCCATTACCAGAAACATTGCTTTAGAGTTTGCGCCTTTTGGTATTAGAGCAAATTGCATCCAAGCAGGTGTAACAGATACTGCATCCTTACGAATGATTCCTGGTAGTGATCAAATAAAAGCACATAGCCTAAAACGCAATCCGTTTAAAAAATTAACGCAGCCCGAAGATGTCGCAAACGCGGTTTATTTATTATCAAAAGATGAAGCGAGTTGGATCAACGGTTGCGTGATTCCTGTAGATGGTGGTGAGCATATTAGTTAACAATTCCTGCGAAGGCAGGAATCTCAAACTAGGAGAAGATAATTTTAGTGAAACACGAATTCAAAAATATTGTCATTCCTGCGAAGGCAGGAATCCACTTATTCAAAACAAAATATGACTAGTAAAGACATCATAAATGTATTACCATATCAAGAACCTTTTCTGTTCGTTGACGACATAACAACAATGTCTTCGGAAGGAATAACAGGCCATTACACCTTCAAAAAAGAAGCCTATTTTTACAAAGGACACTTTAAAAACAACCCAATAACACCTGGTGTTATATTAACCGAATGTATGGCGCAAATTGGACTTGTATGTTTTGGAATTTTTCTTCTGAAAGATGAGCTTTCAGAAAACAATCAACCACAAATTGCATTAACATCTAGCCAAGTGGATTTCTTTTTACCAGTTTTTCCAGGAGAGAAAGTGACCGTAGTTTCAGAAAAAGAAGTGTTTCGTTTTAATAAGTTGAAATGTAATGTCAAGTTGTTAAATTCAAAAGCAGAACTTGTATGTCGTGGGAAAATTTCAGGAATGCTAGCATCATGAAAAACAGAGTAGTAATAACAGGGTTAGGAGTTGTAGCACCAAACGGTGTAGGACTTGATGCGTTTTCAAAAGCGATTAAAAAAGGAGAATCTGGAATCACATTCCATCAGCAATTGGCAGATCTTAATTTTTCCTGCTGCATTGGTGGAATTCCACAAATTTCCGAAGAAAAAAAACTCGAATATTTAACACCTTTACAATTGCGTGGTTTTAATAGTTCTGGGATTTTATATGGCTGCATGGCTGGAATTGATGCCTGGAAAGACGCTGGATTTTTAGTAGACGACACTAGTGATTTAGATTTTGATAGCGGAACTATTTTCGGAACAGGAACCTCTGGAGTAGAAAAATTTAGAGAAGCCATTTATAAACTCGACGAGGGCGAAGTCAAACGACTTGGCAGCACAGTTGTCGTACAAACCATGGCTAGTGGGATCAGTGCGTTTCTTGGCGGTATCCTTGGGTTGGGCAATCAAGTGACTACAAATTCTTCGGCATGTACCACAGGGACTGAAGCCATTTTAATGGGTTATGAACGCATCAAAAATAATCAGGCAAAACGAATGCTCGTTGGCAGCTGTAGTGACGATGGACCTTATATTTGGGGAGGTTTTGATGCGATGCGAGTGATGACTTACAAGTATAATGAAATTCCAGAAAAAGGCTCAAGACCAATGAGTGAAAGTGCTTCTGGTTTTGTGCCTGGAGCTGGAGCTGGAGCTTTGGTTTTGGAATCCTTGGAAAGTGCATTACAAAGAAATGCAACAATTTACGCTGAGGTTTTAGGCGGAAACATCAACTCTGGAGGTCAAAGAAATGGCGGAACAATGACAGCTCCAAATGCAGAAGCTGTGCAACGCTGTATCAAGGACGCGATTAAAAATGCAAATATTTCTGCGGAAGACATTGATACCATAAATGGACATTTAACCGCAACATCAAAAGATAGTCTGGAAGTTGAGAATTGGACAAAAGCCTTAAACAGAAAAGGCGACGATTTCCCGTATATCAACTCCTTAAAATCTATGGTTGGTCATTGTTTGGCAGCTGCAGGAAGTATAGAGTCTGTAGCAACGGTTTTACAATTAAATGAACAATTTGTCTTCCCAAATATCAATTGTGAGGATGTGCATCCTGAGATTTCTGCGCTGATTTCCGAAGAAAAAATAATTACAAAATCATTAAAAACTGAACTAAATATTGCTGCAAAAGCGAGTTTTGGTTTTGGTGATGTTAACGGTTGTGTTATCTTTAAAAGGTATAAAGAATAACTAACATCTCTCGACTACGCTCGAAGTGACAAAAAAATTGTTTAATTAATAAGATTCCCACTTTCGTGGGAAATGCTATGACAAAAGAAGAATTAATTGCTAAACTTAAAACCATTGTTCAACCTTATATTCAGGATGAAGAGGCGTTCAAAAATCTTAATGAAGACACCGATTTTATAAATGATTTAAAGATAAATTCTGCTAATTTGGTAGATGTTATTTTAGACGTTGAAGACGAATTTGATATTAGAATCGAAAATGATGATATGGAGAAAATGACATCTGTAAAAGCTGCCATGGAGATTGTAAACGAAAAGCTAGCTGCAAAATGATAGGCAATGACATTGTCGATTTAAAATACAGTCCCTCTAATTGGAAGCGTCCTCGATTTTTAGATAAAGTCTTCACCAAGAATGAGCGATCACTTATTTTATCTTCGGAAAATGAACACCAAACAATTTGGTTACTTTGGAGCATGAAAGAGGCTGCTTATAAGGTTCATGTGCAGCAATTTGGCGAGCGTTTTTTTAACCCTAAACGGTTGGTGTGTGAGCTCATTTCCGAAAAAAATGGATTGGTGAAAATTGAGGACAACATATATTTTACAACCTCTATAATTACTGGAGATTACTTGCACACGATTGCAAAACTTGATAAAAACAAAACGAGTCTAAGTTCAATTTTTTACATTGAAATAGTGTCGCACGATGTTCAAAGTAATGCACTTAAAAAAGCGTTATTAAAATCTGTTTCTAAAACTGAGCAACTACCAATTAAAGATTTAGAGATTAAAAAAACGGTTAATGGAATACCAGAATTATTTTATGAGGGTTATAAACTAACACTCTCTGTTTCGTTAACCCATTGCGGGCGATTTTCTGGGTTTGCTTATTAGAGAAATAACTATCTTAAAAATTATTATAAAGAAATCCATGAGAAACTTATTTGCTATACTATTATTGACAATTGTGCTTGTGAGTTGTCAAAAAAAAGAAACTTCAAAGTTAACATCTATTACTTTAGAAGCAAGTGTGGATTCTTTGGACAGTCCAATATTTTTTAGACCAATTAATGGTATTGACGTTTGGGATAAAAACATGGATAGCTTAGAGCTCATCAAAGATAGTATCTATTATGGGGAATTTAATGTTAAGGCTCCAGAGTATGTTAGGTTTATTTTAGACAAAAAAAGATTCAAAATGTTTTTGTTACCTAATCAAAATTATAAGATTACTCTTAAAGATGGAGGTATTTTGTTTTTTGGTGATAATGCAAAAGGCCAGCAGCTGTACAATGAATTTAAAAGAACTCCTACGGGATCCTTTTCATTTTTAAATGATTTTGATAAAGATACCACTGTGGTATCAGTAAAAAATCATGTATCTGATTTAAAAGACAAAGAGATTTCCCAAATCGATAAACTTTTAAAACAAAAAGAGATTGATGAAGAATTTTATCAATTATTAAACACAGATATCGATTATTATTATGCCAACGCAATAGTGAGTTTGGCAGATTATAGAAGGGGTCAAGTTTCGAAAGAATACAAGCAGAGTTTTGAAAATTTAATGGATTCCATAAGTAAAACATATAGTTATTCAGTAAAACATAAACCTCAAAATTGGACAGATTATGTCATGGAAAGTAAAATTTATCCTGAGATTCAAAGTCAATACTCGCAAGAACAACGTCAAGAATTTTATGCAAAAGATAGTCTTCATCCAATTTATATGAACATAATACAAAACCTAATTGAAGAACCTTTTAGAGAAGATCTCCTTGCAAATTATATCCTAAATAGTTCTAAGCAAACCAATTATGAACAGAGTCTGGTAAGTGTTTTTAATGAATTTAAAACAGATTATCCTAACAGTGAGTTCATCCAATATCTCGAAAATGATATCGATTTAATTAGAGCGTATCAAGAAAAAGTTAAAAGCGATCTGCCATCAAGCGTGACTTTTGTGGAAGGCGAAAACATCAATAGTTTAGAAGATTTACTTAAAGAGTTTAAAGGACAAAAGTTGTACATAGATGTTTGGGCTACTTGGTGCGGACCATGTAAAAAAGAGTTTTCTAATAATCACATGATTGCAGATATTTTGTATGAGAAGGGCTATAAAAAATTATTTATTTCATTGGATCGAAAAGAAGAAAAGGACAAATGGGTTGAGTTGATTAAATATTATGATTTATCTGGTTATCACCATTTAGCAAATCAGGAGTTTTATAAAGATTTTGAAAAAGAGCACTCACGAATTCAAAATGGTATTACCATTCCACAATATTTAATTGTTGATGAAAATGGGAGTGTTGTTACGAATGATGCCCCAAGACCTGGAGCTCCAGGTGAAGTCTTGAAACTATTGAGATAGA